>JAHYZZ010000017.1:0-42179 GCA_019424135.1 Lachnospiraceae bacterium
GATTAGTTAAGGAGGAACATAAGAAGTGGCTACGAAAACTATAAATGCAGATATGCTTGCCAGAATGTTTTTGGCGGGCGCTCAGAATATTGAAGCAAGAAAAGAGATTATTAACGAGTTAAATGTATTTCCTGTACCGGACGGAGATACGGGGACAAATATGTCCTTGACGATCATGTCTGCTGCGAAAGAGGTGATGGCTCTTTCAGACCGGAATATGAAAGATCTTGCTAAAGCGATCTCTTCTGGGTCTCTTAGGGGAGCCCGTGGAAATTCAGGAGTCATTTTATCTCAGCTTTTGAGAGGATTTACAAAAGCGATCCGGGATGAAGATAAGATTGATGTGGTGATACTTGCAGCAGCATGCCAGAGAGCAAGGGATACGGCATATAAAGCTGTTATGAAGCCAAAGGAAGGAACGATTCTTACTGTGGCCAGTGGGATTGCAAATAAAGCTGCGGAAATGGCAGAAGAGACAGATGATCTGGAAGTCTTTATTCCGGCGGTGATAGAATATGCGCAAGAGGTGCTGGCAAAGACACCGGAGATGCTCCCGGTTTTGAAGGAAGCAGGTGTTGTGGACTCTGGCGGACAAGGACTGATTGAAGTGATTAAGGGAGCGTATGCGGCGTTTCAGGGGAAAGAGATTGATCTAAGTTCGATTGCCCCGGGCGAAGGAAGCCGTGTGACAAAAATCAGTGCCCAGGAAACGGCAGATATCAAATTTGGATACTGTACGGAATTTATTATTCTTACGGAGAAAGAATTTACAGAAAAAGATGAACATGAGTTTAAGGAGTATCTGGCTTCCATCGGAGATTCTATTGTCTGTGTGGCAGATGATGATGTGGTAAAGGTACATGTACACACCAATGATCCAGGTCTTGCAATTCAGAAGGCGCTCACGTTTGGACAGCTTTCCCGTATGAAGATTGACAATATGAGGGAAGAACATCAGGAGAAGCTGATCCGGGACGCACAGAAGATAGCAGCCCAACAGGCAGAAGAGGATGCAAAAAAAGAGGAAGAGAAGAAGGCCGGCGAGCCACGCAAGCAGATGGGATTTATTACTGTTTCTATCGGATCGGGCTTAAATGAGATCTTTCAGGAGCTGGGAGCCGATTATATCATCGAAGGTGGACAGACGATGAATCCGAGTACGGAAGATATGCTGAATGCTATTGATCAGGTGAATGCGGATACCATCTTTATTCTTCCGAACAACAAAAATATTGTACTGGCGGCAAACCAGGCTAAAGCATTGGTGAAAGACAAGGAAATTGTTGTGATTCCTACGAAGACGGTTCCTCAGGGAATTACTGCGATCATTAGTTTTATACCGGATGCTGACGTAAAAACCAATGAGGAAGCGATGCTGGAGGCGATTCAGAATGTAAAGACCGGACAGGTAACATATGCGGTCCGGGATACGCATGTGGACGACAAGGAGATTCATGAGGGAGATATCATGGGAATTGGCGATAAAGGAATCCTTGCGGTGGGTACAGAGATAGCGACCACTGCGAAAGAGATGCTGGCACAGCTGGTGGACGAGGATTCTGAGCTGATCAGCTTGTATTATGGAGAAGAAGTCTCAGAGGAAGATGCACAGAAGTTTACCGAAGAGATAGAAGAACTTTATCCGGATGTAGATGTAGATGCACATTTTGGCGGACAGCCCATTTACTATTATGTAATGGCAGTAGAGTAAGTATTTCTTACTCGTTAATGATAGAATGTGAAAGTGGAAAGGGCGGAGAATTCCGCCCTTTTGCTGCGGTATGAGAAAAGGATGATAACAGGACAGGTATGATTGAGCAGACAAGTATAGGAGAATTAAAAGGGATCGGAGAAAAAACACAAAAACTCTTTTCTAAAATCGGCATTGAGACAGTGGGAGATCTGATCAGGTATTATCCAAGGGGATATGACGTGTATGAAGCGCCTGTACCTATCGGGGAATTGGAAGAAGGAAAAATTCAGACTGTGACTGGGTCCATCTTTGGAAGAGTGCAGGTGTCTGGAAGCAGAAGACTTCAGGTGACTACACTGATGCTGAAAGATTTGACCGGCACAATAAAAGTTGTTTGGTTTCGGATGCCTTTCCTTAGAAATACATTTGCAAAAGGTGGAACTGTTACGCTTCGGGGAAGGGTCGTTCAACGTAAGAAGATACTGGTTTTGGAGCATCCGGAGATTTTTTATCCAAGTAAAAAGTATGAGGAGAAGCAAGATACCCTCCAGCCGATTTATGGATTGACAAGTGGACTTACGAATCATATGGTTGCAAAGGCAGTGCAGCAGGCGCTTGCCGGTTTAAATTTGAAAAAGGAGACTCTGCCGGAGCAAGTGCGTCTTGGGTACAATCTTGCAGAGATTAATTTTGCCTTGAGAGGAATTCATTTTCCTGAGGACAAGCAGATGTTTTATCAGGCAAGGGAACGGCTTGTATTCGAAGAATTTCTAGAGTTCATTTTGTCGCTTCGGAAGCTGCGAAATAAAAATGAGCGATTTGTAAATGAATATGTAATTCCTTTCTGTCCACGGGTGGAACATTTGATTCAGGAGCTTCCTTATGAGCTGACAAAAGCGCAAAAGAAAGTCTGGAAAGAGATTGCCGCGGATATGGCATCCGATACGGTCATGTCCCGTCTTGTTCAGGGAGATGTGGGGTCTGGAAAGACGATTGTTGCGTTACTGGCTCTTTTATCGGTGGCGCTTCATGGGCGGCAGGCGGCGATGATGGCGCCTACAGAAGTACTGGCAAGGCAGCATTATGCTACGATTACTCGGATGCTTGAGGAATATCAGGTTCCGGTAAAGGTGGAAATACTGACTGGTTCCATGACAACAAAGGAAAAGCGCAGAGCTTATGATCGGATTGAGTGTGGTTACGCAAAGATTATTGTGGGTACCCATGCGTTGATTCAGGAGGCCGTTCATTATGATAACCTGGCACTGGTGGTGACAGATGAGCAGCATCGGTTTGGAGTCAGACAGAGAGAGGCTTTTGCAAAAAAGGGTGGTGTCCCTCATGTATTGGTTATGAGTGCTACGCCAATCCCCAGGACGCTTGCGATTATTTTATATGGGGATTTAGACATTTCCGTAATTGATGAGCTTCCGGCAAACCGGCTTCCTGTAAAAAACTGTGTGGTGGATACAGGATATCGGGTTACAGCTTATTCGTTTATGAAAAGGCAGATTTGCGAAGGTAGACAATGTTATATTATTTGTCCTATGGTAGAAGAAAGCGAGAATCTGGAAGCGGAAAATGTACTGGATTATTCTGCCATGCTGCAGGAAGAGATGGGAGATGACATTGTAGTAGCTTGTTTGCATGGAAGAATGAAGCAGACGCAGAAAGATGAGATTATGGAGAGATTTGCGAAAAATAAGATTCAGATTCTGGTATCTACCACAGTCATTGAGGTAGGAATTGATGTGCCAAATGCTACCGTTATGATGATTGAGAATGCGGAACGATTCGGCCTGGCACAACTTCATCAGCTCCGCGGTAGAGTAGGAAGAGGAAAGAATCAGTCTTACTGTATCTTTATGACCTCTTCCAAGGCAAAGGAGACAAAGGAGCGCCTGGATATCTTAAACCATTCTAACGATGGATTTAAAATAGCGAATGAAGACTTAAAACTACGTGGTCCCGGAGATCTGTTCGGAATCCGGCAGAGCGGACTGATGAACTTCCGATTAGGAGACATCTATCAGGATGCAAAGGTTTTGCAGAAAGCCAACGATGCTGCAGATTTTTTGATCCGTGAAAATAGCAGCTGGCTGAAAAAAATTCCAAATTATGAATCAACTGCCAGTGTAATAATTTAAATCCTCCATATACTATGGTTGTAACAAAACAGAAGTTACAAAGTTACGAAAAGGAGGAGTATAACAATGACAAGTCGTTCATCAAACAGAGCAGCAGTGCCTGAAGCAAAAGGTGCATTAGACAAGTTTAAATATGAGGTGGCAAACGAGCTGGGAGTACCGCTCACAGAAGGATACAATGGAGATCTGACATCCAGACAGAACGGTTCCGTTGGTGGATATATGGTCAAGAAGATGATCGAACAGCAGGAAAAACAGATGGCTGGTAAATAAGGAAATATCAAAAAACAGCAAAACAGGACGTAGACCTTTTGCAAAGGTCTACGTCCTGTTTTGCTGTTTGCCCTGTACCTAAATAAAATATAGGGTGTACCCATTAGAATATTTTAGATAGATTTTTGAAATATATTGATGAAAGGATAGACAGATGCTATACTGCAAGTAGTGGAAAATTATAAAACAATTACTGGATTGGATAGAGAATAGAGTGACTTTTATGGGGAAGACAGAAAAGAAGATTGGCTTTTTGGTGAATCCTGTGGCGGGACTTGGCGGACAAGCAGGGATGCTGGGGAGTGATAGCTTTGACAGAAGAAGAGCAGCTTTAAGAAAGGGATATAAGAAGACATCCTTTAAGAGAGCTTTAGAATGTTTAGAACAGATGAATTGTCTGAATGATGACGATGTGCAGGCATATCAGATATATGCTCCGGAAGGAGAAATGGGCGGAGAGATTTTACGGATGGCATCCATTCCGTATCAATCTCTTGGAAACGGCACGGACGGCAGGAGAGGAACAGGAGAAACTTCCAGAGAGGACACGTTGTATTTTTTGGAGGTGTTTCAAGAGATAGGAGTGGATCTCCTGGTATTCTGCGGCGGAGATGGCACAGCCCGGGATATTTGTGAAGCGGTAGGGGAAAGGATTTGTGTACTTGGCGTGCCGGCAGGTGTGAAAATGTACTCTGCTTGTTTTGCGGTGAATCCTTGGCAGGCAGGGGAGATGTTGAAAGGATTCCTTCAAGGAAAGCAGACTTCTTTTACGCCCAGGGAAGTCATGGATATTGACGAGAATGATTTGGGACGGATATCGGTAAGGCCTACACTTTATGGATTTTTGATGACACTTGACGATAGAGTCCGGCTGCAGAGAGCGAAAGAAGCAGGAACATCTGATGAGGAGGAAATCGAAAGTCTTATCAAAGACATCCTTTCGGAAATGAAGGAAAATACCCTGTATGTTGTAGGACCAGGCAGTACGACATACCGCATAAAACAAAAAATGGAGGGATCCGGTTCGGTCCGGGGAGTAGATCTTGTAAAAAACGGCAGAATTTTCTGGAAAGATGCAGACGAAAAAACGATATATTCTTTTATAAAGGATGAAAAATACTCGGAGATCATTGTAACATGTATCGGGGGAAATGGATTTTTATTTGGCAGAGGAAACCAGCAGATCAGTCCAAGGATTATCCGTATGACAGGAAAGGATCATATTCGTCTGGCTGTGACGAAAAGCAAGCTGGCGGGCCTTGGAGGAAGACCGATGTTAGTTGATACCGGTGACCTGGATACGGATCGTTACCTATCAGGGTATTACAGAATTCGCTTGAATACGCAAGAAGAGATCATTTACCGGGTAGAGACGGGAACAAAACAAACGTTTTAACCTGTTTGTCCGGCGATGATAAAAAGATTGTCTGACCCACAGACAAAGATCGACAGAAGAGAAAGGAGCTGAAAAATTGTGGGAAAAGATTTTGTGCATCCCTATATGCCAAACAGCGTCCCCAAGAATAAAGGGGAAATGCTGAAGGAATTGGGAGTCGAAAGCGTAGAGGATATCTACAAAAGTGTGATTCCAGAAGAACTTTTGTATCAAGGAAGGCTAGATCTTCCGGAACCGATCTTAAGTGAGCATGAGCTGAAAAAACACGTGCTGGGAATCCTTGGAAAAAATGTGTCTACAGAAGAATACACCAGTTTTCTGGGTGCCGGATGTTATAAACATCAAGTGCCGGCCCTCTGTGACGAAATCAATTCCAGAGGAGAATTTTTGACAGGATATTGTGGAGATACCTATTCAGACCATGGGAAAATGCAGGCAATTTTTGAGTATACCAGTATGATGGGAGAACTTCTGGATGCGGATGTAGTCAGTTATACAAATTATGATGGCGGACAGGCAGTATCATCATCTTTAAGAATTGCTCTTCGAGTGATGGAAGGACGACAGACGCCAAAGAAGACGCTGCTGGTTCCGTCCACGATGAATCCAGAAATTTATTCACAAGCGGAAGCATATTGCCGGAATGTTGGGAATCTTGTGAAAGTGGCCTATGAACCGGAGACAGGACTTATGGATCTTAAGGATCTTAAAGATAAGCTGGAAAGAGGAAATGTGGGCGCAGTCTTTTATGAAAATCCATCTTATCTTGGATTTTTTGAGACCAGAGGAGAAGAGATTGCAGATTTGGCACATCAATATGGAGCTCTTTGCATTGCTCAGCCGGAGGTATCTGCGCTTGGAATTATGGAAAGCCCGATGAATCAGGGCGCTGATATCGTATGCGGAGACATTCAGCCTTTGGGGATGCATATTCAGTATGGTGGCGGACAAGCAGGTTTCATTGCCTGTGGGCAAGATGTGGAACTGATCCGGGAATTCCCGACTTATATGTACGGAATCGTTGAGACCAATGAGGAAGGACGGTACGGCTGGGGCCGATCCATGAACTATCGGTGTTCCCATGGCAGCAGGGAAAATGCAAATGAATATTTTGGAACCGAGACCGGGCTGTGGGGAATTACTGCAGGAGTTTATCTTGCCAGCATGGGCCCGCAAGGGATGTACGAACTGGGAGAGACAATCATACAAAATGTAAATTATGCAATTCAGAAATTGTCCGAAGTACCGGGAATCCGGGTGAATGTTTTCCAGAACAGAAATTTCCAGGAGTTTATAGTGGATTTTACCGGGACAGGAAAAACAGTCAAGGAAATTAACCAGGCATTGTTAAAAGAAGAGATTTTTGGCGGAAAAGATTTAAGTGAAGATTTTAAAGAGCTGGGACAAAGTGCCCTGTATTGCGTATCGGAGCTGACTACTGCCGATGAGATTGATCATCTGGCGGAAGCATTAGACAGAATTGTAAGGGGGTGCCAGGATGGGATACTATAGGAAAGACCGGGATTTTCATGAGGCAAGATGGGATGAACCTATTATTATGGAACTTGGCAGTCCGGGAGAACGGGGCGTGTTGGTTCCAAAAGCAGATCAGAGGGTAGTGGAAGCCACTGGAAAAGCAGAAGATCTGCTTCCAAAAGAACTAAAAAGGAAGAATCCTCCAAAGCTTCCGGAAATGTCTCAGATGCAGGTTCTACGCCATTACATGAGGCTCTCACAAGAAACTATCGGGACGGATCTCAATATTGATATTGGACTTGGCACTTGTACGATGAAATATAGCCCCAAAATTCATGAACAATTTGTGCGTTCTGACAAGTTAAAAGAATTGCACCCATACCAGGATGAAAGCACCGTTCAGGGAATTCTGGAGATTATCTATCATTTGGAGCAGTATTTGAAAGCAATATCTGGAATGGCAAAAGTAAGCCTTCAACCTTCTGGAGGAACTCAGGCTATTTTTGCGAATGTGGAAACCATCCGGGCCTATCACGAGTCGAGAGGAGAAGGAGAAAAGAGAAATGAAATTATCACAACGATTTTGTCACATCCAGGAAATCCGGGAGCTGCTGCAACCCTAGGATATAAAGTGATCACATTATATCCAGATGAGAATGGAATTCCGGATATTGAAGCACTAAAAGCTGCAGTGTCGGAACATACGGCGGCTTTAATGATTACCAATCCGGAGGATACAGGGATTTACAATGAAAAGATCCGTCAGTTTGTAGAGATTGTCCATGAGGCAGGCGGATTATGTGTCTATGATCAAGCCAATTTGAATGGGCTGTTTGGAATCACCCGAGCCAGAGACGCAGGATTTGATATGTGTCATTATAACCTGCATAAATCATTTTCCTCCCCTCATGGCTGCCAGGGACCAGGGGCCGGGGCCCAGTGCGTATCGGAGGAACTGGCCAGGTTTTTGTCTGTGCCGACTGTTGAATATGATGGAGATAAGTATTATCTGGACTATCAGCGGCCGGACAGCATCGGAAAATTACGGAAATTTTACGGTGTCCCGGCAGTTTTGGTAAGGACATATGCTTATATCCGCAGTCTGGGACCAGATGGAATCAAGCAGATTGCAGAGCTGTCCATTTTGAATAATAATTATATGCTCAAAAAACTTCTGGAAATTGATGGCCTGTCCATGCCGATGGCAGAAGGCAAGTACCGGCTTGAGCAGGCAAGACTTAGCTGGGAAGGGTTGACGGAGGAGACTGGAGTTACAACTGATGATATCTGCAGGCGGATTGTAGACTATGGATTCCAAGATTACTTTACCAGTCACCATCCACGCATTATACCAGAACCCTTTACACCAGAACCTGTAGAAACATACTCCAAAGATGACATTGACGAGTTTGTGGCGGCGTTTAAAGCAATCGCAAAAGAGGCACGGACAGATCCTGAACTGGTGAAGACAGCACCACATAAAGCAGCTTTGGGAGCAAGAATTCATGAGGAAGATCTGACGGACTGGGAGAGGTTCGCAACAACATGGCGAGGGTATCTCAAATACGTAAAGAAGATGTGAATGCAAAATAGTGCGAAATAGGACGTAGACCTTTTACAAAGGTCTACGTCCTATTTTGCATTTTGCCCTGTACCTAAATGGAATTTAGGGTGTACCCGAATGAGGTCTGTTTCTGTATGCGCCAAGGATATAAAGGGCAGGGAAAATCAGAAACAGCAAGCCGACCAGCCAAAGAGAGTAGATTAATTCAGAGGGAAGAGAATGGGCCGGAGAAAAGAATAGTTTGATGAGCTCTGAGAAATGGTATATAAAATCAAAGATCAACATACCAACTCCCCAGCGAAGTGCTGTTGATGCCTTTGCGATGTCATTTGCGTACTGATAGGCCCGTATCCCTGCGGTATAATAGAGAAATCCGATGAAAAAGCATAACAAAGAGGACAGGAGTTCAAAAGGAGTGATCCCGGTGGTTCCGGTGTTGAGAAGTTTCCCTGCAGCTATCACCAGAAGTGCAAAAAATGCGATGAGTCCATCGATGATGGAAAAGGCACCAGTAATCTGATAAAAACATCCGGCAATATGAAGAAGCTTTCGCCCTCCGGGGGCGCGGATTCCGCCGATGGAATAGATGATCTGGTCACAGAATTTTCGGGGCTTTTCTCCCAAAACAGTCTGGAAAGGAGTGCCCCGCTTCTGCGCCTCGATGGCCATGCCCAGAAGATCCCGGCGGATTTGTTCGATTTCTATACTTTTTAGGGGAAATGTGCGTACATACTTCATCATCTTATGAAGAATTTTTTTGTTTTCTTTATTCAGAAATTGTTCATCCTGGAAATTCTGGGCTTCTAGTATCCCATGATTGTCTTGTACCTGTGCAGTCATAACTCATCCCTCCAATCGGAATATGTGGTTGACAGAAGAAGAAATCTTCGTCCAGTTGACAAGAAATTCTTTCAAGTAAGCGGCACCCTCGCTGGTGAGAGAATAATACTTTCTACTGGGGCCAAGAGGAGAAGGACGGAATTGGGAATCAATGATTCCCTTTTTCTCCAAGCGCACCAGCAGAGGGTAAATCGTACCTTCTTTGATATCCTCAAATCCATACTGCGAAAGTTTTTCCACCAGTTCGTAGCCATAGGTAGTTTCATCGGAAAGAAATTTGAGAATACAGCCTTCCAGGGTTCCACGCATCAATTGTGATTTATCATACATATGTTGATCACATCCTCTACTATGCGACACCTAATAGTTGCTGACTATATTGTACCACATAGTAGATAAATGTCAATTCTTTTTATGAAAGAATAATCATATTTCTAGAAAGGAAGGATTAGAATAGAAGTGACAGGAAGTGGCGAGGAGCTGTACAATGAAGAAATTTGTGTCAGTTCTGTTGTGTGTGCTGTTATGCATACAGCCCGTACGGGCTGAAGAAAATGCAGATGAAAAGGAGCCTTCAGATGTCCGTGAAAATACACAGGAAGGCCCTCAGATCAGCGCACCTTCGGCAATTTTAATGGAGGCGTCTACCGGACAGGTAATCTATGAGAAACATCCAGATGAACAAAAACCACCTGCCAGCGTGACCAAGATTATGACATTACTGCTGATATTTGATGCCATAGAGTCCGGACAGTTCAGTCTGGAGGATGAGGTTACCACATCCGAATATGCAGCTTCTATGGGAGGCTCTCAGGTATTTCTGGAACCAGGAGAAACGCAGACAGTAGACACAATGATCAAGTGTATTGCGGTGGCCAGTGGGAATGATGCCTGCGTGGCTATGGCAGAGTATGTTGCAGGAAGTGAAGAAGAATTTGTGAAAAGAATGAATGAGCGAGCCCAGAAACTGGGAATGGAAAATACCCATTTTGTAAACTGTAATGGACTGGATGCGGATGGACATTTGACTACAGCAAGAGACATTGGACTGATGTCCAGGGAATTGATTACTAAATATCCGCAAATCCGGGACTATACCATGATCTGGATGGAAAATATTATACATAACACGCAGAAAGGGACGTCAGAATTTGGATTGACCAATACAAATAAGTTGATCAGACACTATGAGTATGCTACAGGGTTAAAAACAGGTTCCACCAGTCAGGCCAAGTTTTGTATCTCCGCCACAGGTGAGAAAAACGGAATAGAACTCATTGCCGTAGTTATGGCGGCTGAAACCAGCAAAGACCGGACCCAAGATGCGATTGCACTTTTAAACTACGGATTTGGAAAATGCAGTATTTATCAGGAAGATACACCAGAAACAACTCCCGAGATAACTGTGCGTGGAGGCGTAAAAGAAAAAGCAGACACGGCGCAGGAGATGTCATTTTCTTATCTTGACACTTCCGGGACAGATCTTGATTTCGTAGAAAGAAAAGTAAAGATGAAAGAGTCTTTAAAGGCGCCTGTCAAGGAAGGACAGGAAGCCGGAGAAGCCAAGTATTATCTGGATGGAAAAGAAATCGGAAGCGTAAAAATCCTAACGACAGAAAAAGTAGAGAAAATAAGTTATCCAGATGCCGTGCAAGATGCTGTGGAAAATTTCTTGCCTTGAGCAATGGGGACGGGGGATTTCTAAAAAATCCCCCGTCCCCATTGGACTAAATTGCACGTGTGTATTTTTTCAACCATTCGCGTTCTTCGTCATTCAGATGTGGAGCCACGATTTCATATACTTTTGCGTGATAGGAGTTGAGCTGTTCTTTGTCTTCTTCTGTCAGCATCTCTGGGATGATGGCATCCAGGTCGATTGGTACATAGGTGATAGGTTCGAAGTAGAGGAATTGTCCGTACTCGTTCTTTTCCCCTTTACGAACTACCAGTTCATTTTCGGTGCGGACACCGTGGGAACCTTCGATATAGATCCCTGGTTCATCGGTAATGACAAGCCCGGGCATCAGTGGCTGCTTTTCGCGTTCGCGGATAGCACAGCGGAATCCGCAGGGAGCTTCATGAATATTCATAAGATAACCTACGCCATGGCCGGTTCCGTGATTAAAGTTCTTGCCGTGCTTCCATGCAGGCATTCTTGCCAGCACGTCCAGATTATATCCCGTAGTCCCTTCCAGGAATACGGCGTTTGCCAGGTGCATATTACACTGGAGAACTGTGGTGAAGTCCTCTTTCATCTCCTGAGTCAGATTCCCAAAAGCAAAGGTTCTGGTAATGTCTGTGGAACCCTCGATGTATCCGCCGCCGGTGTCTGTCAGAAACAGTCCGTCAGTTACCACAGGAATATTGGTTTCTGGAGTGGCTGCATAGTGAACAATGGCACCGTGCTCTCCAGAACCGCAGATAGGTTCGAAGCTCTGCCACAGATAGCCCTCTTGTTCCTTACGGAATTCATCCAACTTTTCCGCAGCGCTGATCTCCGTAATTGGAGGATCCATTTTTCCAACATTTTTTTTCAGCCAGTACATAAATCTGGTAACAGCTACACCATCTTTTACATGGGCGTTTATAATGTTTTTCAGCTCTACGTCGTTTTTGGTCGCTTTCATCACAACAGTCGGATTCATCTGGTCAATGACTGTCGCTGTCTTTGGCAGGTTATTATACAGTGCGTAATTCAGACGTGCTGAATCTACAAGAATTGCCGAATCAGCCGGGAGTGTTTTCACGTCTTCATAAATCGCATTGTATGGACGAAGAAGAATGTTGTCCTTTGCCAGCTTTTCTTTCATTTCATTTGTTAGTTTGCGCTCATCGATGTACAGTTTCATGTCGTTCATTGTGATGACTGCATAAGACAGAAGCAATGGGAAAAATTCGATATCATTTCCACGTAGATTGGTGATCCAGCAAATATCATCCAAAGCAGCGATCACATGAGTATCTGCACCAGCTGCTTTCATTGCCTGACGGACTCTTGCAAGCTTGGACGCGGTACTTTCACCAGTGTAGCACTCATCCAGTGCAAAGGCAGGCTCTTCAGAAAGGGCCGGTCGGTTTTCCCAGATTTTGTCGATCAAATCTTCAGAATAATTGACAGTTCCGTTTTTCTTTGCAGCCACAGCCTCATAGTCCAGCCCGTCCCCCATGGCAACGACACGGCCGTCAAAACCAAGAGTGCAGCCGTCCAAAAGGACAGTTTCGAGATATTCCAAAGTTGTGGGCACGCCGGGCTCACCCATTTTGAACAGCTTTACTCCGCTCCCGGATAGCTGCTGTTCAGCTTGGATAAAATATCTTCCGTCTGTCCAAAGTCCCGCTTCGTTTTTTGTGATGACAGCGGTCCCGGCAGAGCCGGTAAAACCGGTAATAAACGCTCTTGCTTTAAAATGTTCCCCAACATATTCGCTCTGATGGTTGTCATCGGTGGGAACCACATAGGCGTCGTACCCTTTTTCAGCCATCAGTGCGCGCAGTGCGCTGATTCTTTCAGGTATCGTCATGGTAAAACCTCCTCCTAAATACTTTTGATTACCGTAATAGATTTTAACATATCTGTTTACAAATGAACAGGAATAATTATATAATTGACCTGAATAAAAAGGAGAAAATCAGTGTTGATGATCATCATTGTTCTAGTCGTCCTGTGCCTGATATTTTTTATCGAAAATGCCAGAGAACTCCGGACATTTCGAGTCAGGACCTATCGGATATCTTGCCACAAACTAGACGGGATTCAAAGAAAAAAAATTGTGTTTTTAAGTGACCTTCATAACTGCAGCTATGGAAAAAGAAATGGACGTCTCCTGGCCGCGATCCGTAAGTCGCGCCCAGATTTGATCTTGATCGGAGGAGATATGCTGGTGCGTAAAGACGGTTCTTCCTATATGGAGACATTGCAGTTCCTTATTAAATTAACCGCCATGTGTCCTGTGTATTACGCAAATGGAAATCATGAGCAAAAGCTCAAAGAAAGACCGGAGAAATATGCGCAGTCCTATGCCGCTTATAAGAAAAGGCTGGAAGAGGCAGGCGTCATATTTTTAGAAAACGAGGCAGTTATCTGGAAGCCGGAGGGCATAAGAATTCGAATCAGCGGACTGGAAATTCCGCTTTCTGCCTACGGAAAAATCGGAAGAAAAAGATTATGCGTTCAGGAGATTGAAGAAAGAATTGGGAGGGCAGATGCCTCTTATCAGATTCTTCTTGCTCATAATCCGGCTTATGTGCGTCAGTATGAGGACTGGGGTGCCGATCTGATTCTTTCTGGCCATATTCACGGCGGATTGATTGGGATTCCTGGAATCGGAGGGGTTATTTCTCCAGATCTGCGTCTTTTTCCATCTTACTCGGGAGGAATTTATCGGGATTCGAAAGCAGCTGTGGTTGTCAGTCGTGGTTTAGGTGTACATTCTGTTCCCATACGTTTCTTAAATCCTGCAGAGGTTATTGTGCTGGAGCTTACAGGATCAGACAGATAAATCTTGTGAAACAGAGGAAAATCCTGTATAATAATAAAGTTACGATAAAAAATCAATAGGCGTAAGAGGAACATTTATGGGTATTCCAGTAAAGCTGCAGGTGTTTGAAGGACCGCTGGATCTTCTTTTGCATCTCATCGACAAAAATAAAATAGACATTTATGATATCCCTATCGTGGAGATTACGAATCAGTATATGGATTATATACGGGCCATGGAAAAAGAAGATTTAAACATCATGAGCGAATTCCTGGTTATGGCGGCGACTCTTCTTGATATCAAGTGCCGAATGCTTCTTCCCCAGGAAGAAAAGGAGGAAGAGGAAGAGGACCCCAGGCAGGAATTAGTGGAACAGCTTTTGCAGTATAAGATGTTCAAATATATGTCTTATGAGCTCAGGGACCGTCAGGTGGAAGGGGAACAGGTCCTATATAAGGAACCTGACATTCCGGAAGAAGTAAAGGATTATGAAGAACCGGTGGATCTGGGAGAACTGTTGGGGGATCTGACCTTGGCAAAGTTGAATCAGATTTTTCGGGATGTGATGAAGCGTCAGGTGGAGAAGATCGACCCTGTCCGCAGTAAATTTGGAAAGATTGAAAAAGAAGAAGTAACTCTTCCGGAAAAGCTTGACTATGTTATGGAATATGCCAGAACTCATAAGAGATTCAGTTTCCGGGAACTTTTGAAGGAACAGGCTTCGAAAACACAGCTGGTCGTAACTTTTTTGGCCATCTTACAGCTGATGAAGGAAGGGACGATTACAATCCGGCAGGAACAGCCTTTTGAGGATATTATGATTGATTCCAATATGGAAGGACAAGCATAGGAAAGGTAGTATGGATACAGTGGAAATAAAAAAATTAGAAGGAATCATAGAAGCCATCCTATTTGCCATGGGCGATTCGGTGGAATTGGGAAAGATTGCCCCTGCCATCGGGCATGATGAAGAGACCACTCGCCGGATCATTCATCAGATGATGGATCGATATGAGAATGAAGATCGCGGCATCCGTATCATCGAGTTGGAAGATTCTTTTCAGATGTGTACTAAAAGAGAGATGTACGAGTATCTGATCAAAGTGGCAAAGCAGCCGAAAAAATATGTGCTGACAGATGTACTTCTTGAGACGTTATCAATTATTGCATATAAGCAGCCAGTGACAAAACTGGAGATTGAAAAGATTCGCGGTGTCAAGTCAGATCATGCTGTAAATAAATTAGTAGAATATGATCTGGTATGCGAGGTGGGCAGGCTGGATGCGCCGGGAAAACCTATCTTGTTTGGCACGACAGAGGAGTTTTTACGCAGGTTCAGTATCCATTCGGCAGAGGATCTTCCGACTTTAAATCCTGAACAGGTGGAGAACTTTAAGGAAGAGGCAGAAGAAGAGGTGCAGTTAAGGTTGGATATTTAGGAAAGAACAGGCATAGTGCGACGCTTCCTTGCATATCTTGAGATAAGACAGGTGTTTTGCGGGGCTTTTATGAGATGGAAGAAATACATATGTTTGACGTGGATATTTCTGGGGCTGATGGGAAATATGATTCTGCCTTTAAAGGCAGAGGAGCCGACGGAAATACCCGTAAATTTATACGCCCGGTCAGCGGTTTTGATGGATGCTGATAGTGGGCGTGTTTTATTTGGAAAGGATGCAAATGTGTCCCGTCCGATGGCCAGCACCACGAAGATCATGACCTGTATTCTTGCTCTGGAAGAGATGAAAGAAGGACAGACGGCACAAGCGTCTAAAAATGCTGTATCTCAGCCGAAGGTGCGGATGGGGGTGCAGGAAGGACAAAAGTTTTATTTGGAGGATCTTCTATATGCTCTGATGCTGGAATCCTACAATGACAGTGCGGTAATGATTGCTGAAGAGTTATCAGGATCCGTCAAGACATTTGTAGAGCATATGAACGAAAAAGCAAGACAATTGGGATGCAAAGATACGCATTTTGTTACCCCCAACGGGTTGGATGGGAAGGATGAAGGAGGAATTCATGCTACCACCGCAGAGGATCTGGCAAGAATCATGCGCTACTGCATCATGGAGTCGGGCAAAAATGAGGAGTTTCTTACCATCACTAGAACGAAGGACTATCACTTTACAGATGTGGAAGGAGAAGAGAGTTTTTCCTGTCATAATCATAATGCTTTTCTGGATATGATGGAAGGAGCTTTGAGCGGCAAAACCGGTTTTACCGCAGATGCCGGATATTGTTATGTAGGTGCCTTAAGACGGGGAGAGCGGACTTTTATCGTGGCCCTTCTTGCCTGCGGTTGGCCCAGTCATAAGAATTATAAGTGGAAAGACACTAGAAAGCTGATGGAGTATGCGCTGGATAATTATGAGTACCGGGAAGTGGAGATCCCAACAAAGACATGGAAGATCCCGGTAGAAGATGGGACAGACCTGAAAAATCCATATCAGAAGGGCGCATCTGTCTGGGCGGCGGCAGAAGAGTCAGAGCCGCTTAAGATTCTCCTTGGAAAGGATGAAGTGGTGGAACGGTCTGAAGAGCTTCCCAAAAAACTAATCGCTCCAGTGGAAAAAGGTCAGAAGGCAGGAGAGATCCTGTACCTGCTGGATGGAGAAGAAGTGGGAAGATATGTGGTGAGGACGCTGGGATCCATAAATAAATACGATTTTGGACAGAGTCTTAAGATTGTGACGGGCCGAATACTTCTATATGAAAATGATGGGTAAACTCTGATTTGACTGTTTTTTAGTTCTCCTCTTTTGCATCTGAAAGCTTCGGTATATAATGGAACACAGAAATAATTGAAAATGTGGAGGTCATGCAAATGAAAAAATTTAAAAAGCTTGTGGCCATTCAGCCGGTATCTCTTTTGCCACAGGCAAGAGAAAAAATCAGATCATACTGTGAGGAGGCTGTCTTTTATGATACACAGCCAGAAGATGACAGGGAGATTACAATGCGGATCAAGGATGCAGATGGCATTTTTGTAAGTTATACCCATAAAATCGGGGGAAATGTACTAAAGGACTGTCCGAATGTCCGCTATATCGGCATGTGTTGCAGCCTATATTCAGAGGCCAGTTCCAATGTAGACCTTGCCTATGCCAGATCTAGAGGGATCACTGTGACCGGAATCAAGGATTACGGTGATGACGGAGTGGCAGAGTATGTGACGGCACATCTGATTCGAAGACTGGGAGGAGATGATGGATATCCGCCGCTTTTAGGGGAGATTTCTGAGATATCTGGAATCAAGGCAGGAATCCTGGGCATGGGTGCAAGTGCAAGAAAGGTGGCATCAGCGTTGTCTGCCTTTCATGCAGACGTCCGCTACTACAGCAGGAGCAGAAAACCAGAACTGGAAGAACAATGCGGATATCAGTATCAGGAACTCGACACACTTCTAAAAGATTGTGATGTCATATGCAGTTGTTTAAGCAAAAATGTGATCCTTCTGCATGAACAGGAGTTTAGGATTTTAGGTGAAGGCAAACTTTTGTTTAATACGGCTCTTAGCCCTTGCTTTGATATGGAAGCTATGAAAAGATGGCTGGATCTTAAGAATACCTGGTATTTCTGCGATACACTGATGGGGCTTGGAGATGAGTCGCTTCTTGAGAGGGAAAATGTCTCCTGTTTGAAACGGTCCTCTGGAATGACACGCCAGGCGGTAGAAAGACTGAACCAGAAGGTTCTTGACAATCTGGAACATTACTGTCTGGAAGCGTAGGCTTTCCCAGAAAAAGAAAGGAGAAAGACCATGTCGATTGAGAAAGTAAAGGAATATTTCCGACAGTATGGGATGGAAGAAAGAGTTTGGGAAAAAGATCATTCCAGCGCGACAGTAGAAGAAGCTGCCGAGGCACTTGGATGTAAGCCCCAGCGGATTGCAAAAACCCTGTCCTTCCAGGCTGGGGAGGATGTGGTGCTGGTGGTCACCGCCGGAGACCGAAAGATTGACAATAAAAAGTACCGGGAACAGTTTGGATGCAAGGCAAAAATGCTGAAATTCGATGAGGTGGAGAAATTGACCGGACACGCCGTGGGCGGCGTCTGCCCCTTTGCAGTAAAAGATGGAGTCGAGGTATATTTGGATGAATCTTTGAAACGCTTTGCAACCGTTTTCCCGGCAGCAGGCAGCAGTAACAGCATGATTGAACTGACCATTCCGGAACTGGAACGATACAGCAACAGCTTGGCTTGGGTAGACGTGTGTAAAGAAAGTTAGGATTGTACAAGGTTACCGCATAATAAGAGAAGAAATTCATCTGAAAGGACAGGATCATCATCAAAGGATTGAAAGGCAGGATTAAGAGATGGAGGAGCAGGCAGTGAAAAAACAGTGGTGGAAGGAAAAAATCGTTTATCAGATCTATCCGAAAAGTTTTATGGACAGTAATGGAGACGGAGTTGGAGATTTAAAAGGAATCATAGAAAAGCTTCCTTATCTGAAAAAGCTGGGGATAGATCTGATTTGGCTGTCGCCGGTGTATAAGTCGCCGTTTGTCGACCAGGGTTATGATATTTCAGACTATTATAAAATCTCAGAGCAGTTCGGAACCATGGAGGAGTTTGAATGCCTTCTTGCTGAGGCGGAAAAGTTTGGGATTGGTATTGTGATGGACTTGGTGATCAACCATTGCTCCAGTGAGCATGAGTGGTTTCAGAAGGCGCTGAAGGACCCCTATGGAGAGTATGCTGGATATTTCTATTTTGAAAAAGGGAAAAATGGGGCTCCTCCCAGTAATTACCGGTCCTATTTTGGTGGGAGCGCTTGGGAACAAGTGCCGGGAACGGAGCTTTATTACCTCCATATGTTTGCAAAAGAACAGCCGGATCTGAACTGGGAGAATCCAAGGGTAAGGGCAGAGCTTTTTAAAATGATCAACTGGTGGTTGGAGAAGGGAATTGCAGGATTTCGTATCGATGCGATCATCAATATCAAAAAAGATGTTACCTTTCCAATCTACGAACCGGACGGCCCGGATGGCATGTGTGCCTGCACTGTTATGGTGGAACATGTAGAAGGCATTGGTAAGTTTTTGGGAGAATTAAAGAGAGAGACTTTTGCAAAGCGGGATACCTTTACCGTGGGAGAGGTGTTCAACATGAAAGAGGAAGCCCTGGAAGAGTTTGTAGGAGAGGACGGTTACTTTTCCAGTATGTTTGATTTCGCACCTCATATGCTGACGGAGGGCCAGAAGGGCTGGTGTAATGTAAAGAAAGTCTCCTTCCTGGAGTGGAAAAAGACCATCTTTCAGTCCCAGATGAAATGTCAGGGAAAGGCTTACCTAAGCAATATTATCGAAAACCACGATGAGCCAAGAGGAGCGAGCCGTTATCTGCCGGAATATGCACAGAATCCAGAGGGTGTAAAGATGTTGGGCTGTGTCAGCGTGCTACTTCGGGGAATTCCATTTCTTTACCAGGGGCAGGAGATTGGAATGACAAACTGCCGGATGGAAAGTATCGAAGAGTATAACGATATCGACACGCATCACCAGTATCAGCAAGCTCTGGACGCCGGGCTTTCTTGGGAAGAGGCATTAGAGGCCTGTTACAGGTTCAGCCGGGATAATGCAAGAACGCCGATGCAATGGAATGCCGGGAAAAATGCCGGATTTACAGAAGGAACGCCCTGGCTTAAAGTCAATGAGAATTATCGGAGGATCAATGTGGAAGACCAGGAGAAGGATCCGGGATCTGTACTATGGTTTTACCGGAAGCTGATCTCACTGCGTAAAAGCGAGGAATGGAAGGATGTCTTTGTATATGGAGACTTTGTGCCACTTTTAGAAGAGGATGAAAACATTTTTGCCTATGAAAGAACGGATGGAAAGAAGAAAGCGGTGATCCTGGCAAACTTCGGGAAAGAAGCAGCAGGCGTAAAGATGAAGGGAAAACTTAAAAAAATCCTCTTATCGAATATGTGTCCCCCGAAGACTGTCGGTACAAGGGAAGTGATGCTGAAGTCTTGTGAAGTTCTGGTGGGTCAGATGTAAACGGGGAGAAGGGGAGTTAGCACAGCTAAATCCCTTTACTTTTGCCCCGGGATAAGATATACTAAGCATATATACAAGTAAGCAGATCTGTTTTGGCTTTGTTCTGTCGAAAAGACAGACACGTGTCTGAAAATCATGGCCGTTCGGCAAAGATTTCATGGAAAGAATTGCATTTGAGTCTTGACAAGAAAACCCAGGTATACTACTATATTAACCAGAGAGCGAACATTCGTTCGATATTAAGAAGGAGAAAACAGCATGGCAAGTGAAGATAAGAAGAAGGCGTTGGATGCCGCAATCGCAAAATTGGAGAAGGATTTTGGAAAGGGTACGGTTATGAAGCTGGGAGATCCGGCGGCACAAGTGGCTGTAGAGACGATCCCTACCGGATCTTTGAGCCTTGATATTGCCCTGGGGCTTGGAGGCGTTCCCCGTGGGCGTGTTGTTGAGATTTATGGGCCGGAGTCCAGTGGTAAGACGACGGTTGCATTGCA
Source organism: Lachnospiraceae bacterium (assembly GCA_019424135.1). Taxonomy (GTDB): domain Bacteria; phylum Bacillota; class Clostridia; order Lachnospirales; family Lachnospiraceae; genus Merdimonas. The sequence continues at coordinate 20,367 of JAHYZZ010000017.1, forward strand.
TATGATTGCTGAAGTACAAAAGCAGGGAGGCATTGCTGGATTTATTGATGCAGAGCATGCGTTGGATCCAGTCTATGCAAAGAATATCGGCGTGGATATTGATGAACTTTATATTTCCCAGCCGGACAGCGGAGACCAGGCGCTGGAAATTACCGAGACTATGGTGCGTTCCGGTGCAATGGATATTGTAGTTGTAGACTCTGTAGCAGCTTTGGTGCCAAAACAGGAAATTGAAGGAGATATGGGCGACAGCCATGTAGGGCTGCAGGCTAGATTGATGTCCCAGGCTCTTCGTAAGCTGACGCCTGTTATCAGTAAGTCCAATTGTGTGGTGATCTTTATTAATCAGCTCCGTGAAAAGGTTGGCGTGATGTTTGGCAATCCAGAGACGACTACTGGCGGTCGGGCGCTGAAGTTTTATGCGTCAATCCGTATGGATGTCCGCAGGATCGAGACGCTCAAGCAGGGCGGAGAGATAGTTGGAAACAGAACCCGTGTCAAAGTGGTAAAAAACAAGATCGCACCGCCGTTTAAGGAAGCAGAATTTGACATTATGTTTGGAAAAGGAATCTCGAAAGAAGGAGATATCCTGGATCTTGCAGTGGGATTAAATCTGGTCAATAAAAGTGGGGCATGGTTCGCATATAACGGAGAGAAGATTGGACAGGGACGGGAGAATGCCAAAAAGTATTTGGCAGAACATCCGCAGATTATGGAAACTTTAGATCATCAGATTCGGCTGCATTATCATTTCGGACAGGAAGATGAGCAGAAAGAGGCAGAAGGGAAGACCAAAAAGTCTGAGAAAAAAGAGGAAAAGGCACAATGACCATCACCAAGATTGAGCCGGTGACAAAGACCAGATATAAAATTTATCTGGATGGGCAGCCTGCATTTTGTCTCTATAAAAAAGAACTTTCCCTTTATGGCCTGACAGAAGGCATCGATCTGACAGAAGAGGTTTATCAGCAGATTTGCCGGGAGACGCTGTTAAAAAGAGCTAAGCTAAGGGCCATGCATCTTTTGACCCAAATGGGAAGGACAGAGCTTCAGCTAAAGGGAAAACTGCTTGGCGGCGGTTATCCGGAAGAAGTGGTTGAGGAGGCACTTGCCTATGTAAAGTCCTTTGGCTACATCAATGACCTTGAGTATGCCAAAAGCTTTATTCTTGGACGAAAAGACAGAAAAAGCCGGAAAGAGATCTATAAGGCTTTGGGTGAAAAGGGCGTGGATAAGAACTTGATCGAGGAGGCATTGGAGGAGTGTCTAAGTCAGGAGGATCACCTTCATGCGATTCAAGAACTGTTGCGGAAAAGGCATTTTGATCCTGAAGCAGCAGACCGGAAAAAAACCGCGAAAGAGTTTGCTTATCTGATGAGAAAGGGCTTTCGTTACGAGGATATCCGTCAAGTGATACAAGTTTCTGAGTGGAACGCTTGACATCTTTGTGAAAACAGTATAGAATTTAAGTGTTGTATTTGTACAATGAAAATTGAATAAGGAGGTGCTCCTGTGCCGAGTGGAATGATAATTGCTGTGGCAGCCGTGCTGGTTATCGCAGCGGCAGTCATCAGCCATTTTGTAACGGTGTCCAATCTGAAAAGGAATGCAGAATCCAAGATTGGAAACGCTGAGACGAAGGCAAGAGAAATTATTGATGACGCTGTTAAAACCGCAGAGGCCAAAAAGAAGGAGTCTCTCTTGGAGATTAAAGAAGAGTCCATAAAAAATAAAAATGAACTTGAAAAAGAGACCAAGGAACGCAGAGCAGAATTGCAGCGTTATGAGAAGCGAGTGTTATCCAAGGAAGAGGCTTTAGACAAGAAGGCGGATGCGATTGAAAAGCGAGAAGCAGGATTTGCAGCAAAAGAAGAACAGCTGAGGCAGCGCGAAGCGAAAGTGGAAGAGCTAAGTCAGCAAAGAGTACAGGAACTAGAAAGAATCTCAGGACTTACCTCCGAACAGGCAAAAGAATACTTGTTGAAAACTGTTGAAGATGATGTGAAACATGACACCGCCAAGATGATCAAGGAGATGGAAGCGCAGGCGAAGGAAGAAGCAGACAAGAAGGCTAAGGAATTTGTTGTTACAGCTATCCAGAGATGCGCGGCTGATCATGTTGCGGAGACTACGATTTCGGTCGTGCAGCTTCCAAGCGACGAAATGAAGGGAAGAATTATTGGACGGGAAGGACGAAATATCCGTACACTGGAAACACTGACGGGTGTAGAATTAATTATTGATGATACCCCGGAGGCTGTTGTGCTGTCAGGATTCGATCCGATCAGAAGAGAGGTCGCAAGGATTGCATTGGAAAAATTAATTGTCGACGGGCGGATTCATCCGGCCAGAATCGAAGAGATGGTTGAGAAGGCTCAGAAAGAAGTCGACATTATGATTCGTGAAGAAGGAGAGGCGGCAGCACTGGAAGTGGGCGTTCACGGAATTCATCCGGAACTGATTAAACTTCTTGGGCGTATGAAATTCCGTACCAGCTATGGACAGAATGCCTTAAAGCATTCTATTGAAGTTGCTCAGCTTGCCGGGCTTCTGGCAGGCGAGATTGGACTGGATGTCAGGGTCGCTAAGCGAGCCGGCCTTTTACATGATATTGGAAAATCTATTGATCACGATGTGGAAGGTTCCCATATCCAGATTGGTGTGGATCTTTGTAGGAAGTACAAAGAGTCTGCAACTGTGATTAATGCAGTAGAAGCTCATCATGGCGATGTAGAGCCGGAAACTCTGATTGCATGCGTGGTACAGGCGGCGGATACGATTTCTGCAGCAAGACCGGGTGCAAGAAGAGAAACATTGGAAACATATACAAACAGGTTAAAACAATTAGAAGATATCACCAACCAGTTTAAGGGTGTTGATAAGTCTTTTGCTATTCAAGCAGGTAGAGAGATTCGTGTTATGGTAGTTCCAGAGCAGGTATCTGATGCAGATATGGTACTGTTGGCTAGAGATATTGCAAAACAGATTGAGTATGAATTGGAATATCCTGGACAGATTAAAGTCAATGTAATCCGTGAATCGCGGGTTACAGACTATGCCAAGTAGAAGATAAATGACAGCAGGGTCGGTTTGCGTACCGATCCTGTTTTTTTCATGAAGAGGAGGAAAACATAAATGGCAATCAGACACGTCTTGTTTGATCTGGACGGGACACTGCTTCCCATGGATCAGACTGAGTTTGTAAAATTTTATATGCCTCTGTTGGCAAAGGCATATGTGAAAAGAGGAATTCCCGTTGATACGAAGGCATTTATTGAGGCAGTTTGGAATGGTTATCTTTTGATGGTAAAGAATGATGGAAGATGTTCCAACAGAGAACGTTTCTGGGCAGAAATGGAAGGAAGTCTTCCAATCTCAAAGGAGGAGGCGGAAGACATAGCACTTGACTTCTATGCCAAAGATTTTAATCAGGCGGCCGTAGTGACCCGGCCGACGCCCCTTGCCGACCAGGTGGTAAAGGCGGCGAGGGGAAAAGGCATGGAGGTCTATCTTGCTACGAATCCGGTATTTCCCCGGTGTGCAACCTTGAATAGAATCTGCTGGGCAGGTTTGCATGCAGAGGATTTTCGTGTGATCACTACCTATGAAGATTATAATTTCTGCAAACCGAGTGTAGAATATTTTCAGGAGATTTTAGGACAATTCGGTCTGAATCCGTCGGAATGTCTGATGGTTGGAAATGATGTGGAGGAGGATCTTTCCATCCGAAGGCTGGGAGTGGAGACATTTCTGCTGACGGATACAATGGAAAATAAACATGGCCTGGACATTCATACAGAGTATCAAGGCAGTATGAAAGAACTGCTGAATTTTATGGAGGAACTGTAGCGTGAATGATAATATTAAGAGGATAAAACGAGAACTGGCATATAAAGGGACGATTTTGACAGTTTACAAAGATTATATGGAATTTAAAAACGGAAATAAGGCTGTATGGGATTTTATCCATCACGACGGTGCAGCGGCTGTAGTGCCTGTTCTTCCGGATGGAAGGATACTAATGGTGTCGCAGTACCGGAATGCATTAGAGAGAATGACGTTGGAAATTCCGGCAGGAAAGCTGGATTTTTCAGAGGAGCCAGGGATAGAATGTGCATCACGGGAGCTGGAAGAAGAGACTGGTTACCGGTCGGGGTGTCTGGAATGGTTGATTACGCTTAGGACAACGGTAGCTTTTTGTGATGAAAAGATAGAAATATACGCAGCCAGGGAGCTAAAAAAAACCAGCCAGCACCTGGATGAGGATGAATATGTGGATGTAAAAGCGTATTCTTTTGAAGAATTAAAGAAAAAGATTTTTCTAGGAGAGATACAAGATTCAAAGACGATTGCAGCGCTTCTGGCATATGAAATGAAATACGGCATATAATGGAGTATCTGACAAATGGGAGGGGTTTTGTGAAGATACAGGAAAACAGGACGTATGTCGTATTTATCTGCATGACAGGGTTTGTCATTGGAATTGTATATTCGAATCTTTTGGCGAATCAGGAGATCGCAGATATGGGAATTTTCCATGAATATTTTCTTGGCCGGTTTCCGAAGCTTGATATCCTGACAGCGGATTTTATCTGGTATGTTGCAAGGATTAGGATTTGCCCGATTTTGATTCTGGCAGCTTTAGGATGTACGAAATTTCGAAAAGCCGCCGCAGTTGCATTTTTGGTCTGGACAGGCTTTTCCTGTGGAATGATTCTGACGGCAGCCGTATTGAAGATGGGGGGGAGAGGGTTGGTTCTTTGCCTGATTGCTTTGACCCCCCACCTTTTTTTCTATGCAGCCGGTTATCTGGTTCTTTTGTGGTATCTGCTCAGGTATCCGCAAGTGAGGTGGAATTTTCCGAAAACAGTCTCTATGGTTCTGCTTCTGTTGACGGGACTACTTCTGGAGTGCTATGTCAATCCCGTATTGATGCAAATGTTTGTAAGGACGATAAAGTAACCTAGTCTTTGCCTGAAGAAAAGCCATAGCGGCGGAGAAACAGGAGGCATAAAGAGAAAACGCTGATCTGGCTGACCAGCAGTCCCCAGAGATATCCCTGAATCCCGAATGTGGGGATTAAAAGGAAAATGCTTGCAATGCGAATGGCCAGGCTGAAAAAATTGATCAAAAAGGTTAGGGCGGTTTTTCCGATGCCGTTGATTGTACTGATTAGTGTGTTGTTTGTGTAGAGAAAGGGACACATCCATGCTAGTGTCTGGATCAGTTCTCCAGCCAAACTGCTGTGGAAAATCCGTACTCCAATCCATCTTCCAGTAAGCAGAAGGAAGATACAGCATAGGCTTCCCATGGTGATGCAAGAGCAGGTGGTCTTCTGAATCAGAGAGCGAAAAGCCTTTTTGTCTTTCAGTGCCTGAATTTGTGCTACCTCCGGCAAAAGCATGGTAGAGATGGAATTGGAGATGGCAGAGGGAAACAAAATACAAGGGAGCGCCATTCCTGTCAGCACTCCATATATAGAAAGAGCCTCCTGGACGGACAGACCTGATGCCTGGAGTTTCAAAGGAATGGAAAGAGCCTCGATACTTTGAAGAAGGTTAAGAAGAACCCGGTTTCCTGTCAGCGGCAGAGACGGGATCAGTAGCTTTGGAATCCGGCGGCAGATCAGAAGCAGGGAAGGCCTTGAGGCGGTAAATTCTTTTTGACTGGACAAGCTCCTAAGGCAGTAAAGAGAGGAAGCAACCTCTCCTGCAATGAGTCCGGTGACAGCAAGGGATACATCAAAGAAGATTCCGTGTCTTAGACCTGTAATGTAGATCATCATCACACTGCCCACTCGGACGGCCTGTTCAATCAGCTGGGACCTTGCCGGAAGACCTGTTTCTTTTTGGCCGAAATAGTATCCACAGATGCAACTGTGAATGGCTGCAAAAGGAAAAACGTAGGAAAGAATCAGTAAAAGCTCGGAACACCTTACATCATGAAGAAGGGAAACAGCAATGACATTCGCATAGTTTTGCAGAAATAGTGTTACAATACAAGAAAGTATAACCGTAATGAGAAGACCAGAATATAAAAGTTCCCGGGCTTCTTTTTTCTTGCCCAAAGCGATATCTTTTGCTACCAACCGCGATAGAATCAACTCGATTCCTGCACAGGTCAGTGAAAAACCAAGAGCGTAGATGGGGAAAATCAGCTGATAGATGCCAACGCCTTCTTCTCCAAAGGCATGGCTCATAAATATACGATAGAAAAATCCCATGACCCGGGTGACCAGTCCGGTAGCAGTTAGAATCAGTGTGCCCTTCAGGAGTTTTGATCTATGAAACATGACAGGTCTCCTTAAAAGATATTGTTATAAGATATTCAAAATGGACTATTGACAGAACTTTCCTAAAATGCTATTCTACAAAAGAAGAAAACCTAGTAAAATAGTAGGAATTGAAAAGAAGGTGACTAGTATGAAACTTTCCACAAAAGGAAGATACGGTCTGCGTGCCATGATCGATCTTGCCAGGTATAGTGAAAAGGAGCCGGTGTCCATAGGAAGTATTGCTGCCAGACAGGATATTTCTGAACGATATCTGGAACAACTGGTGGCGCTTCTCAAAAAAGCGGGGCTGGTATCCGGCATCCGGGGAGCATCGGGCGGATATGTACTGGCAAAGCCAGCTGCACAGATATCTGTCGGAGACATTTTAAGAGCTCTGGAAGGAAGTTTGGAGCCGGTAAAATGTGCAGCTTTCTATTCGGATGAAGGGTGTATGGCCTCCGACGGTTGTGTGACCAAATATGTCTGGCAGAAGATCAATGACAGCATTAATGAGACGGTGAACCGGATTATGTTGGATGAACTGGTGAGGGAAAGCAGGCAGATGAATCCGAAAGGTTCGTGTGAACATCCCCGGTGCAGCCAGTTTTAAACCTGTAAAATTCCGGAAAACCGATTAATCATAAAAAATCAGCCAACTGAAAAAAATGGCTGGAAAAGGAGGAGACGATGAGCAGATTTTTATATTTAGACAATGCAGCCACTACAAAGACAGCACTGGAGGTTGTGGACGCTATGATTCCATATTTTACGGAGAAATTTGGCAATCCGTCCAGTGTATATCAATTTGCGGCGGAAAATAAGATGGTGGTGGATAAGTACAGAGATATCATTGCCCGGTCCCTTGGGGCAAAAAGCAAGGAAATTTACTTTACTGCCGGTGGTTCTGAGGCGGATAACTGGGCGTTAAAAGCGACAGCAGAGGCTTATCAGGACAAGGGAAAACATATTATCACGACGAAGATTGAACATCATGCGATTTTGCACACTGCAGAATACCTGGAGCGGCAAGGATATGAGGTGACATATCTGGATGTAGATGAGGATGGAAAGGTAAGCCTTGCGGAGCTGGAGGCTGCAATCCGCCCGGACACGATTTTGATTTCTGTGATGACAGCAAATAATGAAATCGGGACAGTGGAGCCTATCCGGGAAATTGGAGAAATTGCCCACGCCCATGGGATTTTGTTCCATACGGATGCAGTACAGGCATATGGGCATCTTCCTATCGATGTGGACGAGTGTCATATTGATATGCTTAGTGCCAGCGGACATAAGTTAAATGGCCCGAAAGGGATTGGCTTCCTTTATATACGCACAGGAGTTAAAATCCGCTCTTTTATCCACGGTGGTGCCCAGGAGCGGAAACGTCGGGCCGGCACGGAAAACGTGCCTGGTATTGTGGGAATGGGCGAGGCTGTGAAGCGGGCATTTGAGACGATGGAAGAGCGCACGGGAAAGGAAAAGGGCGTGCGAGATTACCTGATCAGCAGGGTGCTTGAGGAAATTCCTTATTGTAGATTGAACGGTCATCCAAAGGACCGATTGCCTAACAATGCGAATTTTAGTTTTCAGTTTATTGAAGGAGAATCTCTTTTGATTCGTCTGGATATGAAGGGCATCTGCGCATCCAGCGGCTCTGCATGTACTTCTGGATCATTGGATCCGTCCCATGTGTTGCTTGCTATTGGATTGCCTCACGAGATTGCCCACGGATCTCTTCGTCTTACCATTAATGAGGAGATTACAAAGGATGATATTGATTATGTGGTGGACAGCTTGAAGGAGATTGTGGAAGGTCTTCGGAATATGTCACCTCTCTATGAGGATTTTATAAAAAAACAGAAAGAAAAAGCATAGAAGGAGGAATGAAAATGTATTCAGAAAAGGTTATGGATCATTTTGAACATCCAAGAAATGTGGGAGAAATTGAAAACGCCAGTGGTGTAGGAACCGTAGGAAATGCAAAATGCGGGGATATTATGAGAATCTATCTGGATATTGATGATGATCAGATTATCCGGGATGTGAAATTTAAGACGTTTGGTTGTGGCGCAGCAGTAGCCACTAGCAGCATGGCAACGGAACTGGTAAAAGGAAAATCTATTCAGGAGGCCATGCAGGTGACGAATAAAGCGGTGATGGAAGCACTTGACGGACTGCCACCGGTTAAGGTACACTGTTCTTTGTTGGCAGAAGAAGCAATTCACGCGGCTTTGTGGGATTATGCCGAAAAACACGGTATTAAAATCGAAGGACTTGAAAAGCCAAAGTCTGATATCCATGAAGACGAGGAAGAGGAAGAAGAAGAGTATTAAATCAAATTGAGGAATGACATGGAGAAAAAGAAAGTTGTAGTGGGAATGTCTGGCGGAGTGGACTCTTCTGTGGCGGCCTGGCTTTTAAAGGAGCAAGGATATGACGTCATTGGAGTGACCATGCAGATCTGGCAGAAAGAAGAAGAGTTGACAAAGGAAGAAAATGGCGGCTGCTGCGGATTAAGCGCGGTTGAGGATGCAAGGCGCGTTGCCGCAACGCTAGAAATTCCCTATTACGTTATGAATTTTCGGAAAGAATTTCAGGAAAATGTCATAGACTATTTTATCAGAGAGTATTTACATGGGCGAACACCCAATCCATGTATCGCCTGCAACCGATACGTTAAATGGGAGTCTCTTCTGGAAAGAAGCCGTCAGATCGGGGCAGATTATATCGCAACCGGCCATTATGCCAGAATCGACCACCTTCAGAATGGACGGTACAGCCTGCAGGTTTCAAAAACGGGGGCAAAGGATCAGACCTACGCACTTTACAATCTGACCCAGGAGCAGTTAGCTTCGACATTGATGCCGGTGGGAAACTACACCAAAGATCAGATCCGAAAAATGGCACAGGATCTGGGACTTTTTGTAGCAGATAAACCAGATAGCCAGGACATCTGTTTTGTGCCGGATGGAGATTATGCATCGTTTATCGAAAAGCAGACGAATGCCGGAAGCTGTGGGGGAAATTTTGTTTTGTCGGATGGGACGGTAGTAGGAACTCATAAGGGCATCATCCATTACACGGTAGGACAAAGAAAGGGCCTTGGACTGTCACTGGGACATCCGGTCTTTGTGTTGGAAATCCGTCCAGATACCAATGAGGTGGTGGTCGGGACAGGAGAAGAATCTTTGACTTGCCAGGTCAAGGCCAGAAAGATTAACTTCATGTCGGTGCCGGATTTGCCGGAGAAAAAAAGAGTCTGGGCAAAGATCCGGTATAATCATAAAGGTGCCTGGTGTGTGGCAGAAAAGACGGGCGAAGATGAAATTTTATGTACCTTTGAAGAGCCGCAGCGTGCGGTGACTCCGGGCCAGGCATTGGTCTTGTATGATCATGGATATGTACTGGGCGGAGGAACAATTGTGAGGGAGGATTGACAGCAATGAGAGCAGACGTGCATATGCATACAAATTTTTCTCACGACTCGCAGTCGAGTCCTGAAGAGATGATTCAAGGAGCCATGAGGAAAGGATTGGAAGTCATCTGCTTTACAGATCATTATGACAAAGATAATATGTCCTGGGGATTGGAGGATATTTTTAATCCAGAAGAGTATTTTCACACAATGCTTCCGCTCCGTGAAAAGTATCGAGGACAGATAGATATAAGGATCGGCATAGAGCTGGGAATGCAGCCTCATCTTGGAGAGTATTACAACCAGTTTGTGCCGGAATATCCCTTTGATTTTGTCATAGGTTCTCTTCATAGCATCATGGGAAAAGATATGGTTTATGGGATGGAGCATGACGAAGATTTCCGCAGGCGTCCAGATGAAGAGATTTATCGGATTGCCTTAGAAGAGATGCTTAAGGACGTAAAGACCCTTGAGGAATTTGACGTTTTGGGACATCTGGATTATATGGTGCGCTATGGGAAAGAAAGAGAAAAGCATTATTCTTATGCCAAATATGCAGATTTGATCGATGAGATTTTGCGTACCGTGATCGACAAAGGAAAGGGAATCGAACTGAATATGGCCGGGCTTAAGTACGGCCTGCCTTTTGCCCATCCACACCCAGACGTGCTGAAGAGATATAAAGAACTTGGTGGAGAAATCATTACTGTGGGAGCAGACGGACATAAGCCAGAACATATTGCTTATGATTATGAGAAAGTTTCAGACATCCTGAGAAACTGCGGTTTTCGGTATTATACAGAGTTTTCGCAGCGAAAGCCGGTTTTCCTGGAACTTCCATAAAAATGGGAAAAGCACTTGAATTTTTATACCAGATTTAGTACAATAAATCGTAGTTGATGATTCTTTAACAAGGAAGAATCATCACATGACTGCGTAACCAGTTAATAAAACTTTAGGAGGAATTAATCATGGCAGTAAAAGTAGCGATTAATGGATTCGGACGTATCGGACGTCTCGCATTCAGACAGATGTTTGGAGCAGAAGGATATGAAGTAGTTGCAATCAACGACTTAACATCTCCTAAGATGCTTGCACATTTATTAAAATATGATTCATCTCAGGGCAAATACGCACTGGCTGACAAGGTTGAAGCTACTGATGATTCTATAATCGTAGACGGGAAAGAAATCAAGATCTATGCGATGGCAAATGCTGAAGAACTTCCGTGGGGAGAAATCGGCGTTGACGTTGTTCTGGAGTGTACTGGATTCTATACATCCAAAGAGAAAGCATCTGCTCATATTAAAGCAGGCGCAAGAAAGGTAGTTATTTCTGCACCGGCTGGTAATGACCTGCCAACAATCGTATATAATGTAAACCATGAGACACTTAAGCCGGAAGATACTGTTATTTCTGCAGCTTCCTGTACCACAAACTGTCTGGCCCCGATGGCAAAAGCACTGAACGACCTGGCTCCGATCAAATCTGGTATCATGTGCACCATTCATGCATATACCGGAGATCAGATGACTCTGGACGGACCGCAGAGAAAAGGTGATTTAAGAAGATCTCGTGCGGCTGCAGTCAATATCGTTCCAAACAGCACAGGTGCTGCAAAGGCTATCGGTCTGGTTATTCCGGAACTGAACGGAAAGCTGATCGGATCTGCTCAGCGTGTTCCTACTCCGACAGGCTCTACTACAATCCTGACTGCAGTAGTGGAAGGAAATGTTACTGTAGACCAGATCAATGAGGCGATGAAGGCTGCTTCTAACGAATCCTTTGGATACAATACAGATGAGATTGTTTCCAGTGATATCGTTGGTATGAGATATGGTTCTTTGTTTGATGCAACACAGACAATGGTACTGCCGTTAGACAACGGAACCACAGAGGTTCAGGTTGTTTCATGGTATGATAATGAAAATTCATACACAAGCCAGATGGTAAGAACTATCAAATTCTTCTCTGAATTATCATAATCAGGAAGATCAGTTAGACTCATGAAAGGGTCCGGTCTTAAAAGGGCCGGATCCTTTTTATATGATGTGGCAGGCTGAAAGCCCTTTAGTAGTGTCAGCCAGGAAAAAAGGGAAGGTCCCTTGAAAATATATTTTAGGAGGCAAAATTATGCTCAATAAAAAATCAGTAGATGACATTAATGTAAAAGGAAAGAGAGTGCTGGTAAGATGTGATTTTAACGTGCCTTTGATCGATGGAAAAATCACGGATGAAAATCGTCTTGTGGCAGCTCTTCCGACGATTAAAAAGCTGATTGCAGACGGAGGAAGGGTAATTCTTTGTTCCCATCTTGGAAAGCCGAAGGGAGAGCCGGTTCCATCTCTTTCTCTTGCGCCGGTGGCAGTAAGATTATCAGAACTGCTTGGACAGGAAGTAAAATTTGCTGCGGATCCGGAAGTCGTAGGACCAAATGCAAAAGCAGCAGTTGAAGCGATGAAAGACGGGGACGTCATTCTTCTCGAGAACACTCGTTACCGGGCAGAGGAGACGAAGAATGGAGACGGGTTTAGCAAAGAGCTGGCGTCTCTTTGTGATGTGTTTGTCAATGATGCATTCGGGACTGCACATCGTGCACATTGTTCCAATGTGGGTGTGACAAAATATGTGGACACTGCTGTGGTAGGATATCTGATGCAGAAAGAGATTGATTTCCTTGGAAATGCAGTAAATAATCCAGAAAGACCATTTGTTGCGATTCTTGGCGGCGCGAAAGTATCCAGTAAGATTTCTGTTATTGAAAATTTGCTTGACAAGGTAGATACGCTGATTATCGGCGGCGGAATGTCCTATACTTTCAGCAAGGCTCAGGGCGGAAGCGTTGGGAAGTCTCTTCTGGAGGAGGACTACTGTGAGTATGCGCTGAACATGTTGAAAAAGGCAGAGGAGAAAGGTGTAAAGCTTCTGCTGCCTGTAGACACCGTGATTGCAGACGATTTTTCCAACGATGCCAATAAAAAAGTCGTTAAAGCAGGAGAGATTCCGGAGGGATGGGAAGGACTGGACATCGGACCGGATACTGAAAAGATCTTCTGTGATGCTGTGAAAGATGCAAAAACTGTTGTTTGGAATGGACCGATGGGAGCATTTGAGATGCCAAATTTTGCACACGGCACGGAGGCAGTTGCAAAGGCATTGGCTGAGACAGATGCCACTACTATTATCGGAGGAGGGGATTCTGCAGCAGCAGTCAACCAGCTCGGATATGGAGATAAAATGACTCATATTTCCACAGGAGGCGGAGCTTCTTTGGAATTTTTGGAAGGGAAAGAGCTTCCAGGTGTGGCAGCAGCTAATGATAAGTAGGCATACCACAGATGAGTATCATATCATAGATTGGATAAAAGGAGATTGAGAAAATGGCAAGAAAGAAAATTATTGCAGGCAATTGGAAAATGAATAAAACCCCAAGTGAAGCTGTTGCGCTGGTGGAGGAATTAAAACCATTGGTAGCAAACGAAGAAGTTGATGTGGTATTTTGTGTACCGGCAATCGATATTGTTCCGGTTGTAGAAGCGTGTAAGGGAACCAATATCCAGGTTGGTGCAGAGAACATGTATTTTGAAGAGAGCGGCGCTTATACGGGAGAAATTTCACCGGCTATGTTGGTAGATGCAGGGGTGAAATATGTTGTGCTGGGGCACTCTGAAAGAAGAGATTATTTTGGAGAGACGAATGAGGACGTAAATAAAAAAGTGCTGAAAGCTTTCGAGCATGGCATTACACCGATTATGTGCTGCGGAGAGACCCTGGAACAGAGAGAGCAGGGTGTGACCATGGATTTCATCCGCCAGCAGGTAAAGGTCGGACTTCAGAATGTAACAGCCACCCAGGCTAAAACGATGGTGATTGCCTATGAGCCGATCTGGGCGATTGGAACTGGAAAAACGGCTACGACAGAGCAGGCGGAGGAAGTTTGCAAGGGAATCCGTGACTGTGTTGCAGAAGTTTATGATGAGGCAACAGCAGAAGCAATCCGTATTCAGTACGGCGGATCTGTAAATGCAGGAAATGCAGCGGAATTGTTCGCACAGGCGGATATTGATGGTGGCCTGGTAGGCGGAGCTTCTTTGAAGGCCGATTTTGGCAAGATTGTCAACTATAAATAAATAGACAGAGATTTTTCGAAAAGAAATGTCAAGAAATAGAAAGGCGGTTTTCCAATATGCACGGAAACCGCTTTTTTCAAAGAGAAATAAGGTTTTCAAAATCTGAAAACTGGTGTATAATACACTCGGTAGAAAAGAGGAGAAATTGAGGGATAGCAAATGAAATATCTGGAAATACCGATAGAAGTAAATGGATCAATGGAAGATGCAAGGCTTGAGACATACATCCTGGATACTCCCACAGAGAAGCTTCAGATTAAAAGAAGACCGATAATTGTGATCTGCCCTGGCGGCGGTTATGAGAAACTGAGTTACCGTGAAGGAGAGCCAATTGCCATGCAGTTTCTGGCGAAGGGATATCATGCTTGTGTACTGCGTTATTCTGTGGCACCAGCAAGATACCCGGTCTCTCTTTTGGAACTGGGACATGTGATGAGGATTTTAAGAAGTCACGCGTCAGAGTGGAGGATTCATACCGACCAGATTTTCGTCAGCGGTTTTTCCGCAGGCGGACACCTGGCAGGCATGCTGGGAGTTTTCTGGAATCAAAAATGGCTTGCGGATATGCTGGAGACAACTTCGGATGAATTAAGGCCGGCAGGTATGCTGCTTGGTTATCCGGTGATTACTTCTGATCCAGAAAAAGGACATCTGCCAAGTTTTCAAAATCTTCTGGGTGATCAGTTTGAGGAATATAAAGAGAAACTGTCTCTGGAAAAGCAGGTGACAGCAGATACTCCACCGGCATTCCTGTGGCATACGGCGACAGATAAGACGGTTCCGGCGGCAAATTCTCTTTTGATGGCAGAGGCACTTTTAGCGCATGGAGTTCCTACAGAGCTTCATATTTACCCGGATGGTGAACATGGTTTAAGCCTTGCAAGCGAACTGGTACGCAGAGCGGACGGTTCCGGGGTCAATGAGACCTGTCAGTCCTGGATTAACCTAGCTGACGACTGGATGAGACATTTATGTAATATTAAATGATGGAGGAGAAAAAATGAGTAAAAGACCTACAGTTCTTATGATTCTTGATGGATATGGATTAAATGAAAATACAAAAGGAAATGCAGTGGCAGAAGGAAGAACTCCGGTGATGGACCGGTTAATGCAAGAGTGTCCGTTTGTCAAAGGAAATGCCAGTGGTATGGCAGTAGGACTTCCGGAGGGACAGATGGGAAATTCTGAAGTCGGACATTTAAATATGGGAGCCGGCCGGATCGTTTATCAGGATCTTACAAAGATTACGAAAGCGATTCAGGACGGGGATTTTTTTGAAAATCCAGCGCTTCTTGCAGCCTGCAAGAATGTGAAAGACAATGATTCCTCCCTCCACCTGATGGGATTAGTTTCTGACGGCGGTGTTCACAGCCATATTGAACATATCTATGGCCTTTTGGAACTGGCAAAGAGACAGGGAATCGAAAAGGTATATGTACATTGCTTCTTAGATGGCAGAGATACCCCCCCTGCTTCTGGAAAAGAATATGTGGAGCAGCTGGAGGCAAAGATGAAAGAAATCGGTGTCGGAAAAGTTGCGACAGTAATGGGGCGTTATTATGCCATGGACAGGGATAACCGATGGGATCGTGTGGAAAAAGCTTACCGCGCGCTGGTATATGGCGAGGGCGAAAAGGCAGTCAGCGCACCAGAAGGAATCAAGAACTCTTATGATAAAGATACTACCGATGAATTTGTGCTGCCGACAGTGATAGAGACGGATGGGAAGGCAACAGCGACAGTGAAAGATCATGATTCTGTCATTTTCTTCAACTTCCGTCCGGACCGTGCAAGAGAGATTACACGTACCTTCTGTGATGAAGAATTTACAGGATTTGAAAGAGGCAAGAGGGTAAAAACGACTTATGTATGTTTTACAGAATACGATGTGACGATTGAGAATAAGCTGATTGCATTTGGAAAAGAAGAAATTAAGAATACTTTTGGGGAATATTTGGCGGCTCATGGGCTGAAACAGGCCAGAATTGCAGAGACAGAAAAATATGCTCACGTAACCTTTTTCTTTAACGGCGGTGTGGAAGAGCCAAATGAAGGGGAGGATCGTATTCTGGTAAAGTCTCCAAAGGTGGCGACCTATGATCTGAAGCCGGAGATGAGTGCCTATGAGGTGTGTGACAAGCTGGTAGAGGCGATCCAGTCCGGAAAATATGATGTGATTATTATCAATTTCGCTAATCCGGATATGGTAGGACATACGGGTGTAGAAGCGGCTGCAATAAAGGCGATCGAAGCAGTGGACGAATGCGTGGGAAGAGCTGTGGATGCGGTCAAGAAGGTAGATGGACAAATGTTTATCTGCGCAGATCACGGAAATGCAGAGCAGCTGATTGATGAGGAGACTGGAGAGCCGTTTACAGCACATACTACGAATCCGGTTCCGTTTATTCTAGTGAATGCAGATCCCTCCTATGGATTAAGAGAAGGCGGCTGTCTGGCCGATATTGCACCTACATTGATTGAAATGATGGGGATGGAACAGCCAAAGGAAATGACAGGAAAGTCTCTTCTGGTAAGAAAATAAAAAAATCGTAAAAGATAGGGATCATTAAAGAATTGGGGAAAAAATGAACCGAGATGTGATTAAATATATTGCTATTGTGACTATGACCTTGAATCATATTTCCAATATTTTCCTAGATCCAAACACATTACTTGGAGAAGTATTTTTGGATATCGGATATTTTACTGCTATTACCATGTGCTATTTCTTGGTGGAAGGGTATCATTACACTCGATCCAGGAAGAAATATGGACAGCGTCTTCTGGTATTTGCACTGATTTCCCAGGTGCCGTTTCAACTTGCGGTTGGATATTTTGCTTTGAATATGCTATTTACTTTGTTTTTCTGTTTTTTGATTTTATGTGCAAAAGACAATATTCAACGGTCAGGGGAACGGATAGCTGTTATCGCTTGTTTGACAGCATGTACCTTGTTTGGAGATTGGGCTCTCCTCGCAGCAGTCTTTACCCTGCTTTTTGAGTGGAGCAGAAAAAATAAGAAAAAGGTTATTTTGGCCTATGGACTCGCTTTTTTGTTTTTTGTCATTATCAACTTTCTTTCTTATTACACAACAAGGGATGCTACAGGACAAGCGTTTCTCCGTTCTCTGGCCGCCAGCGTAGGAATCATTGCCTCGGGTGTCATTATGCTATGCTTTTACAACGGGAAAAAATCATCCAGGTCCGGAAAATTTAGCAAGTGGTTTTTCTATGTATACTATCCGGCACATCTGGCTCTTTTGGTATTACTCCGGCAGGTAATTTAGGACGTAGACCTTTGCAAAAGGTCTACGTCCTAAATTACCTTTTGCCCTGTACCTAAATGGAAAATACCCTGTACCCATTTGGACTAAACCGTAGTATAATAGATGCTATGATAAAGAAACGGATAGTACAGCGGAAGGGGGATGCATGGTGAGCGAGAGCTATCTATATTATTTTTTTGATCTGGATGGTACAATTACGGATTCATCTCTTGGAATTACGAATTCGGTTCGATATGCACTGGAAAAGTATGGAATCACAGAGCCGGATCGGAGGAAATTATACCGTTTTATCGGTCCTCCGCTTACGGATTCGTTTCGGGAATTTTATGGGTTTTCTAAGGAACAGTGCCGGGAGGCTGTGATATACTATCGGGAGTATTACCAAAAAAAAGGCATTTATGAAAACCGGGTCTATGAAGGGTTGGAAGAGGTGTTGATAAGCCTTAAGGTGGCAGGAAAACATCTGGTGGTGGCTACATCTAAGCCAGAGGTTTTTGCCAGGGAAATCATAGAGTTTTTTCATTTGGATAAGTATTTTGAATATGTTGCCGGAATGGAGTTGGATGGAGGTCGTGGAAGCAAGGCTGAGGTGATCAAGTATGCGATGGAGACCTGTGGAATCCATGATCATTCCAGTGTGCTAATGATTGGAGACCGGGAACATGACGTATATGGGGCGCGCAGTGTTGGAATTGATTGCCTGGGAGTACTCTATGGGTTTGGCTCAAGGGAAGAGCTTAAGAAGGCTGGAGCGTCTTATATCATAAATTCGATAGATGAAATTCTTAGGTTTGTATAGTATGTATAGATGTAAAAAATAAAATTTAGAGTAAAATTGGTGAAATTCTGCGAATGGTATTGACAAACGGAGCAGATATTGCTATGATAAAAAAACAGAACGCACTCTGTTTTTTATTTTATACAAAGAAAGAGGTGCAGTATGAAAAGAGTTTATTCATTATTGGTTGACAACAATCCAGGTGTCTTAAGCCGTATTTCCGGATTATTCAGCAGACGGGGCTACAGCATTGACAGCATTACAGCGGGAGTTACTGCGGATCCTAGATTTACCAGGATCACGATTGTAGCCAGCGGAGACGAGCTGATTTTATCACAGATTGAAAAACAGGTACGTAAACTGGAGGATGTGATTGAGATCAAAGTACTGGATCCGTCAGAATCTGTATACCGCGAGTTGATCATGGTCAAGATTCGTGCGGGTAAATCAGAAAGAGCTGAGATTATATCAGTGGCTGATATTTTCCGTGCAAAGGTTGTAGATGTGGAAAAAGACTCTTTGATCGTGGAGCTGACCGGAACGCAGTCTAAGCTAGATGCCTTTTTGAATCTGCTGGATGGATATGAGATTCTGGAGCTGGCAAGAACCGGCATTACAGGGCTGAACAGGGGAATTAAGAATGTTACACTGATCGACCAGGATGGAAATATTCAGAAGATCTGAACAGATATTAAATAGAGACAGAATGAAAAGAGAGGTTCTGCCGCTGTTTAACAATATAATTCATTTATAATGTAGGAGGAATGATACAAATGGCAGCAAAAATTTACTATCAGGAAGATTGTGATTTATCTTTACTGGAAGGAAAGAAGATTGCAATCATTGGGTATGGAAGCCAGGGACATGCGCATGCCCTTAACTTAAAAGAATCAGGATGTGATGTAATTGTCGGCCTGTACGAGGGAAGCAAATCTTGGGCAAAGGCTGAGGCACAGGGCCTGAAGGTTTATACAGCAGCA
Organism: Lachnospiraceae bacterium; assembly: GCA_019424135.1. Classification (GTDB taxonomy): domain Bacteria; phylum Bacillota; class Clostridia; order Lachnospirales; family Lachnospiraceae; genus Merdimonas. The sequence continues at coordinate 39,234 of JAHYZZ010000017.1, forward strand.
GAAGCAGCAAAACAGGCAGATATTATCATGATCCTGATCAACGATGAGAAACAGGCAGCCATGTATAAAAAAGATATCGAACCGAACCTGGAAGAAGGCAATATGTTGATGTTTGCACATGGCTTTAGCATTCATTTCGGACAGATCGTTCCACCGGCAAATGTGGATGTTACGATGATTGCTCCGAAGGCACCGGGACACACTGTACGAAGTGAGTACCTTGCAGGAAAAGGAACTCCGTGTCTGGTAGCAGTAGAGCAGGATTATACGGGAAAGGCTCTTGATATGGCTTTGGCTTACGCGCTGGCAATCGGCGGAGCAAGAGCAGGTGTTCTGGAGACTACATTCAGAACGGAAACAGAAACAGACCTTTTTGGAGAACAGGCAGTTCTGTGCGGTGGCGTATGTGCATTAATGAAGGCTGGTTTCGAGACTTTGGTAGAAGCAGGATATGATCCGAGAAATGCATATTTCGAGTGTATTCATGAGATGAAACTGATCGTAGATTTGATTTATGAGTCTGGATTTGGCGGAATGAGATATTCTATCTCCAATACTGCTGAATATGGTGATTACATCACAGGGCCAAAGATTATTACCGATGAGACAAAGAAGACCATGAAGAAAATTCTGGCAGATATTCAGGATGGTACTTTCGCAAAAGACTTCCTGTTAGAGATGTCCGATGCAGGTGGACGTGCTCACTTCCGCGCATTAAGAAAGCTTGCAAGCGAACATCAGATGGAAAAAGTTGGAAAAGAAGTCAGAAGTCTTTACAGCTGGAGTGATTCTGACAAGCTGATCAACAACTAATTCGTTTCTAAGAGACATTACAATGCCGCAGCAGATGATGCAAATCTGTTGCGGCATTGTTTTTTGCGTGATAAAATGAATTATAGGGAAATTTTAGGAGAGGAGGAGGACGGATGAATAGTAGGATTGAAGAGATGGCGGATCTGCGGTCAGCGAAAAATCCAAAAGCAAGGATTAAAATCCTGAAAGGACATTTTGCAACCAGCCATTCCCATCTGAATACCTATATTGACATGTCTACAGTTAAGACAAGACATAATAACGCCAGAGAAGCGGCAAAGGTGCTGGCGGAGGAATATCTGACCAACACATACGTGAATACGATTGTATGTTTAGATGAGACAGAGGTGGTGGGAACATTTTTGGCAGAACAGCTGGCAGATACCAGTCAGATGTCTCTTAGTACTGGAAATAATATTTCTGTCATTACGCCGGAGTACCATTCCATGGGGCAGATGCTGTTTAGGGATAATAAACAGCGGATGGTAAAGGATCAGCAAGTTATGATCCTGGCTGCTTCTGTTACGACCGGAAAGACAATTTTGAGAGCCATTGAGTCAGTGCTATATTATGGGGGAACAGTCTGTGCTGTCTGTGCCATCTTCAGTGCGGTGACGAAGGTGGCCGGGATGGAGATTAAGACCATTTTTACCAGCAGGGATTTGCCGGGCTATCGGGCTTATGAGCCGGCGGACTGTCCGATGTGCCAGGAGGGCAGGAGAGTAGAAGCGATTGTCAATAGTTTTGGATATTCAGAATTAAAATAAAAGGACAAAAAAAACAGCCAGTGACGGATTGGCTGTTTTTTTCATTCATGTCATTTATGATTAAGCGATTCCATTGACAGCTTTTGCCAGACGAGAAATCTTTCTAGAGCAGGTGTTCTTATGGTAAACGCCCTTGCTTCCTGCCTTGTTGATTTCTACAGTTGCAACTTTCAAAGCTGCTTTCGCTGCTTCAACATCTTTGTTTGCAACAGCTGTCTCAACTTTCTTTACGCAAGTCTTAACCTTGGATTTGATTGCCTTGTTTCTGGCAGCTTTTGTTTCGTTTACTAAGATTCTCTTCTTTGCAGATTTGATATTAGCCAATTTGTCCACCTCCGATATCATATATTTCGATTTGTATCGATTGCCAGTTCGTTAGATCCGGACACGGACGTTCTAACGAAACATACTAGTTTATTTTAGGACAGAGATTGATTTCTGTCAATACATATTTCTTGAATTATTGCAAAAAATAGCAAATAAAATGAAAAGGAAACGAGGATGAGAGGAATGATCGAGAAGTATAGTATCCGGACAGATCTGGCGCTGGAACAAAAGGAACGATTTGAAGCGGACAATGTGGAGATCCCGGGAGTGATTCTGGAAGAGCATCAGGATGAAGAACGAGAGATTAAGGTTACCACAGTGAAGATAGAGACTGAAAATGGTGCAAAGATCATGAAAAAGCCGGTGGGAACATATGTGACAATGGAAGCGCCCAATATGGCAGTCCCGGATGAAGACTATCATAAGGAAATTGCAGAAGAACTGGCCAGATATTTAAGAGGCTTTCTTAAGCAGGTTGAAACAGATGATAAAAAAAAGGATCATTCAGTTCTGGTGGCGGGACTTGGCAACCGTAAAGTGACGCCGGACGCGCTGGGACCTTACGTGGTGGATAATTTAAATATTTCCAGACATATTGTGAAAGAATATGGGAAATATGCCATGGGAGAAGAGGAAATCCAAATGGTAAGTGCAGTGGTGCCCGGAGTTATGGGTCAGACTGGCATGGAGACGGTGGAGATTATCCGTGGAATTGTAAAGGAGACGAAACCGGATCTCCTGATTGTTATCGATGCGTTGGCTGCCCGTAGTTCCCGGAGATTGAATCGTACGATCCAGATCAGCGATGCCGGGATTCATCCCGGATCCGGTGTGGGAAATTACCGGAATGGGATTACCAGGGAGACGGTAGGAGTACCGGTAATCGCGATCGGGGTGCCGACGGTGGTAGATGCAGCCACGATTGTAAATGATACAATGGAAAATCTGATTCAGGCTTTGGAGAGTTCCGAAACATTGCGAGGCGTGGGTGTTGTTCTTCAGGGATATAATGCGGCTGAAAAATATGAACTGGTAAAGG
>JAHYZZ010000017.1:42189-51496 GCA_019424135.1 Lachnospiraceae bacterium
TTTGTGACACCTAAGGACATTGACGAGACGGTAAAACGGATCAGCTATACCATCTCGGAAGCACTGAATGAATTGTTTTCTTCCGGACATGCTCATAATCTATCGTAAGATCTCATATAGTGTTAAAACATGAGAAGGAAAGAATGGTGATAGCGTGGACAGAAGACACCATGTTAACAGGCTTTTGATCCTGTGCACAGGATGTGTGTTGGGAATTTATACCTGTATCAGTCTCCTTGGGGTACATGCAGACAGGATTCTAGAGAGGGTTTCCGGGGAAGTCAGACAGATCATCCTAGACGAGGCGGCAAGGACATATCTGACAGGTATGACTTATCAAAAAGAGGAAGATGGATCAGCCGGTACATGGATTGCAAAGAAGGCCATGGATCTGATTCCCATCGGAACATATGCGGTGGGAAGATTGTCGGTGGATACGGATGTGGAGGATAAGGAGACTTTTGAGAAAATTCTGGCACAGCAGGAGAGCGATGAAAACGCGGTGGACGAGGACGGCAATCTGATCGGAGAGAATAAAAATTCCGCTGCCAGTATAGAAACCTCGGAGCCTGCCATTGACACATCCATGGAAAAACTGTCCGATTATGAATATCTTCTGGGAAATTTTTATACGGTAGACAGCAGTACTATGGCTGATCCAGATCTGATCAACGCAGAAAAACTTCTGGGAAAGGATCTAAAGATCAATAAGAGTACCGGAGGCCCCAAGATCTTGATCTATCATACCCATTCTCAGGAAACCTTTGCGGATTCTGTCCCGGGAGATACCAGTACATCTATCCTGGGGATCGGGGAATATTTAGCCCGGCTTTTAAATGATACCTACGGTATCGAAACATTACATCATCAAGGCGTTTATGATCTGATCAATGGAAAATTAGATCGTAGTATGGCATATCAGCTGGCTGAGCCGGAGATTGCAAAGATTCTAGAGGAAAATCCCAGCATCGAAGTGGTGATTGATCTGCATCGCGACGGGGTGGGAGAAGGAACTCATCTGGTGACAGAGATCGATGGGAAGCCAACGGCGCAGATCATGTTTTTTAACGGATTAAGCCGCAGTAGAGCCAATGGAGAGATTGGCTATCTTGCAAATCCATATATTGAAGATAATCTGGCTTTTTCCCTGCAGATGCAGATTAAGGCTGCGCAAAAGTATCCTGGATTTACCAGACATATTTATCTTCGCGCCTATCGGTATAATATGCATCTGGCGCCAAAGACTCTTCTGGTAGAAGCCGGGGCACAGACCAATACGGTAGAGGAGATGAAAAATGCTATGGAGGTGCTGGCAGACACACTAGATTCTGTGCTTACCGAATAAAATGTGTTTGATTCACACCACATTTTGTGCTAAGATAGGTGCAGTATGGCATAGTATGTCTGCCGGAATGCTTGGAAAGAAAGGAAAACGTGTGATGGCGAAAAAAAATACATATGATGCAGAAAGCATTTCTATCTTAGAGGGATTGGAGGCGGTTCGAAAGCGGCCAGGAATGTATATTGGAAGCGTATCTACCAAAGGACTGAACCATTTAATCTACGAGATGGTGGATAACTCGGTGGACGAGCATCTGGCCGGGTTCTGTAGTGAGATACATGTGGTCCTTGAAAAAGACGGATCGGCCACGGTTTCAGATAATGGTCGGGGTGTGCCGGTAGATTTACATTCTACTGGTGTCTCGGCAGCACGTGTAGTTTATACGACGCTGCATGCCGGGGGGAAATTTGATGATACGGTATATAAGACCAGCGGAGGCCTGCACGGAGTGGGTTCTTCGGTGGTCAATGCCTTGTCCGCCCACATGGATGTAGAGATTAGCCGGGATGGATATATTTATCATGACCGGTATGAAAAGGGAAAGCCAGTGATTGAACTGGAGGATGGACTTCTTCCGGTAATTGGAAAAACCAGAAAAACTGGAACAAAGGTAAATTTCCTCCCAGATGACACGATCTTTGAAAAGACCCGATTCCGGGCAGATGAGGTGAAAAGCCGGATGCATGAGACAGCATATTTGAATCCGGCACTTACCATCATTTTCGAGGACCGACGGGGAGAAGTGACAGAACATATTGAATATCATGAACCCGACGGAATCCTTGGATTTATCCGTGAACTGAATGAAAAAAAAGAACTGATCCACGATCCCGTCTATTTCAAAGGAGAAGCAGACGGAATCGAAGTAGAGGCAGCATTCCAATATGTCAATGAGTTTCATGAAAATGTCCTTGGATTTTGCAACAATATTTATAATGCAGAAGGCGGTACGCATCTTACTGGATTTAAGACGACATTTACAACGGTGATCAATCAGTATGCCAGAGAGCTTGGCATTTTGAAAGAAAAAGATCCAAATTTCACCGGGTCAGATATCCGGAATGGAATGACGGCTATCGTGTCAATTAAGCATCCTGATCCCAGATTTGAAGGTCAGACAAAGACAAAGCTGGACAACCCGGATGCCGCAAAAGCAGTCAGCAAGGTGACAAACGACGAGATCATCCGTTATTTTGACCGTAATATTGAAAACTTGAAAAAAGTGATTGGATGCGCGGAGAAAGCTGCTAAGATTCGAAAAACGGAAGAAAGAGCAAAGACAAATCTTCTTACGAAGCAGAAATATTCTTTTGACAGTAATGGAAAGCTGGCCAACTGCGAGAGCAGGGACGCCGGTAAATGTGAGATCTTTATCGTGGAAGGAGACTCTGCGGGCGGTTCTGCCAAGACTGCCAGGGACCGGATGTATCAGGCCATCCTGCCTATTCGTGGTAAGATTCTTAATGTTGAGAAGGCCAGCATCGACAAAATTCTGGCGAACGCAGAGATCAAGACGATGATTAATGCCTTTGGATGTGGCTTCTCAGAAGGCTATGGCAACGATTTCGATATCCGTAAGCTTCGGTATGACAAAATTATTATTATGGCAGATGCAGATGTAGACGGAGCTCATATTTCTACACTGCTTCTGACTTTGTTTTATCGGTTTATGCCAGAATTGATCTACGAGGGACATGTTTATATTGCTATGCCGCCCCTCTATAAAGCTATGCCAAAGAAAGGTGAAGAAGAGTATCTTTACGATGACAAGGCATTAGAAAGATACCGGAAGACACATGACGGCCCTTTCACACTGCAGCGATACAAAGGGCTTGGAGAGATGGATGCCGAGCAGCTGTGGGAGACCACTTTAAATCCAAAGACTAGGATCCTAAAGCTGGTGGAGATTGAAGATGCTCGGATGGCTTCCAGTGTCACGGAGATGTTGATGGGAACAGAGGTGCCGCCGCGTCGTTCATTCATCTATGAAAATGCCACAGAGGCAGAGCTGGATATATAAGCGGGTACACCCCAGATTCCATTTGGGTACACGGTAAAATGCAAAACAGGACGTAGACCAATGCAAAAAGTCTACGTCCTGAAAGGAGAGTTTTATGCAAGATACACAGATTATCAGAACCGAATATTCCGATGTGATGAAGAAATCATACATTGATTATGCCATGAGTGTGATCGTCGCCCGGGCATTGCCGGACGTGAGGGATGGATTAAAGCCGGTGCAGCGCAGGACTCTTTATGACATGTATGAGCTGGGAATCCGTTATGATAGACCTTACCGGAAATGTGCGCGTATCGTAGGGGATACCATGGGTAAGTATCATCCTCATGGGGACAGTTCCATTTATGAAGCGTTGGTAGTAATGGCCCAGGATTTTAAGAAGGGCATGACGTTGGTGGATGGTCATGGGAATTTTGGCTCTATCGAGGGAGACGGAGCAGCAGCCATGCGTTATACAGAGGCAAGGCTTGAGAAACTGACCCAGGAGGTGTTCTTAAGTGACCTGGATAAGGATATCGTGGACTTTGTGCCTAATTTTGACGAGACAGAAAAGGAGCCGTCTGTACTTCCAGTGCGGATTCCCAATCTTCTGGTCAACGGTGCAGAGGGAATCGCGGTAGGTATGGCTACCAGTATCCCTACCCACAATCTTTGTGAGGTCATTGATGCAGTGAAGGCCTATATGAAGAATGACGAGATTAGCACAAAACAGCTGATGAAGTATATCAAAGGGCCTGATTTTCCAACAGGAGGAATCGTAATCAATCAGGATGAGCTGCCGGCCATTTACGAGTCTGGGACAGGCAAGATCAAGATCCGTGGAAAGGTGGAAGTGGAGGAGTTAAAAGGTGGCCGGAAACGTCTGGTGATTACAGAGATTCCTTATACCATGATCGGAGCTGGAATTAGTAAATTTTTAAATGACGTGTTTTCGCTGGTAGAATCCAAGAAGACTAATGATATCACTGATATCTCCAACCAGTCGTCTAAAGAAGGAATCCGGATTGTCATTGAACTGAAAAAAGGAGCGGATGTAGAGAATCTGACGAACATGCTCTATAAGAAGACCAGGCTTGAGGATACATTCGGCGTAAATATGCTGGCTGTAGCACAGGGACGCCCCGAGACTATGGGATTAAAGCAGATCATCGAGCATCATGTGGACTTCCAGTTCGAGCTTGCCACAAGAAAATATAAAACGCTGCTAAAAAAGGAACAAGACAAGAAGGAGATCCAGGAAGGACTGATGAAGGCCTGCGATGTGATTGATCTGATCATCGAGATTCTCAGGGGAAGCCAGTCGGTCAAAGATGCCAGGGAATGTCTCACAAAAGGTGTGACAGAGAATATCAAATTTAAATCCAGTATCTCTCGGAAGATGGCGGCTATGCTGCGGTTTACCGAGCGGCAGGCAACTGCCATCCTGGAAATGCGTCTGTACCGGCTGATTGGACTGGAGATTGAGGCACTGGCCAGGGAACACGAAGAAACATTGAAGAATATCGCACGGTATGAGGATATTTTAAACCATTATGACTCCATGGCGGAGGTTATTATCCAGGATCTCGACAAGATCAGGAAGGAGTTTGGCAAGAAACGCCGGACTGTGATTGAAAATGGGGTGGAAGCTGTCTATGAAGAACATAAGATTGAAGAGCAGGACGTAATCTTTTTGATGGATCGTTTCGGTTATGCCAGGACCATCGATGTTAGCACATATGAGAGAAATAAAGAGGCGGCAGATACAGAAAATAAGGTTGTCATTTCCTGTAAAAACACAGGAAAGATCTGTCTCTTTACCAATACGGGAAAGATGCACCAGATCAAGGTTTTGGATCTCCCGTTTGGAAAATTCCGTGACAAGGGCGTGCCGGTTGATAATGTCAGCAATTTCGACAGCACCCAGGAAGAAGCGGTCTATCTGTGTGATGCGGAACAGATGCGATGTGCGAAGCTTCTGTTTGCCACAAAACAGGGGATGATCAAAAAAGTAGAAGGCACAGAGTTCCAGGTAGCAAAGCGGACCATCGTAGCCACAAAGCTGCAGACAGAGGATGAACTGGTCAGTGTTCAAGTCATTACCGAAAATCAGAATGTGGTTCTTCAGACAAAAGAAGGTTATTTTCTTCGCTTTCTTGCTGAAGAAGTGTCAGAAAAGAAAAAAGGTGCCATTGGCGTACGGGGCATCCGTCTAAAAAAGAAAGATGAACTGCAACATGTCTATCTGTTCGAAGAAGGCAGTGAAGTTAAAGTGAAATACGGCGAAAAAGAAGTGTCTCTGAACCGGTTGAAAATGGCAAAACGTGATGGAAACGGGACAAAAACGAGAGGATAGAAAAAATCATGATTCAAGAGATTGCACCAAAAAAATTCGATAATGCTTACCATCCTATGCCGCAAAGACCAGGGGACATCCTCTTGTGTTATGATGGAGGGAAAATTTTGTTAAAAGAGGAGAAAGGTAGAATTTGTTATCCTTTGGCAGCAGAAGCAGAAACCGAGAAAAATATTTATCTTTTTTCTATTGACGACGAACGCTTTTATCTTGGCAGTAAAGACCAGGCGGAAGATCTTCTTTGCAAAGGATACCATTGGGAAGCTACCCGGATCCTCCGACATGCTCAACCGAAATATCTTAGGTTTGCTGGGATCACTGGCTGGCAGCTTCATAGCTGGTACGAAAGCCGCAGGTTCTGCGGCAGATGCGGAAGACCCATGATTCCAGATGAGAATGAGCGGATGATGCGGTGTCCACAATGCGGTCTGATGGAATTTCCAAAAATCTGTCCGGCAGTGATCATCGGTGTGACGGATGGAGACCGGATATTAATGAGCAAATATGCCGGACGAGAATACAAATCCTATGCCCTGCTTGCTGGTTTCAATGAAGTAGGTGAAACCATCGAGGAGACGGTGCAGAGGGAAGTGATGGAAGAAGTAGGATTAAAGGTGAAAAATATTACGTATTATAAAAGTCAGCCCTGGTCTTTTTCGGATACACTGCTTCTGGGATTTTTCTGCCAGCTGGATGGCACAGATGAGATCCGGCTGGATAGGCAGGAGCTGGCTTTGGCAGAGTGGGTCAGACGGGAAGATATGAAGATGGAACCGGACGATCTAAGCCTGACTAACGAGATGATGCTTGCCTTTCAGAACGGAGAATGGTCATGAGAATTGAAAGAAAGCAGGCGATTCTTCTGGCCCTGACAATTTTATGGATGGCGTTCATCTTTAGCTTTTCAGCACGCCCGGCGGATGAATCCACACAGATGAGCCTGTCTGTGGGAAAATGGATCGGACAAAGCCTTGTGCCAGGATATGACAGATGGAACGAAACAGAGCAGGAGACATTTGCCAGGAATATCGATTATCCCGTGCGAAAATGTGCTCATGCCAGTGAATATGCGGTTCTGGGGATTATGCTTTCCTCACTGGCCTTATCCTTTGACAAGCCGGGAGAAGGAGGAATGGCCATTCCTTGGAAACGGATCATGGCAGCCACACTGACAGGGATTTTGTATGCGGCTAGCGATGAGTTCCATCAGCTGTTTGTACCAGGCAGAAGCGGCCAGTTTACAGATGTGCTGATTGACAGCATGGGACTATTAATGGGAATCATTTTTGCCCTTTTTGCAGTGCGATATTGTCGGAAAAGGAGAAAGTGCAGAGACGGACATGTCCAGTCTTGAGTAGGATCTTGAGAGAAAATTGTTGTAAATTTAAGGATAAATTTGAAAAAGTCCTTGATTTTGCTAAATATTGGTGATATACTGCATATAGTTGCATAAGTAATCGGCAGAAGAGTGAACGAAAAGTTCACTCTTCTTTGTTGATAAGGAGGAATTTTACGTTGTCAAAAAGAGAAATTTACGAAGCAAAGACAGAGGAATTTCTACAGCCGATCGTGGATGAATATGGATTTGAGCTGGTGGATGTAGAATATGTCAAAGAAGGCGGCACTTGGTATCTGCGGTCTTATATTGACAAACCAGGGGGGATTACGGTAGATGACTGTGAGGCGGTGAGCAGAAGGCTGTCCGATATTTTGGACAGAGAGGATTATGTTGAAGATACCTATATTATGGAGGTTAGTTCCCCAGGGCTTGGACGCCCGCTGAAAAAGGAGAAGGATTTCAAAAGAAGTCTGGGTGAGAAAGTGGAGATACGCACCTACCGGATAATGGATAAGAAGAAAGAGTTTACCGGTATTTTAAAGTCATATAATGAGAATACTGTGACGATAGAATTAGACGATGCAACAGAGAAGACATTTGACAAAGGCGACATAGCGCTGATTCGCCTTGCATTTGATTTTTAAGGGAGATAGGAGGAGACGACCATGAATACAGAATTACTGGAAGCATTAAATATTTTGGAAAAGGAAAAGGATATCAGCAAAGAGACTATTCTGGATGCCATTGAAAATTCTCTGCTGAATGCCTGTAAGAATCATTTTGGAAAGGCCGACAACATTAAGCTTATTATGAATCGGGAGACCTGTGACTACCAACTGCTGGCAGAAAAGACGGTAGTAGAAGACGTGGAGGATGACTTAGAACAGATCAGCCTGGAAGAGGCAAAGAAGATTGACAGTAAGTATGAACTAGGAGACATCGTACAGATTCCAATTGAGTCCAAGTCTTTCGGACGAATTGCGACCCAGAACGCCAAGAATCTGATCTTGCAGAAGATTCGGGAAGAAGAGCGTAAAGTAGTCTATGATCAGTACTTCGAAAAAGAAAAAGACATTGTTACCGGTATCGTACAGAGGTATGTCGGAAAAAATATCAGTATCAATTTAGGAAAAGCGGATGCGATGTTGACGGAAAATGAACAGGTGAAAGGGGAGGTTTTTAAGCCTACCGAGAGAATTAAACTGTATGTGGTTGAGGTGAAAAATACGACAAAAGGTCCAAAGATCCTTGTTTCCAGAACACATCCGGAGCTGGTAAAGCGTCTGTTTGAGGCAGAAGTTACCGAGGTGAAGGACGGTATTGTAGAGATTAAGAGTATTGCCAGAGAGGCCGGTAGCAGGACTAAGATCGCTGTGTGGTCCAATGATCCAGACGTGGATCCGGTTGGAGCCTGTGTGGGAATGAATGGTGCGAGAGTCAATGCAATTGTCAATGAACTTCGTGGTGAGAAGATTGATATTGTCAATTGGAGCGATAATCCGGCTATCTTGATCGAAAATGCATTAAGTCCGGCAAAAGTTATCTCTGTTATGGCAGATCCAGATGAAAAGACGGCTAGTGTGATTGTTCCGGATTATCAGTTGTCTTTAGCAATTGGAAAAGAAGGGCAGAATGCAAGACTTGCTGCAAGACTGACCGGATATAAGATCGATATCAAGAGTGAGAGTCAGGCAATCGAGTCTGGAGAACTCCCAGAAAACTACATGGAGTTAAGTGAAGGTGTGTACGAAGAAGAATACGAAGAACCGTATGATGAAATAGAATATGATGAGGAAGGATGTGAGGAGTCCTTCGACGAGACAGAAACAGAAGGGCGCGAAGATGAGTAAGAAGATTACTGTCCGTCGTTGTGTAGGCTGTCAGGAAATGAAAAATAAAAAGGAAATGATCCGTGTGATTCGTACACCGGAAGGGGAGTTCCTTTTGGATACCACCGGAAAAAAGAATGGAAGAGGTGCCTATCTTTGCCCGAACCGGGAGTGCTTGGAAAAAGCAGAAAAGAATAAGGGCCTGGAGCGCTCTTTTAAGCAGCCGATTCCTTCGGAAGTGTATGAGACACTGGAAAAGGAGATGGAAGATATTGACGGCAAATAGAGTGTTGTCGCTCATAGGTCTGGCTACAAAGGCCGGAAAAACTGTCAGTGGAGAGTCCTGTCCCGAACGTGAAGTAAAGTCGCGACCGACCTCTCTGGTAATCGTGGCAGAGGATGCGCCTGCTAATCCCAAAAAGAAATACCAGAATATGTGTGA
>JAHYZZ010000018.1 GCA_019424135.1 Lachnospiraceae bacterium
AAATGAATCGAGTGTTCGAGACCTTCCACTCGTAAAACAAAACTAAAGGAGAACAAAATGAAAAACAAAAACATCACTTTCATGACACAGGCAGCCATGATTGCTGCCATCTATGTGGTGCTGACCTATGTGTTTGCGCCTTTCTCATTCGGTGAAGTCCAGGTTCGTATCGCCGAGGCCCTCACGATCCTACCGGTATTTACACCGGCAGCAATCCCAGGACTATTTGTAGGATGCCTGATCGGCAATACCATTGGCGGTGCAGTCCTTCCGGATATTATCTGCGGAAGCCTTGCAACACTGATTGGTGCATTCTTTACCTACAAGCTGAGAGAGCAACGCTTCTTCCTGATGGCGCTGCCTCCGGTCATCGCAAATGTGTTGATCGTACCCTTCGTACTAAGATTTGCCTACGGTGTAGCACTGCCAATTCCATTTATGATGCTTACCGTAGGAATCGGCGAGGTTCTTTCCTGCGGTGTGTTGGGATTCATCCTTTACAGCGCACTGAAAAGATATAAAAACAACATCTTCCCTTCATTTGGGTACAGGGCATAAGCCAAAAAGGTACAGGGCAAAACGCAATTTAGGACGTAGACCTTTGCAAAAGGTCTACGTCCTAAATTTATCCGATATAGGTGCCGCCGCTTCCGGCCGTCATCTGATCCATCTGCGCATAGCTTACGCTGCTGCGCTCTCCGCTGCTTACATTTTCATATATTACATTTGTCTCGTTATATCCTACTAAAATCACGGCGTTTTTTGCATCAAGCATGGCGATCACCGGCCGGTCTTGATTAATCACATACAAGAGTTCTTCTGCCGTGCATCCGGTAAAGTCCATGCTTTTCCCATTGATATCTTCCATAATGTCTACCGGCGCCTCGTTTTGTGACAATCGATTGCGTATATTCTCAATCACATCATCCTTTCCGGCAATTGTATACTGAAGGTCCCGGTTGCCCCGCTCCCAGATATACTGTTGATCTTGGGAAACCACGACACCATTAATGTCATTTGCGTGCTGAACCGCATCCCCGGCCTTTTCATAACTTCCCTGCAGTTCTCCAAATCCATATACGTCATATCGTTCTGTCTTTTCTCCAGATTTAAAGGATATCTGTTGTGTATTTTCAAACAACACCTGCTTGGGTTTTAGTACTTTTGGCTCTTTATCGGAAATGCCATCTTCATATACCAGACGCATCTGGGTCCCTTTTAGTTCGGTAGAATATGATTCCAGGTAAATGTTACTTTCTTCTCGTTCAGTATTGTTGGTGATGTAATCAGCCGCCACATTTTTATACGTCTCGCCATCCTTAGAAACGCGGTTTAAAGTAATCATATTGTCCTTAATCGTTACGCTCAACACATAGGTTCCATCTGCTTGATAAGTCTCTTTTACCTTTCCTTTGCTGTCCTGAATTTCAACTTTATACATTGGCACAACATTTTCTCCCGAAATGGTCCGGCCTGTATCCTCTGTACGTGCCACACCATAGACTACATCTGTCTTCATAAATCCAAGTGGCCGGATGCATTCATTCTCTTCGCAGGACACTTCCCATTCTTTACCGTTTTCCAAGTTCAGAACTTTTACTGTCCTAGCAGTGTCAAGATCCCCATCTTCTTGATATCCCACCAACCGACCATCTTCGGAGACTACATATTGTCCTTCTTCCAAACCTTCCACTACGGTCGTCGTTTCGCCTTTTTCTACGTCATATTCATATAAAGTCCCTTCGACCATCGTATATAAAAGATTCCTGTCGTCACTGTAATACATGACTTTTCCAAGTTCATCCTCTGCATGTCCGTATGACTGGTCAATAGAAACAAATGCCTTTTCTTCTACAGAATTCTGTTCCATATCATAATAGTAGACGGCAGCTCCCACCTCGCCTTCATGCTCGCCCCGGTTCATATATCCATACACCGCGAACATCGTATTGCCGGCATCGTCAATTTCCAAAAGCCGGATCTCGTGCTGAGCAACCAAATTTCTTTCATCGGTATTCTCTGCATCCATAAAACTAAACACCAATGAAGCCTCATCCGTATTTTTATTGTAGTTCCACAGCTCATCCGCTGTTACAAAGGATACGACCGAACCGTCTCCATTGACCAGATAGGGGATATCCGTATCTGTGATCCCCAGCAGAATTCCCTTTTCGTCCAGCACCTGCTTGGTGGCATCAAATATCTGCTCCATCCTTCGGTCATAGTCCAGAAGATAAGTGGAACCGGTATCTGACACATGCCGTACCCGGAAATATTCCCTGGTCTGGTAAAGATCAGTCTTATTTTCCTCACCAGTACATCTTGCCAGAAACTGAATTTCTACAGAAATGGATACACTGTTAATCTCTTTAATCATCCAGCGCTCGCCTTTTTCAACTTTGGGAGCCAGATTTCCCCATGTTACATGATCATAGTCCGAATGAATGGTTACATGTTGGTAAGTGGTATTGTCCCCTTCTTCACTAGGCTCAATTGCAGATTCTATTCCTGCCGCGCTATCCTTTGCCAGTGCTCCCTCATGGAATGTCTGGATGTAATTTAAATTTTCCAAAATCCCCTTTCCTGCAGCGTCTGTCACTCTTGTATAATAGTAGATCGCCTCTTCATCTTCTGTCTGAAGGATGATTTCCAGTACGCCTTCTCGGTCTGTCAGCTTTGTTGGGTCGATCTCCAACGATACATTTTCCCCTGGCTTCTTTTCTTTCCCACTTAATAGTTTTTCCGTCCCGTCCAAAGAATAAACCGTCCAGGAAAGCCCTGAAATACTATTTTCATATGCCTCAATTGCCACATCTACCTTTTGGTTCTCAATCGGTGTAATCGTATCCCGCATGGATGGAATATCCATTTTTTTTGAATATCCGGACAATGTATTTATGCTGTATCCCTGGTATGAGAATGAAATCTGCGGATACGTGGCGGCTCCCATGTCGGCCGTCATACTATCATTTCCCCGGTTAGTAATATATGCAAACACAATGACTGCTGCCAAAAATATGGCAGCCAGTATTCCTGCATGTGTCAATCGTTTTTTCCACTTCATTTATGATTCCCCTTTATCTTCCAACAGACGGCCCAGTGTGGGCGAAACATGCAAAAATGTCTCGCAGCGCCTGATCGACTCTTGATTCTCCCCCTGTCTTCCACTTTTCACCGCCCGAATCAATATATTTTTTGGTGTATGCTCCATATCAATAAATTCCAAAATCTGGACATCATAGCCTTCTCTCTCCAAATATTCAGCCCTAAGAGCGTCCGTTACAAGTGCTGCCATACGCTCCTTGATCAGCCCATATTTAAGCATCGGCTCCAGAATTTCATTTTGAATCTGGCGGTTCAGCTCATGTTGACAGCAGGGAACAGACAAGATAACCTTGGCATTCCATCCGATGGCCTTTGCCAGAGCAAAATCTGTGGCAGTATCACAGGCGTGAAGAGTCACAACCATATCTACCTGGTCTACTCCCGTATAATCTGCAATATTGCCTTCCAGAAATTTCAGTTTTTTATACCCATACTTCTGGGCCAGCTCATTGCAGTGAGAAATAACCTCGCGTTTCAGATCAAGGCCGATGATCCGGATATGATACCCCTTCAGCTCATGTAGATAATAATACATAGCAAAAGTGAGGTATGACTTACCACACCCAAAGTCCAGAATCGTCAGCTCCTCATGTTTGCCCTCAGCCTGGTTCTGGTTCCCTTCCGACTTCCGAGCGGATTTCCATTTTCTCCTCTGGTCCAGCTGCGGAAGAACATCCTCAATAAATTCTAAAAAACGGTTGATCTGACGAAACTTGTCATACCTGGAATGCACAATTTTTCCATCCTTCGTCATGACACCCAGATCTACCAGGAACGGCACCGTCACTCCCTCCTCCAGGATATAATGCTTTTTACGGTTATGTTCCAGCTGCGGAAGCTTAACACTTCCGACCCTGTCCTTCTTTTTGATTGTCACTTTTCCTTTTTTACTCACTAAAACTGTGTATAACTTTTCCGTGGTTTCCAACTGAAGCTGACGCATATTTTCCATATGCCGCAGCAACTCCCGGCATGCCTCCGCCGCCGGAAGATTCTCATGAAAAGCCTGTCGATTCCGAAAAGCTTCTATCTGAAAAATCAGCCCCCCTTTCTTCAAAAGAGGCCGTACCCTCACCTTTTCTGTCTCATCCTTCCGTCGCGGATTACTAAGCACCGCTGACACAAACTCTGTATTTAGATTTTCCTGTAATAAAATTCTTAATTCGTCCATATTACTCTATATTTTAATGTTTTTTCAAAATAATCGCAATAGGTACAGGGCATTTTACAAAAAGGTACAGGGCAAATGTCAATTTAGGACGTAGACCTTTTGCAAAGGTCTACGTCCTAAATTAAAATGTAATGGTTACCCGAAACAGGTCCCCGTCCAGATATAATTCAAATTTTCCGCCCTGCATTTCTGTCAGGGTTTTTGCGATGGACAGCCCCAGACCACTGCCTTCGGTGCTTCGGGAGATGTCTCCGCGAATGAACCGTTCGGTAAGCTCATCGGCAGAAATGTTCAACGGCTGCTGTGATACGTTTTTCAGGCTGAACACAGCTTTTCCATCGATTACTTTCAAGTCTGCATAAATCCGGGTGCCTTCCATGGCATATTTTGCCGCATTGTTGTAGATGTTCTCTAAAACACGCCACATCCGCCGACCGTCTACCCGAATGACAACCTCTTCATCGGGGAGTGTCAACACTTCCGTCAGGTTTCTAGCCTTGAACTTCTCTTCGAACTCTCCGCTGGTCTGCTGGATCATTTCCACAAAATTGATGTCCATATACTCCAGTGTAATGTTCCCCGAGCTTACCTTTGACGCCTCCACAACATCTTCCGTCAGAGTCTTCAGACGCTGGGACTTTTCTTCCAGTACTTTAATATATCTCTGGATTTTCGGATCCTGAAAGTTTTCCTGCTTAAGCAGATCTACATAGTTGATAATCGAAGTAAGCGGTGTTTTGCTGTCGTGGGACACATTTGTGATTAGGTCAGTCTTCAGGCGTTCACTCTTGATGCTTTCTTCCAGCGCACGGTCCAGACCTTCACCAATAGAGTTAATTTTTTCCGCAATATCCTTTTGTTCTCCTGTCAAGGCGTTAACGCTGATTTTATAGTCCACCTGCCCACCGGCGATCTTTCTGATTCCCCGTTTAATCCGCTGTTTCCCAACAGCGTCTTTTACCAGATATATAAATGCCAAAAACTCCGCCAGCACCATCAGCACGAAGAAAAGAAAGGAGCTATAACTCAAAAGCGCAAGCCAGTGAATCAAGACAAAAACAACAAAGACAAGTACCTGTTTCCAGACAAGGTTCATGTTCCGGAAAAAAGTGATTAAAAAATGCCCCAGACTCCTAAGCAGACTGTTTTTCCATAGCATCTTCCCCTTAATCCTGCGCACCAGACTCAAATATCCGATTAGAAACATCCCACAGGTGTACAAAACAAATATAGTCAGACCCACTAGTTCCTCCGCTGAGAAATACGGTATCACAGAAGACGCCTCCGAAGCCAACACGTTTCCATACTCATCATAAGATACTGCCGATATGCCTGTAACAAATGTCCACAGCAGCATTGCCGGAACCAGCCACACCAAAAAGACAAGAACTGCCGATATCTCTGTCTTCCACCGGTCAAAAATAATCAGATGAATCTCCTCATCGTCCGTGTGCCGTCCTGCTGCCATCGTCAGAAAAATCAGACCTATCACAAACAAAATTGCCGACGCCGTACCTGCCGCAAACACCCATACTGCCATATCCCCATATTCCTCATACAGCTGGCTTTCTGTATAGAAGGAATCCTGTACCGGATAGGCGGTATCCACACTTACTGCAAATATAGCGTCACCATTTGCTTCATCAGTAAGGAGGCTGTCTCTCCACAGCTGCGCATTCACATTTTTAAGATTGGTGTCAAAATCTGCAAGCTTCGGACGAACAATGGCATATTTCCCCGATTCACGAAGTACTGATAAACTTTCGTCAATCTTTCCGGCATCTTCAAATGCTTGATGGTTTGTTATTACCTGCCCGCTGTCCCCATCTACATAGATATAGGTAAAATTCGTATCTCCTTCTTGATAGGAACGAAATATGTTCTGATACTCATCTACTTCCCAATACGCTTGCTGTGCCGCTGTCTCCACTATTTTAAAGGCATCGTTTAACCGCCCGTTCCAATTCTCATCTTCGTTTGCCACCTCTAAAATACTGCGGCCATCGGCAGTCTTACTTTCTTCCTTACACCAGTATCCATCATAATTCCAGCAGTTGACATATAAAATCCGGCCTTCTGCATCCTGAACACCCTTAAATGTTTCTCCTCCATAATAGGTGCGGTCTCTTAGTTCGGAAAGAATCTCCTCCTCTGTCATGCCGTCCCCACCTGCCGCCATCACAAAAGCCAACTCTCCATTTTCAATCTGATGCTGGAAATCTTCATAGTAATAGTAATAATAAGTTCCATCCGAGCGCTGACAAACAATGATGTTTCCATCATAGTAAGACTCTTCTTCCGTACCATTGTGAATAGTCTTTCCCCAGGAAACCAGATCTCCTAACTTATAGGACAGCGTACCTTCGTCTCCCTGGCCGACTTTAGCTCCCTGGGTATATTCTTCTACATCTACCAGCTTTTCCGGATCATAGACTCCATCTGTTTCAAACTCTTTCTTTAAAGAAATCCCTCCGCTGATCCCCTGGCCAGTATGTAAAACCTGATTTGCAAATGCTATTGTATCTTCATATTTTTCCGAATGGCTCCCGCCGAAAATCTCAGTTCTTAAGACCGGATAAGACATCATCCACAAGAAACTGAGTACCATAATCAAAAGAAATATATGCTCCGCCAGAATGATAAGCCCCTTAGCAATATTGGTACAATACCATTTCTTTTTCATAAATTCTCCTTCCTTCTATAGCTTCTCCACCTTATATCCGACTCCCCACACCACCTTTAGGTATCTTGGTTCTTTCGGGTTAATCTCAATTTTTTCACGGATATGTCGGATATGTACCGCCACAGTATTATCCGCACCAATGGCATCTTCATTCCAGATTTTCTCATAAATCTGATCTATAGAGAAAACTTTCCCCTGATTTTTTACTAAAAACAACAGAATATTATATTCAATAGGTGTCAGCTTCACCGGCTCCCCGTCGACAGTCACTTTTTTTAAATCATCGTTAATAGACAGTCCTCCTGTAGAATAAACTGCCTGTCCATTGCCTAATGATGTACTGCCAAGCTGGGTATACCTGCGAAGCTGAGACTTCACCCTTGCCACCAGTTCCAACGGATTAAACGGTTTTGTCACATAGTCATCCGCCCCCACATTCAATCCCAGGATCTTGTCGGCATCTTCCGATTTTGCCGACAAGATGATAATCGGAATATTATTTTGTTCCCGAATCTTAAGCGTTGCGCGAATCCCGTCCAATCTGGGCATCATTACATCTATGACCAAAAGATCAATTTCTTCCTGTCTCAGGATTTTCAGCGCCTCCTCCCCGTCATAGGCCTTACACACCTCATATCCTTCCTGGGATAAATATATATCGATCGCCTCTACGATCTCTTTATCATCATCACATACTAAAATTTTCGACATCTCAACCACCTCCTTGTTTACTATACAAGAATAACAAATAAATTTTAAGAGGCATGCGTAAAAATTATTAAGAAATTCTAAAAATGGATCGGACGAAGCTCTTCCTATGTCGCAGAATGTCGTATTATATCGAACTCTTTCTGATTCTGTCTAAATTTCTTTTCCACACAAATTTTTTAGATATAATAAACAAAATGGCATGCTATCAATTTGGAATGTAAAGAGAAAATTACATATTTGAGGAGAAGTGACATGAATGAAAAAGAAATTGAGCACCTTTTACGTTCTCTAGGAATAGGCGCCACTTACCGCGGATATCGCTACCTGAATTATGGAATTCATCTATGCCTGCTCGACGAAGATTATCTATTGTCCGTCAGCAAACTCCTATATCCACAGATAGCAAAATACTTCCATACCACCAGCTGCAGTGTGGAACGGGATATACGCACGGCAGTTAAGGTCTGCTGGGAACGAGGGAATGTAAGCCTTCTCCAAAAGATTGCTCTTCATCCCATCCAGATACGCCCCACTTCCAGCGAGTTCTTGGATATCGTAACTGCTCATTTGAAGAAATAATCTGATAATACGCCATTTTAGCTTTTCTTCTCTGTTTCTTAAGTACAGCTTAAGAAATTTTCTTTTTCTTTTATAGATTTAACATACTTTGGACATATTTATCCTCTATACTAAAAGCCAGATAGTTAAAAAAACTATCTCCCCCCTCATAAAGTACAATACCGCAATTGGATTTTTCAGCGGCAAATACTTTACTCTCATTCCTTTAGATAGCTATAACAACAACGAAACCCGCAAGCCCTTGTGGCCTGCGGGTTTTCGCTGTGTTTCACAGCTTCTTTTTTCGACGATACAAACAGCGGAACCCATCACTGACTAAACGATGGATCCCGCTGTAATTAGGGGGGGATAAAAAATTAGAAATTTGCTATTTATAATAATGTTGGTGTAAAAACCCCTAGCATCCGTAAATCCTCCGCACCGCCATTCATCAGCCGATGGGGTACGGTTGATGGAAAATGAATAGATTCATCCTTATGTACAATCATTTCCTCTCCATCAATCATCGCCGTCAAACTTCCTTTTAGTACCAGATAAAACTCTTCTCCTGAATGGGAATGTTCTTCTACCTGTCCAACGCCTGGTTCCATAACCAGGTTAAAACAATCAATGGTTCTTCCATCAAACTTACCACTTAAAATATTAATTTGCTTATAAATCTTCTGTAATCCTCCTAAAGATTGATCATCACATCTTCGGATATACTCAGATGTTTCCTGGTGCAAATTAAATACTTCTTTTACAGGAATCTTTAACGCATCTGCTATCTTTTTTAATGTCACTACCGTCGGAGTCTGCTTCCCATTTTCTATTTGAGAAAGAAAGCTCGCAGAAACGCCTGCCTTTCCACTTAATTCTGCCAGTGTAAGCCCTTGTGATTTCCTTAATTCTTTAATTTTTGATCCTATATTGTTTTCCATACTATCCTCTCATCACACATGCGTTTCTAAAATCTTTTACCTTAATTGGTAAAGTATTCCAAGTAATACCACGATTATTTATTATACTCTAATTTCCCTTTGTTTGTCAGTAAAAATGTAATGATCCACAATTTCGTCTAAAATATTAAGGGGGGCCGAACCATATTTAAGTACCTCATCATGATACTCCTTGATTCTGAAATCTTTTCCCTTCTTTTCCTGTGCTCGATTTCTATACGCATGCATTTTTAAGCTTCCATACTTATATGCCAATGCCTGTGCGGGCATATCCACAGAATAGCGTAATGTTTCCATAAAAATTTCTGAGTCTGTCAAATTTGTATTTTTTTTCATAAAACGACGGGCCTGGTCTATCGTCCATCCCTTCGCATTTAACCCTGTATCTACGATTAATCTGCAGCACAAAACGAGATCCCATACATATCGTCCATAAAGATCATAAAGATTGTAAACTCCCATTTCTCCTGCAAGATCGGCCGCATATTCTGCCCATCCATCCGCATAAGCCGTATTAAAATGTTCCCTGCATATCATTGGGAGACTCTCATCTTCTGCAATAAGGTTCGTTTGAAAATGGTGCCCTGGAATCAGCTCATGTGCAACGATTGCGGCTGTCCGGATCTGAGATCTTTGATCTAGTTCTGCCGCACTATAATAAAAAACTCCTTCTTTCTCTTCTCCGATTGGCACAGAATAGTACCCCCAAGATGTGGTTCCTTCCTTGCTTTTCGGAAGTGCCTGACAGCGGCATCCGGCCTTAGGAAAATGAACAAAAAAATCTGATAATCTTGGTTCAATCTTTTTTTGCACGGATTCAAATCTATGTTGAAGTTCTTGGGGAGTCTTATCAAAGCATATCCTATTTTTTCTTAAATACTCTTGAAACTCTTCCAGATCATAATTCATTCCTAATTCGCGGATAATTTTTTTCATCTTATCTCGCGTAATCTCTAGATTTTCATATCCTATTTCCTGAAGTTCTTCTGGGGTCAGCCGGTAAGATGTATATGTAATAATCTGCTGGCGATAATATTCTTCTCCTCCCGGAATATGACAAAGACCTGGCAAAATTTGCACCGTGCTGTTCAAATATCCTGTTTTTATTTCTAAGATCATCTGTTCTAATGTTTGGTTAAATGCTTCTATCTCTTTTTCGATTTTATTTTGAACAGAGACAGGAATCATCATTTTCACATCTGTTCTATTCCAAGGCTTTAACCTTGTATCAGGCCTGCAAGCTAAACTTTTCAACATGTTGATTACTATTTCTACTTGCTCCGTCGGCATAATAATTCCTTTTTCTTTCTGCCTTTTCAGCTTATCCATCATTTCTTTTAATTTTTCGGGAAACTGCCCCAAAAGCTCTTCATACAATTCTAAATCTTCTCTTTTTTCTAACGGATACGTCTCCAGACGCTTAACCACATACGGTAAAGGTGTTGTATTATGTGTCAGATTGAACTTAAACCAGTAGTATTTTCCATTTCTAACAATATATTCGCAAAAATCTCTGCATATTTTTAAGATGATTTGTTCTTCCCATGAAATCCCTTTTTCTACCAGCCAGTCGTCTATCTTACCAATCATTTCCTGACTTTTCTCTATATTTTTTTGTGCCCGCTCTTCTGATAAATCAAACAACTGACGGTCTCGAAAATCTGATTTAATAAAACTGCTGAAATCATTAATATGTATTTTTTGATAATACTCATCAAGTTTTTCCTTGACTTCCTTTCTGATCTTCATAGTCCGCTCCTTTTAACCATCTAAATACTCTTCCTGGCTTTGCTTTTTCATCCTATGACAAAATACCCGGTGGGTGGCGCTAATCTGAACTTCCCTTGGCGATTCCTTTTTACATGTTTCACAGGCATACGGGCATCTGGGATGAAATGTACATCCGGAAGGCGGATTCGAAGGTGATGGTATATCACCTGATAAATATTCTTCTTCACCTGTCAATTGATGCTCTATTGATGGAATAGCTGACAACAATGCCTGGGTATAGGGATGTTGAGGATTTTGAAAAAGTTCTTCCCGTGAAGCCTGCTCCACAATTCTTCCCAAATACATGACTGCAATATTCTCACACATATAATCCACAACACTTAAATTATGGGATATAAACAAATAGGTTAATTTCAATTCCTTCTGAAGATCCTTCAACAAATTCAAAATTTGTGATTGTACAGATACATCCAATGCAGATACTGGTTCATCCAAAATAACCATTTGCGGATTTAGTGCTAAGGCACGCGCAATTCCGATCCTCTGTCTTTGCCCTCCGGAAAACTCATGGGGATATCTTTTTGCAAACCTTTTGTCTAAACCTACCAGTTCCATCAACTCGTATACACGCTTCTGCATCTCTTCTGTTGTCCCCAAGTGATATATTTTCATTGGATCCATAATGGTTTCATTTACCGTCATTCGGGGATTTAAAGAGGCATATGGGTCCTGAAAAACCATTTGAACATTTTTTCGATACTCTTTTAATTCTTTCCCTTTCAATCCTGCTATATTTTCTCCTCTAAACAGAATTTCTCCATCTGTCGGTTGATACAGCCGTATAATAGCCCTTGCGGTTGTGGATTTTCCACATCCGGACTCTCCTACCAGTCCAAACGTTTTCCCTTCGGGAATTTTGAAGGACACACCATCAACCGCTTTTATCACCATACGCTTATCACTCTTCATCGGAAACTGAACTTTCAGATCATTTGTCTCCAGCAGATACATATGCATCCTCCTTTCCCATCAAATCGCTTTCTCCCTCATATAACCAACACCGTACGTAATGTCCCTGCGCGATTTCCATCATTGGCGGTACTTTCTTCCTGCAGCTCTCACAGGCATGCTCACATCTTGGTTCAAACGAGCAGCCGCCTTTATCATCCGCCGGATGCATAACATTTCCTGGAATATGATGCAGCTCTTGACCTGACATTCCAATAAATGGAATACATTCCAGAAGACCTTTTGAATATGGGTGCATGGGATTTTGAAAAAACTCTTCCCGTGAGGCACTCTCTACGAATCGTCCACAGTACATTACCAGAACACGGTCACATATTTCTGCTACAACACTTAAGTCATGAGTGATCAGAATAATCGCCATTTGTTCCTCTTTTGCTAATTTTTTTAGCAGCTGAAGAATCTGTGCCTGAATAGTTACATCTAGGGCTGTTGTCGGTTCATCCGCAATCAATAATTTCGAATGGTTAAGTAATGCCATAGAAATCATGACTCTTTGGCGCATTCCGCCAGAAAGTTGATGAGGATACTGTCTAAGAACATTTTCTGCTCCTGGAATGCCGACCTTATTTAATACTTCTAAAATCCGATTTCTACATTCTTCTTTGCTTACTTTTTTATCATGATTTCGAATGACTTCTCTCAATTGATTCTCAATTGTAAAAACCGGATTCAAAGAAGTCATTGGCTCTTGAAAAATCATCGAAAGTGTATTCCCCCGAATTTCATCATAGCCTTTTCTCGACAAAGTCGTTAATTCTTCTCCGTCAAATTTAATAGATCCTGTTTTTATCCTGCTGTTTTTTTTAGGAAGCAACCCCATTACAGAAAGGGACGTAACACTTTTCCCACATCCTGATTCTCCCACAAGCCCCAGGATTTCTCCTTTATTTACGTAAAAAGAGACATCGTTTACTGCCGTCACCTCTCCATCATATGTACGAAATACTGTTGTCAGATGATCTACATTCAATAATTTCTCCATAACATCTATTCCTTATTTTGTCTATGAAAATGCTTTATCTACCGCATTTTCCATTGCAGTTAACATTTCATCCAGTACATCTCTTCCGTGCTTGACACTCAATACATGATGAGACAATGGCGCCTGTGAACACCATACTCCCTGCTCCTGCAAACTTTCTACATATTTCGCATACTGTACGGCATTCGTTGTTGCTGCCTGGCGATAGTTCGTTGGCTCTTTTTCCATAAAATAAACCTGGAAATGTCCGCCCTTGCCTCTTAGCAATACTGGCACATTTTTCCTTTCAGCCATTGCATTGAACTCATTCCTGAGGGAATCTGCATTTGCCATGATGGTTTTAGTAACTTCTCCAGAATCCAACATATCTAATGTGGCTGCAGCGGCACATAAAGAAATCTGGTGTCCATTAAATGTACCGATAAATCCAACTCCATTACCAGGGATTGTATAATCCAGATACTTGGCTTTCCCGGCAACTGCCGCACTGATATATCCATTGGCAAATGCCTTTCCGTACATACACAAATCTGCCTTTACACCAAAATAGTCCTGACATCCGCCAAGGCCGATCCTAAATCCTGTCAGAAGCTCGTCAAATACCAAAACAATCCCCAGCTCATCGCAGATATTTCTAAGGAAATGAATATATTCGGGAGTAGCTTCTACAAACCCGATGTCTATCATAATCGGTTCCAGGATAATTGCTGCCAGATCATCTTTATGTTCTCGGATTAGCGCTTCGGTTGCTTCAATGTTATTAAAGGGAAGAACCAGTGTTGACGAAACAGTCACTGGATCCAGCCCTCCCCCTCCCGGTACAGATTTAGGACGTTCTTCCTCCCCGACCTGGTCTAACGGTGCAAAGCTGTTGACATATACCATATCTGCCCAGCCATCATACGCGCCTTCCATGACAGCAATCGTATTTCTTCCAGTCGCATATCTGGCTATATGGATAATATGGGTCACTGCTTCCGTACCTGTATTTGTAAACCGCACTTTTTCGTTTCCCGTCAGTTTCAAGAAATGTTCTGCTACGTTTACACTAAGGGGTGTATCAAACCCGGTAACTACGCCTTGATTTTTTTCAATGTATTCAGCCATTCTTTCGTTAAATTCCGGATTGTTGTGGCCAAGGATCATGGTTCCATTTCCCATAATCAAATCAATATACCGATTCCCATCTACATCATATACATACGCATCCTGAGCTTTTTCCATATATATAGGATATGGTTTTCTATTTCTACCATTTGAATTTACTCCACCTGACATCAACGCAGATGCCCGGTCAAACAACGCTTTTGACTTTGGATATTCCATCATTCTTTTCCCCACTTTCTAATTTTTTTCGAACTGAAGCACTGTATCTACACTGTGCATATTTTCATATAAATATTTTAAGAATCTTGGTTGCTTTCCCAGCTCCAATCCTTTCCAGGCCTCTTCCAAAGCTTCCCATCCTCTCCAGTAAGCATACATATAAGCCTTGCGGAATGGATAACCCATATAGCGAAGCCTGGACTTAATCTTTGCATCACTTGCAAAAGAATATGCCCTCATATACTGTTCTGCTTTCTTTGGTCCATCCTCTTCACAATAATAAATATGAGATGCATTTTGATTACAGATAGACTGAATCTGGTTTAGCTGCCGGCAGATTTCATCATTGATATCTTCATTCCAGCCCAGGAAATCTTTTCCTTGATCCGCAAGACCTTCAAATACCGGACTGCTGGCAGTGTTTGTTAAAACTAGTCCGGCATCTGCCGGAATCCTTCCTTCTTCCACAAGCTGCTGTCGAATCGCCATATGAGTCATGTGTCCAGGATATGCCTCATGGCATACCAAATGTTTTAACTCATCATAAGTATAGGTCACTTCACCGTTGATATAAATCATACGACTCATATAATCACAATACGCATTATAAGGAACGTTATACACAATCTCTGCATGAACATTAAAATCTCGAATTGCCCCTAAGCCCAACGCAAGTGTCTTATTCTTTGCCTCGCTCAGCAGCTTTTCCAATATGTTTTTGGTTTCTTCCGCTCCCGTGACCGCCCGGTTCTTCTGCCACATTTTTACCTGCTCTTCTACTGTCCCTTGATATCCCGCTTTTGATAAGGTATCCTGGAGTTTTTTTATTTTTTCTTTTACGATTTCGCTACCCACCGGATTTTCATCGATAAACATCGTTTCTCCAGCAATTTCTCTAAATGATATTGGGAAGCCAGAAAGCCAGAGACATACCTTTCGGAAAGATCCTACCTGCTGCAGCATATAGTTTTTTCTGGTTGGATCCTGAATCCTTTCGTAACCATGATATATTTCTGCCAAACTGTCTATTGCCTCTTTCCAGGACGTAATGGCTGTCGACTTTATTCCAGAAAAATTTACCGGCACCAGTCCCTCTGCTGTAAAGGATACTTCTTCAGATTTCTCCATCTGTTCTTTCCGATAAAATTCATCTGCTCCCAGCACGATTTCGCAAAATTTCTTTGCCAGTTCAAAATCTTTTTTCTCGTACTGCATATCTTCATCCTCGTTTCTTACTCTAATGCATCTGCATCTGCAATCATAAAACTAAAGTCTCCTGGAAAAGCTCGATTCACCGTTGGACGCAATAAAATCATCAAATTCTTTTCATAAGGAGCTTTGATCTCCTCCAATAATTCCAACGTTTTTGGATTGTAAATTTTTGCCAAGGTCACATGCCCTTCCACAATTTCTCCTAATTTTGAAATATCAAGTCCTGGCACCATCAAGCCGCCTTCATGAGGATCTACGTGTGCAATATAGTCACAAACCACCTGATCATCACGTTTGATCTCCTCGCCATCTATTACACCTTCATGCCTTAATACACTTAATACCCCGTCTACACCACGCTGAATATCTCTTTCTCTGACTGCCAGTCCACCGATTTCAGCAACCATTGTACGGACGCCTTTTTCCCTTGCAAAATTATTGACATTTCCCGGATAATCCTCCGTCGGTCGATAAAGAATTTTCGATCCAAAGGAACGTGACATGGCTTCATCATTCAAAATATAGCAATATTCAACAATCGGTTCTCTTCCTCCTGAATGAACATCCAGATATGCGTCTAAAGTACCGACAAACTGTTCCAAATAAACATTTGCGATTCTTTCCGTTAAAAATCCATTCTCAGATCCCGGGAACACACGGTTCAGATTTAACCCATCAATCGGACTGTTTCTGTCAACCTGCTCAAAAGACAAACTATGAGCAACACTGCATATTTTAATCGTTCCATGAACTTCCTGCGTTTTCAAAAATTCAACTACTCTTCTTGTAATCTCAACACCTATAATCTCATCGCCATGAATGGCTGCACCGACACCCACTACCTTATCACTCCCTGGTCCCTCAAACTTATGGATGGGAATAGAATATTTACTTCCATTTGCAAGATAGCAGACATCTAATTCCTCGTAACTATATTTTGTACTCATATTTATCCATCCCTTCTTTTCATATTTTTCTTAATTTACCATCCTAGGATCTGTGATATCGCGTATCCCATTTCCCAGAAGATTAAACCCTAATACTGTAAACATAATGGCCAATCCTGGAATGGTAGCCATATGGGCTGCCGTCCTCATATAGCGCAGTCCAAAGGACAATGCATATCCCCAGCTGGGCGTCGGAGGCTGAACCCCTAAGCCCATAAAGGACAACGTAGCTTCCGATACAATGGCAGTCCCAATTCCAAGAGTCGCTACGACAATAATCGGGGCAAGTGCATTTGGAACAATATATTTAAACAAGATTCTTTTATTGCTGGCGCCAAAGGTTTTTGCTGCTAACACATACTCTTCTTCGCGTATGCCTAAAACGCTTGATCTGACAACTCTGGCGTATTGTGTCCAAGATACCAGACACAAAGAAATTATTACGCTCACTGTTCCTCCACCTAAAACTGCTACCAAAGCAATCGCCAGCAGTAAGACCGGAAACGATAAAAAGACATCAATAATTCTACCGATCAAGTTGTCTACCCATCCTCCATAATATCCTGCGATCAGTCCTATGATTACACCAATCAGCATAGAAAAAAAGACAGATACAAATCCTACGATCAACGATATTCGTGCTCCATAGAATATCCGTGTCATCATATCTCTTCCATATTGGTCTGTACCTAGCAAATGCTCTGAACCTGGGGCTTTTAGTGCATTATCCATGTTCATTGCATCTAAATCATATGGTGATAAAACAGGGGCAAAAATAGCGATAAAAATAACAATTAAAACCATAATCGTACCTATCACCACTGATTTATTATGTATTGCTTTTTGAAATGTTTTGTTTTTTCGTATATTCATGGTTATCCCTCACTGATTTTTGGATTAATGACTACATAAAGAAGATCCACAACCAGGTTAATAATAATAAATAAGACTGCAATTAAGAACACTGAAGCCTGTACAACCGAATAATCCCGGTTCAAAATCGCCGTTACCAATACCTGGCCAATACCCGGCCAGGAAAAAACAGTTTCTGTAACAATCGATCCTCCAAGCAAAGATCCAAACTGCAATGCCACAATTGTAATCACAGGCGGGAGAGCATTTCGGAACGCATGCTTCATGACTACTTTTATCTCCTTCGTCCCTTTTGCTCTGGCCGTTCTTATATAGTCCATATCCAAAACTTCCAGCATCGTCGAACGGATCATTCGGGATATCATTGCTGATCCCATAATTCCTAGCGCAAACGAAGGCATCAAAATCTTTTGAAAACTATTGATAAAATCATCGAAATCTCCCGTGGAGATTCCTGCAATCAGTGCCGGGATCAAAGGATCCCCCCGGCCAAACGAAGGAAGCCAATGCAACTGAACGGAAAATAGAAGTATCATCAATAATCCCATCCAGAAAACCGGCATGGAAATTCCAACTTGGGCAAATACCATGCTAATATTATCAAGCCAGCTATTTTGTTTCACCGCTGAAAGGATGCCTAAGGGAATCGAAATTAAAAGAGCCCAGAACATTCCCATGACTGCTAATTCCAGTGTGGCCGGAAATGCTTCCTTAATCATATCGATAACTGGTGTCTGATAGATGACTGAATCTCCAAAATTTAAAGTTACTAATTCTTTAATGTATGTTACAAACTGTACAAAAATATTTTCATTCAGTCCATATTGCTCTCGCACTCGTTCCATATCTTCCAGCGTAGCCTCTGGTCCTAATAAGGCTGACGCAAAATCTCCTGGCATAGAACGCAGTAATATAAAAATAATAACAAGAACGCCAAACGCAGTAGGAATTACGTACAAAAGGCGCTTTAAGATATACTTCGCTCGCATATTTTCTCCTTCTTATTTCATTGCAGACGGGGAAGGGTTTCCCCTCCCCCGCCTATTTTGAAACAGCTTATCTTTTTATTCTGCAATCTTGGACTGCCATAAGGTATAAATACTTCCAGACGGATAAACCGTATATCCTTCCAGACCGCTGTCATGGATCGAAACATATGCCTGCTCTACCAGCGTTATATACCATACATTGTCAGTGACTGTCTGTGCAATATACCGATACTGCTTTGCACGTTCTTCCTGATCAGAAGCTGTACGCCCTGCATCAAGAGCTGCATCAATTTGGGGATCACTGTAGTTACCATAATTGCTGGCTCCATCTGTGTAGAACATGTCATACATACGGTCTGGATCCAACTGATTTAGCCATCCTGCAATCCATACCTGCAGTTCTCTTCTCGTAAGGGAATCTGAAAATGATGCCCATTCTGTTACCTCTACATCTACATCCATGCCAATTTCTTTCAGCTGGTTCTGAACATATTCTGCAACCTGGAACCGGCTTGTATCATCTGAATGTGTAGAAACAGTGAATGCAAGTGGTGTTCCATCCTTATCCCTAATTCCATCGCCATCGGAGTCAACCCAGCCGGCATCATCTAAGACTTTCTCTGCCTTTTCTTTGCTGTACTCATAATCTGTCAAAGAACCATCATTTGCCCAGGAAGAAGAAAGAAGAGGCGTGGTTCCCGGAGTGTCCATTCCACTATAAATAACATCCGAAATATTCTGCTTATCTGTCATATATGCAATAGCCTGTCGAACG
This sequence comes from Lachnospiraceae bacterium, assembly GCA_019424135.1. Lineage (GTDB taxonomy): Bacteria > Bacillota > Clostridia > Lachnospirales > Lachnospiraceae > Merdimonas. The sequence continues at coordinate 19,052 of JAHYZZ010000018.1, forward strand.
GCCAAATCACCTATGATGGGATCTTCTACATTCATACCCATATATGTAAATCCAAGTCCAGGCACATTATTCATGACTAAATCATCATTGCCTTCTACTAGTTCCAGATCTGAAGCAGTAAGCGGTGAACATACGAAGTCTACGTCACCTGATTCTAATGAAGCGAGTCTTGTTGAATTATCATTGATCACATAAACATTAATGGTATCTGTAGCTGGTGATCCTTCCCAATAGTCATTATATGCTTTCAGAACGGTCTCACTATTTAATGTATAACTTTCTACTTGATATGGACCTGTTCCGATGGGCTGTGTACCAAATGTATCATTATCCATTGCGCCTTCTGGGATAATTCCCAAATCCATATATGCCATCAACGCCGTATTTGCTACATTAAGTGTAAAAACTACGGTATAATCATCTGGGCAGGAAACATCGGTAATTGCTGCATATCTGGAGCGATATGGTGCATTATTTGCTTCATTTCTGATTTCATCATAAGTATACTTAACGTCTGCAGATGTAAACTCTGAACCGTCATGGAAGGTAACCCCTTTCCGAAGATGGAACGTATAGGTCAGACCATCATCAGAAATTTCCCAGCTCTCTGCCAATGCAGGCTGGGGAACCACATCTTCATCCAACCGGATCAGTCCGTTAAAAATTAATTGTCCAACTCTGTTTCCCGTGGTGTTATTTGATAAGATGGGATTATAAGTCTCTGCATCTACATCAACTGCGATATTCAATTCATCGCGATAAGAGCTTTTTTTGTTGTCTGAACCGCCACATGCGTTAAGTGACAGAACCATTACACCTATCAGCAGTATGCTTACTATCTTCTTTTTCATATTTTCCTCCTTTTCTCTCAATTTGTTAATTTGTTAAAAATTTACTGAAATTATATCACTTTAATATACGAAAGTCAACTTTATAAAGAATTATTTTTATTTATAATTTATATTTATTGTTTATAATGAATTTATAATCGGCAAAATCTATTATACTTCCATTCCTGTAATCTACACATAAAAGAATCTCTGCGTTATAATTATAGTAACTTGATAATTATTCTGGCTTAAAACTTCAAAAGACTTAGGAGGTATTACGACATGTCAGATCAGACATCAGAGCACACTGCAGAAGCAGTTACTAAAAGAAACAAACCAAAAATTATTTTAAGCGCGGACAGTACCTGCGATATCGGAGATGAATTAAAAGAACGCTATCATGTTCACTATGTTCCTCTTCATATTATTTTAAATGACAAAGATTACAAAGATAATATCGACATCACACCAGATCAGATTTACCAAGAATACTACGATCATAAATGCCTGCCCAAAACTGCAGCAGTAAACGTAGAAGAATATCTAAATTATTTCCGCCCCCTAGTAGCGGAAGGCTGTGAAATTATCCATATCAATATCGGAAGCGGACTGTCCAGTTCCTACCAGAATTGCTGTCTGGCAGCTAAAATGTTAGGGCATGTCTATGTCATTGACAGTTGCAATCTTTCCTCTGGCACCGGACTCCTCGTGGCCGATGCCGGCAAAATGATCGCCGATGGCCAGGACGCCGCTTCTATCGCAGAGGTTCTACGCACCCGCGTCTCCAAATGTCACGCCAGTTTTGTCCTTGACACACTGACATTTCTCCATGCGGGAGGACGCTGTTCTGCAGTGGCAGCTTTAGGCGCTAATATTTTGAAACTAAAACCCTGTATCGAAGTAGACAACCGCAATGGAAGCATGGATGTGGGAAAAAAATACCGAGGTTCCCTGGACAAAGCTCTGGTTCGATATGTTAAAGATGAACTTTCCAGGTACCAGGATTTAAATCCAGAACTATTGTTTATTACCCACTCCGGGATTCCCCAGGAATATATTGACCTGGTAAAAAAGACTGTAGAAGAAACAGCCTCCTTTCAGGAAATCCAGGTTACAAAGGCTTGTTGCACGATTTCTTGTCACTGCGGGCCCAATACTCTTGGGATTTTGTTTGAAACACGCTGAAAGATCTGAAAATGCGTAATTATTCCATCAGAAAAGGACGCCTTTTGGCGTCCTTTTCTAAATCCTGTCTTCCATCCATTTTAAAATATCTTCATATACCTGACATCGATCCTGCTCATTTAAGACTTCATGCCGGTCATGGTCATAAAGTTTCATGGTCACATCTTTGATTCCAGCTTGCTGATATTGATGGAAAATTTTCTCTACTGCTTTTCCGAAATCGCCCACCGGATCTTCCTTCCCTGAGACTAAAAGAATCGGAAGCGTCCGGGGAATCCTGATGGCACTTTTTTTACCCGAAATCTTTTTCATCCCCTCAAACATCTGATAATAACCATTAAGTGTAAAGGTAAAACTACACAATGGATCTTCCTCATATGTCTTCCGGATCTCGGCATCCGATGTCACCCATTCTTTTTTACTCTCGCTAGGCTCAAACTTTTTGTTATAGCTTCCAAGCCCCAGGCTGTCGATAAACCGACTCCGATAGTGCCATCCCTTCACCATCGCAAAGATCCGACATAAAAGTTGTCCGGCCTCCAGAAGCAGCCTGCCCTTATCGCCTGTCCCCATGATAACGGCTCCGGCAAGCCCCCGTCCATGCTTGAGAACATACTGTCTTAACAAGAAAGATCCCATGCTGTGCCCCAGCATAAAATAAGGAACGCCTGGCAGTCTTTCTTCCGTGCGTTCCCGAAGCCGCTGTATATCTTCTATCACGCACCGGTTGCCATCCGGTTCATGGAAAAATCCATAATTTTCTTCGGAGATAATGGATTTTCCATGGCCCAGATGATCATTTCCCGTGACATAAATGCCTCTTTTTGAAAGCCACGATGCAAATGCGTCATACCTGTCAATATATTCCACCATTCCATGAGAAATCTGCAGCACCGCTTTGATTTCCTGCTCCGGCACCCATGCCACTGCATGGATGCTGGTCTCTTTGTCAGAAGATGGATAATAAAATTCCTGTTTCATTTAACGATCTTCCACCCTTACATACTCGCGATATTCTGCCAGCGGCTTGTAAGCCGGACGAATGATCTTGTCTACATTAATCAACTCTTCCAGTCTGTGGGCGCTCCATCCTACGATACGAGCGGCTGCAAAAATCGGTGTGTAGAGGGCAGATGGGATTCCCAGCATGCTATAAACCAGACCGCTGTAGAAGTCCACATTGGCATTCACACCCTTGTAAATCTTTCTCTTCTTTGCAATTACCTCCGGAGCCATATGTTCTACCATTTCATAAAGAGCATACTCTTTTTCATACCCTTTTTCCTTGGCCAGCTTCTTGACAAAATCCTTAAAGATATCTGCTCTTGGGTCGGATACAGAATAAATCGCATGTCCCATTCCATAAATTAGGCCCTTCTTGTCAAAGGCTTTCTTCTCCAAAAGCTGTTCCAAATAATTGCGAATCTCATCTTTATCTTCCCAGTCATGTACCTTTTCTTTCATATCCTCAAACATCTGGGTCACTTTAATATTCGCTCCGCCGTGCTTTGGACCCTTTAGGGACGCCATGGCAGCCGCAATCGTAGAATAAGTATCCGTACCCGAGGAGGTAACCACATGGGTCGTAAAGGTAGAGTTATTTCCACCGCCGTGATCCATGTGAAGCACGAGTGCCATATCCAGGATCCTTGCCTCAAGCTTTGTATATTTGCGGTCCTCTCTTAACATCATCAAGATATTTTCCGCTGTAGAAAGCTCCGGAGACGGTGCATAAATAAACAGATCATCCCCCATCCTGTAGTTATATGCATGATAACCATAGACCATCAGCATAGGAAACTGACTGATTAGATTCAGACACTGTCTGAGAACATTCGGGATGGAAGTGTCGTCTGCCTTGGAATCATAAGAATACAGGCTTAAAATCGACCGGGACAAACTGTTCATCATGTCTCTGCTTGGCGCTTTCATGATCACATCCCGCACAAAAGTAGGGGGAAGAGTGCGGCGCTCTACCAATGTGTTATGGAAAGTAGCAAGTTCTTTCTCATTTGGAAGCTCTCCAAAAAGAAGCAGATAGGAAATCTCTTCGAACCCGTAATGATCCTCAGCCAAAAACCCTTTTACCAGATCCTTGATATTATATCCTCGATAGTACAGATTTCCCGCGCAAGGGACTTCTTTTCCGTCCACAATCTTTGTGGCGCAAACATCAGAAATATTAGTCAACCCTGCAAGCACACCTTTTCCATTCAAGTCACGAAGTCCCCGTTTTACTTCGTACTTTGTATAAAGATCTTTATCTATGGCGTTCTTTTCTTCACATAATTTTGCGAAGTATTCGATCTCCGGTGTGACTTCAAATAATGCATATTCCTTTAATGATGAATTTTTATTTGTCATTCACTTCACCCTTTCCTTTTTCTTTTTTCTTTTAGGTAATCGACTCCTTCTGGAGCTGTTCCCATAAATCATCCGCAAGTTTTGCAAATTCTTCCAGTGACAGCGCTTCTCCCCGGACACCCGCACCCTTTCCGAGATGTTCGATTCCTTCTATGATCTTTTCTTTGGGGAGTGAAAACTGTCCTGAATTGTATAGACCGTTTGCCAGTGTCTTTCTTCTCTGATTGAAAGAAGCTCTGATGATACGAAATAAGAATTTTTCATTTTTCACCGTTACCGGCGGATGTTCATATCTGCTTAAACGGATAACCGCGGAGCCCACTTTCGGGCGAGGCATGAAACAATTTGGCGGAACGTTTGCTACGATATAGGGGCTTGCATAGTACTGAACCGCCAACGACAAGGCTCCATAATCCTTGTTTCCCGGTCCGCTCTGCATCCGGTCTGCCACTTCCTTTTGCACCATGACAGTAATACTTTCCATCGGCACATGTTCCTCGAACAAACCCATGATAATCGGTGTCGTAATATAATATGGAAGATTTGCCACGATCTTGATCGGCTTTCCATCATTCTCACGCTCTGTCAGTTCACAAATATCCAGTTTTAAAACATCCTCATTGATTACCTGCACATTTTCATACTCACCCAGTGTATCCGCCAGTATGGGCATCAGATTTTTGTCAATCTCCACCGCAACGACTTTTCTGGCCGCTTCCGCAAGATACTGTGTCATCGTTCCAATTCCAGGACCGATCTCCAGTACCATATCGTCTTTGGTAATTTCTGCCGCTTTTATAATCTTGTCTAATACGTGGGTATCAATTAGGAAATTCTGACCGAATTTTTTTTGAAATGAGAAGTTATATTTCTGCAGGATTTCTATTGTATTCTTTGGATTTCCCAGTGTCGGACCGCTCATCATTACACTCCTGTAAAAAAGTATATTAGTCATTATACAATATTTTGGAGTTTTATGATATAGCAAAAAAAATAAATATTAATTAAGAAAAAATGAATTTTTTGAAAATATTTCAGATTTGTAATCAGGAATTTTTATCCTCTTCTTTTTCTAGCTTCAGGATATCCTCAATTCCACACTCCAGGCAATCACAGATCTTAGCAAGTGTATGCAGATCAACCCTTACTACTTTATTTTTGCAGTAATTATTCAGCTGTGTTCTCTGAAGTCTGCAGGCATAGCATAACTGCGTCTTGCTGACTCCTTTTTCGGCTAAAACTCTTTCCAGATCAATCCTTATTTTGCTCATAATCTCACCATACCGTTTCTTTGTTAAGTATACCCATATTTCTATTGAAAAAATAGATATATTAACATACACTGTAATTAATTACACTGTATTTATTATTAGTAAGATTTCCCCTTTTCACATGGAGGTATTTTATTTTATGAAACAAAAAAAGGCCCTTTCTATGTCAGAATTCTTTCTGCTGACCTTGACCATACTTTTACTGGCTGCGTTATTGTACATAGAAGCGTCTCCTTGCAAAATCGTCAGTTCTTCTGTCTTCTCATCTGCCGATCAGACGGAAATCCGATTATATGTTATTGCAAACACCCTGCTGCCCATCCAGGAAGATGAGCTTGCGCGACAGGTGGTGGAAAGTCATTTGAAACAAAACGGCCCCCGTGGGAAAACCACTTACGAACTGAGGATTTACCGCACGGAGGTCCATTATCATTTTCATATAGAATCGGATGTCATTTTCTGCAATGAATCTGGACAGCTCCTTTAAACATTCCTGTCCAAGTCTTTCTTACAACATTTCTTGTATCAAGGCCTCCCATACAGATTCTTCGCATTCTTTTCTGTCTGATCCACCACTTCCTCGTAGCTTACCCGTTTGAGCGAAGCAATTTCTTTTGCCACATAAGGAAGATACAGTGAGGAATTTCTCTTGCCCCGGTAGGGCACCGGTGCCAGATAAGGGCAGTCCGTTTCCAAAACGATGGAGGCTAAAGGAACCGCTTCCACCGTTTCCTTTAGCTTTCTTGCATTTTTAAAGGTGACCACGCCGCCAACCCCAATATAAAATCCCATCTTCACGTATTCTTTTGCCATCTCAGCTGAGTAAGAATAGCAGTGGATAACCCCTTTCAACCCTTTCGCATATTGCTTCATCACTTCCATTGTGTCTGCTGCTGCCTCCCGACTGTGGATCAGCACAGGAAGTCCTAATTCTCTTGCCAGTTCCAGCTGCCGGATAAACCAGTATCTTTGAAGATCCCTGGACTCCTTGTCCCAGTAATAGTCCAGACCAATCTCGCCAACAGCCACTACCTTCGGATCTGCACAAAGCCGGCGCATCTCATTCAGCTTCTGATCGTCAAGCTCTCCCACTTCATCTGGATGAACGCCTACTGCCGCATACATGAAAGAGTAGTTGTGCACCATATCCACAACCCTTTTGCAAGACTCAAACGTCGCACTGACATTGACGATAGTGCCAATTCCGCCGGCAGCCATCGACTGCAAAAGCTCCTCCCTGTCCAAATCAAATTGTTCATCATCATAATGCGCATGCGTTTCAAAAATCATAAGCCCTCCATTGGGGACGGGGGATTTCCAGAAATCCCCCGTCCCCAATTAACAAATAATCATTTTATCCACACTTTTATCAACAGTGTTTTTTTCCACATTTTTTACAATAATTCTGCTCTTTGCTGTTCTGCGGTTTTCATAGACAGCAACGCCGGCGCGATGTCAAACACGGTTTTTGCACCACTTTCTCCAGCTTTTGATAATCTATATGCTGCTCTTGCATAGCATACCAATACGCTGGCGGTAAATTCCGGGTTGGAATCCAGCTTCAAAGAATATTCAATAATATGCTTACTTCCATCCGTTCCTGTTTCTCCGCTGCGAATCACAAAGCCACCGTGAGGCATGCTGCTGTGTTCTTTCTTCATTTCATTCTCAGAAATAAAGGTTACTGTAGTATCATACTCATCAAAATAGTTCGGCATAGTCTTAATCGCTGTTTCAATAGCGGCCAAATCTGCACCTTCTTCTGGTACTACATAGCACTCGCGCAGGTGCTTCTGTCTGGTAGTCAATTCCGGCTCGCTGCCGCTCCTGACACGGTTTACTGCATCTTCGATCGGCACCGTATACTGAATTGCATTTTTGACTCCTTTAATCCGGCGGATTGCATCTGAATGCCCCTGGCTGACACCTTTTCCCCAGAAAGTATAGGTGCTTCCCTGTACCAGGATCGACTCTGCATACAGGCGATTTAAAGAAAACATTCCCGGATCCCAACCGACAGAAATGATTCCCACATTTCCCCCAGCTTTTGCCGCTTTATCTACATTTTCAAAATATTCCGGGATTCTGGCATGGGTGTCAAAGCTGTCTATGGTATTGAAATCCGCAGCAATTTTCGGCCCCATTACTGGAAGATCTGTGGCAGAGCCTCCGCAAAGTACCATCACATCAATCGTGCCTTTCATCGCCTTCATATCATCCATCGATTTAACTTCAGCTGTTTTTGTCTCAATCTCTACCATAGAAGGATCTCTTCTGGTAAAAACTGCTGCCAGTTCCATATCTTCATTTCTGGCGATAGCTTTTTCCACACCTTTTCCAATATTTCCATATCCAACAATACCTATTTTGATTTTATCCACAATCTTTTCTCCTTTTATCCACATTTGTTTTTTATAATCCACATACTCTTCCATTGGGGACGGGGGATTTCTGAAAATCCCCCGTCCCCAATGAACTAGCAGATCTCCGCGCCTGCGGGCATTTCTTTTTCTGGGGTCATGAGTGCCAGATTGCCTTCGGCGTCTTCTGCGCACAGAAGCATGCCTTCGGACAATACGCCTGCTAGTTTTGCGGGCTTTAAGTTCACCAGCACCATGACCTTTTTGCCCACCATTTCTTCTGGAGTATAGTGGGCTTTGATGCCGGACACGATCTGTTTAACCTGGCTTCCGATTTTTACCTGAGAACAAAGAAGCTTTTTTGATTTTTTTACTTCTTCACAGGCAATGATCTCGCCTACCTGGAACTGCATTTTTCCGAAGTCATCAAAAGTAATCTCTGGCTTTGCCTCAATGTCAATTACTTCTTCTGCCTCTGCATCCCCGCCTGCTTCCTCAGCTTTTTCTTCTACCGGCGGATGCAGCTCTTCGACTTTTTTCATCACTTCCGCAAGATCCCGTCTTGCAAATAGGATTTCCGGCTTATCTGTAACTTTACCGTCTCCCAGCTGTGCTTTGATCCGCTCAGAAGTATCTGGCATAAACGGCTTCAGCTCTTGTGCACCAGTCTTAATGCTTTCGATCAGATTTGCCAGCACGGTCTCCAGACGGTCCTTCTTTGCCTCGTCCTTTGCCAGTACCCAGGGTGTCGTCTCATCAATGTATTTGTTGCATCTCTTGAAGAGATTAAAGATCTCTGTGATAGCGTCAGCCACTTTGAGCTTATCCATTTTCTCATCGACTTTTCCAGACAGCGCCTGTGTCTGTGCCCTCAAGTCATCGTCAAAAACTTTTTCATTTTCATCTGCTACACCCTTGTTCGTAACCGTACCGCTAAAATACTTATTCGTCATGGAAATGGTCCGGTTTACCAGATTTCCAAGAGTATTGGCCAGATCTGCATTCATTCTCTCTACCATCAGCTCCCAGGTGATTACGCCGTCATTTTCAAAAGGCATCTCATGCAAAACAAAATAACGCACAGCATCCACACCAAAGAAATCCACCAGTTCATCGGCATACAGCACATTCCCTTTGGACTTACTCATCTTGCCGTCTCCCTGCAGAAGCCATGGATGACCGAACACCTGCTTGGGCAGCGGAAGATCCAGCGCCATCAAAAAGATCGGCCAGTAAATCGTATGGAAACGGATGATATCTTTTCCAATAAGATGCAGATCCGCCGGCCAATTTTTCTGAAACATTTCTGAATTTTCGCCGTCACAGTCATAACCAATACCGGTAATGTAATTGGTCAACGCATCCAGCCATACATAAACTACATGCTTCGGATCAAAATCCACCGGGATTCCCCATTTAAAAGAGGTTCTGGATACGCACAGGTCCTGAAGCCCTGGAAGCAGGAAGTTATTCATCATCTCATTTTTCCGTGACACCGGCTGAATAAATTCCGGATGCTCATTGACGTACTCGATCAGTCGATCTGCATACTTACTCATACGGAAGAAATACGCCTCTTCCTTGGCCGGTTTTACCTCGCGCCCACAGTCGGGACATTTGCCGTCCACCAACTGAGATTCGGTCCAGAAGGATTCACAGGGCGTACAATAGAGACCTTCATAGGACCCTTTATAGATATCACCCTGGTCGTACAGCTTCTTGAAAATCTTCTGCACCTGCTTTTCGTGATCCTTATCCGTGGTTCGGATAAATTTATCATAGGAAGTATTCATCAGATCCCAGATCTTCTTGATCTCACCTGCAGCCTGGTCTACAAATTCTTGAGGCGTTACACCTGCCTCTGCCGCCTTCAGTTCAATCTTCTGGCCATGCTCATCGGTTCCTGTCTGAAAAAACACGTCGAACCCACGACTCCTTTTGTACCTGGCGATAGCATCGGCAAGCACCGCTTCATAGGTATTCCCAATGTGCGGTTTCCCGGATGCATAGGCAATCGCTGTTGTAATGTAATATTTCTGCTTTTCCATTTCTATTCTCTCCTTTATTCTATCTGACAGTTCTTCCATGAAAACAATGATAAAAATAAAAAAACTCTGGCTCTTCTATCTTTCATAGAAAAGTCAGAGAAGACGGGCCCTTTCCCGTGTTACCACTTCTGTTCGTCTTCGCCTCACGGCGGGAGACCTCAGCAGGTGCACTGATGACACCTTCCGCTTTAAAGGGCGGACCCTTTGCGGGCTCACAGATCATCTTGCTCACCCACACCGCTCAAAAGCCATCTTCCACCAGCTTCACGATTCGTTCCTCTCAGCATATCCGGAACTTCTCTGTAGAATCTTCTGCAAGTGTACTCTCTTTTTCACCGCGTTTTCATGATTATTTAAAATCGTAGCATATCAAAAGACTGGATGTCAAGCACTTCGACTATTATTCTGTCACCGGGACGGTTTCCACGCAAAAGTGTCCCTCTCTTAAAAGCTTTGCCAAGACCTTTTCATCCTCCGGAATTGTATCTATAATTATACAACAGCTAGCCAAATCCTGCACCTGATGGAAATCCGAACCTCCCCATCCGCGATCTGCCACAGTTCCGGTAGTTCCTTCATATAAAGCCAGGGATGCCGGAAGAAAAATTCTTCATCCATGCCATATACCAGAAAATCATTTTCATCATGAGGAAAACGAATCTCCATCCCCAGATATACCCGGAAGTTACCTTCCACCGTTTTTTTGCCTGCTGGTACCTTCCCACACCGGATGGACTCATCTGTGTGAGCTACATATATTCAAACAAAATTTTATCTGTTCTTTTCAATTCTATGTTACTATCATACCACGAAAGAAGGATTTATTATGAAGGATTTGTTTCTAGATAAAACCAATTTAAAATTTACGAAGACTGAGGAAATACTGATCAACTACGTTCTGGAAAACTCCAGGATTCCCACCTGGAAAGACGGAATCAATTCTGTAAACAATATGGAAGGCCCATAAAGAGACATACTCAACACCCTTATTTTCTACGACTGTGTCATTTTACTTTTTGCATCCATCATAAAAACTCCTCCATAATCACTCTCGTTTTCTTACGAAAGTCATTATAGAGGAGCCTCCTATTTCTGATAGCACAATGCCATAAAATGTAAATTAAATTTTCATTTTATCCTGCGTTGCTGGCCGCAATTTTCACACGGCTCCACAGATCGCTGATAATCTTTTTGGTGTTTTCATTATATACAAAAACTTCGTCATTTTCATTGTCTGTCCGAGGGATATAGGCATTGATCCCTTCATAATCTCCTCCTTCTCCAGACAGCGTGTCCATAACTTCCTGATTGGCAGAAGTATATCCTACATAACTGGAATTATCATAGGCTCCGTCATAATCGGTAGCATAGTTGATAAATGCATGGGCAAGATCTGGATTCTTGGCATTTTTCGGGATGACCATAGCATCTGACCACAGGTTGGTTCCACTTTCCGGCATAAAGTAGCCCATATCCTCATTCTCCGCCATTATATAAGAAGCATCTCCAGAATAGATCAGTCCCAGAGCCTTTCTTCCCTGGGCCATATTGTCGATGATCTCATCCGTCACAATCTCGGTATCCATGGTTTCTACACACTGAACCAGCCATTCATAAGCTTCTTGCAGTTCCTGTTCGTTTTCTGTATTCATAGAATATCCCAGAGCTTTCAGTGCCATCATAAAGGAATCTCTCTCGGAATCATAGAGATAGACGTCCCCTTTATATTTCTCGTCCAGGAAAATATTATATCCTTCCCGCTCCAGATCCTCGATGTCTACCTTATTTTTGTCATACACGATTCCTACGGTTCCCCAGAAATACGGCACCGAATAATCATTGTTCGGATCATATGGCAACCCTTTTACCGCATCCGCCAGTTTATCCATGCAGTCCAGTTTCGATTTATCCAGCTTCTGCAGAAGATCCTCCTCAATGAGGCGCTGGATCATATAGTCGCTGGGCACCAGCAGATCATAGGACTCTCCATTGGCCACTTTGATGTACATCTGCTCATTGGAATCAAAGTTTTCCATGACTACCGTTGCACCCGTCTCTTCTTCAAAGTCACTGATAATATTTTCGCCGGTATATTCACCCCAGTTGTAAATATGAAGCGTCTGTCCTTCATAAGGACGGTCAGAGCCGCCGCCTCCAAGATTCACCGCGCAAACTGCCACGGCCGCTGCACAAAGAACCGCTGCTGCCGCAGGCACCAGACGCCTCTTCTTTCCAATGTTCTCTGCCTTCTTACTCTTTGCTGCCACAACAGGAGCCAGATTAATGAAAAGAAGCACAATGGTGATGATAACCACCACTAACGTGGACACCGCATTGATGCTGGGATTGACACGCTTGCTCATGGTATAGACCACAATACTTAAGTTCTTCACTCCTCTTCCGGTCACGAAATAGGAAATGATAAAATCATCCACCGACATGGTAAAAGCAATCAGTGCCCCGGACACGATTCCCGGTGTGATCTGCGGCACAATCACTTTTCTTAACGCCTGCCACGGCGTAGCACCTAAATCCATAGCCGCATCCGCCAGATTGGGATCCAGAGAACGAATTTTAGGCATCACCGACAAAATTACATAGGGAATACAAAAGGCGATATGCGCCAGCAGCATGGTTGTGTATCCCTTTTCCACATTAAAGGTGATAAACAACAGCATAAATCCAATAGCCGTTACGATCTCGGGATTCATCATCGGCAGGTTATTGACCTGATCCATGATGTTCCGAATCACCTTTTTGGACTTGCTAAGGCCGATAGCCGTTATCGTCCCCACCACTGTGGATATAAACGTGGCCAAAACAGCAATGCTGAAGGTCGTATATACCGCTTTCATCATATCTTGAGACTCCAACATGTGCTGATACCAGCGAAGAGAAAATCCTGTAAAGCTTGTGAGGGATTTCCCGTCATTAAACGAGAAGACCACCATATATACAATAGGAAGATAGAAGAATGCGATCATCAGGATCATCAAAATCTTCCCAAATGGACGTTTTCCTTTGTTCATCCTGATTACTCCTCCTTTCCGCCCTGGTTCCGGATCTCAATCTTACGCACTGCCATCATAAGAAGCATCATGATCACGGCCATGATCATGGAAATCGCACTTCCGAAATTCCATTCGCCTACTGTAATAAACTGGTTCTCTATCATATTTCCGATGAGGAAATACTGTCCTCCGCCAAGAAGCTTCGGGATAAAAAAGGAACTGACCGCCGGCAAAAATACCAGAGTAATACCGTTGATCACACCTGGCAGGGACAGTGGGAACGTTACCCTCCGAAACGTCTGCCATGGACTTGCGCCCAGGTCTGCGCTTGCCTCCAAAAGGGAGTGATTCATCTTACTCAAAGAAGTCTGGATCTGTAGAATCATAAAGGGAAGAAAGTTATATACCATTCCCAGAAGAACTGCGCCTTCCGTATAAAGAAGTTCCTGATCTCCCAGACCAAACAGGCTTAAGACCCTCTGGATCAATCCGCCTTCACTTAATAGCCCAATCCAGGCATAGGTACGCACCAGCATGTTGATCCACATGGGAAGTGTTACACATAAAATCAAGATGTTCTGAGTTTTTTCCTTGCTGCGGGCGATAAAATAAGCCACAGGATAGCCAAGGATCAAACAGATTATCGTGGTTTTAACCGCAATCAGGAACGAACGCCAAAGGATTAATAAGAAATCCTGGTCGGTAAAAAATTTGACGTAATGTTCCAGTGTAAAAGAGAAGGAAATGATGCTGTTTCCCTGCTCCATAAAGGAATACATGGCAATCAGCGCCATGGGGAGCACAAGCATCAAAGCTGCCCATACAATATACGGCCACGCCAGCTGTGAAAATCTCTTCATCGTTTAATACCCCGTTCTGGACATCACATGGATATCTTCCGGGAAGAATGTCAGGCCGACCTCCTGTCCTTCTTCGGAATAATCTGTGGTATGAATCTTAAATTCTCGTCCGGTGGTCCAGAAGGTAATAGGATATACGCCCTCTGTAACGGTTTCCGGATCAAATTCATAGTCCACGCTAATATCCACGCTTTGTTCCTCGTCACTTAGTTTCCATCCCTGTGCATTTGCCCAGGTCTTTAAATCTGTATCCAACGCCTGAGATTCTGTGATCTCATCTACGGATTTTACAAAATTAAATGCCATGATTCCTTCATTCGCCTTTTCATTTTTTACAAAAGGCTGGTCTACTACAAAAATCGTTCTTTCTATCTTTGTGCCGTTGGCTGTAGAGAACACCACCGGATACTGTCCTTCTTCCTTTGATACCTCATATTCGATCTTCGGAATCGAAAGATACTCGTCGCTCTCCGGATCCCAGGCCTGTGCATTTGCACGGGCAATTACCTCTTTATCATCCAGATCTTCCACGTCATCAATATCCACATAAAAGTTATTGGCGCTGATCTTTTCTTTTCCGTCCTCACTGCTTACATCCTGATTCTGGATCACACGCATATTGACCGTCACACTGGTTCCTGGAACCGTCTCCACAATGATCTCATAGTGAACGCCTTTAAACAGGACGCTTAATACCTCGCCTGTCATCTTGCCGTCCTTCACATCCACGATATCAATATCCTCAGGACGGATCACCACATCCACCGGCTCGTTTTCTTTAAACCCAAAGTCCACACAGTCAAACGTAATATCGTCAAAACGAACCTTATAGTCTTCTAGCATGACACCAGGCAGGATATTGCTTTCCCCGATAAAATTTGCCACAAACCGGTTGGACGGTTCATTATAAATATCCTGGGGAGAGCCTACCTGCAGAATCTCACCATGATTCATGACAACAATCTTGTCTGACATGGTCAGCGCCTCTTCCTGGTCATGCGTAACGAAGATAAAGGTAATTCCAACTTCCTGCTGGATCCGCTTCAGCTCGTACTGCATCTCTTTTCTAAGTTTTAAGTCCAGTGCCGCCAGCGGTTCATCCAATAGCAGCACCTTCGGCTCGTTGACCAACGCCCTTGCAATAGCCACACGCTGCTGCTGTCCACCAGAAAGCAACGTAGTATTCTTATCCTCAAATCCTTCCAGTCCGATCAGTCTTAACATCTTCATGACCTTCTGGTCGATGATATCTTTACTCATCTTTTTGATCTTCAGGCCAAATGCGATATTTTCATATACACTCAGATGAGGAAACAACGCATACTTCTGAAATACCGTGTTCAGTTCCCGTTCGTAGGGCGGCTTTTTACTGATCTCCTCTCCGTCAAAGATCACACTTCCCTCATCTGCATCTAAAAATCCGCCCAGGATCCTTAGCAGTGTCGTCTTTCCACATCCACTGGGCCCTAGCAATGTTACAAATTCATTTTCATAAATATCCAGATTGATTCCTTTCAGAACGATCTGACCGTCAAAATTCTTTACAATATTACGAAACTCGATCAGTTTCTTTTCTTCCATCCCACTTCTCCCTCCTGTTAAAACATCGGCGGCGTCGTGATCCACAATACTTTTGCATCACTGCTGCCGTGATTGTAAAGATAATGGCTTTTTGATCCGTCCATATAGAAGGTCTCCTTTGCCTTTACCTTATATTTCTTACTGCCCTGTATGATCGTGATGCTGCCCTTTAGGACATAGCCAAATTCCTGGCCCTGATAAGCAGACATGATCTGGCTCTTCTTATGTGGATGCAATGTCAAAAGGATGGGTTCCATTTCATTTTTCTGGGCGTTTGGAATCACCCATTCAATCTGGTAGTCCTCCTGCTCATCCACAAAAAAGTCCTGTGTCTGAAATACGATCTGCTTTTCTTCCTCTTCATGGAAAAACTCTGACAGATTGCTCCCCAGTGCCTCCAGGATATCCTGAAGTGTGGCAATACTCGGTGTCGTCAAATTCCGCTCCACCTGCGAAAGGAAGCCTTTGGTAAGTTCGCTTCTGGATGCAAGATCCCCCAGTGTCAGATCATTCTGCAGACTCATTTCTTTCAATTTTTTACCGATATCCACACTTTCACCTCCAGTTTTCTAATACTATACTTTTAGTTAAAAATTAGCGAACTAAGAACATTATACACGGATGTAGAAAGAATGCAAGAGCTTTCTTGATATATGCCAAAAATCTTTAAATTGATCATAAAAAACCAGGAGCAGCTCTTCTGTCCCTGGTTCTTTTGTTCTCTTTTTACCTTTATCATAAAACAGGTATAAAAGTTTATGAAATTTTCTTTTTACAGATATCATTCAGGCAGCACTGGTCGCAGTGGGGCTTTGTCCGTGCAGTACACACGTCTCTGCCGTGATATACCAGCCGGTGGCAGAAATCACTTCCTTCTTTGGGCGGAATGATCTTCCACAGTTCCATTTCTACTTTTTTCGGCTCTTTGATGCCGTCCACCAGTCCCATCCGGTTCACCAGACGGATACAGTGAGTGTCAGTAACGATGGCGGGTTTTCCAAACACATCTCCCATAATCAGATTGGCGCTTTTCCTGCCTACGCCAGGAAGTTTAAGAAGCGCGTCAAAATCATCCGGCACCTGATCCTCATATTCTTCATGCAGGATCTTCATGCAGGCGCTGATATCCCGGGCCTTGCTCTTTCCCAGACCGCACGGTCTTACGATGGCTTCAATGTCGTTTACATCCGCCTCTGCCAACGCCGCTACGCTTGGATACTTCTCATATAGACCTTCCACCACTACATTAACCCTGGCATCCGTACACTGGGCAGCCAGGCGGACACTGACAAGAAGCTTCCAGGCCTGGTCATAATCAAGGGTACATCCGGCATCCGGGTATTCCTGCTTTAATCGTTCAATTATCTCTAAAGCCAGCTGTTTCTTTGCCTTTTGTGTCATACTTGTCTCCTCTTCTGTTCTTTTCCTTCTATCTCTTCCCGTCGCTCAGCCTCACCTTGATATAATCATGATGGACCGCCTTCAGATATTTTCCAAACACATCCTTTGTTTTTAGCTTAATGCTGGATGTATTCACACATGGGTGGCAGGCATACCAGGGATTTTCCAGAATTTCCTCATCCACCAGCAGCTGCACCCGATTGTCTGAATCAAAAATCAGTCCCATAATGGTGGCGGATCCAGGAGTTACATTCAAAAGCTTCTCCATATCTTCCCCGGAGGCAAAGGACAAGCGGGAAGTCGGAATCTGCTTTGACAGTTCTTTGGTCTGAAGTGATTTTTCTCCGGGCAATACCAGGAGATAGAAGGCTGTCTTCTGGCGATTGCACAGAAAAAGATTCTTATAAATCTCAATTTCCAGCGCTTCATCCACTTCTTTGCACGCTTCAATGGTCATCACCGCCTCATGGTCCGCCCGAATATAATCAATCCCCAGACTGTCCAGAAGGTCATAGACCTTCCTTTCTTTTTCTTCTCTGCCCTCTGTTGTCTTCGGCCTTCCCTGATATAATTTCATCCCTTGTCTATCCTCCTAATATACTCTGATCCGCTATGTATTTTCTTAGATTTCAATCAGCTCATATTCCTGGGTGCCGATACCAATCTTCTCTGCGTGCTCCAGACAACTCTTCCAATTGGTGGTAGGCGCAGAATCAGTAAAGTGATCATGATGCACATGAGGCATCCGGTCCAGCTGACTGTCCGCAATCACCGGCTGACGGTTCACCGCATCCGCACAGGCGCGGTCTAAAGCTACCGGATCAAAGGATGCAAACATTCCCACATCCGGCACGATAGGAATATCATTCTCTGCATGGCAGTCACAGTTTGGCGATACATCGATGACCAGACTTACATGAAAATGTGGACGATCCTTCAGGACGGCCAGACTGTATTCGGCAATCTTACAGTTCAGGATATCGTTGGATTCATCATTCGATGCACATACTGCGTCCTTGGGACAGACGCCGATACAACGGCCGCAGCCCACACATTTACTCTGATCGATCGTGGCCTTTCGGTCGGTGATGGAAGGCGCGTCATGGGCGCAGATCTTCACACAATTTCCACATCCGATACAATTTTCCTGCTCTACATAAGGCTTTCCGGCACTGTGCATCTCCATTTTCCCTGCCCGGGATCCACATCCCATACCGATATTTTTCAATGCTCCGCCAAATCCTGTTGCCTCATGGCCTTTAAAATGGTTTAGCGTTAGAAAAATGTCTGCATCCATAACGGCGCGTCCAATCTTTGCTTCCTTTACATACTCTCCGTCTATAGGGACCAGCTGTTCATCTGTTCCCTTCAGCCCATCTGCAATGATCACATGGCATCCGGTAGAGAAAGGGGAAAATCCATTTTTATATGCAGAATCCAGATGATCCAGAGCATTCTTTCTTCCGCCCACATACAACGTATTGCAGTCTGTAAGGAAGGGTTTCCCTCCCAGCTCCTTCACCAGGTCCACCATGACAGACGCATAATTGGGCCGGAGGAATGCAAGATTCCCCGGCTCTCCAAAATGCATCTTGATGGCGGTATACTTATTTTCAAAATCGATATTCCCGATTCCGGCTGTTTTCATCAGCCTTTTTAATTTCTGAGGGATATTTTCCTGAAAAGATGCCCTCATGTTTGTAAAATATACCTTTGATTTTTCCATCTTTTATGCTCCTTTTTCTTTTATTTTTTAATATCTTTCTTCACTCCACTCCAGAATGGTTCCGGAATTGGCATCAATTTCAAAGTCATACTCTGTGCCATTGTAGATAATGTCCCCTTCATATTTATAAATGCCATCATCCTGATCCAGACTGATGCGGATATCCTGCTTGGAAGCTCCGGATACTCTGGAAAGTGCGGTCTGGATGGCCTGTTCCTGAGTCACTGCCACATTTGCACTATTTCCATTGGCAGTTCCCTGAGAAGCATTGTTCTGAGTATTTTGATCTTGATTCTGGGTATCATCCTGAGATCCGTTCTGGGTGTTATTCTGAGTCTGAGCGCTACCACTTTGGTCCTCGATATCTGAGCTTAAAATCGATCCATCGGAAGCGGCGACCTCATATTCATACCCTGTATTTTGTACATCAAACTGGATTTCATATACTTTCCTTCCATCATCCCTGTCCTCAGAAACCCTAAGTCTGGTGGTATCCGATTCGCTGACGCCTGCATCCTTAAGTGCTGCATCTAAGGCTGCGTCTCTTCCAATATCCTTTCCTCCACATCCAACGACTGCTCCTGCAACGGTAAGCGTTAAAATTGCTGCTGCTAATAATCTTTTCATATCTTTGTTCTCCCTTCATTTTTTTATTTTAAGGTTTGTTTTGCTTTTGTTGATATTACTATACCCCACAAAGATTAAAAAAAGATTAAAGGATCTCATTTTTTTATTTTTTTATCGGAAAAGAAAAAATAAACCTTGTTCCTTCTCCTTCCCGGCTCTTTGCCTCAATCTTTCCACCATGCACTTCCACGATCCATTTTACCATAGACAGCCCCAATCCGGAATGACTTCTGTCTGTTCTGGATGCATCCGCCCTGTAAAACCGTTTCCAAATAAGAGGCAGCTCATCTCCTCTGATCCCGATTCCTTGATCCTCAACCATACCTGTGACCTCTTCTTTGGATGTGCGAAGACTAACCTTGATCTTTCCCTTTTCACCCGGTTTACGATAGGAAACCGCATTAGAAATCAAGTTCTCCATGAGCCGGATATACAGGGTTTCATCCGCTTTTAGAAGGATTCCCGGCTCTATATCTTCCTGGAATTCCACATCCACATCCTTTTCATTTGTCAGAAATTTCTGCTCCTCTACGATCATATGGGTCAGCTCACTGATATCCAGTTCCTCCTTCTGGATGGCCTGCCTTCCCTGATCTGCCCTTGACAAAAACAGCAGCTGCCCGATGATTCCAGCCATTTCCTTTGCCTTTTTTTCTATCAGACGGATCTGCCCACACTGCGTCTTTGTCAGATTCTTATCTTCCAGGCACTGACCGCACTGAGCAATGATCACACTGACCGGTGTACGCAGCTCATGAGATACATCCGACGTAAACTGTTTCTCCCTTTGGAAGACTTCCTCCAGCTGAGAGAGCATGTCATCAAACGTCTCTGCCAGCAAGTAGATCTCATCTGCGCTCTTCTTTCCGCTTTTTGCAAGACCAATCCTCCGGGAGAGATCTGTATCCGCCCGGATCTGCCGGACCGTCTCAATCATTCTTCGCACAGGAAGCAGTGTGCGCCTGGTAAACCGATACCCGATAAAAGCTGTCACCAGGATCAGTCCCGGCAGAAGAATCATCGCAAACCTCAGGATCACACGATAGCTGGATTCGGCGTCTGTTACCGAAGTAATGCCCCGGATATATACCGTGACATTTTCCGCAAGCCGAAAGGACATATCGTAGACATACCAGTCCTTTCCCTGCTCCTTTATCCTCTGAATCTGTCCGTCTTTGATATCCGGCTGGGAGTCAAACCCATAAGGAATCTTGCCGTACAGGAAATACGGGGTATCATCATATACCGACAGATAAACATCCTGTGCCACGGAGTAAAAGTCAGAATCAACTTTCGGCTCTCCGTCCACCAGTGTCACACTATCTGCACTCTGCTGTACCCGGCGCATAAGCTTGCTCTGGGTATTTGAAAGGAGCTCCCGATTACTTAACGAAAACAAGATTGCCAGAGCCGCACAGGTAACCAGACACATGAAAAACGTATACAATAAGGTTAGCTTGATTTTTAATGACCATCGCTTCATTCCTCTGCCCTCAATACATACCCGGCGCCACGTACGGTGTGGATCAGCTTCTGCTCATGTCCGTCATCGATCTTTCTACGAAGATACCGGATATACACATCAATCACATTAGATCCCCCGGAATAATCAAAATTCCAAAGATGCTCTTCCAGACGGTCTCTGGAAAGCACGATCCCCGGATTTTGCGCCATGTAGCGCAGCAGGGAAAATTCTTTCCCGGAAAGCGAAATTTCTTTTCCCCCACGGAAGACCTGGTGGGTATCTGTATGCACCTCCAAGTCTCCCACTTTGAAGCAGCTCTTTGGCGCCTCTAGCGGCTTTCTCAAAAGCACACGGATCCTGGCCAATAGTTCCTCATATGCAAACGGCTTGATCAGATAATCGTTGGCTCCTGCATCCAGTCCGCTGACCCGGTCCTCTATACTGTCTCTTGCCGTCAGAAGAAGTACCGGTGTTTGATTTCCCTCCCGGCGCATGGTTCGTAAAACGGAAAGTCCGTCCATTCTGGGCATCATAATGTCCAAAACTACTGCGTCATACTCTGCGCTTCTTACATATTCCAGCGCTTCTTCCCCGTCAAAACAAGAATCCACACTGTAATGCTCCTCCTTCAATCGCGAGCCGATGATCTGATTCAGATCCTTTTCATCTTCTGCGATCAAAATCCTCATAAATCTCATCTCCTCACTGCTCTTAGTATAGTAGACGCGGTCTGAATTGTAAAGTTCTGCATATACATGTAAAAAACACTGAAAGGATTTTTATGTCCAAAAAACGTATTGCACTGATCGTTTCTTCCCTGACCGGGATATTTCTTCTTCTGGCTGGTGTTCTCTGGCTGTTTTTTCAGAGCGAGGACAAACGTTTTGAATCCTGTCTTACGTCTTTTTTCTGTCAGGAGCTGTCCGGCAATACTCTGACTCTTCATTATACTCTGAAAAATCCACAGACTTACGATCTTGACGACGTCCCGGTCTGCCTTGGAACTTTTGGAAGCAGCACCGAAGACTACGGCACTTCTCTGGAAAATACGATCCAAAGGATCTCCTCCTATGACCGCAGTCGTCTTTCTGCCAAAAATCAGCTGACCTATGATGTACTGCTGGAATACCTGAAAACGTCTCTTCGTAATGCCCCCTATCTTCTATATGAGGAACCTCTGACACCTTTAACCGGCGTACAGTCCCAACTTCCCATTCTGCTGTCAGAATATCCTTTTTATAACCGTCATGATATAGATATTTATCTGGAACTACTCTCTCAGATGCCTGCCTACTTTACTTCGATCCTGGAATTTGAAACAGAAAAATCCAAAGCCGGCCTGTTTATGCCCTCTTACTGTGCAGACAAGATCTTGGAGGAATGCTATGCCTTTCTGGCTCAGGGAGATGACTGTTATCTCTATGATACTTTTACCAGACGCCTTGATGATCTGAAACTTTCAGATAGTGAAAAAAAGGAATACATAAACGCCCACCACTCTGCCATGAATTCTTCCGTTTTCCCTGCCTACACCCTTCTGGCAGACGGACTGGTTTCCTTAAAAGACAATGCGGCTAACCAGGAAGGTCTTTGTCACCTCTCCGGAGGAAAAGAATACTATCAGACTCTTGCTGCCGCGGAAACCGGAAGCAGCCGGAGCATCCCAGAGCTTCAGGAACTGACGATCCGGCAGATGAATGATGATCTGTCCGCCATCCAGGAAATTTATGCATCTCTTCCGGAAGATCCATCCATTTCCTCCGACCTTCTAAATTCTCAGGGAATTTCTTTTGAAGAATCCAACCCTGCTGCAATCTTGTCTGATCTGGAAAGAAAAATGTCCGGTCATTTTCCCTCCCCGCCGGATGTATCGGTAACAATCAAATATGTACAGGAATCTATGGAGGAATATCTAAGCCCTGCCTTCTATATGATCCCTCCCATTGATCATTCTTCTGATAATGTCATCTATATCAACCAAGGACACATGCCAGATGATCTGACACTTTTTACGACTCTGGCTCACGAAGGCTATCCGGGACATTTATACCAGACCGTCTACTATGCCTCTCAGGATCCTGCTCCCATCCGAAGTCTTCTGAACTATGGGGGTTATACCGAAGGATGGGCGACCTACAGTGAAATGATCAGCTACTACTACGCCCCTATCTCCAAAGAACAGGCCACTTTATTTCAGAAAAACAGTTCCCTGATTCTGGGCTTATATGCGCTGGCAGATATGGGAATCCACTATGATGGCTGGTCGCTTCCAGACACCGTGGTCTTCTTTCAAAGCTATGGGATCACCGACACCAAGACTATCCAGGATATCTATGAACTGATCGTGGCAGACCCGGCCAATTATTTAAAATACTACATTGGCTACCTGGAATTTCTAGAACTAAAAAAGGATGCCATTGCCGCCTGGGGAAAAGATTTTTCACAAATACGTTTTCACCAGGAAGTCCTGACTCTTGGTCCGGCATCCTTTGATCTGCTCCGTGATTATATGTTCTGATTATTTACTGGGGCATCATGGTATCTGCAATCTTCTGCATATCTGCATCACTGATTCCATATGCCCCGTCACTGTCCTGGGAAACCGTAATCTCAATGGTTTCCGGATCGGCATATTCGATTCCGTCCATCGCTCTTTTCATGCTCTCATTTAATACCTGTGCAAATCCTTCTGGCGTAGAAGGATCCGTCCCCTGCTCCAACATTTCTGTCGTCACATCTGAGGAATGCTGTTCCATCGTCTGATATACATTTGTAGGTTCAATGGTCACCGGCACCGTAAAACTCCCATCGTCAAGTTCCTTGGCCTCTCCTACTTTATAACGCATCAGCTTGTCCAGCTCCGAAAGACTCTTGGCATAGGCTTCTTTTCCTTCCTCTGTGATCCCGTCAAAATCGGTAAACTCTGCCTCCACCTGTGCATTTGTGCTCTCTTCGATTTCTTCCCTGGCATCTTCCACGGAAAGCTCCCGGAACCCTGCATATTCTTCATATTCTCCATGGTAATTGGCATCCAGCACACTTTTCACATAGCCAGACGCATCAAATGGCTCCGTACTTCCACAGCCGTTTAATAAAAAACCTGCTGCCAGAATCACCGCTAGAAAGATCCCTGTTTTTTTCCTTTTCATCTTCTTTCCTCCTCGTCAGTTGTCCAGATTTATATATCTTTATCATACCACTGTCACAACGTATCTGCTACAGTTTTCCTGCCAGTATTACGCTGGCTGCCAACCCTGCCACTGTCGCCAAAATAGCCCCTGGAAGCGTATAACGAGTCTTTGTGATTTTTGCCGTCATATAATAGACGCTCATAGTATAGAAGATCGTCTCTGTACAGGACATGCTGATCGATGCCGCAAGACCAATGAAGGAATCTGTACCAAACTTTTTGTAGAGATCCAGTAAAAGGCCGGTGGCTGCAGAAGAAGAAAACATTTTTACCAGAGACAAGGGCACCAACTCGCCCGGAAAGCCAACCTGTCCGGAAAATTTCCCGATCAGATCTGCCAGAAAATCAAGGAATTCGGAGGCTCTTAAAATTCCTACTGCTACCATAAGGCCGATCATCGTAGGCATGATTTTGATCACTGTCAAAAATCCTTCTCTTGCTCCCTTGATAAACGTATCATATACCTTCACACCCTTTAAAACCCCATAAGCAATAATTCCCAGGATCATAAAAGGTACAATCAGATCTGTGACATACAAAAAAAGCTTCATTTTATATCTCTTTTTATAGTACTTCATTCTATATATATGAGAATCCCCACTTCGATATGATTGAAAATCTCTCTGGAAAGAGCTATACTGCTAATTAGAATTTGGGGGAAAGTGGTGAGTTTTATGAAACATACAGCTGCAGAAAAAAGAGATTTCGGAGTGGGAAGTATCTCTGCTGCTATCTTAAGACTGGCTGTCCCCATGACTTTGGCACAGCTGATCAACGTTTTATACAGCGTTGTAGACCGTATCTATATCGGACATCTTCCCCACACTTCTACGGAAGCGCTAACTGGCATCGGACTTACGCTTCCCATCATTACCATCATCACCGCCTTTGCCAATCTCATCGGAATGGGCGGAGCGCCTTTGTTTTCCATGGCAAGAGGACGCCAGGAAACAAAAGAAGCCAAAGAGATTATGGGGAACTCTTTTTCTCTTCTTCTGATTTTAGGCGTGGCCCTGGCAGTTTTTTGTTACTTATTTAAGGAACCCCTTCTATATCTGTTCGGCGCCAGTAAAACTACCTATTTTTACGCAAATGCTTACCTGTCCATCTACCTTCTTGGAACGGTATTTGTCATGGTGAGTCTGGGCATGAACAACTTCATTAACGCTCAGGGGTTTGGAGTCATGGGAATGCTGACCGTCTCCATCGGAGCAGTACTAAATCTGATCTTAGATCCCTTGCTGATTTTTGTCCTTCAGCTGGGCGTCCGTGGTGCCGCCATTGCTACTGTAATTTCTCAGATGGTATCTACTCTGTGGGTCTTTCAATTCTTGACTGGAAAAAAAGCAATCATTACTCTTAGCCGAAAAGCCATGCGTATCCGGTCACGACATGTAAAAGAAATTACCACTCTTGGGCTATCGGGCTTTATTATGTCTGTTACAAACGGCTCTGTCCAGATTATCTGCAATGCTACCCTTCAGAACTATGGAGGGGATTTATACGTAGGGATCATGACAGTCATCAACTCTGTCCGAGAGATTGTAAATATTCCGGTCAATGGATTTTCCAACAGTGCCCAGCCTGTGATCAGTTTTAACTATGGCGCTAAGAAATATGACCGCGTAAAAGCTGCTATCCGGTTTATGACGATCTTTTGCGGTATCTTCACCCTGGTTTTATGGGCCTTAATCTTTTTCTTTCCCAGATTTTTTATCCAGGTGTTTAACAGTGATCCGTCTTTGTTGGAAAAAGGCATTCCTTCTATGCATATTTATTTCTTTGGTATTTTTATGATGGCCTTGCAGTTTTCGGGACAGTCTACCTTTGTAGCCCTAGGCTATTCCAGACACGCCATCTTTTTCTCACTGCTCAGGAAAGCCATCATCGTTATCCCACTGACCCTGTGGCTTCCCACAGTGGCAGGCCTTGGTACTACCGGTGTCTTCCTGGCAGAGCCCATCTCCAACTTTGTGGGGGGAACTGCCTGCTTTGTCACCATGATGATGACCGTTTGGCGCAAACTTGGAAAACCCTCTTCCGCTTCCTGATCTTCTAAGTTCTATTCAGGCTCCTGTGTACATATGATGTAAGAAAAAGACAGGAGCCTTTTCTATGCTCAATTATCTCTGGGCCGGCATGATCCTTGTGGGAATTATTTACTCCTCTTTTACCGGACGGATCCCGGACATTACCAACGCCGCCATAGACTCCTCCAAGGAAGCGGTCTCTCTATGCATTACCATGACAGGAGTCCTGTCTATGTGGATGGGGCTGATGAAAATTGCCGAAGACGGCGGTATGATCGCCTCCGCTTCCCGAAAGCTTCGCCCTTTGCTGCGTTTTCTTTTTCCCAATCTCCCGGCCGGTCATTCTTCCGAAGAATATATCATCACAAACTTTATCGCCAACTTCCTAGGGCTTGGATGGGCCGCTACACCTGCTGGATTGAAGGCAATGGAAGAACTGGCTAAGCTAGAAGACGACAGGCGGAAAGGAAAGCTTCCAGGTCCTGTCCGCAGACAGGGCATTTCCAGCAATGAAATGTGCAGTTTTCTCATTCTTAATATTTCTTCTCTGCAACTGATTCCCGTAAATGTAATCGCCTACCGAAGCCAGTACGGCAGTGTGAACCCGGCGTCTATCGTAGGAGCCGGCATTCTTGCCACTGCCATGAGTACGGCAGCGGCAGTGATCTTCTGTAAATTCATGGATCAAAAAAGGAGAGCCTGAGGCTCTCCTTCTATTCTATATCTTCCGGATCCATTTTCTTTTGTTTCAGTTTCAGATATACGACTTCCCGGAATAATGCATATATCACCGATACGATCGGAATAAAAATCAACATTCCTACAATTCCCATCAGACTGCCGCCGATACTGACCGCAGCCAGAACCCAAATAGACGGAAGACCTACGGATCCTCCTACCACATGGGGATAGATCAGATTTCCTTCAATCTGCTGAAGAACCAGAAACAACACAATAAATCCAAGCGCCTGCACCGGGTTGACCATAAAGATCAGAAATGCTCCAATCACACATCCAATAAATGCGCCAAAAATAGGAATCAAGGCCGTAAAAGCAATCACCACGCCTACCAACAGCGCATAAGGCAGCCGGAAAATAGACATGGCTATCACAAACATGATTCCAAGGATCACCGCTTCCACACATTGACCGGTCAGAAAACTGGAAAAGGTCTTGTATGTCAAGGATAATACTTCCAGTGCCGCCTCGGCCCTGCCTCTTTTCATAAATGCAAATATAACGCGCTTGCACTGTCTGGTCAGTTTTTCCTTCTGAAGCAGAATATAAAGCGCAAACACAAAGGCAATAAAGAAAGTGGTCAATCCACTTACGATATTCCTTGCGGCTGTAATCGTAGAACTTAAAACATCACCGGCTCCCTGTGTGAAGAAATTGATTCCTGTATCCATGATCCGGTTCCAGTCAAATTCCAAACTGTTGATCCAGGACACCATGTCTGGGTTATCCCGGAATATTCCTCTTGCCCAGATTTGAAGCTTCGGAATAAATGCCTGGATATTTTTTCCAAGATTCACAAAGGTCTCACCCAGTTGAGGAATCAATACCAGCATGACCAATGCAATTACACCAATTACAAAACACAGCACCAGCAGCATACTGATTGGACGCGCTATCTTCTTCAGATACTTATGCCCTTTGATCCGGTCCGGATTGAAGAGGTGCCTCTGAATAAAATTCATGGGCACATTCAATACAAAAGCGATCGCTCCTCCAAGAATGAAAGGAAAGATCACATGGACCACAAAGTTGATCATGCTTAAAATAATATCATATCTCCAGAAGCACAATACCACAAATGCTGCAAATACAATAAGACCTCTGATTCTTTTTACGGTTTCGTGGTTAAATTCCATATTTCATCATCCTATTTTATATGTTCTCTGATCCACTTCATCAACTGAATAATGGGAAGATTCAGAAGCGCCAATCCATATACCATGAACAGATGGATTCCATCCAAAGTCTGTACACTGAACAGATTATGCAGTCCCGGAATCATCAATACACCTGTGATCAAAAGCAGTCCCAGTACAAAAGCGCCGATCAGATAAATATTGTTGAAAAACTTATTTGTAAAAATCACTGGTTTGTTAGATTTACAGTTAAATCCATGTACCAGCCTGGACGTACACAACGTTCCAAAGGCCATCGTACTTCCAAGCAGACTGCCGTTTTCCTTCAGTCCGATCAAAAATGCAATTGCCGTCATGACTCCGATACATAAGCCTTCTGTACCGATCCGCATCAGGTAGTCCTTTGTCAGGATAGATTCATTAATCGGACGTGGTTTTTCTTCCATGACATCCTTGGAATGTGGCTCCAGTCCCAGCGCAATAGCCGGGAGACTATCTGTCAGAAGATTGATAAACAGCAGGTGAACCGGTGCAAACGGAACCGGAAGCCCCACGATGGATGCAAACAACACGGTAAGAATTGCTCCAAAGTTTCCTGACAACAAAAACTGAATGGAAAACTTAATGTTCCGGTACAGGTTCCGTCCATTTTCCACTGCTTTCACAATCGTTGCAAAGTTATCATCTGTCAGCACCATGGCCGCCGCATCTTTTGAAACTTCTGTTCCAGTGATTCCCATAGCCACGCCGATATTTGCCTGTTTCAATGCCGGCGCATCATTGACTCCATCTCCTGTCATGGCAACGATATTGCCCCGATCCTGCCATGCCCTTACAATACGGATCTTATGCTCCGGTGAAACACGTGCGTAGACAGAAATCTTTGGAACAAACTCCTGCAGTTCTTCGTCTGACATATTCTCAATCACAGAACCTTCACAGGCCTCAGAATTATCTTTCAAAATCCCGATACGCTTTGCAATTGCTGCCGCCGTTACCTTATGGTCACCGGTGATCATAATCGGTTTAATACCAGCTTTTATACACTCTGCAACCGCTGCCTTGGATTCTTCTCTGGGCGGATCCATCATCGCGATAAGCCCAAGGAACGTAAGATCATTTTCATCCTCAAGCGCAATTTCTCTGTCTGTTTCAATCTCCTTATAAGCAAATGCCAGCACACGCAGCCCATCTTTGGAAAACTCCATATTTTGTGCTTCTATCTGCGTTTTCCTTTCCTCGGTCATGGCCTCTACCGTCTGTCCAATCCGGATATGAGTCATTCTGGTCAGCAATACATCCACAGCTCCTTTTACCACCATGATATGTTTTCCGTCCAGAATGTGCGCCGTAGACATCAGTTTTCTATCGCTGTCAAAAGGAATCTCTGATTTTCTCTCAAATATGTCACGAACCTCAAGGGCTTCTCTTCCCAGCCGGCTTCCAAGATTGATCAAGGCCGTCTCTGTGGGATCGCCAATTTCCTGTCCATTGGTATTTGTAGAATCGTTACAAAGAATACTGAAATTTAACAGTCTTTCCTGATTCGCATCATTCAGATCAATTTCTGCCGCCGGAATTCTTTTCCCGTCTACATAATAGTCTTCTACCGTCATCTTGTTCTGTGTCAGCGTACCTGTCTTATCGGAACAAATAATCGATACGCTTCCCAGTCCCTCTACTGCCTGGAGTTTACGGATGATTGCATGCTCTTTTGCCATCTTCTGTGTGCCAAATGACAATACAATGGTTACAATCGAACTTAACGCCTCCGGGATTGCCGCTACTGCAAGGGCAACTGCGAACAAGAACGCATCACCTGGCTGATCTCCTCTGAAAATACTGATACCAAATAAAATCGCACAAAAAACAATAATGAGAATAGAAAGCTTTTTTCCAAAATCATCCAGATTGACTTGAAGAGGCGTTCTTTTCTCGGAAGTATTTTTCAAAAGGCTGGCAATCTTTCCTACCTCTGTCCCCATACCAATACTGGCAACGTCAAATGCACCTCGTCCATAAGTAACAAAACTTCCGGAAAATACCCGGTTTGTCTGATCTCCAAGGGCTGCTCCTTCCGGAACCTCATCTAGCGATTTCTCTACCGATAGACTCTCTCCGGTAAGCGCACTCTCATCGACTTTCAGGCTGGCACATTCTATCAGCTTACCATCGGCCGGAACACAATCTCCTGCTTCCAGGATCACCCGGTCGCCAATCGTTACCTCTCTGGATGGAATCTGCATGAGAACGCCGTCACGAATAACCTTTGCCTCTGGTGCGGACATTTGTTTTAACGCATCCAACGACTGCTCTGCCTTCAGCGTCTGTACTGTTCCCAAAATCGCATTCATCGTGATAACTACAAGAATTACGAGGGCACTCTCAAAGTCACCAAGAAATCCGGATACGATTGCTGCAATGATCAGTATAATAACAAGAAAGTCTTTATACTGCTCCAGAAATATCTGCAGCGTACTTTTCTTTTTTCCTTCTACCAGCTCGTTAAATCCATATTTTTCCTGATTTTGTCTGGCTTGTTCACTTGTTAGCATAGTTCTTCTCCTCTCCTTTTGCAATAGGATAAAAAAAAGACCCCTATTGCACAATTTTCATGCAATAAAAGTCTCACCTTTTCATTGCGATACGGATGATCAGCCATCGTATTGACGTATTCGCAAACGCCAAGTCTTTACTTAACAATACCTGACGCAAGTTACTCCCTTTTATCTTCATCTACTATACAAGAAAATATTTGCGCTGTCAATCATAAATTCTCAATAATCGAAGGATTTTCACAATTATATCATTGCCATAAGATAGCTTTTCTAATCCATTTTTTGATACATAAATGAATGCCACTGTGGTAATATATTTACTACTCAACATGAAAGCCTTCTACTTCAAAGCAAGTAATCCAGGGATATTCCACATAATTAACAGAAACCTTTTCATCCCTGCTGATTCCTTTCTCAGGATAATAGACATTCCCAAGTTTACTTCGATCAACAGCATAACCCTTTTCTTTCATTGTCAATTCATCCTCATCGGTAAAACTTACCGATACCTCCAGTCTTGGAGGCGCACATCAGCTGGTAATTTCTTCTATGTTTAAGAGCACATGCTTCCAACCATATTTTTTCATATATTCCTCTGCATTACGATTTAACTCAATCATTTCCTACTCCTTTTCTATATATGAAAAGAGCAGAAATCTTAAATATCAAGATTTCTGCTACCATCACTGAGCGTGCGGGGATTCGAACCCCGGACAACTTGATTAAAAGTCAAGTGCTCTACCACCTGAGCTACACGCCCGTAATAACAATTTTCTTTAGATAAAGAAAGTGCCCAGAGCCGGAATCGAACCAGCGACACGAGGATTTTCAGTCCTCTGCTCT
>JAHYZZ010000019.1:0-6974 GCA_019424135.1 Lachnospiraceae bacterium
TCCTCATATGGTAGTTTTGGATATTTCCATTGTCTACCATATGGGGAGCATATCAAAAATCAAGCTTTTTCAGGTGTTCTCCAAAAAAATATTAAAAAAATTAGCACTCACCTCTTGTCATCGTAACTTCTTTTTACATACAGCCAGTTGTGGGAAAGAAAAAAAGGTCAAACTTGACCATATTTTGTTGTCCTGTACAGGGTACCGCCAGGACAGCAGGGAGATGAGAATGAGTAAGAAAAGAAAACGGGAATTATGCCTTATTTTTAGGGACGCTTATTCTCTCTGGCGCAGGACTTTAGCTATCCCGTTGTCGATACAGTGGCAAGTGACAGCTGCCGAGGGACAGATGTGGAATCGTATATCAAGGCAGTCGATATTATGCTGAAAAACTAAGACGGTCAGCCCGCAGGTAATCCACAGAAACACGATGCATAGGGACCGTGGAAAAATAAAAAAATCCTTCAGTTTTCTTTTTTAAATCTTAAAATAAATATGATATTTTTACTTCTTAAAGAGAGGTAAATTTATGAAGAAGGAAAGAAAAATTACCATTGTATTGCTTTTTATTTATCTGCTGATCTTATCATGGATTATCTTATTTAAGCTACAGTTTACATTTTCTGATTTAGATCATATAAGAAAAATAAATCTAATTCCTTTTGGCGGTTCAGTTATCGTAAATGGAAGAATTGATTTTGACGAAATCATTAATAACGCCGTTGTTTTTATTCCCGTGGGGGTATATTTTAATTTGCTTTTCTTAAATAAATCTATTTTAAAAGCAATTGGTTCTGTTTTTGGTATTAGTCTTGCATTTGAAACAATTCAATTTTTATTAGCAATTGGAGCAAGCGATATTACAGATCTACTCTGTAATACGCTAGGTGGCCTGATTGGAATGGCGGTGGTATATGTACTGTCTATTGCGTTAAAGGATAAAACACATAAGATATTAAACCGAATCACATTAGTATGTACTGTATTGGTTGTAGTATTTTTATTCTTGCTTCTCTTTGTAAATAATATGTTTTAAACAAATAAGCCTATTTTTTATACCAGAATACATAACAAAATCAATTGAAAAAGAACCTGGCACATTAGTCCATGGATATGGCCTCGCATTGATGGAGTTTTCAATGCGAGGTGTTTTTAAACATTAATTTTGCATATCTTTAAAAATTTTTAATAATTCAACCGTAAAATATAGAATATAGTTTCAGGGAGGGGTGAGCATAGTGATTTTAATGATGCTTATGCCGGTCATTTTAACGGTAGTACCGGTAATTTTGTACCAGGCAGTTTTATGGCTGTGTAAGAAAAAATCGACTTTTACGCATTATTTCTGGACCTTCACTATAATGATCTATGTATGGCTTGTTTTTTCTCTTACGGGAATAGGTTCCATATGGGACATCTTTTCAAAAGGCGGTCTGATTGAAACTTTTCACCAGGCCAATATTGGATTAGTGTCGTTTCAGTTGGACGGCGTGTTTACCCACTCCATGAATGTAATTATGCTTATGCCATTAGGATTTTTATTACCGTTTATATGGAAAAACTTCAGAAATCCGATCAAGGTGGCCCTGACAGGATTGGTCTTTTCCGCATTTATCGAATTCGCTCAATTACCAACCAATCGTCTGGTGGACGCGGATGATTTGCTGATGAATACCTTAGGTACAGTGTTAGGATATGTTGCGTGGAAAATCATTGGGAATCATTTCTTTAATAAAAAAGAAAAACAGAGAACAGTTTCACTGGGAGATTCAGAGCCGGTTATCTATTTAGGATTGGCGTGTGCAGGTAATTTCCTGTTATATGACTGGTCGTGGTTTCTTTAGAGAAAAGTGGTTAGTCTGTTTACCATCTTGATAAGGCTGGGGCGCGTTTCGCGTATGCCGGCCTTATTTTTTTGAGCAAAGACACAGGAAAAAGCAGTTGGGCTATTTTGGGCAAAGTTCGAAAAATTATTTCACCTATCGATCTTTATTAATTAAGTATGCCTTGGTAAATGGAAGATTTCCTTTTGCTTTGGAAATCATTTTGTTGATTGCGCGGGCCGAGAAAATAAATTATAATGCAATTTGATTAGATGTTTCGTAAGTGATCGTTAAGATAAGATTTTTCATATAGGGGGATGTTTTCTTGAAACAGACAGTCATGATTTTAGAAGATGATGTTGATTTAGCGGAAGGAATTGAATTGTCTTTGCAAAGTGAGGAGTTAAGTTTTGTAATATGCTCTTCTATCGCGGACGCGAAGAAAGCGATACAAAAGGAAAAATTTGATCTGTTCATTTTTGATATTCATCTGCCGGATGGTAACGGATTAGATTTTTGCCGGGAAATAAGGCGGAAAATATCAAGTCCGATCGCACTGCTTACAGCAAAAGATATGGAGCTGGATATTGTGACGGGCCTGGAAAGTGGCGCGGACGATTATATTACAAAACCGTTTAGTTTAATGGTGCTTCGCGCACGTATAAGGGCTTTGCTCAGAAGAAGTCCCGTAAGGAATGGGCAGGAATATAAGGATTCAGTATTTTTGTTCCGTTTTGAGACTATGGAATTTTATAAAAATGGCGTTTCCATAGAATTAAGTAAAACGGAGCAACGAATTTTGCGTTTGTTAATTTCAAATCCCAATATCATCATAACAAGAGAACGATTGTTGGAATGGGTATGGCCTGAAGGAACAGAATATGTGGAAGATAATGCTTTGTCCGTCGCTATAAGACGTTTGAGAGATAAATTGGAAGACAATTCTTCTAATCCCAAATATATTAAAACGGTATATGGCAAGGGCTATATGTGGGAGAATTTGTAAATGAGACTATCTATTTTTTTTGCTGTCATTGTAAATGTGATACTTTTATATTTTATCATCCGCTGGTATCGGAACAGACTGTCAACTCAATATCAAAATTTACTTGATGGAATAGACGAAATACTGAGTGGGACAAGAGTGGAGCTTACTTATGACGAATCAATGGATTCTGCTATTTCTGACCGTCTTAACAGGATAATGGAAATATTTTATATGAAGAAAGAGACCGCTGAGGAAGAAAGAGATCTTGTAAAATCTTTAATTTCGAATATCAGCCATCAGATCAGAACCCCACTTGCGAATATTATTTTATATACAGGGTTGCTTAAAGAGCGGATCAATGATCCGAAATCTGCCCGGCTGGCAGATAAAATAGAGGATAATTCAGAGAGATTGAATTATTTTATGAAAGAATTGCTGAAATCTTCTTACGCGGAGCAGGAAATGATTTCCGTATCACCTAAAATCATTGATCTTGATCCTGTCATTAAAAGAAGCTGTCAGACTGTTGAATTAGATGCCATGAAAAAGGGAATTCAGATGATTTCTGAGTATCAGGACTACGAAATTTACGCTGACACAAAATGGACAGAGGAAGTGTTCGCAAATATTCTTGAAAACGCGATAAAATATTCTTCTGAGGGAGCGACTGTAACGATTCAATCTGTTTTATATGAATCCTTTGTATGTGTACGGATTATTGATCATGGTATTGGTATTCCGGAAGAAGAACAAGGGAAAATATTTCAGAGATTTTACAGGGGAACAAATGTAACGGACAGGCAGGGATTTGGAATCGGATTATTTTTAGCCCGGGAAGTATTAAGAAAACAACAGGGATATATAAAAGTGAAATCGAAACTGAACAAAGGAACGACTGTGGAGGTTTTTTTATCCCGGAAAGATTTCTAATCAAATCAGTAAAGGCTTTTTTCTCAATCTTAGAATGTGTCAGGAGTGTCACTTTTGAGAAAGATTTGAGAAAGAAGTCTTTGTTATTATGAGCAAAACCAAGGAAAGGAAGATGAAGAGTGAATATTCTATCAGTTAGAAATCTAAAAAAATATTATCAAATGGGAGATAGTACAGTAAAAGCTTTGGATGGTATAGATTTAGATATAAAAGCAGGGGAGTTTCTGGCGATTGTGGGGACATCAGGGAGTGGGAAATCCACATTATTACATATGCTTGGGGGATTGGATCATCCTACTTCAGGCGAAGTTTTGATTGATGGAAAAGATATTTCCAGACTGTCTCGCGATGAGTTAACTATCTATAGAAGGAGGAAGATCGGCTTTGTTTTTCAAACTTACAACCTTCTGCCACTTATGAACGTATATGAAAATATTGTGCTTCCCATCAAACTGGACGGGGTTAAGCCGGATGAGAAGTATATCGAAGATATCCTGCGATTATTAAAGATCGAAAGCAAAAAGTATTCTATGCCCAATCAATTATCCGGAGGACAGCAGCAAAGGGTGGCGTTGGCAAGAGCGTTGGCAACGAAACCGGTCATGATTCTTGCGGATGAACCTACCGGGAATCTGGACAGCCGGACAAGTCAGGATGTTTTGGGGTTGATGAAAATTTCCAGTGAGAAACTGGCCCAAACGATTGTGATGATTACACATAATGAGGAAATCGCTCAAATGTCAGACAGGATTATTCGTCTGGAAGACGGAAAAATCGTGAAAGGCGGTGAGTAACATGCTCAAAGTCCATAACCAAAAAGTCATAAACGATCTTGCAAAAATCACATACTGCGCGCGCAAAAAAAGGAATTTTTTGACGATTATAGCCATTTTCCTGACTACTTTTTTGATATGTACAGTCATATCTATCGGATTAAGCTACTGGGATACCATAGCTCTTCGCCAACAAAGAATGCAGGGTATGGATTATGATATAGCGTTAACGGAACCCAGAGACGACCAGGTGTCTGCCATCCGGGCGATGGAACACGTGAAGGATGCCGGACTGTGTGTAAAATGTGCTGTTTTATCCCAATATGGGGATAAGGAACTGGGTAAAGTGCGATTGTTCTGGTTAGATGATACTTGTTGGAAAAAACAGACTGTCCCTGCTTTGGATTACTTTAGAGGGGAGTATCCTCAAAAAGAAAATGAAATTATGCTTTCAAAAAGCGCATTACGCTCCATGGGAATTGACAAACCAAACGTAGGCATGAAATTATCCCTGACCTATCAATCTTTGTCAGAAACAAGTGAGAATGAAGAGGCGGAAAAAGATTTTGTTTTAAGTGGTTGGTTTTTGGATTATTCAGGTACGGATAAGGGATATGTTTCAGAGAAGTTTTATCAGTCAACAGGAGTTCGCCAAACAGATTTTACGATGGGGGAGTTGAAAATCTCTCTTTCCAACCCTCTTTATTCGGAGAATGATATCACAGAAATACAAAATCAGATTAACATGTCCCGAAATCAGATCATTGACGCGGACTATGATACGATTTCCAATTTCTGTAAAATAATGATAGGGCTTATTTTGTTATTGCTGCTTATTTTTTTGAGTGGTTATCTGTTTATTTATAATACATTGTATATTTCTGTCAATAAAGATATACGTTACTATGGACAACTTAAAACCATTGGGACTACTTCTGTCCAAATTAAAAAAATCATAGATAAGCAGATCATGTGGAATACAGTGATTGGAATTCCACTGGGCTTAATTTCTTCTGCTATAGTAGGGAAACTTATAATTCCACAGGTATTACATGCCTTTAATCCAACAATTATGGCGAAGGATGTGGAGGCAGTATCCACATGGGTATTTATCATAGCTTCCCTGTTTTCATTTGCCACAACCGTATTCAGTACTTATAAGCCTGCCAAAATAGCCATGGATTGTTCGCCGGTAGAAGCTTTAAAATACACTGGGATTTCTACATCAAATATGAAAAATAATATTCGAAAAGGCGGTAATATGCGCTCAATGGTAAGGATCAATCTGTTTCGAGATAAGAAGCAATTTTCTGTCATCATCTGTTCATTGAGCCTGGCGTTATCCTTATTCCTCATTATGAATGTTGTGATTCGAGCAAATAATGCGACCAATATATTAAATCATTCTTATGATTATGATTTACAGATTTTAAACCAAACTTTACTTTCTGATAACGAGGAACAGGTTATTACAGATGATTTGATTAAGAATATAAAAAATATAAAAGGGGTAAAAGATGTCAGAACGTTGGAATCAGCAACGGCAACTGTGCCATATCAGGAAAATGTATATGGAGAATATTATAAAGAACTGTATCAATCAAGATATACTCCCGGCGATTATGACACAGATATGGAAATGTATAAACAACAGCCTGCGTATAACAATCAGATGTTTAGCTGCAGGATTGTAGGGATTGATGATCTGGAATTTGACTGGATTTATCAAGGGTTGGAGTTACCTCTTGATAAAGAAGCCTTTGAAAATGGTGAAATAGCCTTTGCGTCTAAAACTTTTACGGAAGGAGATAATGGAATCGTAGGGAAAATGGTCAAATTTTCAATCCCATCTGTTGGGAATACAAGTCAGGAAGAAACCATTCAGATAGGAGCATTGACGGATTATCCAGCTTATTATTCCGCTGGCTACAGTCCTGATCTGATTGTCAGTGACAAATTTTTTGAGAAAATCGTACAACAACCGTTAATAGAAATGCTAAAAATAGATTACGAACAACCATTTTCTAAGAGTACGGAAGAATCGATTATGGATTTAATAAAAGGAAATGAGCTTGTGTCTGTTGATTCAAAACTCTCTAGATATTCAGAAATGAAAAATTCAGAAAATCAGGTTACCATTTTAGGCGGAAGTATCGGGTTGATTGTCATGGTGCTCGCGGTTTCCAACTATCTGAATATGATATCCGCAAGCATACAAAACCGCTTGAGGGAATTTGCGGTTTTAGAAAGTATTGGTATGACAAGAAAGCAGATAAAGAGGATGCTTGTATCGGAAAGTTTATGCTATGGAATGATATCTATGATCATCGCGATTGTAATAGGCTTGCCCGCAAGTTACTTTGTATTTGAAAACCTTAATATATATGGAATTTCATTTTCTGTTCCGATTGGAAATGATTTGTTTTTGTTCCTGATCATTATTGTGATTTGTGTTGTATC
>JAHYZZ010000019.1:7016-48633 GCA_019424135.1 Lachnospiraceae bacterium
TTTGCGAAAGACTAAAAATGAAAGCACCATTGAATTATTACGACAAGATGAGATGTAAATGAGTGAGACTTACTGATGATAGGAGATCGGTATAATTGAGCTGGCGAGGAGTGTTTTCCCCGCTGGCTTTTGTTTTATTTTGGGACGATTAAAAAAATAAAAAAATTAGCACTCGACTATTGACAGTGCTAACAACAAGTGTTATATTACCAATAGAACAAAGAAATGACCCATGTCGAAGGAGGCGTATGGTTTATGAATATTAATAAATTTACACAGAGTTCAATGGCAGCAGTCCAAGGCTGCGAGAAAATAGCAACGGAATATGGCAATCAGGAGATTGAGCAGGAGCATCTGTTATATGCGCTTCTGACGATTGATGACAGCCTGATTTTGAAATTATTTGAAAAGATGGGCATTACGAAGGAATC
Source organism: Lachnospiraceae bacterium (assembly GCA_019424135.1). Lineage (GTDB taxonomy): Bacteria > Bacillota > Clostridia > Lachnospirales > Lachnospiraceae > Merdimonas. The sequence goes on from JAHYZZ010000019.1 coordinate 7,448, forward strand.
GGCCATCAACCGGGTGGAAGAAGCGATCCGGAAGCGTCCGAAAGTACAGGGCGGTCAGATGTTCATCGGCAAGGACTTAAATAATGTACTGATCTATGCGGAGGATGAGGCAAAGCAGATGGGAGACGAGTATGTTTCAGTAGAACATCTGCTCTTGTCCATGATCAAGCATGCAAATAAAGAGATAAAACAGCTCTTCCGGGAGTTTGGTATTAATCGGGACAGTTTCCTTCAGGTGCTGTCTTCTGTCCGTGGAAACCAGAGGGTGACCAGTGACAATCCGGAAGCAACCTATGATACCTTAAATAAATACGGCCAGGATCTGGTAGAGCGTGCCAGAGAGCAAAAGCTGGATCCGGTGATTGGCCGGGATGAAGAGATTCGGAATGTAATCCGGATCCTTTCCAGAAAGACGAAAAATAATCCGGTGCTGATCGGCGAGCCTGGTGTCGGAAAAACGGCGGCTGTCGAGGGACTGGCACAGAGAATCGTGCGAGGAGACGTGCCCGATGCATTGAAGGATAAGAAGTTATTTGCCCTAGATATGGGCGCTTTGGTAGCTGGAGCGAAGTACCGGGGCGAGTTTGAAGAGCGTCTGAAAGCAGTCCTGGAGGAAGTTAAAAACAGCGAGGGGAAAATCATCCTGTTTATTGATGAACTGCACACCATCGTTGGAGCCGGCAAGACGGAAGGATCGATGGATGCAGGAAATATGTTAAAACCGATGCTGGCCAGAGGAGAACTTCACTGTATCGGTGCCACCACCTTGGATGAGTACCGGCAGTATATCGAGAAAGACGCAGCATTGGAACGGCGGTTCCAGCCGGTGATGGTAGATGAACCTTCGGTGGAAGATGCCATTTCCATCTTAAGAGGATTGAAAGAACGTTATGAAGTTTTCCATGGTGTCAAGATCACAGACAGTGCGCTGGTGGCAGCAGTGACGTTAAGCAACCGTTACATTTCTGACCGGTTCCTGCCAGATAAGGCCATCGACCTGGTGGATGAGGCCTGTGCCTCCATCAAGACGGAACTGGATTCCATGCCTGCAGAATTAGATGCGCTGAACCGTAAGATCATGCAGCTTGAGATTGAAGAGGCTGCCTTGAAAAAAGAGGATGACCGGTTAAGCAAGGAGCGACTGGCAAAGCTTCAGCAGGAGCTGGCAGAAGAACGAGAAACATTTGCAAAACAGAAGGCACAGTGGGATAATGAAAAGAGATCCGTAGAGTCTGTGCAAAAGCTTCGTGAGCAGATCGAACAGTTGAACCGTGAGATTGAAAGCGCTCAGCAAAAGTATGATTTAAATAAAGCGGCGGAACTCCAGTACGGCAGACTGCCCCAGCTGCAAAAACAGTTGGAAGAAGAGGAAGAAAAGGTCAAAGACGAGGATCTGTCTCTGGTGCATGAGAGTGTGACAGAAGACGAGATCGCGAAGATCGTTTCTCGCTGGACCGGTATTCCGGTAGCCAAGTTAAATGAAAGCGAAAGAAGCAAGACTTTGCATCTGGCAGACGAACTCCACAAACGGGTGATCGGCCAGGATGAAGGCGTTACAAAAGTGACAGAAGCCATCATCCGTTCCAAAGCTGGTATCAAAGACCCCAGCAAACCCATCGGATCCTTCTTGTTCCTTGGTCCTACCGGCGTGGGCAAGACGGAGCTTGCCAAGGCCCTTGCCCAGAGTTTGTTTGATGATGAGAACAATATGGTTCGAATTGACATGAGTGAATATATGGAGAAATATTCCGTGTCCCGTTTGATCGGAGCGCCTCCGGGATATGTAGGCTATGATGAAGGCGGACAGCTGACGGAGGCCGTGCGGAGAAAACCTTATTCGGTGGTTTTGTTCGATGAGATCGAAAAGGCACACCCGGATGTGTTCAATGTCCTTTTACAGGTATTGGATGATGGACGGATCACGGACTCCCAGGGGCGGACCGTAGACTTTAAAAATACGATTCTGATCATGACTTCTAATATTGGTTCGGCATACCTACTGGACGGTATTGATGAGAAAGGAGAGATCAAGCCGGAGGCAGAAGAGATGGTTATGAACGATCTTCGGAATCATTTCCGTCCGGAGTTCTTAAACCGTCTGGATGAGACGATTATGTTCCGTCCACTGACGAAGGAGAATATCTATTCCATCATTGGACTTCTGATCAACGATGTGAACAAGCGTCTGATGGATAAGGAGATCAAAGTAGACCTGACTGAAGCTGCCAAACAGGCTGTGGTAGACGGTGGCTATGATCCTACCTACGGAGCAAGACCGCTGAAGCGGTATCTGCAGAAGAATGTGGAGACGCTGGCGGCGAAGCTGATCCTGGAAGGAAATGTGGGAACCGGCGACACGATTCTGATTGATGCAGAGGATGGAAAGCTGACAGCCAGGATCAAGCAGCACCTGCGTGAGATTTAATCAAAAGAGTCACAGGAGAAATCAGATACATGAGCCGTGTCATTTTTCATATCGACGTAAATTCAGCATATTTAAGCTGGACGGCAGTACAACAGTTAAAAGAAGGCGCCAGCCTGGATATCCGGACCATCCCCGCTATTATCGGCGGGGACCGGGCGTCCAGGCATGGCGTCGTTTTGGCAAAATCGATTCCTGCAAAAAAGTATGGGATTGTGACCGGGGAGCCTGTGGTGAATGCATTGCGTAAATGTCCGAATCTTCACATGGAGCCTCCAAACCATCAAATGTATCGGCAGTACAGCCGGAAGCTGATGGAGTTTTTAAGGACCTATTCCGAACAAATCGAGCAGGTCAGCGTGGATGAGTGCTACATGGACTTTACTGAGGCGGCATCCAGGTTTTCCTCTCCGGTGGAAGGGGCATTGGAACTGAAAAATGAAGTGAAGAACCGTTTTGGGTTTACCGTGAATGTGGGAATATCCAGGAATAAGCTTTTGGCAAAGATGGCCTCTGACTTTGAAAAGCCGGACAAGGTACATACCTTGTTTCCAGAGGAAATCCAGGTAAAAATGTGGCCTCTTCCGGTCAGAGAGCTTTATATGGCCGGAAAATCCAGCACGGAAACCTTAAAAAAGCTGGAAATCTATACGATCGGCGATCTGGCACAGACAGACCCTTCGATTCTGGAGCTGCATCTGAAAAGTCAGGGGCGCAGACTCTGGGAATTTGCCAATGGTATCGGGGAAGACCAGGTGATATCAGAACCTGTGGAAGCCAAGGGAATCGGCAATTCCATTACACTTCCAAAGGATGCCGTCACGGAAGAGGAGGCAAGAGATGTCTTGAAGGATCTTGCCGGAAGCGTGTCACGCAGGCTGAAAAAAGCGGGGCAAAAAGCTGGCATGATCAGTGTAGAGATCCGGTATCATACCTTTGAAAATGTTTCACACCAGAGACAGCTTTCCAAAGCGACAAACCAGTCCGAGGAGATTTATGCGGAGGCGGCATCCCTTTTCCTGGAACTTTGGAACTTTCAGCCGATCCGCCTTCTTGGAATTCGGACCTCCAAACTTTCAGAAGAAGGAGAGCCGGAGCAGCTTAGCATTTTTGATATAGAGATCGAGCCGGAAGAAAAACGAAAGAAAAAGGAGAAGCTAAGGAAAGCCATGAAAGAGCTGAAAGGGAAATATGGAAAAGACGTGATTCACAAGGGCCCCCAGTATTGACAAATATTGGGATTCTTCGTATACTTAAACACAAAAGAGCATCAGCGAATTATAGTTTATAGTTTGCAGGTGTTCTTTTTTTATGGATATCAGGAGTCGAAAATACAGATAATGAAGAAAAGAAAGAGAGGGATCATCCGATGAAGCGTTTGGATTGGAAAGAACTGGGAATCGATATTCTGGTGGATCTGGCGGCAGGTTTGTTGATCGCGGTGGGGGTGTATAATTTTGCGTTAAACGCGAATTTTCCGGTGGCAGGCTTTTCTGGTATTGCCATCATTTTATATCACCTGTTTGGCATTCCCGTGGGTGTGGGAACTGTCGTTTTGAACATTCCAGTGGCGATTTTTTGTTATAAATTTCTGGGAAAAACATTTTTTCTCAAATCCATCAAATCGATCATCATTACTTCTGCAGTGATGGACTATGTGGCGCCACTTCTGCCGGTCTATGACGGCAGCCGTTTCCTGGCGGCGCTTTGCATGGGTGTTCTGTGCGGAATCGGATATGCCATCATCTTTATGAGGAGCTCCTCTACCGGTGGTCAGGATTTTATCAGCGTATCCATCAAGAAAGTAAAGCCGCACATTACATTGGGAATCATTACCTTTGTGCTGGATATGGTGACCATCATTCTTGGTACCGTGCTGGTATTCCACGATGTGGACGGCCTGATCTATGGGATTATCGTCACCTACTTGATGGCGATCGTGATGGACCGGATCATGTATGGCATTGATGAAGGAAAGCTGACCCTTATTGTGACAGAAAAAGGGGAAGAACTGGCCAAACAGATTGACGAATATTCCGGAAGGGGATCCACGATCTTAAAAGGGATGGGAAGTTACAGTAAAAATAAAAAAGACGTGGTCATGTGCGCCTGCAATAATAAGCAGATGTATACCATCAAGAAAATGGTCAGGAAACTGGATCCCAAAGCCTTCACCATTATTATGGAGTCCAACGAGGTGGTAGGAGAAGGATTTAAGGAGGAGATCTCAGAACTGCAGTAGGAATCATTGATTGTTCTAATCGTGAGATGAAGGGGAAAATAAGATGATAAAAAGAAGAAAATGGATGGTAATTTTATCGATCATTCTCCTCTTGCTGCTGGCGGTGGCAGGAGCCTGTTATGTGAAAGAATGGAGTTTCTCAGAAAAACAGAGCAAGGATGACGAAGAACGATGGAAAGAAGTATTGTCGGAGGAAGTTCTGGAGAAGTATGATTCTGGTGTGACTTATAAAGAGTTGGTGGAAGAGCCGGAAAAATACCAGTTAAGGACGACGGTAGTAATTTCTGGAACCGTGGAATCCGTCTCCGGTGTGCAAAACGGCAGGCGTCAGATAGACTTTCAGACAGAGGAAGGGAGCCTCGTGGCTTATATGGAGGATAAAACAGGAAATCTTAAGGTTGATCCCGGAGAAAAATATGTCATCTGCGGACAGTTCCAGGGGATGGACGGCAGCGGAAAAACGCCGATCGTACAAGTGTTGACAGCAGGAAAAATGCAATAGGGTACAGGGTAAATTCCATTTAGGTACAGGGCAAAACGCAAATGAGGACGTAGACCTTTGCAAAAGGTCTACGTCCTCATTTGCGTTTTGCGACTATGCGTAGAGTTTTACTAATTCGATGAGTACATCTACCGCTTTGTCCATTCCTTCTACGGTGATGTGCTCATAGGGTCCGTGATAAGCGTGTCCGCCGGTTCCAAGATTTGGGCATGGCAGGCCTTTGAAGCTTAACTGGCAGCCGTCTGTACCGCCGCGGATGGGAAGTACCAGAGGCTCAACGCCGGCGTTTTCGCAGGCGGTTTTTGCATTGTCAATCAGGTGCATGCATCCTGCGATCACTTCTGCCATGTTCTGGTACTGATCGGTGATGGTCAGTTTCACAGTGCCTTCGCCCCATTTTTCGTTCAAGTCTTTTTCGATCAGGCGCAGGGTATTTTTACGGCCTTCGAAGAAGTGTTTGTCATGGTCGCGGACGAAGTAATGCAGTTCAGCCTTGGCGCAGTCGCCGGACATGGATACCAGGTGGAAGAATCCCTCGTAGCCTTCGGTTCCGCGAGGAGTTTCCATACCAGGCAGCATATTGTTGATTTCCATGGCAACCAGGCAGGCGTTGATCATGGTGTCTTTGGAGGAACCTGGATGAACGCTGAAACCGGTGATTTCAAACTTTGCCTTGCAGGCGTTGAAGTTTTCGTACTGGATCTCGCCTTCGGTGTCGCCGTCCAGAGTATAGCCGTACTGAGCTCCAAACTGTTCTACATTAAAATGGGAAGCGCCGGTGCCGATCTCTTCGTCTGGAGTAAAAGCGACGGAAATAGGTCCGTGAGGCATTTGGGTCTCGTTTAAGGTCTCGATGAGGGTCAGAATCTCAGCAATCCCGGCTTTGTCATCGGCGCCAAGAATGGTGTGGCCGTCAGAAGTAATGAGGGTGCGGCCCTTCAGGCTTTTCAGATGTGGAAATGTCTCAGTGCTTAATACCAGTTTGCTGTCGCCCAAGGCTAAGTCTTCGCCGTTGTAGTTTTCTGTGATCACCGGATGGATCTCCTGATCGCAGAAGTCAGATACCGTATCCATATGTGCGATAAATCCAAGGGAGGTCTTGTCCTCGTATCCTGCGGTGGCCGGCAGTTTTCCGTACAGGTAGCACTGATCGTCCAGTACTACGTCTGTCAGCCCCAGTTCTTCCATCTCTGCTTTTAACAGATTTGCCAGATCAAACTGACATTTGGAAGAGGGAACAGTCTCGCTGTTTTCATCACTTGGTGTACGTACAACGACGTATTTTAAGAGTCTTTCGTAAGCTTTCATTTTGTGATTCCCCTTTGCTTTGTGATTTTTCTTCATATACTATAGCACAAATTCATCTTTGCTGCACATAAAATTAATGTTATACTATAGAAGAAACTTGTATATGAATGTGGGAGGCAAAGATGATGAAATTAACCAGACTGCTGGAACGTTTGGAATATGAAGTGAGCCAGGGAAGTGACGAGATCGAGATCACAAAGCTGGTCAATGATTCTAGAAAAGTGACAGAAGGAAGCGTATTCGTCTGCATCAGCGGAGCGGTATCGGACGGGCATGACTATATAGAAGATGTGGCTGAAAAGGGAGCGGCTGCGGTGATCGTAGAAAGGCCGGTGGAAGCGCCGGAAGGGATGACGGTGATCCATGTGGATGATACACGGTACGCTCTGGCTTTGATGTCTGCGGCGTATTTTGGGTATCCGGCTGAGAAACTAAAGGTGATCGGGGTGACAGGAACCAAAGGAAAGACCACCACTACCTATATGATCAAATCGATCCTGGAGGGAGTCGGCCACAAGGTGGGACTGATCGGGACAATCGAAGCGATTATCGGAGATGAGTCTATCCCGGCCAATAACACAACGCCGGAGTCCTACACCATCCACCAGTATTTTGCGCAGATGGTAGAGGAAGGCTGCGACTGCGTGGTCATGGAGGTGTCTTCTCAGGGACTGATGCTTCACCGGACGGCCGGCATTCTGTTTGAGATCGGTATTTTCACCAATCTGGGAGAAGATCACATCGGTCCCAATGAGCATAAGGATTTTGAAGATTACAAGCGTTGTAAGGGAATTTTATTTACCCAGTGCAGACTGGGGATTGCCAATGTGGACGATCAGTGGTATGAAGACGTGTTCCGCAACGCCACCTGCCGGGTGGAGACCTTTGGATTTTCTGAAAAAGCAGATCTTCGGGCATCTGATGTGCAGCATATCATGGCGCCTGGATATCTGGGCGTGAAGTATCATGTCAACGGCCTGATGGATTTTGACGTGGAGATTGATATTCCGGGGAATTTTAGTGTCTACAATTCGTTGACTGCCATTGCGGTGTGCCGGCATTTTGGTGTGCCGGTGGAGAAGATTCAGGCGGCTCTTAAAAAAGCAAAAGTCAAGGGAAGAGTGGAGATGGTCAAGGTGTCGGATCAGTTTACGATGCTGATTGATTATGCCCATAACGCTATGAGCCTGGAAAGTCTGTTGGAGACGCTTAGAGATTACAATCCGGGACGAATCGTTACTATTTTTGGCTGTGGGGGGAATCGTTCCAAGACCAGAAGATATGAGATGGGAGAAGTGTCCGGACGGCTTTCGGATTTTACCATCATTACTTCCGACAACCCCAGATTTGAGGAGCCTCAGGACATTATCAATGATATCATTACAGGAATGAAGAAGACGGATGGAAAGTATATCGACATCTGTGACAGAAAGGAAGCTATCCGTTACGCCATCGAACATGGACAGCCGGGAGATATCATTGTGTTGGCAGGAAAAGGGCATGAAACCTATCAGGAGATCAAGGGTGTCAAGTATGATATGGATGACCGTGTCCTGATCAAAGAAGTATTAGAGGAGTTACATGTACGCTGATATTATCATCGACATTACACATGAGAAACTGGATAAAATTTTTCAATACCGCATCCCCTCTCATTTGGAGGGGATGCTTAAAATTGGGACAGAGGTTCTGGTGCCTTTTGGAAGGAACAACAAAGAAACCAAAGGATATGTAACCGGGATTTCTGAAACGGTGGACTATGATCCTGGTAAGGTCAAGGAGATCTGTGGGATTGTGGAAGGAAGTATTGCCATCGAGGCAAAAATGGTAGCGCTGGCTGCCTGGATGAAGGAATACTATGGAGGAACCATGATCCAGGCGCTCAAGACGGTGATTCCGATTAAGAAGCAGGAGCGGCCAAAAGAGAAAAGGACGGTTGTCCTGAAGATAACGGAAGAGGAAGGGAAGAAGCGGCTGGAAATCTACCGACGCAAAAATCAAAAGGCCAGGGCCAGGGTGCTGGAAGGCCTTCTGGAACAGCCGGAGCAGGCCTATGATCTGTTGACAAAAAAGCTGCATGTGACAGCCGCCGTGATCCGGGCGCTGGAAGAGCAAGGCGTGCTGGAAATTCGGACACAGACAATGTTTCGCAATCCCATCCATGCACGGATCCGAAAGAATGATCCGGTCATCCTGACCAAGGAGCAAAAGCAGGCGGTAGGTACCTTCTGGCAGGATTATGAGCAGGGCAGGCGCGGCGCTTATCTGGTATATGGAGTCACAGGAAGTGGGAAAACTCAGGTTTATATGGAAATGATTGACCGGGTATTGAAAAAAGGACGGCAGGCCATTGTGCTGATCCCGGAGATTGCGCTGACCTATCAGACGGTGATGCGTTTTTATGGAAGATTTGGAGACCGGGTTTCGGTCTTACATTCTCGCATGTCCCAGGGAGAACGCTATGATCAGATGGAGCGGGTGAAAGCCGGAGAGGTGGACGTGATGATCGGCCCCAGATCTGCCTTATTTACCCCGTTTCGGCAGCTGGGATTGATCGTCATTGATGAAGAACACGAGGGTACCTATAAGAGCGAACAGGTGCCAAGGTACCATGCAAGAGAGACGGCTCTCCACCGTGCGAAGGAGGAGGGGGCAAGCGTGGTCTTAGGATCCGCAACGCCTTCGCTGGAAACGTTCTATGCCTGCCGCACGGGGCGGTGCCGGATGCTAAGGCTTGAGAACCGGATTGGGCAGGGAAGGCTTGCAAAGGTCTACGTTACAGATATGCGGGAAGAACTGCGCAAAGGGAACCGGTCAATCTTAAGCAGGCGCCTGGAAGAGATGATCCAGGAGCGTCTGGATCGAAAAGAGCAGACCATGTTATTTTTAAACCGGCGCGGCTATGCCGGGTTTATCAGTTGCAGGGCCTGTGGATATGTAGTAAAATGTCCTCACTGTGATGTTTCTTTGTCTGCACACCAGGGCGGAAAGCTGGTGTGCCATTACTGCGGACATGAGGAGCCGGTGGTCAGGATTTGTCCATCCTGCGGATCTTCTTATATTGGAGGATTTAAAGCAGGGACACAGCAGGTAGAATCATTGATCCGCAAGCAGTTTCCCCAGGCGAGAGTGCTTCGGATGGATCTGGATACGACCCGAAAAAAAGATGGGTATGAAAAGATTTTGGAAACTTTTGCAGATGAAGAGGCTGACATCCTGATCGGGACACAGATGATCGTGAAAGGCCATGATTTCCCAAAGGTCACCCTGGTAGGAGTCCTGGCGGCAGATCTTTCTTTGTACAGCGATGACTACCGGTCAGGGGAGCGGACCTTTCAGCTGCTGACCCAGGCGGCGGGAAGAGCCGGTCGGGGTGAGGCAGAGGGAGAAGTGGTCATTCAGACCTACAGCCCCCAACACTATAGCATCCAAAGGGCGGCAGCCCAGGACTATGAAGGATTTTATGAAGAGGAGATGGGCTACAGGAGTCTGATGGATTACCCGCCGGCATCTCATCTGCTGGCGATTTTGATGACCGGGCCAAAGGAAGAGCATTTGACTGCGGCAGCCGGATATCTAAAAGAGTTTCTCCGAAGACTTGACCCGGGAGGGCGCATGCAGATCATTGGACCGGCCAGCCCGTATGTGTCCAAGGTCAGTGATATCTATCGGAAAGCCTTGTATATCAAAGAAAAGGATGCACATATTTTAATAGAGGCAAAAAACCGTTTGGAACAGTATATAGAGGCAAACCGGGGATTTCAGACGATTAAGATCCAGTTCGATCTGGATCCCATGGGAGTTTTCTAGAGGTTCTTGGAGTATCTAAAGAGCAGAATCCGTAAATCATGATAGAAGAGAGGAAGATTTCAATTATGGCAACGAGAAAAATCAGAGAAATGGGCGACGAAGTGTTGACAAAAACATGCAAAGAAGTAACCAAGATGAATCTTAGGACAAAGATTTTGATCGGGGATATGCTAGATACCATGTATGAGGCCATGGGAGTGGGCCTTGCAGCACCCCAGGTGGGAATTTTAAAAAGGATCGTGGTGATTGATGTAGGAGAAGGTCCGATTGTTTTGATTAATCCAAAGATCATCGAGACTTCTGGAGAGCAGACCGGGGAAGAGGGGTGCTTAAGTGTGCCTGGAAAATCCGGACAGGTGACCAGGCCGGAGCATGTAAAGGTGGCAGCGCAAAATGAAGACATGGAAGAGATTGTGCTGGAAGGAGAAGGACTTTTAGCTCGTGCGTTCTGCCATGAGATTGATCATCTGGACGGCCATCTGTATGTGGAGCTGGTCGAGGGCGAGCTGCATGACGTGGAGTATGCACAAGATGGGGATGAGGAAGACGCATAAAGGAGGGAATCTGGATGAAAGTCATATTTATGGGGACACCGGAGTTTTCCGTTGGGACGCTGGAGGCTCTGATTGATGCAGGACATGAGGTGGTGCTTGCGGTGACTCAGCCGGATAAACCGAAAGGGCGCGGTGGTAAGATGCAGTACCCACCGGTGAAAGAGACAGCTTTGAAGCATGGAATCGCGGTTTACCAGCCCAGGAAGATCCGGGAAGAAGCCTGCATAGAAGAATTAAGAAACTATCCGGCAGACATCATGGTGGTGATTGCTTTTGGCCAGATTCTTCCACAGGCCATTCTGGATATGACGCCCTACGGATGCATCAACGTCCATGCATCTTTGCTTCCGAAATACCGGGGGGCGGCTCCGATCCAGTGGGCGGTCATCAACGGAGAAAAAGTATCCGGTGTGACCACCATGCAGATGGATGCCGGGCTGGACACGGGCGATATGTTGCTGAAGACGGAGGTGGTCCTTGATGAAAAGGAGACTGGGGGAAGCCTCCATGATAAGCTTGCCGCGGCAGGGGCAAAGCTGTGTATCGAGACGCTGGAAGGTCTGGAGAATCATACCATCTGTCCGGAAAAGCAAGGGGAAAGTCCCACGGAATATGCCCGTATGCTGGATAAAAAAATGGGAAATATCGACTGGAGCAGGCCGGCAGAAGAGATTGAACGCCTGATTCGGGGGTTAAATCCCTGGCCCAGTGCGTATACCAGCTGGAAGGGAAAGACCATGAAGATCTGGGAGGCCAAAGTGGTGCCTCAAAAAGAAGGTTCCATGCAAGAGCCAGGTACCGTGACAGGGGTAGAAAAAGACGGATTTCTGGTACAGACGGGAAAGGATCTTTTAAAGGTGTGTACGCTTCAGATCCCGGGAAAGAAGCGTATGGATGCCGGGGCATTTCTGCGGGGGTATCCGATGGAGACTGGACTGGTTCTGACAAAGGAGCTGTAAAGAATTTTATTAAGAATTGTTAAAATTGTATGAAGCAGCGTTTTTTTCAGTCGTTTTAAAGTATAATAGTAATGCTAAAGTTTGTTAGGAGGCGTTTACTATGTATTATCCGATATATTTTGATCCCACTTATTTTCTGGTTCTGATTGGTTTGATCATCTGTCTGGCGGCGTCGGCACAGATGCGATCCACTTTTTCGAAATATTCCAGAGTACGCAATCATTCCGGGATCACCGGAAGAGAGGCGGCAGAGCAGGTGCTGCATCGTGCCGGGATCTATGATGTTCGCGTGGAGCATGTGGCGGGAAATCTGACAGACCACTATGATCCACGGACGAAGGTTTTAAGACTTTCTGATGCAACATACGGATCCACTTCTGTTGCAGCAGTCGGCGTCGCAGCCCATGAGTGCGGACATGCAATCCAACATGCCACCGGCTATGCGCCGTTGTCTCTTAGGAGCGCGCTGGTTCCTGTGGCGAATTTTGGAAGCACCATTGCCTGGCCTTTGATCCTGATCGGACTTTTGTTTAACAGCCAGTCTTCCATTTTGTTTTTAAATCTGGGAATCCTGGCATTTTCACTGGCAGTGCTGTTTCAGATTGTGACACTGCCGGTCGAGTTTAATGCATCCAGACGGGCTATCCATATGTTGAGTGGCAATGGCATGTTATATGAAGATGAGGTCCGTGCCACCAGAAAGGTGCTTACAGCGGCGGCTCTGACCTATGTGGCAGGTGCGGCCTCTGCGATTTTGCAGCTCCTGCGTATCATTTTGTTGTCGAATTCGAGGAGAAGGTAGGAGATGAATGAAAGGGAACTGGTGCTGGAGGCACTGCTTTCAATTACCCGGGATGGGGAATATAGTCATATCGTTTTAAAGAATCTTTTGGATCTTTATCAATATCTGGACAAAAAGGAGCGTGCATTTATCACAAGAGTGGTAAATGGCACGCTTGAGCGTCTGATTGAGATTGATTATATCATCAATCAGTTTTCCAAGGTGAAGGTAAATAAAATGAAGCCGGTGATCCGGACCATTCTAAGATCTGGTGTCTATCAGCTGAAATATATGGACAGCATCCCCGATTCTGCCGTTTGTAATGAGGCAGTGAAGCTGGCGGAAAAAAAAGGTTTTCAGGGGTTGAAAGGTTTTGTCAATGGAGTGTTGCGCAACATTGGCAGAAATCTGGATCAGATTACATACCCCGGGAAAGAAGACATGGTATCTTATCTGTCTGTCCGCAAGTCTTTGCCAGAGTGGCTGGTCAGAGAGTGGCTGGAGGTCTATGACCCGGAAACGATAGAAACCATGGGAGAAGCGTTTTTAAAGACCGCTCCCTTATCGGTGCGGTATGATCCACACAGGATCACCGGGGAAGCGCTGATGGAATTGTTGAAAAAAGAAGGTGTGAAAGCAGTTGAGATCCCAGAAGTGCCCTGTGGGCTCTATCTTTCGGGACTGGATCATTTGTCTGCTCTTGAAAGCTTTCAAAAAGGATACTATCAGGTACAGGACATCAGTTCCATGCAGGTGGCGTTGTGGGCAGATCCAAAGCCAAAAGATGAGATCATAGATGTCTGTGCCGCGCCGGGAGGAAAGGCGCTTCATATGGCAGAACTTCTGGCAGGAACTGGTCATGTAGAAGCCCGGGATCTGACGGAGCATAAGACAGAGCTGATCCGGGATAATATTTTAAGAAGCGGCCTGTCTAATGTGGAGGCCGTCTGTCAGGATGCGTTGGTGCCAGATCCGGATTCTGTAAAGAAGGCAGATATTCTCATCGCAGACCTTCCTTGTTCGGGGCTTGGAGTATTAGGGAGAAAACCGGACCTGAAGCTTCGAGTGACCAAAGAGACAGAAAAAGAGCTGGCAGCTCTGCAAAGACAGATCCTTTCTGTAGTCAGGGATTATGTAAAGCCGGGCGGGAAACTTTTGTACAGCACCTGCACGATCAGCCGTCAGGAGAACGAGGAGAACACGCGGTGGTTTCTCAATAACAGTCCTGCATTCTCCCTGGTTCGCCAAGAGCAGAGGTTACCTGGAAAACAACCTGGAGATGGGTTCTATATTGCTATGTTCCGGAGGAAAGAAGATGAGTAAGCAGGATATCTGTTCTTTGAATTATGAAGAAATTCAAGAAGAGATGAAAGGGATAGGTGAAAAGGCCTTTCGGGGACGTCAGATCTATGAGTGGCTGCACGTGAAACTTGCAGATGATTTTTCTCAGATGACGAATCTTTCAAAAGGTCTGAGGGACAAACTGTCAAAGAATTATGAGATTCCGCGGCTTCAGATCGCGGCTCATCAGGTATCCAGGAAGGATCCCACAGAAAAATTTTTGTTTGAGCTTTCAGACGGCAATATGATTGAGAGCGTTCTCATGAAATATGATTATGGCAATTCTGTCTGTATTTCCTCCCAGGCGGGCTGCCGGATGGGCTGCCGGTTCTGTGCGTCGACCATCGGAGGGCTTAAGAGGAATCTTACGACTGCTGAGATGCTGCGCCAGATTTATCAGGTGCAAAAGGCCAGTGGTGAACGGGTTTCCAATATCGTGATCATGGGGACCGGGGAACCGTTGGATAATTATGAGCATTTTGTAAAGTTTATTCATATGATCAGTGATGAACATGGACTCCATATCAGTCAGCGAAGTATTACAGCATCCACCTGCGGGATTGTTCCCCGGATGCGGGAACTGGCAGAAGAATCTTTGCAGATCACACTGGCTCTTTCGCTGCATGGTTCTACTCAGGAAAAGCGGCAAAAGCTGATGCCTGTGGCCTTGCGGTATCCCCTTTGGGAGGTATTGGAGGCCTGTGATTATTATTTTTCAAAGACCGGACGGCGAGTAACCTTTGAGTACAGTCTGGTCAAAGGGGTGAATGATCAGCCGGAAGATATCCGGGAGCTGACACAGATCTTGAAGCATCGGAACTGTCATCTGAATCTGATCCCGGTTAATCCGGTCAGAGAACGGGATTATCAGCGTCCGACCAGTGAAAATGCGCTGGAATTTAAAAATAAACTTGAAAAAAACGGAATTAATGTTACTATAAGAAGGGAAAGAGGCTCTGATATTGACGGGGCCTGTGGACAGTTACGCAGAAAATACGCGGCTGACTATAAAGGAGAAACAGATGAAATTATATGCAATGACTGACGTGGGGAGAAAGCGCGAAGTCAATCAGGATTACGTATATGTGACGGACCAGCCTGTGGGACCGTTCCCGAATTTCCTTGCAGTAGCGGATGGAATGGGCGGCCATAAGGCAGGAGATTTTGCGTCAAAGTATACGGTAAACACAGTACTGGAAGAATTAAAGAAGACACCTCTGGATAAGCCTGAAGAGATTTTGCGTAATATCGTCGGCATTGCCAATCATAAGCTGATCGAGGTGGCAGCGACAGATGTCAAGCTGGAAGGAATGGGAACGACACTGGTGGCAGGCACGATCGTGGGAAATACACTGTATTTTGCGAACGTGGGAGACAGCAGGCTCTATCTGATCAATGAGAAGATCCGGCAGATATCGAAGGATCACTCTTTGGTAGAAGAAATGGTACGCCTTGGCGGGATCAAGGCAGAAGAGGCAAAGAACCATCCAGATAAAAATATTATCACACGGGCGATCGGCGTGAAGGAAGATGTAGAGGCTGACATCTACGAATACCGGCTGAAAAAAGGCGATGTGATCTTGATGTGTACAGACGGGCTTAGCAACATGGTTGAAGATGAGGATATGTTTGACATCGTCAAAGGAGCGCGGGACGTGGTGGAAGCAGTTGAGATGCTGATCGAGAAAGCAAACAGCAACGGCGGAAGGGATAATATAGGGGTTGTATTAGCGGAACCGCTTTCGGATGAGGTGAGTGTATGGTAAAAGATGGTATTGTGCTGGGAAAACGATATGAAGTGCTGAGTAAAATCGGGGCAGGCGGCATGGCCGATGTTTATAAAGGCCGGGATCAGATGCTGAACCGTTATGTAGCAATCAAGGTGCTGAAAAAGGAGTTCCGGGAGGATGCAGATTTTGTCCGGAAATTCCGCTCAGAGGCGCAGGCAGCCGCAGGACTTTTGCACCCGAATGTTGTCAATGTATATGATGTAGGCGAAGACAGGGGCCTTTATTACATGGTCATGGAGCTGGTGGAAGGTATTACCCTGAAAGAATATATTGAAAAGAAAGGCAAACTGTCACACAAAGAGGTGATCAGTATTGCCATCCAGATGTGCTCAGGTATCGGCGCTGCTCATGCGGCGGGGATCATTCACAGAGACATCAAGCCGCAGAACATTATTATTTCAAAAGAAGGAAAAGTAAAGGTCACCGACTTTGGAATTGCCAAGGCCGTGACTTCTAATACAATCAGTACCAATGCAATGGGATCGGTGCATTATACGTCTCCGGAACAGGCCAGAGGCGGATTCAGCGATCAAAAAAGTGATATTTACTCCATTGGTATCACTCTCTATGAAATGGTAACCGGGCATGTGCCCTTTGACGGAGATTCTACGGTCTCTGTGGCAATCAAGCATCTCCAGGAGGAGATTACGCCGCCGTCGGAAATCGTTCCGGATATTCCTTATAGTCTTGAGCAGATTATTCTAAAATGTACCCAGAAAAATGCAGAAAGGCGCTATCCGAATACAGATGAACTGATCCAGGATTTGAAGCGTTCTCTGGTAGATCCTGACGGTGATTTTGTCGTCATTCCGCCTCTTGGGAATGCGGATACGGTCATCATTACAGATGAGGAACTCGATGAGATTCAGAATTCTTATGATGATGACGACGAGTATGACGACGATGAGTATGATGACGACGAGTACGATGACGACGAATATGATGACGATGAGTACGATGACGACGAGTATGATGAGGATGACAAGAAAAGCAAGGGTGCAGATGAAGTCAATCCCAAGATGAAAAAGATCACCCGGATTCTGACGGTTGTCGTGGCAGTTATCATTGCGTTTATCGTCATCTTTGCCATTGGCCGGGCAGCAGGAATCTTTTCTGTAGGTCCGGGAATTAAGCCGGAGACCGGGGATACGGTAACTGTGCCAAACGTTGTGGGAATGACAGAGGATAAAGCAAAAGAGACGCTCAATGATAAAAAACTAGGATTCAAGGTGGTCTCCAGAGAAGAGTCGAAAAAATATGAGGAAGGCACCGTATCCGAGCAAAAGACTAAGGCCGGTGAAAAAGTAGAGAAAAATACGACGATTGAGGTCGTAGTAAGTTCCGGTCTGGTGGGAGACAGTATTACGGTACCGGATGTCAGTGGTATGACAGAAGATGAAGCTCAAAGTGCTCTGGAAAATGCGGGATTTAAGAATATTTCTTCAGAATTTAGTTATAGTGACAGTGTTCCAAGCGGCCAGGTCATCGGTACGACTCCGGAAGCAAATGCAGAAGCCACGAAGGATACAGAGATCGTGATGCAGGTCAGCAAAGGCGCGGAGAAAAAGACCGTACCAAATGTGGTAGGACAGGCGGATGCAGACGCCCAGAATGCCATTAAGAGTGCAGGCCTGACTATTGGAACGGTAACTTACGATTATAGTGACAGCGTGGCCCAGGGAATCGTCATTTCCCAGAGTGTGGAAGGTGGAAAGAAAGTAAGCGCAGGGACAACTGTGGATCTTGTGATCAGTAACGGACCTGAACCTGCAGCAAAGGTAAATGTTCCGCCTGTGACAGGAACGGCTCTGAATAATGCAAAACAATTGATTGAAAGTGCCGGACTTACCGTAGGAAACGTGTCTTATCAGTATAGCAACAGTGTGGCCGCAGGAAGTGTTATCAGCTGCAGCCCGGGAGTGGGAAGCAGTGTGGATGAAGGCACTACTGTAAGCCTGGTGGTAAGCAACGGACCGGAACAGTCAGGTCCGGATCCGGGGGGCGGCACAGATAATTCAGATGGAGAGACAGACTGATACATGAAGGGTAAGATTGTAAAAGGAATTGCCGGGTTCTACTACGTTGACGTAGTAGGATCCGGTGTTTATGAATGTAAGGCAAAGGGTGTGTTCCGCAAAGAGAAAAAGAAACCTCTGGTGGGAGACAATGTAGAGATAGAGGTACTGGATCAAGCTGATATGGAAGGGAACATTACGGGTATTCTGCCAAGGAAGAATGAACTGATCCGACCGGCAGCAGCCAATGTCGACCAGGCTTTGGTGGTGTTTGCGGTGGCAAAGCCTGATCCCCACCTTCATCTTCTGGACCGTTTTTTGGTGATGATGGAGAGGAAAGAAATTCCGGTGATACTTTGCTTTAATAAAGATGATCTGGGAACCAGGGAGCAAATCAAAACGCTTCAGGATATCTACAAAGGCTGTGGATGCAAGGTGATATTTTCCAGTGCAAAAGAGGATCGCAATATCGAAGAGATCAAGGACATGCTTAAGGGAAAAACGACGGTGATCGCCGGTCCTTCCGGAGTAGGAAAATCTTCGCTGATTAATCTTTTGCAGCCCAAGGCTAATATGGAGACAGGCGCCATCAGCACGAAGATTGAAAGAGGAAGACACACCACCAGACATTCGGAACTATTTGTGGTAGGAGAAGATTCCTATATTATGGATACGCCGGGCTTTAGTTCTTTGTATGTCAATGACTTTGAGAAAGAAGAACTAAAATATTGTTTTCCGGAGTTTGCGCCCTATGAAGGAGGATGCAGGTTTCACGGATGTGATCACATCCACGAACCAGACTGTGCGGTGAAAAAGGCGGTGGAAGAAGGAAAAATCCATCCATCCAGATATCAGAACTATACAGCATTTTATGAGGAACTGAAAGGACAGAGGAGGTATTAGTTATGGAGTACATACTGGCTCCGTCGATTCTTGCTGCAGATTTTAAAAATCTGGGAAGTGAGATGAAAAAGACGGAAGAGGAAGGAGCGCATTACCTGCATTTTGACGTGATGGACGGATTGTTCGTACCCAGTATTTCGTTTGGAATGCCGGTACTTTCATCGATCAAGGGTGGGACAGGCCAGGTGATGGATGTTCATTTGATGATCAAAGAACCCATCCGTTATATCGAGGACTTTAAGAATGCCGGAGCAGATCTTATCACGGTACATTTGGAGGCCTGTGAAGATGTTCATGGGACACTTGCAAAAATCCGCGGATGCGGGCTGAAAACAGGGCTTTCCATCTGCCCGGAAACAGAGGTGGAAGAATTAAAGCCATACCTTGCAGAGGTTGACATGGTGTTGATCATGAGTGTTCATCCGGGATTTGGTGGACAGAAATTTATTCCGGAGTCACTCGATAAGATCCGCAGGACAAAGGAGATGATAAAGGAACAAGGACTTGCCGTAGATATTGAGGTGGACGGAGGGATCTATCTGACAAATGTGGGAGAAGTGTTGGATGCAGGCGCGAATATTATCGTTGCAGGTTCCGCAGTGTTTAAAGGGGATGCCGGGGAGAATACGAGGAAGTTTATGGAGATTTTGAAAAGTTATGAGTAAGAGAATTGTGATCGTATCCGGCGGAAAGCTGGAAGAAAATGTCTGTCTTCCCATCCTGGAAGGAGAGAAAGTGGGGTACATCATCGGTGTAGACAGAGGGGTGGAGTTTTTGTACCATCATCAGATCATGCCGGATTATATTGTAGGGGATTTTGACAGCGTAAAAAAAGAAGTGGTGGATTATTACCGCAATGAGACACATGTGGGAATCCGTGGATACAATCCGGTAAAGGATGCCTCTGACACGGAGATTGCCATTCGTCTGGCAATGACACTTGGAGGAACAGAGCTTCTGATTCTGGGGGCCACTGGCGGGCGGATCGATCATTTGTGGGCGAATGTACAGTCACTGACCATTCCCTATAAGGCAGGGATTCATGCGCAGATCCTGGATAGTCAGAATCGAATCTCTCTTCTTAGAGAGGGTGAGAACCATTTGAAAAAGAGTGAGGCCTATGGCGATTACTTTTCCGTTTTCCCGTTGGGAGAAGAGGTGTTTGGCTTTAATATCACAGGTGCGAAATATCCGCTGAGCAATCACCTGCTGACACCGTATAACAGCCTTTGTGTCAGCAATGAGATTGCAGAAGACGAAGTGGTGATCAGTTTCACGGCCGGAATCGTGATCTTGATGGAGACCCGTGATAAGGAGGAGTAACCGGGAAATGATAGACTTTTTGGCTCTGGTATGGTAAGATGTATCTGCTGTATCAGAGCTTTTTTTCTGGTATTCCAATAAATTGACGAGGAGATGTGACGATAGATGAAACTAGGAATCGTAGGACTTCCGAATGTAGGAAAGAGTACATTGTTTAATTCACTGACTAAGGCCGGGGCAGAGTCGGCCAACTATCCGTTCTGTACCATTGACCCCAATGTGGGGGTGGTGACGGTACCAGACGAGAGACTGCAGGTGCTAGGAGAGATGTATCATACGAAAAAAATTATTCCAGCAGCCATCGAATTTGTGGACATTGCAGGTCTGGTAAAGGGGGCATCTAAAGGAGAGGGATTAGGAAATCAGTTCCTGGCCAATATCCGAGAGGTGGATGCCATTGTTCATGTGGTACGCTGCTTTGAGGACAGCAATATCGTTCATGTGGATGGCAGCATTGACCCGCTGCGGGATATTGAGACCATCAATCTGGAACTGATCTTTTCTGACCTGGAGATTCTGGAAAGACGGATTGCCAAGACCACAAAGGTGGCAAGAAATGATAAGACGGCTGCTAAGGAACTGAAGCTTCTTGAGAAGATCAAGGCACATCTGGAGGATGGAAAGCTGGCAAAGACCTTTGACGGGGCAGAAGACGAGGAAGAGCAGGAGTGGATGAAGAGCTATAATCTTCTGACCTATAAGCCAGTGATCTATGCAGCCAATGTGGCAGAGGATGACCTGGCAGATGACGGACAAAGCAATGAAGGAGTACAGGCTGTCCGCGAGTATGCAAAGACCGAGGAGAGCGAGGTGTTTGTGGTCTGTGCGCAGATCGAACAAGAGATCGCAGAGCTGGATGATGATGAGAAAAAGATGTTCCTGGAGGATCTGGGATTGTCTGAGTCCGGTCTGGAAAAACTGATCAAAGCAAGCTACCGGCTGCTGGGACTGATCAGTTACCTGACGGCAGGAGAGCCGGAAGTGCGTGCATGGACGATTACCAAAGGAACCAAAGCACCTCAGGCGGCCGGCAAGATCCACAGTGATTTTGAACGGGGATTTATCCGGGCAGAAGTGGTATCCTATGATGACCTGATCGCCTGCGGAAGCCACAATGCAGCAAAAGAGAAGGGGCTGATCCGCCTGGAGGGTAAGGATTACGTGGTTCAGGACGGCGATATCATGCTGTTCCGCTTTAATGTATAATATGCTCCCGAAAGGAGAAACATCTTTTTAAAAATGGAGGGGACTTCGGAGGATGCACACATTTATTGACTTCCCGAATCTGGGGATCCATCTGGGACATGTTGGAAAGACCATTTCCATCTTTGGGTTTGAGATCGCATACTATGGGATTACCATTGCAGTCGGCATGCTGGCAGGGATTTTTGTGGCGATGCAGGTGGCAAAGAGAACCGGACAGAATCAGGAAGATTATATCGACCTTGCAATTTTTGGCATTATTTTCGGAATCATTGGCGCTAGGATTTATTATGTTGTATTTGCCTGGGATATGTATAAAGATAACCTGCTGGAAATCTTTAATACCCGCCATGGTGGACTGGCGATTTATGGAGGAGTGATTGCTGCGGTAATCACGGTGTTTGTGGTATCTCATGTGAAAAAGATTCCGGTGGGTCTGATGCTGGATACCGGAGGCTGTGGGCTGATTACTGGACAGTTGATCGGCAGATGGGGGAATTTTTTTAACAGAGAGGCCTTTGGCGAGTATACGGATAACCCCTTTGCCATGCGGCTGCCGCTGGATGCGGTGCGCAGTTCTGATGTCACGCAACTGATGAGGGATCATATACAGACGGTTGACGGAGTATCCTGTATTCAGGTTTCTCCCACTTTTCTGTATGAATCTTTTTGGTGTCTGCTGGTGCTGATCTTCATGCTTTGTTATACCAGACACAAGAAATTTAACGGGGAAGTATTTTTGATATATCTGGCCGGATACGGAGCGGGACGCTTCTGGATCGAGGCCCTTCGCACGGATCAGCTGTGGATTCCGGGAACCCAGATTCCGGTGTCCCAGGTGCTTGCGGGACTTCTGGTCATTGTGTCGGTGGTACTGATCGTTTGGGGAAGAAGGAGAGCTAAGAAATGATTATCAAAAATGTGAAGGTATATCGAGAGGATCAAACATTTGCAGACGGAGACATCCGAATCTGCGGCGGTGTATTTGATAAAGTCTGCACGGGAAGAGGAGAAGGCATCCTGGCAAAAAAAGGAGAAACCGTGATTGACGGAGAAGGGGCATATGCCATACCGGGGCTGATTGACCTTCATTTTCACGGCTGTATGGGGGATGATTTCTGCGACGGCGCCAAAGAGGCGCTTGGAAGGATCGCAGAATATGAGGCTTCTGTGGGTGTCACTGCCATCGCACCGGCTACTATGACGCTGCCAAAGGAGGAACTTTTGCACATTCTTTCTGTGGCGGCAGAGTATAAAAGAGAAGAATCAGATAAGGGAACGAAGCTTCGTGCAGATCTGGTGGGAGTCAATATGGAAGGCCCCTTTATCAGCAAGGTGAAGAAGGGGGCACAGGATGAGAGGAATATTTTGCCCTGTGATGTATCCATAGCACATCATTTTTTGGATGCCTCTGAGGGACTGGTAAAATTTATGGGCATTGCGCCGGAGGAAAGTGACAATTCTGCGGAATTTGTGAAAGAAATGAAAGATTATGTTCATATTTCTCTGGCACATACCAATGCTGATTATGACAGCGCAAAAGCTGCCTTTGATGCAGGAGCCAGCCATGCTGTACATCTTTATAATGCCATGCCGCCATTTACCCACCGTGCACCGGGCGTAGTGGGTGCGGTGGCGGACAGTCCTCAGGTGATGGCTGAGTTGATTTGTGACGGCGTGCATATCCACCCGGCGGTAGTAAGAACAACTTTTGAGATGCTGGGAGCAGACCGGATCATCTTGATCAGTGACAGCATGCGGGCGACTGGAATGCCAGACGGCAGATATACCCTGGGCGGGCTGGATGTGGATGTGGTAGGCAATCGTGCCACGTTGGTTTCTGACGGCGCGTTGGCAGGTTCAGCTACCAATCTTATGGATTGTATGCGTACCGCAGTAAAGAAGATGGGAATCCCTTTGGAAACGGCGGTAGCCTGTGCGTCCGTAAATCCCGCAAAAAGTCTGGGAATCTATGACAACTACGGATCTGTTACGCCAGGGAAAAAAGCGCACCTGGTACTGCTGGATAAAAATCTGGATCGAAAGACTGTCATTAAAGACGGGAAGGTGTTGTAATGGAAGAAACAAAGAAACGAGGAGCCTGTCTGGTCTGTGGAAAAGAACTGGTTTATTTTCAAGAGGCAAAAGAAATGGCCTGCGTTTTCTGCGGGAAGAAAGAATTCAGCCACGCATCCTGCAAGGATGGACATTACGTTTGCGATAGCTGCCATGCCAAGAAGGGAATCGAGGCGGTTATGCGGGAATGCGAGACAACCACACTGAAAAATCCAATTGCGATCATGCAGAAGATCATGAAAGATCCCTATATCTACATGCATGGGCCAGAGCATCATGTCATGGCCGGAGCGGCACTTCTGGCTGCTTACCATAACAGCGGCGGAGAAGTAGATCTCCCCTGGGCCTTAAATGAAATGAAAGAACGGGGAAGCCAGGTGCCAGGAGGCGCTTGCGGATTCTGGGGCTGCTGCGGCGCCGGGATCAGCACCGGAACTTACATGAGCATCGTGACCCACACCACTCCCTTAAGCGGAAAATCCTGGGGACGATCCAATCGCATGACTGCAAGAGCATTGAAAGCTATCGGCGAGATCGGCGGCCCAAGATGCTGCAAACGAGACACCTTTACCGCAGTTAAAGAAGCCGTTCTCATGACAAAAGAAGAACTGGGCATAGAGATGGAACTGCCTGAAAAAATACAATGCGAATTTTATGTGGAAAACCAGCAATGCCTACAACGGAAGTGTCCTTATAATCCAAAGGGGACGGGGGATTTCTAAAAAACCCCCGTCCCCTTTGGGCGGAGGAAGAAAGTATTCCACGAAATGTGGGTAAGCATTGTGGATAAAACGTGGATAAGTTCAATTTCTTAAAATTGGGGACGGGGGATTTCTGAAAATCCCCCGTCCCCAATTTTAGGGTTGACAATTATCCACAAATAGGATAGGATTTCAATCAGACAAGGATATATGGAAAAGGCTTGGAAGGGAACAAGTAGTATTCGGAACACCCATACAGAAAGTGGCCGGTCGATGAGAGGCGCATGAAGGAATCGTATATGAATACATCCTGGAGTCTCGCGCTGAACACTATCGCAAGGGAGTTGCTTAGATAGAAAGTAGGCTGCGGCGGAGTGGCGCGCGTTAGAGTGCCAGGCTGTAACTGGCAGCCGGATGAGGCTGGTATCGTGAGATATCGGTGAAGCAAGGTGGTACCGCGAAAAAGTTGATTCGCCCTTACTGTGGAAGCAGTAAGGGTTTTTTATTTGGATTGGAAAAGCCATCGAAAGCTGAAGGGGGGAAAATCATGGAAGGGGAAGAAGAAACAAGGGTTAAGAGAGCAAGCAATGCAAAACAGAGATTACTGGAAAATTATGAGAAGCATAGGAGAGAATTCCGGCAAAAAGGATTTCGGGAGTCTTCGGAAGTGTTCTCGGTGGTAAAAGCCAATGTGATGGTGTTTGTGACGTCGTTTCCGGTGGTGTTGGTTCTGATTTTGCTGTGGATTGCGGCAGACAGAGGAACGGTGGGATTAAGGGGAAACGGCTATTTTCCGCTGTTGTTTTTATTCCTAGTGACGGTTTATATCCATGAGATACTTCACGGGGTTGGATGGTGTTTGACGAGCAAAGAAAAATGGAAGAGCATTTACATTGGGATGATGTGGTCAAGCCTGACCCCTTATTGCCACTGCAAGGAGCCTCTGGAGCCGGGAAAATACCTGTTTGGCTGCCTGCTTCCGGGGGCGATTTTGGGAGGTGGAATCTATCTTATCGCTTTTGTCACAGGAAGTCAGATGCTTTTGTGGCTCAGTCTTTTGAATGTGCTTTGTGCAGGAGGCGATTTGCTGATCGCATGGCATGCCCGCCGGTATCGGTCGGGGTATGTACTGGATCATCCCACGGAGTGTGGATTTATTATATTTCAGAAATAAAAAAGGAGAGAAGAACATGGGAATTTATGAAGAATTACAGGCAAGAGGGCTGATTGCCCAAGTGACGGACGAAGAGGAGATTCGTGAACTGGTCAACAACGGAAAGGCAACGTTTTACATTGGATTTGACCCGACGGCGGACAGCCTTCATGTCGGACATTTCATGGCGCTGTGCCTGATGAAACGTCTGCAGGAGGCAGGGAACAGACCGATCGCATTGATCGGCGGAGGAACAGGTTATATCGGCGACCCTTCTGGAAGAACGGATATGCGCTCTATGATGACTCCGGAACAGATCCAGCACAACTGCGACTGCTTTAAGAAACAGATGAGCCGGTTTATTGATTTTTCAGAAGGAAAAGCCTTGATGGTCAACAATGCAGACTGGCTTTTAGATCTGAATTATGTGGAAATGTTAAGAGAAATTGGACCGCATTTTTCTGTCAACAGAATGTTGACGGCAGAGTGCTATAAGCAGAGAATGGAAAGAGGCTTAAGCTTTTTGGAGTTTAACTACATGATCATGCAAAGCTATGACTTCTATGTATTATACCAGAAATATGGATGTAACCTGCAGTTTGGCGGTGATGACCAGTGGAGCAACATGCTGGGAGGAACAGAGCTGATCCGGCGCAAGCTTGGCAAAAACGCATGTGCCATGACAATCACACTGCTTTTAAATTCCGAAGGAAAAAAGATGGGAAAAACCCAAAGTGGCGCTGTCTGGCTGGATCCAAACAAGACATCACCGTTTGAGTTCTACCAGTACTGGAGAAATGTGGCAGATGCGGATGTGCTAAGATGTATCAGGATGCTGACTTTCCTTCCTCTGGAGGAGGTCGACAAGATGGATTCCTGGGAAGGCGCCCAGCTTAATACAGCAAAAGAAATCCTGGCATTCGAACTTACCAAGCTGGTACACGGAGAAGAAGAGGCAAAGAAGGCCCAGGAATCTGCAAGAGCACTGTTCAGCCAGGGAGCAGCTGCCCAGATGCCGACCACAGAGTTGACAGAAGCAGATCTTGCAGATGGGAACATCGACATCTTGTCCATGTTGGTAAAATCAGGTCTGGTACCGTCCAAATCTGAGGCAAGACGTGCTGTACAGCAGGGCGGAGTCGCTGTAGATGGAGAGAAAGTCACAGATATCTATGCTACATTTGCCGGAGAAAGCTTAAATGGTGAGGGTGTAGTGTTAAAGAAAGGAAAGAAAAATTTCCGTAAGATTGTAATGAAATAAAATATCATCATATAGACACTGCCAGAAAGCTATGCCGCTATACACAGAGCATTAAGTTTCTGGCAGTTTTTGTCGTAATGACCGTTTCTTGTGTTTTACAAGAAACGCTAAGATATGTCTTTCGGGGATTACCATTGTTAAAAATAGAAAAAATATAAGAGTTTTTGTCGAAAATATGGTAAAATAAATTAAATTTATTTTTTAGGGAGGATACGTAAGATGGCTGTTTTGGACGAAATGAAAAAGCTGGAAGACCAAAGACAAGCATGGATGGCACAGCTAGGAGAAATATATTATAAGAATTGTAAGATGGCAGGTGAACCTGTGAAGGGAGAGGCAGCCAAGATCATCGAAAAGCTTGATGATCTGGAGACGCGTATGAAACAGCTTGCAGGTGCAGGCGAAGAAACATCCGAACAACAGGTGGAGAATCAGGGAAAGGTATGCCAAAACTGCGGGGCACCGGTGGAGGAGGATCAGGTATTCTGTGTAAATTGTGGGAACAGGCTGGAACCCCCAAAAGAGGAAGAGGAAAATACCTGTCCCAACTGTGGGGCGCCGGTGGAGGAAGGCCAGGGCTTTTGTATTGTTTGCGGAATGAAACTTGGCCAGAGCCTTTCGGATGGTTCTAAGAAAGGACCACAGCGCCCGGCCGGACCTAAGATCTGTCCGTCTTGCGGAAAGGTGCTCCCGCCGCAGATGCATTTTTGCACATCCTGCGGAACAAAAGTAGACTAGGAAGTCTGTTATGATCATATAAAAAGAGGAAAGAAGTTATAACATGAAGTGCAAAAGATGTGGACAGGAAATTCAGAACGGGGATCAGTTCTGTGGAAATTGTGGATGGAAGGTAGAAGAAAAGAAAACCCCAGTGATCCCGATTGTCATAGGAATCATCGTGGTGGTCATACTTGTGGTGGCCGGTGTCTTTTGGTATCTGCATAAACAGGAACAGAAAAAGGTGGAAGAAAACCTGGCAAAATTCCAGGAAAAAATCGAGGAAGACAGTCAGGCATCTACGGAAGATCCGGCAGATGACCAGACAAATTCCCAGGATGCGAGGGATGAAAACGACGCAGACAAAGAAGAAGAGGAGTCTGTCACAGACCCCACAGAAGGGGGAATTCACAGATACGAGTATATAATCAGTGACATGACCTGGACCCAGGCTTGTCAGGAGTGCCTAAACAGAGGCGGATATCTGGTGCGGATCAACAGTCGTGAAGAATATGATTATATTATTTCCCAACTCAATGAGCGTCATCTGTCGAATATTCAGTTTAAAATCGGCGGGAGACGGGAGGCAAATTCCAAGGAATATTACTGGGTAGACGAGGCCGGAAAGTTGTATGGAGATGTGATTAATTCTGACAGTTACTGGTGCGCATCGGAATGGATGGCCGGAGAGCCAAGCTACCAGGACGGAGCGACAGAAGAGCAGTATCTGGACATTTTCTACCATCAGAATTCAGGAAAATGGGTGTGGAACGATGTGCCGGACGATATTGTAGCCACAGTTCCGGAATTTAGCGGAAAGATCGGATACATCTGTGAATATGAGGAATAGCAAAGGCAAAGGGAAAGAGTCAAAAGTCAGGAGGGATCAGATATGTTTTGCAGCCATTGTGGCCAGGAGTTAAAGGAGGGGGGCAGATTCTGCCCCAGATGCGGAGCCTCGGTGGAGGGAGTAAATCAGGCAGAAAATGGAGGCGCTCCACAGTATACTGGTACAGTGCCGGGAGCGCAGATGAAGCGGGGAATGTCTCAGGGAGCAGTCATTGCTATCATCCTGGCGATTGTGTTGTGTATTGCCGGCGCGGGCGTGGGAGCTTATTTTCTGTTTTTCCGGGACACTTATAAGACCCCGATTAAAAATCTGATGAAGGCGATTGAGGATCAGGACGGAGAAGCTGCCCTAGAGCTGATCCCGGAAAAGTATGTGGGGATGTACCAAACCATGACCGGCATGGATAAAAAAGATATGGAAGATATGCTGGAACAGGGGCTGAACAATCTGGTGGAAGACTATGATGGAGACATTCAGGTTGATTATGAAATCGGAGATGTCAGAGATCTGACAAAAGAAGAGATTACAGAGCTGGAAAGCACTTACTATGGATTCATTGGAGGGGTGGAAGAAGGAAAAGAAGTAGAGGTTTCAGCGGAAATCCAGGTGGATGGATCTGATCGAAAAGAAATGATGGATGACGCACGGATCAAAGTGGTCAAATTAGATGGGAAATGGTATCTGGATCCGACGTCAATGTCCTTCTAGGAGATGATAGAAATGTTTTGTCAGAAGTGTGGAACGCAGAATGTAGAAGGGGCCCGTTTTTGTAAAAATTGCGGAGCTCCCCTTCATAGATGGCAGCAAATGCAAGGAGGCATGGGAACGCCCTCCCAACCTGTAAAGAGAACGAATAAAAAGTGGATCGCGGCAGCAGGGGGGATTCTCCTGGCTGCCGTTGTCATGGCAGGCGCCTTTGCTTTTCGAAGCTATGCGGAACGCAAGGATTATGAAAACTATATTGCCCAGGCGGAAAAATATCTGGATGAGATGGATTATGAAAGTGCGGAAGCAGCATATATGAAGGCAATTGAGATTGATCCGAAGCAGGAAGATCCTTATCTTGGACTGGCAGATGTATATATTGCCCAGGAGGATTTTGGAAAGGCGCAAAAGATCCTGTCGCAAGGAGAAAAGGCGGTTCTTGGCGATCGTTCCAAGACTTCCAAGGATTCGTCGGAAGCTCAGGATGATGGAAAGTCAAAGGATCCCTTGAAAGAAAAAGTAGAGGAAGTAGAAAATGCCAACCAATATGAGTGGGCGGTGGAACCGGAGATCCAGGCAGATGACATCTATTATATCCAGAATGAGAATACCTTTGATTATCCGAGAAATGACCTCTCTCGACAGATGGATACTTCTTATGCTGTGATCAAAAAGGGAGATTCTTACGGGTTGATCGGCATGGACGGAAAACTGGCTGCGTCCATGGATTACCAAGGCGTGGCAGCCCTGTCCAAATATTATTTGCTGGAGCGAAAGGAGCCCCTTTATGATCCGGAATATCAGACGGAAATGACAGATTATTACTTCCTGGAAGAAGAACAGGCAGTAAAACCAGCGGTTGCAGTGATCGGAGATGCCGGTAACTATTCCAGGGGAATTTTTTATTACTGCGATGGTTTGCACAACACCGGAGAATTTGAGGTGGCCCAGGGGTATATGGAAGACTATCAGAAGAAACCAGACAGAGTCATTCCGGTTAAGCAGGCAAAATCCATTTATGACGGCAGCAGTTCTTCCGAGGACTGGTATGAAGATCTGGAGAGCAAGTATGCCCTGTGTGATCCGGATGGGAAACTTTTGACAGATTTTGTTTATGACGAATGTGGCAGTAGTTCTTCCGGCCTTCTGGCGGTGAAAAAGGATGGAAAATGGGGATATGTCAATGAAAAGGGAGAGGAAGTAATTCCCATAAAATATGATGCTTCCTGGTGTTATGACACTTACGTTTTCAGCGATCATACACAGGATCAATCGGAACGTATCGAGTCCTGTTATGCAGCGACAGACGGCTATGTGCCCCTGTGCGTAAATGGGAAATGGGAGCTTCGGGATCATTCGGGGAAACTTGTGATCTCTTCTGGTATTTTTGAAGAAATACGTCCGGTCTATGATGGCAGATGCTGGGTAAAGAAGGACGGAAAATGGGGAGTGCTCAAGCTGGAAGAAGAGGAGCAGGATCAGGTATCAGAAAATGAAGACTGGAAAGTGATTTATTTCTCTTATATCCAGAGTACCATGCATGAGGGGTGGGCCGGATATCGTCTGATTTATCTGAATGATGATCAGGTTCCGGAATTGTATCTTATGGGATCCACAACGGCTCAGGGAGACCAGATCTGTACATATTATGATGGACGGCTTGAGACGCAGAACCTGGGAAACGGAGGGCTTTCTTATCTGGAAAAAGAAAACCTTTTCTGTGACAGCACAGGTCGGATGGATGTCTATTATGACCGGATCTATCAGATTCAGGACGGCCACTTTGTGGTGATGGCAGAGGGAAAATACGGAGCCAAAGATAATACCAATGTGCAGACCGACGCCGATGGGAATCCGGTTTATCAGTATTCCTGGGACGGGGAACAAATGTCAAAGACCCAGTATGAACAGAGGTTTCAGAAGCTGTTTGACCGACAAAAAGCGGTGCGGGCGTCCGAAGGGACCGTAAGTGCATCGGAAATTATTACGCAGATAGATTCAAAATAAAGATAAAGGAAGCAATTACATGAACGAGCATATTCTGACGATCATTGACATGAAAGGAGAATTAAGGGAGTTAAATCTGGATCATTTTCAAAAGCCCCAGATCACATTGGGCAGAGATGCCTCCCAGTGTGAGATTGTGATTCCCGATCCGATTGTATCCAAAGTGCATGGAACTTTTTTCATGGAAGGTGGGCAGATTCGTTATCAGGATCAGGACAGCAGGAACGGAACCTTTTTAGGCATTGGACCTGGGAGGAGACTACTGGAAAAAAAGGATGGTTTTGTGGAAATTTATGACAAGAGCGTCCTATGTATCGGGAATCTGAATCAGGCGGAAAATATGGTGCTTCTCTTGTATTCTTCAAGTTCTGAGAGGGAACTATGGAAGCGGGAAGCTTTAGAGCGGCCGACGACCACCATCGGCCGGGATAGGGCAAATCAGATCTGCCTGCCGGGGCCTGGAGTATCCAAGCTTCACTGCAGGATCTATCACCGGCAGGAGGGATATGTACTGGAGGATGCCCACAGTACGAACGGAGTCCTGCTTAACGGCAGCTATCTTACCAAGGAAACCATATTAAGAGATAAAGACGTCATCCAGATTCTGGGGTTCCAGCTGTTGTTCTGCCGGGGCTGCATCTATTATAAATCAGCGGCAAAAGGGATTTCTCTGCAGGTGCAGCAGGTAACGAAGATGGTAGGGAAGGGCAGACATAAGAAACGCATTTTGAATCAAGTAAGCTGCGAGATCCAGGGAAATGAATTTGTAGCAATCATTGGAGGATCGGGGGCAGGGAAGACTACACTGATGAATGCGATCAGCGGATTTGAGCCTGGATTTGAGGGAAAAGTTTACTGTAATGGTACAGATCTCATACAGAATTTTCAGGCGCTGAAAAGTGTGATTGGCTTTGTACCCCAGCAGGATATCATCTATGAAAATCTTACGCTGCAGAAAATGCTGTATTATTCGGCAAAAATCCGGATGCCCAAAGATACCAGGCCTTCAGAGATCCAGAAACGGATCGGTCAGGTTCTGGATATGGTAGATCTGAAAGCACACCAGGATACCTTTATCCGAAAGTTATCGGGAGGACAGAAAAAACGTGCCAGTATTGCGGTAGAGCTTCTGGCAGATCCCAAGTTGTTTTTTTTGGATGAACCCACTTCCGGTCTGGATCCGGGAACAGAGAAGAATCTGATGATCAGCTTAAAGAAGCTTGCAAGAAACCAGAATAAGACGATCATTATGGTGACCCATACCACTGCAAATCTCCATCTTTGTGATAAAATCATTTTTATGGGACCAGGAGGAAGACTTTGCTTTTGTGGAAACGTAGAGGAAGCAAAACGGTTTTATCAGACGGATGATCTGGTCAATATTTATAATATGATTGCGGCAGACCCAGAGGGCTGCGAGAGAAATTATCTGAACTACCGGGGAAGAAGCAGGGTACACCAGCATCCGGCATCAGGACAGGAACGGCTTTCCATCGCCAGGGAAAGAGTGGGATTTCGCCAGTTTGGTGTGCTGCTGCAAAGATATACGGAGTTGATGTTCAATGACAGGCAGAGGCTTTTCGTCCTACTATTGCAGCCCTGTCTGATTGCCATTCTTTTGTATATTGTGGCAGATGAAAATATATTTAAAATATATGAAAGTACGAAATCTATGCTATTTGCCCTTAGCTGTTCTGGAATCTGGATCGGACTTTTCAACTCGATTCAGGAGATCTGTAAGGAGCGCACCATTGTGAAACGGGAATACATGGCAAATTTAAGGTTGTCCGGGTATGTGCTTTCCAAATTTGTCTTCCAGATGGTTCTTGGCGGTGTACAGGCGGTATTGCTGACTATGATTTTTCTAAAGCTTGTGGGAAATGAAAAGGAAGGAATCTTTTTCGATCATTTCTCTCCGGAAATGCTGCTGTCCGTCTGGCTGACTGTGCTGGCAGCTATTGGGCTTGGGTTTGTAATATCAGCAGTTGTCAAGACCGGAGACAAGGCAATGGCCATTGCCCCGTTTGTACTGATCATTCAGCTTTTATTCTCCGGCATCTTGTTTACTCTGGAGGGAGCCGGAAAGGTGATCTCTTATGTGACAGTCAGTCGATGGTCGGTAGAAGCACTGGGAAGTATTGCAAAGTTGAACCGGCTTTCGCTAAAGCTGCAGGCAGATTACCCGATGTTAGAACATGAAGCAGAATCCTTCTTTAAAGCGACGGGAGGCCATGTGGGACAGTGTTGGGGAATCCTGACCTTTATGACGGTATTATTCCTTCTGGTCAGCATGGTTGCCCTGCGGCGGATTGCGAAGGATACACGATAGGAGGTTAAATGAATGAGAGAATATCTGAAAGGCTGGATGGAAGAAAGCAGGGTACAGATCCCGCCGATTCCGGATACCGGAGAGGAAGAGGTTGTGATCCGATCCTATGTTCCACCTCTTAAAAAAGAGCCGGAAGAGGCTACGGTTCCACTGGAAAAGGCGTCTCGCGAACCGGAAGGAGATGATGCGCCGACTGTACTTCTCAGCCGGGAGGTAAATGCTTCTTTGTATTTGATAAGGTGCAGCACAGGGGAGAGGATTGAGATTACCAAGGATCCTTTTGTCCTGGGAAAGGGGTCGGAGTGTGACTATATTATTAAAGGAAATCCTTCTGTCAGCCGGATGCATGCCAAGATCATCAAGAGGGATGGTTCCTTTTATCTGGAGGATCTGGTATCACTGAACCATACTTATGCGGCGGATCAGCAGGTAACAGAAGAGATTCGGTTAAAAAATGGCATGGAACTTATGTTTGCTGACGAAAAGTTTCAGGTAGAGATTGAAGTTAGGAAATAAAAGGGTATGGAAGCGATGAATCGATTTGAAGAGTTTTCAAGTACATATCAGATTCTGGAGAAGCTGGGGGAGGGCAGTGGAGGTGTCGTTTACCTGGCTTATCATAAAAGACTCCAGAAGGAAGTGGTATTAAAGCAGATCAAGAGTAAAGGGCTTTCCATGGCGGATAAGAGGCAGGAGGTAGACATCCTGAAAAATTTGAATCATTCTTTTTTGCCTCAGGTACTGGATTTTTTGATGATGGGAGACGAGGTCTATACGGTCATGAGTTATATCCCAGGGGAATCTTTGGCGAGGCTCCAGAAGGAGGGGGCGGTTTTTAGCCTGGGGCAGCTGACCCGCTGGGGAATGCAGATCTGCAGCGCTCTTAACTATCTGCACAGCCAGAGACCTCCAGTCATCCATGGGGATATCAAACCTTCTAATATCATGCTGACACCCCAGGGGAATATCTGCCTGATTGATTTTAATATTTCTTTTTTTCTGGATGAGAATGCTGTTTTAGGATATACCGATGGATATACTTCGCCGGAACAGTATATCATTGCACTGGACAGTAGCTCGGACCGGCCCATTGGAAATTACCGGAAAATTGATGAAAAATCCGATATTTACAGTGTGGGGGCTACGTTCTATCATCTGGCAACGGGGACAAAGCTGTCAAATTACCGCGCCCAGATCGATTACGAGAATCTGGCAGATCGGACCAGTGAGGCTTTTGCCCAGATTATTGCAAAAGCAGTGGAAAAAGATCCAAGCCGCCGGTTTCAAAGTGCCTTTGAGATGTTCCAGGCATTTCAAGGTGTAGGGAAAAAAGATGCAAGATACCGAGCCTTGCTCCATCGGCAGACGGGAATCCGGATTGCACTGGCTGCATGTATGGCCGGGTTTATCGTGCTTGGCGGAATGGGAATCCATACCATCCGTGTAGAGCGTACGCAGGAGTATAACGATCTGGTGGCAGAGCAGGAGAAATACAGAGAAAACGGTGATTTTGACAAACAGGAGGAGACCTTCGAAAAGGCAGTTCAGATTCGCCCCTCCTCTTTGGAAAGCTATTATCAAAATGCCTGTGCCTTATTTGAACAGGGAGAATATCAGGATTGCATTTCTTTTATTGAATATGACGTAGAACAGAACGAAAAAATCGATCTGATGCAGACGCGGATGGCAGATTTGTATTATCTGGAGGCGGAAAGCCATATGGAACTGGAAGACTATGGGGATGCTGTTTCTACATTTGAAAAGCTGTTTCAGGTGGGGGGCTTTGAGGAAGAGTATTACCGGGATTATGCCATTGCTCTTGCTTATAACGAAGAGCCTAATCAGGCACAGGAAGCCCTGGATCAGGCAATTGATCTGGGCCTTAAGGAAGACTCTGTCTATTATACCAGAGGAGAGATCGACCGCTCCCTTGGAGAATTGGATCGGGCGGTTGAGGATTTTCAAAGTTGTATTGAGATTGCAGAAGATCCCGAATTGAAAGCAAGAGCTTATGTGACTTTGAGTGATATTTATGGAGAGCAGGGAAGAGATCAGGATCAGCGGGATATCCTGGCAGAAGGAAGACAAAATGTGCCGGCAGAAAACCAGCTGATCCTTCTGCAGCGGTTGATTCAGGCAGATATGGATCTGTCAGAGAGAACGGGGAATCCTTCTTATGAGATGGAGGCGATTGCTCTTTTGCAGCAGGTAATCGATCAGGGATGGGATACCTACGAAACCTATGATAGTCTGGTGGTACTTTGTGAAAAACAAGGAAATTATCAGGAGGCGAAAAATTGGCTGAATCAGATGATCAAAAAGTATGGCGAGGATTATAATATTTATAAAAGGCTGGCATTCCTGGAGATCGATCTGCAGGAGGAAAAAAGTAATTCCAGCAGAGACTATCAGGCTTTTGCCGGATATTATCAGAAAGCAAAGAACATGTATCAAAAGCAGCTGAAAGATAACAACACGGACGAAGAAATGCAGCTTTTGGATCAGGTATATCAGCAAGTTGTGGCAGGAGGGTGGTTAAATTGACAGCAGGTTGGATCTTGACAGGAATCGGGATTCTGGGAGCAATCGGGTGCCTTGGAGCCTTGATCGCTACTGTAAAAATATTTCCCAGGCAGAGAAGACAGCTCCTGGAGGAAATTGAAGAAGCACAGGAGGGCAGAAGATGAAGCGGTATATGAAGTTTCTGGCAGCACTTTTGTTTTTGCTGTCATTGGTGATCTTGTTGTTTATGCCGGTGATTGGCATATCTGCTATCGATTTATCGATGCTGGATGTTCTAAGGACCGGAAGTGAGCTTGGAGAAGGGTGGGGTGGATTTTCCAGGCTTTTGCAAGAATATCTGGAACCTTATTTCTTCGGGATTATTCTAATCATCATATTGACCCTGGCAGCTGCCATTCTGTGTGCGGTGATGCCGGGAATGATGGCATATGTGGAGGCTTTGGCAGGTGCATTTGTGGTCAACCTGGTGGTGATTATCTGTATGCTTTCCCTCTACGCAAAAGTAAGAGATCTGAAACAAGGTCTTGGATTTTTTGGACTGGATGGAGTGATTGAGGTTCACCTTCTTCCGATTATCCTTTGGGTGGTGTGTTACCTTGCCATTTTTGCCATCAGTATCTGGGGAATTGTGGATAGATCTCACAGATCTCAGAATCAGAGTGTGGCAGGCCGTCAGATCATGCCGGAGAGTTTTCATCAGAAAAAGAATCCCTGGGAAGACAGGCGAGAATTGACAGAACCTGTGAAGAGAGCCCCAAAGGAAAAAAGAGAAGATTCCCTCAGCGCAATTTCCTATGATTTTCACGGTGCGCTGCGAGGCCTGCAAGACATGTATCGGGGAAAAGTATATCTGCTGGAGGAAAAGGTGCCCATCTATCTGGCTCAGGAGAAGGGGCAGGTGTTTGTCGCTGAAAGGAAAGAGTCAGAGCCGCTGGCAGAAATTTATTACATTTATGAATATGGAGAATATTGTGTGACGCCGGAAAGGAAAGGGGTTTGTTTCCTGGAAAGTGGGCAGCCTCTGGGAGGCGGACGGCACTATTATTTGAAGAGAGGTACCAGACTTCGGGCAGGAGAGAATGGTATGCTGTTTGAACTGGCATAAAGGAGGATGAAACATGGAAGATAGAGATGAAACCGTATTTGTTAACTATGAAAAATTAAATCCAGGACAGAAGCAGGATACAGGCAGTCTGGAAAGACAGACCAAGGATGAAGTAGCCGGAAAACTGGAGCAGGCTTATTTAAAGCTTGGTAAGGCATACTATGAAGGAGGATTTGAGGATCCCCTTCCAGAGCTTTTGCCTTTGTTTGAGAAGATTACACGTCTTAAGAAGATCCAGGAAGAGGCAGAAGCAGTACAGTTTTGTCCAAGCTGTGGACAAAAAGTGGGAAAGAATGCTGTCTTTTGTGGCAAATGTGGATATCGTTTGAAATAGCGAGAGGAGAAAAGAAATGCGTTGCAGAAAATGTGGTGCAGAGAATCCCAAGGGAAGCAGATTTTGCGGGTCATGCGGTGCGCCACTGGAAGAAGTGCCGCAGAAAAGTCAGGAAAAAAAGAAGAAAAAACGAGGATGGATCTTTGCTGTGGCGGCGATTGCAGCGGCAGGAGTGCTTACTGCAGTTTTTCTGATCGTCCGTGATGTAAGGGAAAAGCAGGAATATGAAAAGACCATGGATTCGGCAGAAAAGTATCTGGAAGAACTGGACTATAAAAATGCAGAGGCGGCTTATCTTAAGGCAATCAAGGTAGATCCTAAGAAAGAAAAATCCTATGTGGCTTTGGCGAAGATTTATCTCGAACAGGGAGAGGCTGATCAGGCAAGAGAAATCTTAAAGACAGGGCAGCAAAACGTACCTTCAGAAAAGACAAAGAAAGATGAGAATACGATTTCTGGTCTTCTGGATATGGTTCAGGATGCGATCTCCTACAGTTGGGTGGTAGAACCTTCTATTGAGGCAGATGACATTTATTATACGACATTGGTGGATCCGGCAGACTGCTCGGATAATGAACAATATC
This sequence comes from Lachnospiraceae bacterium, assembly GCA_019424135.1. Classification (GTDB taxonomy): domain Bacteria; phylum Bacillota; class Clostridia; order Lachnospirales; family Lachnospiraceae; genus Merdimonas. Next base: position 44,946 of record JAHYZZ010000019.1, read on the forward strand.
TTCAGAAGAATTCCCTTTATGCGATTATTCGGATAGGAGACAGGTATGGAATGATCGGAATGGATGGCCAGATGGCAGCGGAAGCAGAATATACAGAAATCCTGAATTTCGCGGACAGCATATTTTTACTGTGGAAGGACCAAGAAGGGTGGCAGCAGTACAGCCTGGATGAAAACACAGGAAAAGTGGGGATTGCCGAAGGAATCGGAGACGGGCTGAATATGAATGGCTTTTATTATTATGCAGCAAACAGACTGAGGAATGAGAATGAGGCACTGGACTACGGGTATCAGTTTCAGCTGCCCAAGCAGGCCATTCCGGTTCAGCAGACACAGAAATCAAAAGAGTTCTGTGAAGGTGCAGGAGATCCAATGGCCTGGAACCGGGATCTGGCAGAGAGTCAATATGCGGTTTACTATGAAGACCAGCTGGTTACAGACTTCCAGTTTGAAGAATGTGGGTCAGCTTCTGATGGGCTTTTGGCAGTAAAGAAGGATGGAAAGTGGGGGTATGTCAATAGCAAAGGAGAAATGGTGATCCCGGCAGAATATGATGCATCCTGGCCATATTTTTCCAGATATGATCGTGGAACACAAAATTTTGAAGAAAATCTGGAATACTGCTATGCATTTTCAGACGGCTATGTACCGGTATGCAAGGATGGACAGTGGGAACTTAAGGATACTAAGGGGAAAAGTGTGATTCTTTCAGGAACCTTTGAGGCAATCCGGCCGGTGCAGGATGGAAAGTGCTGGGTAAAAAAAGATGGTAAATGGGGGGTCATCCAACTGGAAGCAGGTAAAGAAGATAAGTCCCAGGAAAAGGAGCAGTCGCAGGAAGAAGATCTTCATCAAGCATTCTCTGATGCGACAAAGGGAGCTTTTGAAATTGCTTTCTTTTATGAGGACTTTGATGGGGATGGAGTAAAAGAAGCCTATGGAATTACTGGAACCAATGACTCAAGCGGGATATATTCGGATGTGCAGATCTATTTTATCAGCAGCGACGGAACGGTCAGCCCAAAGCTTGAGGAAACTACGACAGGCTATCTGACCAATGGAGAGCTTTTACAGGCGGGAGACCAATTGTTCCTGGTATGGGAAAACAGCGGCGGTGGCTCTGGGAGTCTTTCCAGTATCTTTGGAGTACGGGAAGGAAAAGCTTATGAACCGGAAATATCAGAAAAGTATATGATGTTTCAGCCGGAAGGAGAAAGGTATGTGGGATATGTTTCAGATTTTAGTTCCGGGTATCATGATTATATCGCCCATAACTTTGCATTTGATCCTAATACCGGAGAGTTTCAGGAAATACAGAACTAAGGAGGAGGATTTATGAAATGTCCAATATGTGGATTTGAGAATGCGAAGGATTCACAATTTTGTGGGAACTGCGGGACACCGCTGATTCCGGAGGAGCCGGAAAAGAGAGGATCCAAAAAGACACCTGTCATCCTTGCAGTTGTGGTGATCCTGGTGGTGCTCCTGGCAGCAGTGGCAGGCTATTTTGCTTATGATCTGCTCTCTGATGGTGATCCTGTGGAGGTTGAGGAAGAGACGAAGGAGCCTGCTGAAAAGAAAGAAGAAGCAGATACGAAGCAGGAAGAGGAAGACACAGAAGAGAACGTGGCAAAAACAAGCGAGGAGGGGGTCTTTTCGCTTTCTAATACAGAAGAACCGACTGCGTTTGGAACGGCGTTTGAACTGCCGGTTGTCCAGGCAATGGCAACATCGGTCATTGATCAGGAAGGATATGACAACAGTGCAGCAATGGTGCTGGATGGAAGGGATGAGACATCCTGGCAGGAAGGTGTTCCCGGGGAAGGAATCGGAGAAGGGATCTCCCTTTATCTGGATGGAACATACAAAGTGAAGTATCTTGCATTCAAGCTTGGAAATTGGAGATCGTCAGATTATTATGCGCAAAATAACAGGCCGCAGACCTTGAAGATTACCATGGGCGGCCATGAGACCCAGGTGACATTTTCAGATTTGAAACAGGAACAATGGGTGGCAGTAGATGGAGATTGTGATGCTTCAGAGATTCAGATTGAAATTGTGTCCGTCTATCAAGGGACTAATCCATCATGGGATGATACCTGCATCGCAGAAGTGAGCATTTATGGAGAGCAAGCAAACTAAATTATTAAGATATGTAAAGGAGGAAATGTTATGACATTTCGAGAAACAGACATTCACACATTAAGCTTCAATCCTTTTGACAAGATCAGCAAACAATGGATGCTGATTACAGCAGGGGATCAAAATGGGGCGAATACCATGACCGCCAGCTGGGGCGGCGTGGGGATCATGTGGGGGAAACCGGTGGCAACCGCATACATCCGTCCACAGAGGTATACCAAGGAATATGTAGACCAGAATGAATACTTTACCTTGTCTTTTCTGCCGGAAGAGTATCGCAGCGCCTTAAACATATGTGGCTCTGTATCCGGAAGAGACGTAGAAGATAAGTGGAAAGAGGCCGGGCTTCATCCTTATTTTGTAAATGAGGGAACACTAGAAGAGGTGGCTGCAGTAGAAGAGGCAGAGATGATCTTTGTGTGTCGGAAGCTCTACGCACAGGAAATGTATCCAGAATGCTTTACTGAAAATGAATGCGATGCCAGATGGTATCCACAGAAGGATTACCACACCATGTACATCGCAGAGATTGTGAAAGTACTGGTAAAATAATGGGTGAACAAAATCAGGGACGGGGTTTTTCATTCCCCGTCCCTGCCCGTTTTATCGTTTCAAATACTGGATACTATATGGCGGCATTTCCAGTTCCCCGGAAAGGGTCAGGTTGCTGCCGGTAATCAGCTCTTTTACAGGCCCGTTCAGATCGCCATGGGAAGCGGTATAAGGACTGTCGGAAGCATTGATGGCTACCATGATTTTTTCTTTTTCTGTGGCACGTTCAAAGATAAGCTGATGGTTGGTCAGTACCACATTCCGATAAGAGCCGTTGCACAGTCCGTCACTTTGCTTACGGATCTGGATCAGAGTTTTGATCAGTTCTGTCAATTCGTTTTGCTTTGGCTCGTCAAAGCAGGGCCTTAGTGCATAGTCGTTGTCCGGTGATTTTTCTCCTGGTTCCCCCCATTCACTTCCGTAATAAATGCAGGGGATTCCCGGCATTCCCATCAAAAGTCCATAGGCCAGGGGCAGATGATTTTTGTTGGTGAGGATACTTGCAATTCTGGTCACATCATGATTGTCTACAAAATTCATGAGATGTTTACCGCGGTACAGACACCACTGTTCAAAACCGTACTGGCGCTGAAGAGAATGGGCGATTTCAAACATATTCATGGAGTTAAAGCTGGAATAAATACCCTTGTAGCACTCATAGTTGGTGCAGCTGTGAAGCATCTCATCGTTGACAATTCGGTTATAGTCGCCAAACAGCACTTCTCCGATCAGCACAAAATCTTCTTTCAGTTCCTGGGTAAAGGAACGCAGCCTGCGCATGAAGTCAGGATCCAGGCTGTATGCCACGTCCAGGCGTAGTCCGTCAATGTCAAAAGTGTCAATCCAGAATTTTACACATTCCAACAGGTAATCTACGACTGCCGGATTTTTCAGGTTCAGTTTCACCAGTTCGAAATGGCCTTCCCAGCCCTCGTACCAGAATCCGTCATTGTAAGCATTATTTCCGTCAAAATGAATGATAAACCAATCTTTAT
>JAHYZZ010000002.1:0-21615 GCA_019424135.1 Lachnospiraceae bacterium
CAGCCCATATATTTCAAGGATCTGGCTGGATCATATCGAGATGCATACCGGACGAGTGGTGATACAGATTAGTATCGATGATGCTTATTATTATGAAATGCTCAGCGGGCTGACCGGACTTCAAATTACAGGACAGTATGAATTGATTACTGCCATGAAACAGCTATCCCAGGCAAAAGAGGAGTACGAGGAGGTAAAGGATGCATTTACTTCTGTAAGAATGAAAGGATATGGGGTCGTAAGTCCCAGAAAGGAAGAGATTGTCCTGGACGAACCAGAAATCATCCGTCAGGGAAATAAGTATGGGGTAAAAATACATTCAGAGGCTCCCTCGATTCACCTGATCCGTGCCAATATTGAGACGGAGATCGCTCCTATTGTCGGCAGTGAACAGCAGGCACAGGATCTGATTCATTACATTAAAGATGCCGGAAACAGTGAGGAAGGTATCTGGGGCACTAGCATTTTCGGAAAATCTATAGAAGAGCTTGTGATGGATGGCATGAAAAATAAAATGGCCATGATCAATGAGTCCAGTCAGGAAAAGCTTCAGGATACGATGCAGAAGATTGTCAATGACAGTAATGGAGGTCTTGTCTGTATCATCATCTGACCGTCTTCTTTAATTATTATTGCATTCTTTCGCCAAAAGAGTTAATATTGAGTTTAGTGATACAAGAATCAGAAGAAAAGAACATGGAGGTACGATATGAAGGTAGCGATCATTACGGCGAATACAGATATATATAAAGAGAGAGAAGAAAATGAAAGCGGAGAAATCATCCGGGACATGGTGACAGAGGCCGGACTGGAGATCGTTTTTATGAGGGCACTCCCGACGGACCGTAAGGTTTTGTCTACAGTCATGCAGAGAATGACAGATAATCATCTTACAGATATGATTTTGATTACTGGAGGATCGGGCTGCGGACCTCAGGATTGTACACCGGAGGCTACAAAAGATGTGATCGACCGTGAGGTACCTGGAATCGGTGAGGCTATGCGTGCCCACACGATGCAGTTGACCAAGAGATCCATGCTCAACAGAAGTATCGCAGGGATCCGCCAGGATGTATTGATCGTAAATCTTCCTGGAAAGGCTCAGGCTGCCAGAGAAGCGCTCCATTATCTGATGCCGGAGCTGGTACATGCGGTCAGAGTGATTAAAGGAGAAATCTAGAATGTTGGTCAAGATTTATACCGATGGTGCTGCCAGAGGAAATCCAGATGGTCCGGGAGGATATGGAACAGTACTGGAATATGTGGACAGCAGAGGAAGCCTGCATACAAAAGAAATTTCGCAGGGATACCAAAAGACCACAAATAACCGGATGGAGCTTATGGCTGTTATCGCGGGTCTGGAGGCATTAAACCGACCCTGCCAGGTGGAGATCTATTCGGATTCCAAATATGTAGTAGATGCGTTTAATCAGCATTGGATTGATAGCTGGTTGAAAAAAGGATGGAAAAGGGGAAAGAATGAACCGGTAAAAAATATGGATCTCTGGAAACGGCTTCTGGCTGCAAAAGCCCCCCATCAGGTTACTTTTTTCTGGGTGAAAGGTCACGACGGCCATCCTCAGAATGAGCGCTGTGATGAATTGGCTACAGCGGCGGCCGATGGAGAAAATCTGATCAAAGACGAATATATTGAAAATTGAAAAAGAATGCAAGTAAGACAGGTAATCGCATCTGCAGACGCCGAAAGGCAGCAGATGAGGAAAGTCCGGGCTTCATAGGGCAGGATGCCGGATAACGTCCGGTGGAGGCGACTCCAAGGAAAGTGCAACAGAAATGAACCGCCTTCTTTAGAGAAGGTAAGGGTGGAAGGGCAGTGTAAGAGACTACCGCCCCTCTGGCAACAGAGGGGGCATATGTAAACCCCATCCGAAGCAAGACCGGATAAAGACAATGTGGCGGCCCGTCACGTCTTAGGTTGGTCGCTTGAGCCCATCGGTGACGATGGGCCTGGATAGATGATTACCCAACGACATAACCCGGCTTATCGTCTTGCTTGCATTTTTTATTTTGCACTTTTTTTCTTGTGGCGCATGGGCCCGTCATATTTTTCTTCACAGTATTTGCAACGATAGACTTCGTTTTCAGGATCTGTCAGCACAAATACATGATCCAACTGCTGTTCAATAGAAGTGATGCATCTTGGATTCTTGCAGCGGATCACGTTGGTGATCCTGGAAGGAAGGTGAAGACTTTTCTTAGCAACAATTTGAGAATCCTTAATGATATTCACCGTTATACTGTGGTCAATAAAACCAAGAATATCCAGATCCATAAAATCAATGGGACATTCGATTTTCATAATATCTTTTTTCCCCATTTTACTGCTTTTTGCATTTTTGATGATTGCCACGCAGCAGTCCAGTTTATCCAGATGCAGATATTTATAGATATCCATACTTCTGCCGGCCTGGATATGGTCCAGCACAAAGCCTTCCTCGATGCGTCCGACAGTCAGAGTGTTCTTTACCATAATGCTTCCTCCTAATCAACTTTGATTTCCAACAGCGTCAGTATCAGAGCCATCCGTATATAGACGCCGTATTTTGCTTGCTTAAAATATGCAGCACGGGGATCCTTATCTACCTCTACAGAGATTTCATTGACTCTTGGCAGAGGATGAAGTACATACATATCTTCCGGTGCCAGTTCCATTTTCTTGGCGTCCAGAATGTAGAAGTCCTTCATACGGACATAGTCCTCTTCATTGAAGAACCTTTCCTTCTGTACACGGGTCATGTAGAGAAGATCCAGTTCTGGGAGAGCATCTTCCAGACGAACCACCTCCTCATAAGGTACATTCTGCCGGTCCAGCACATCAGAGCGGATGTAGCTTGGGAGTCTGAGCTCTTCAGGAGAGATTAAAACGAACCGGATGCCTGGATAGCGAACCAGTGCATGGATCAGAGAGTGGACAGTACGACCAAATTTTAAGTCTCCGCACAGTCCGATGGTCATGTGGTCCAGACGCCCCTTCAGGGAACGGATCGTTAGTAGGTCTGTCAGAGTCTGAGTCGGATGTTGATGCCCGCCGTCTCCTGCATTGATCACGGGAATCTCGGAGTGCTGACATGCTACCATAGCCGCTCCTTCTTTTGGATGCCGCATGGCACAGATATCTGCATAGCAGGAAATCATACGGATAGTATCTGATACACTTTCTCCTTTTGTGGCAGAACTGGAATCTGCTGTGGAAAAACCAAGAACGTTCCCGCCCAGATTCAGCATGGCAGCTTCATGGCTTAAGCGAGTACGGGTGCTAGGTTCATAAAAAAGTGTGGCAAGTTTCTTCCCTTCACATGCGTGTGCATATTTTGCCGGATTCCTTTCAATGTCAGATGCCAGATTCATCAGCTGATCCAACTCTTCTACAGAAAAATCCAGCGGACTCATCAAATGTCTCATAAAAACCTCCTTAATTTATAAGTATGTAAGTAGTTCTTCTACAGATCGGCGCTTTGGCGCTTCCGGATCAAGATCCGGCCAACCGACTGCGATCAGAGCGGCCAGTTCCTGGTCTTTTGGAAGATTCAATAATTTTGTGATTCCATCTTCATCCCAAATTCCCATGATTACGGTTCCAAGACCTGCATTATGGGCAGCCAGACAGAAGGTCTGGCAAGCGATGCCGGCATCGAACATCTGCCAGCGATCTCCTTTTTTCGTAGAGTAGGAGCCGTCGCGCTCAAAACCAGACTTTCCTTTTATAAATGTGACAGCAAGAAGCAAGGGAACCTGTCTGATAATATTGGAATTAAAAGAAGGGGTATAATTTTGGATAATAGAATCAAGAATAGAAGGGTCTTCAATAGCGATGTATCTGGTAGTCTGACTGTTTTTCCAAGATGGAGAGTACGATGTGTCAGAAATCAGAGATTCTAATAGTGAATGTTCAACAGGTGCAGCCTTAAATTTACGGATGCTCCTTCTGGTACGGATACATTCTGTCGTGTTCATATAGTTTCCCTCCTGCAATATATTGAAATCTTTCATACATCATATAATAAATGTGGAAGATTTTCAACGTCTGCATAAAATTTTTTCTATCATCCAAGAGAGTACAAAAGAAATGGGGATCAAAGTTTTGTGGATTTTGTGAGCGGTATGTACTATAATATGTGGTAGTTTGAAAAAAAGGAGTGCAGAATATGGCGTCATTATCAGAATTAAGAGAGCAGCTGGACGCAGTCGATGACCAGATCGTGAAATTATTTGAAAAGCGGATGGAACTGTGCGGCCAGGTGGGAGAATATAAGATTCAGAATGGTAAAAAGGTGTTTGACCGCCAGCGTGAGAGCCAGAAGCTTACGGATGTGGAGAGTAAGGTGTCTACAGAGTTTAATAAAAAAGGGATCCATGAACTGTATGAACAGTTGATGAGTATGAGCCGGAAACTTCAGTACCAGCAGCTGGTAAAGGCAGGAGCTCTTGGCAGGCTTCCCTTTATCCAGGTGTCTTCCCTTCACGCTGGAAGTGCAAGAATTGTGTTTCCGGGTACAGAAGGGGCCTATAGCCAGGCGGCAACCAGGCATTACTTTGGTGAGGACTGTAACTGTTTTTATGTACAGACATTTCGGGAAGCAATGGAAGCTATTGAAGAAGGGACAGCAGATTTTGCAGTGCTTCCGATTGAAAATTCTACGGCCGGAGCAGTAGATGAGATGTATGATCTGTTGGTAGAGTTTGAAAATTTTATCGCAGGAGAGACGGTCATTCCTATTGAGCACACGCTGGCCGGACTTCCGGGGACAGACCTTTCTGATATCCGCCGGGTTTATTCCAAGGGTGTGGCGCTCGTGCAGACATCCAGGTTTCTTGCAGAGCACAGCGACTGGCAGCAGATCAGCGTTGCTAATACGGCCATCGCAGCCCAGAAGATTCTGGAGGATCAGGATAAGACCCAGGCAGCTGTCTGCAGCGCATATGCAGCACAGGCTCACGGCCTTACTGTGCTGAAGGATCAGATCAATGATGACCCGGATAATTCTACCCGGTTTATCATCGTTACGAATCAGAAGATTTTTCTGAAGAATGCGGACAAGATCAGTATCTGTTTCGAACTTCCCCACACCAGTGGCTCCTTGTATCATCTTTTGTCTCATTTTATTTATAATGATCTGAATATGACAAAGATTGAGTCCAGACCGGTGAAAGGAAGAAACTGGGAATATCGGTTTTTCATCGATTTTGAAGGAAATCTTGAGGATGCGGCGGTGAAAAATGCAATCCGGGGACTGAGAGAAGAAAGCCAGAATTTGAGGATTCTGGGAAATTACTAAAGGAGAGAGTAGATACATGAGAATCAATGAATTAATTTTATATAAAAACATGGAGGAAGGACAGCTCCTTCAGGATATGGTTTTTTTGATGGAGGAATATCAGAATGAATATTATAATCAGGAGGATCTGACGGCACTTTTAGCGGATGTAGTCAATGGGCTTTTGGAGATGGCGGTAAGCCATGGCTTTGAGGGAAATCTTTGGCAGGATTATCTGACTTCACTTCTGACCGGAAGCGAAAATGCCTATAGTACTTCCTGCGAGATTGTCGGTAAGGTGGATGGAAGCATTAATGCGGCTGCACTCCATGATTTTAAGATCTTTAAAGAGTTGTTTGATTATGATTTCCATGAAATGGAGGAAACGCTCCATACCAGACTGCTGTCCATGATTAGCGATTATCAGGGAATGAGCGGACATGGAAAGGTGTTTAACCAGAGAATCCGGGACAGGATTTGCACTTTGAGTAAGAGTCTTGCCGATGCACCGGATGCAGAAGCGTTTCAGGAAAAAGTGACCGGCTTTTATCAGGAGTTTGGTGTTGGAAAGCTTGGGCTTCATAAGGCTTTTCGCGTGGAGCATACAGAGGAAGGCGTGGAAATCGTACCGATCACGAAGATTGCCCATGTTCACCTGGATGATTTGGTGGGATATGAGATTGCAAAGAAGAAACTGGTGGAAAATACAGAGGCATTTGTCAAAGGCCGTAAGGCGAACAACTGCCTGCTGTACGGAGATGCCGGAACCGGGAAGTCTTCTTCTATCAAAGCAATCCTAAATCAGTATTATGACCAGGGACTCCGGATGATCGAGATCTATAAACATCAGTTTCAGGATCTGAATGATGTGATCGCTCAGATCAAAAACCGGAACTATAAATTTATCATTTACATGGATGATCTGTCCTTTGAGGAGTTTGAGATCGAATATAAATATCTGAAGGCAGTGATTGAAGGAGGATTAGAGAAAAAGCCGGATAACATTTTGATCTATGCCACGTCAAACAGAAGGCATCTGATTCGGGAGACTTTCCGGGACAAACAGGATCGGGATGAAGAACTGCATACCAATGACACGGTACAGGAAAAATTGTCATTGGTGGCAAGGTTCGGTGTTACCATTTATTATGGCAAGCCAGAGAAAAAAGAGTTTCAGGAAATTGTTCGTCAGCTGGCAAAAAGAAATCACATTGATATGCCAGATGATCAACTGCTTTTAGAAGCCGGAAGATGGGAGTTAAATCATGGTGGATTGTCAGGAAGAACAGCCCAGCAATTTATCGATTACCTCTCCGGAACAAGATAGAGGAGAACATAAGAAAAGCCATACTGGACGTTTAGTCCTGTATGGCTTTTAGATTGGAGATATCTGAATCAATCATCAGAGAGTAGTTTGTATGATAGATCACGAATCCAGGTCTTGCTCCATTTACTTTTTTTACATACTTCTTTTCCAGATAATCAACTTCTATCTTTTCATTTCCCCGTCCCTTTGAATAATAAGCGGCGAGCCTTCCGGCCTCTTCGAAGGTTCGGTCCGGGATTTCTTGACCGTCGCTTTTTAGGATGACATGAGATCCCGGGATCCCTTTTGCATGGAACCACCAGTCGTTTGCCGAAGCAAAATGAAAGGTTAGTTCCTCGTTTTGAAGATTATTTTTACCCACATAAATATGATATCCGTCTGAAGATAGATAATGAAGAGGATGACTTAAAATGCGGGTTTTCTTTTTTGCCCCTTTGCGGCGGATATATCCGGCTGTGGACAGTTCTTCCTTGATCTGTGTCAGATCCTCTTCAGCAAGCGCGATATCCAAAGCGGTTTCTATAGATTCCAGATAATGAATCTCGTCTCTCGTCTCTTGAATGAGCTCTGTTAAAGCTTCATAAGTACGTTTTTGTTTATTATATCTGGCAAAATATTTCTGGGCATTTTCCCGGGGAGTTTTTATCGGATCCAGGGGGATGGTAATCTCTTTCCCTGTATAGTAGTTTAGTGCTGTCAGTTCCTTGGAGCCGTCAGGAAGCTGATAGCCGTACGTATTGATCAATTCTCCGTAGACTTTATAAAGATCTCGCTTTTCTGTGTCTTTTAGTTGTCTGGACTGGAGATCATATTTTTTACGGTTCCGTTCCAGAGCAGTCTGCACAATGTGTCTAAGATCCGCACTTTTTTGGCGGATACGGATCACTTGGTTTCTGACTGCATAAAAGGTGCTCAAAACCTGAGAAATGGAAACAAATTCTTTTTTTTCAAGGTTTTGAAAATGAGCAAGAGGAAGGGCAGAAAACTCCCGGGGTGTGTTCCCTTCAAAATAGATGACGGGAGAGAAGTTTTTTGACTTTACATCCTCAAGATAATACCGGAATTGGCGGTAAAGATGCGTCAGAATGTCTTCAGATAATTCTGACGCGGGCAAATGGGAGTCTACTCCACATAGAAAGCAGACTTCTTCTGCTGTTACGGAGCTGATGCCTGTGAAGCTTGTATAGATTGCTTTTGCCAGAGGAAGAGGTTTTCCATGGAGGGTCCTTGTGAAGTTTTCCAGAGAGACATCTAAGGGATTTTGTTTTGCCATTGTGTCTGGAATAAAATAGGTTCTGCCTGGGAGAACCTCGCGAACAGAGCTCATCTGAGCCGATACATGCTTGATGCTGTCGATAATCTTAAGCGTATCATCGCAGAAGATAATATTGCTGTGTTTTCCCATGATTTCAATAATGAGAAATTTTCTGCACAGATCCCCCAGTTCATCTAGATGTTCAACCTCCAATCGGATAATCCGTTCCAGTCCTGGCTGGGATACGGAAATAATTTTTCCACCTCCAATGTGTTTACGTAGAAGCATACAAAAATTGGGAGCTGTCATGGGGCTGGGTTTGTTGGTGTCTGTCAGATAGATCAGGGGAAGAGAAGCACTGGCAGAAATATACAGTCGGCGTTGACCTTCCCGCGTTTTTATGGTTAGTAGAAGTTCATCCTCCTCAGGCTGTGCAATTCTTGCGATCCTGCCGTTTAGGATGGTGTCATTTAGTTCTTTTGCAACTGCAGCTACTGTGATTCCGTCAAAAGCCATCGTTAAATCCTTCCTTAAAAATATAGTTGTTTCTTAGTATATCAGTTTCTTAGTATATCATAGTTGACGGGATATTCCAAATGCCTTATAATTAACGATGGCATAAAATGCATTTTAAAGTATATTAAAAAATAAAGAAGAGGAATCTACTATTATGATCAAAAGTATGACAGGTTTCGGGCGTTGCGAGGTATCGGAAGGACAAAGAAGATTTGTGGTGGAGATGAAAGGTGTCAACCACCGATATCTGGATGTCAATATCCGGATGCCGAAGAAGCTGAATTTTTTTGAGACAGCGATCCGTAATCTGCTGAAGGAAAGTGTACAGAGAGGAAAAGTCGATATTTTTATTACCTACGAAGATCTGTCGGAAAGTCAGGTAGTGATCAAGTATAATGAAACGCTGGCCGGGGAATATTTAAACTACTTCCATAAGATGCACGAGACCTTCGGCCTTGAGAATGATATACGTGTTTCCACACTGGCCCGGTGTCCGGAAGTATTGACGATGGAAGAACAGGCTGTTGATGAAGAAGAACTCTGGGCAGAACTTAAGAAAGCATTGGAAGGAGCCATTGCCCAGTTTGTCGAGACAAGGAGCATGGAAGGAGAAAACTTAAGAAGAGATCTTCTGCAGAAGCTGGACGGCATGCGGATGCTTGCTGATCAGATTGAAGAACGTGCCCCGCAGATTATTGCAGAATATAGGCAGAAGCTGGAGGCAAAGGTAAAAGAACTTTTGGATGATACACAGATGGAGGAGAGCCGGATTGCTGCCGAGGTGGTTATGTTTGCGGATAAGATCTGTACCGATGAAGAAGTGGTGCGTCTGCGCAGTCATATTGTACATATGAAAGAAACTCTTCAGTCGGAGGAGACCGGTATCGGACGCAAGCTTGACTTTATTGCACAGGAGATGAATCGGGAGGCAAACACCATCCTTTCAAAAGCAAATGATCTGGAGACGTCTAACGTGGGCATCGACTTAAAGACAGAAATTGAAAAAGTCAGAGAACAGATTCAAAATATCGAGTAGGGAGGAGCAGTTCATGGATAAAAAAGGCATTCTGATCGTGGTTTCTGGATTTTCTGGTGCAGGAAAGGGAACCATTATGAAGGAACTGTTAAAGAAATATCAACAAAAATATGCATTGTCTGTTTCTGCTACTACCAGAGCGCCAAGACCGGGGGAGACGGAAGGACAAGAGTACTTTTTCCGGTCAGTGGAAGAATTTGAAAAAATGATTGCGAAAGAAGAATTGATAGAGTATGCTAAGTACGTGGACAATTATTATGGGACTCCGCGAACCTACGTAGAGGAACAGTTGGATGCAGGAAAGGATGTGATCCTTGAGATTGAAATTCAGGGTGCGTTAAAGGTAAAGGAGAAGTTTCCGCAAACGCTTTTGTTGTTTGTGACACCGCCTTCTGCTGAAGAATTGAAGCGCAGGCTTGTGGGTCGGGGAACAGAGACTCCTGAGGTGATTGAAAACCGAATGAAAAGAGCTGCCCAGGAGGCAGAGTTTATGGACAGGTACGATTATCTCATCGTTAACGATGTGCTGGAGGAATGTGTGGAAGAAATGCACCAGATCATCCAGGGAGAGCATAGAAGAGGTTCCCGCAATATTGCATTTATGGAAAAGATGAAAAAAGAGTTGAAAGGAGAATAAATGATGTTACACCCATCTTATACAGATCTGATGAAAGTGGTAAATAAAGATGTGGAAGAAGGCGAGACAAAGGTAGTAAACAGCCGGTATTCCATTGTAATGGCTACGGCAAAAAGAGCCAGAGAGATTATTGACGGTTCTATGCCGCTGGTTCCTGTAAAAGAAGGAGAAAAGCCTCTTTCTATAGCCATCGATGAGTTGAATCAATCTAAGATCAAGATTATTGGAGAAGAAGAGGAAGAAGATTAAAAGGAAAAGAGAACACGGCCGGGGGCAGTGGATACAGGGCAGATGCCGGAGGGTATCTGCCCTTCTTAGAAACCGGCCGCAGGAGGAAAAGATGAATCTATTGTTTATATCCCTTGGCTGTGATAAGAATCTGGTGGATTCTGAGGTGATGCTGGGGCTTCTGGCAAAAGAAGGATACCAGATGGTGGATGATGAATGCATGGCAGATGTGATTGTGATCAATACCTGCTGTTTTATTCATGATGCGAAGGAAGAAAGTATCCAGACAATTCTGGAGATGGCACAGTATAAGGAAGAAGGAAAACTGAAGGCACTGATCGTGACAGGCTGTCTGGCCCAGCGGTATCAGCAGGAGATCTTAGATGAGATTCCGGAGGTGGATGCAGTCCTTGGGACAACGGCTTACACGGAAATTATAGAGACAATCAAAGAAGCTTTGGAAGGGAAAGGTCATGTCCGGACTAAGGATCTGGATGCGCTTCCCCTTACAGATCCCCATAGAATTGTGACTACTGGGGGACATTTTGCTTATCTGAAGATTGCAGAAGGCTGTGATAAACACTGTACCTATTGTATCATTCCAAAACTTCGAGGAAACTTCCGGAGTGTGCCAATGGAACGCCTGCTGGCAGAGGCAAAAGATCTGGCAGGGCAGGGGGTGAAGGAACTGATTCTGGTGGCCCAGGAGACGACTCTTTATGGAAAAGATCTGTACGGTGAAAAGTCGTTGCATCGTCTGCTTAGAGAGCTGTGCAAGATTGAGGGAATCCGCTGGATCCGAGTCCTTTACTGTTATCCGGAGGAAATCGATGATGCACTGATCCAGGTGATAAAGGAAGAGAAGAAGATCTGTCATTATCTTGATCTGCCAATTCAGCATGCCAGCGATAAGATCTTGAAGAGGATGGGAAGAAGGACTTCTAAGGATCAGCTTGTGGAAGTGATTCAAAAGCTGCGAAGGGAAATCCCGGACATCTGTCTTCGTACTACGCTGATCACCGGTTTCCCGGGCGAGACACAAGAACAGCATCAGGAGCTGATGACCTTTGTAGATGAGATGGAGTTTGACCGATTGGGTGTATTTACGTATTCGCCGGAGGAGGACACTCCGGCTGCGGAAATGCCGGATCAGGTTCCGGAAGAGGTTAAGGAAGAAAGACAGGCCCAGCTGATGGAGCTGCAGCAGGATATCGCTTTTGAACAAGCAGAAGAGATGGTAGGAAAAGAAGTCCTGGTAATGATTGAAGGCAAGGTGGCGGATGAAAATGCGTACGTTGGGAGGACCTACAAAGACGCGCCAAATGTGGACGGCCTGATTTTTGTGAATACGGAAGAAGAATTAATGTCCGGCGATTTTGCCAGAGTCAAGGTGACCGGAGCATTAGAATATGATTTGATAGGAGAGTTGATGTCATGAATCTGCCAAATAAGTTAACTGTACTGAGAATAATTATGGTTCCGTTTTTCGTCTTTTTTATGTTGACGGACGTAGGAGGAGATGCTAATAAATGGATCGCGCTGATTCTGTTTTGTGTGGCAAGCCTGACTGATATGCTGGACGGAAAGATTGCAAGGGCAAGGAATCTTGTGACAAATTTTGGAAAATTTATGGATCCGCTGGCAGATAAGCTATTGGTATGTTCTGCCATGATCTGTATGATTCCGTCCGGCCAGCTGGCTGCCTGGTTCGTGATTGTGATCATTGCCCGGGAATTTATCATCAGCGGATTCCGGCTGGTGGCTTCAGATAACGGGATTGTCATCGCGGCCAGCTACTGGGGAAAATTCAAGACAGTTTCCCAGATGCTTATGATCATTGTTCTGATCATGGATCTTGGAGGTGTGTTTGATATGATCGGGACAGCGCTGATCTGGATTTCCCTGATCCTTACGGTTGTGTCTCTGATTGATTATATTGCAAAAAATGTGCAGGTGTTGACTAAGGGAGGCATGTAAAATGACGGTGGAACTGATCTGTGTGGGAACGGAGATTCTACTTGGAAACATTGTAAATACTAATGCGGCCTATCTCTCACAGGAGTGCGCCCAAATTGGGTTGTCCTGCTATCATCAGAGTGTGGTGGGAGATAATGAGCAGAGGATGGAAGAAGCCATCCGGCTTGCAGTTTCCCGGTCAGATATCGTGATCTTAAGTGGAGGGCTTGGACCTACCCAGGATGATCTGACCAAAGAAGTGGCAGCAAAAGTGTTTGGAATGGGCCTTTATGAGGACTCCCATACCAGGGAACGAATCACGGAGTATTTTCTTCAGAATCACAGAGGACAGATTACATCCAATAACTGGAAACAGGCACTTGTACCCGACGGAGCGCTGGTTGTGGATAATGATAATGGAACAGCGCCGGGTCTTATTCTGGAAAAGGATGGAAAGAGAGCCATCTTACTTCCAGGCCCTCCGAATGAGTTAAAACCGATGTTTGAAAAGGATATCCGCCCTTATTTAAATCGGCTGGTACCAGAAGGAATCTTTTCCAGGATGATCAAGATCTGCGGCCTGGGTGAGAGTAAAGTCGAGTCAATGATCATGGATCTGATGGAACAGCAGTCGAATCCTACGATTGCCCCTTATGCAAAGACAGGAGAGGTGCATCTAAGAGTGACTGCCAGGGCCAGAAGCAAGGAAGAAGCAGAAGAAATGATGGCACCTCTTCTGTCTGAACTGTCCAAGCGGTTTCAAGGTGACATTTTCACGATGGAAGAAGATATTACGTTGGAAGAGGCTGTGGTAAATCTTTTAAAAGAAAAACAGATAACCGTCACGACAGCAGAGTCCTGTACCGGCGGTCTGCTGGCCGGACGCCTTCTTAATGTACCTGGAGCTTCAGCAGTGTACATGGAAGGTTATATTACCTATTCAAATCAGGCAAAGGAAAAGCTCTTAGGAGTTTCTCATAAGACGCTAGAGCAGTTTGGAGCAGTCAGTCCTCAAACCGCATGCGAGATGGCAAAAGGTGCAGCTTTGGCCGCAAAAGCAGATATGGCCATATCAGTAACAGGCATTGCAGGTCCGGACGGCGGTTCAATGGAAAAACCGGTGGGTTTGGTGTATATCGGCTGCTATACAAAGGGAAGAACCTATGCAGAGGAGTTCCATTTTACCGGAAACCGTGCAAAAAACAGGGATACTGCTGTGGCTAAAGCACTAACTATGTTGCGGAGTGCTTTGATTGACTGACGACGGTACGGATTGCAGTCTTATCGGGTAAAACAGGAGGATGATATGGAAATCAGAATGCTAAATCAACAGGAGCTCCTTCCGTCACTTCATCTGGTCTGGGAAGTGTTTGCAGAGGATGTTGCACCACAGTATACGCCAGAGGGAGTGAGGGAGTTTCAAAATTTTATTAAATATGAACAGTTATTTCCCAGATTTCAACGTGGCGACATCATTTTTTTTGGCGCCTATGAAGGAGCGGAGCTTTGCGGAACTCTTGCCCTGATGTCTGACGGACATCTTGCACTTTTCTACGTCAGAAAGAACTGGCAGAGGAAGGGCATCGGCCGTATGCTTTTTCAGGCAGCATATAACGATTGCGTACGTCTTGGAGTCAGGAAGATGACTGTCCACTCTGCTCCTTCGGCTGTGGAGGCCTATCGTCATCTGGGGATGCAGCAGACCGGGGACGAGCAGACGGAAAGTGGGATTGCCTATGTCCCTATGGAACTTTTTGTGATTCCAGGATTGGTGCGGCCGGTTAAGAAGTCGAAAACACCGGTTATTCTTGCTGTAGTTATAGGTGTGGTCCTTTTGGCTGCAATAGGGATTGGGGGATTTTTTCTAGTAAGGAATGTGTTGAATATAGCAGAGCAGACTGTAGGGCAACAGGATCCATTTCGGGATTATGACGGAGAAGATGGTTTGTATGATGAGGGAAACAATGGCTATGACGGATCCAAGGATGACACAGGGGAAATGACAGGGATTGATGCTATTGAAGCGTATATTTCAGACGATCTGTCTTATGAATTAACGGAAGATACATACTCTGAAACAGGAGAGCCGAATTCTTCGGTCACGATGGATTTTTATGTAAATTATCCGGTGATAGACGGACTGGAAAATACACAGATTCAAGACACTGTCAACGAGGCATTAAAAAACTGTGCCCTGCAGACGGTAGATGAGATTTATGAGAATCCATCCAACGAAGTCCGTGACAGAGTGCTTCAGGCGGATACTCCAATGCTTGTCAGTTATGTGGAATATAAAGTCTGTTATGCTGACAATGACTTTCTTAGCGTTGTATTTGAAGACAATAGTTATAAAGGCAGCGAAGAATATTATGATCCGTCTCTAAGAACTGTAAACATCAGTCTGAAAGACGGGGCAGAGTATCAGGTTAAAGATGTGGTGGATCTTAGTGATGAATTTTTGGAGAAATGGGTTGGAATCATGCAGGATGAGGCAGGGAATCGAGAATTTCTATCTGAACTTGACAAAGAGGATATGAGAAGCACTTTATCGGGGAACAGTGAAGAAAATGTCTATATACCGAATTTCTTTGTGGATGCAGATGGAATCGAAATCGGCTATGACTTAAATTATCCGGCGAATGATCCCAATGATCTGGGGTATATTTGGGTGACGGCTCCGTTTTCCTTCGAAGATTTAAAACCGTTCAAGACGGACAGTGGATTCTGGAATCTGATCAAAGATTGAAAAATGATGAAAAGTGACGATTGACGAAAGAAATAGAATATGAGAAAATAAAAGCAAGTATGGGTTAAAGATATAACAAACCCTGCAAAATAATCGTACATGCAGCCAAGGAGCATGTATGCATATCGAAAGGAGTTTTAAAATGATTTATTCACACGAAGTAGAAATGATGTGTCCGGTAGCTCAGGGAGCAAATCACGGACCAGCTCCAATTCCGGAAGAAGCAAAATGGGTACAGGCAAAAGAGATTAAGGACATCTCTGGCTTTACACATGGAGTTGGCTGGTGTGCACCTCAGCAGGGAGCATGTAAGCTGACATTGAATGTCAAAGACGGTATCATCCAGGAAGCACTGGTAGAGACTCTTGGCTGCTCCGGAATGACTCATTCTGCAGCGATGGCTTCTGAGATCCTTCCGGGAAAAACAATTCTGGAAGCGTTGAACACAGACCTTGTCTGTGATGCGATCAACACAGCCATGAGAGAACTCTTTCTTCAGATTGTTTACGGAAGAACACAAAGTGCATTTTCCGAGAATGGACTTGCGATTGGAGCGGGACTGGAAGATCTTGGAAAAGGACTCCGTTCACAGGTCGGCACCATGTATGGTACATTGGCAAAAGGTCCTCGTTACCTTGAAATGGCAGAAGGATATGTGACAGGCATCGCGCTCGATGAAAATGATGAAATCATCGGATACCAGTTCGTAAACCTTGGAAAGCTCACTGACTTTATTAAAAACGGCGATACTCCAAATGATGCTTGGGAGAAAGCAAAAGGTCAGTATGGCCGTGTCGATGACGCTGTAAAGATTATCGATCCCCGCAAAGAGTAGTTGCAGGTTATCGTAAAGAATAAAGGTAATAATTCAGGAGGATACATAAATGGCTTTATTTGAATCATATGAAAGAAGAATTGATAAAATCAATGAAGTATTAAACAGCTATGGCATTGCTTCTCTGGAAGAAGCTGAGAAGATCACAAAAGATGCCGGACTGGACGTATACAACCAGATCAAGGGCATCCAGCCGATCTGTTTTGAAAATGCATGCTGGGCATACATCACAGGTGCTGCCATTGCCATTAAAAAAGGATGTGAGACGGCTGCAGATGCCGCGGCTGCAATTGGAGAAGGTCTGCAGGCTTTTTGTATTCCAGGGTCTGTTGCAGATCAGCGTAAAGTAGGTCTTGGACATGGAAATCTTGGCAAGATGCTTCTTGAGGAGACAACAGACTGTTTCTGCTTCCTGGCAGGGCATGAGTCTTTCGCAGCTGCAGAAGGAGCGATCGGTATTGCAGAGAAAGCGAACAAAGTCCGTAAAAAACCACTTCGTGTTATCCTGAACGGTCTTGGAAAAGATGCTGCACAGATTATTTCAAGAATTAACGGTTTCACATATGTACAGACAGAGTACGATTATTTTACAGGCGAGCTGAAAGAAGTACAGAGAATCGCTTACTCTGACGGACTTCGTTCAAAAGTAAACTGCTATGGTGCAAACGATGTGCGTGAAGGTGTTGCTATCATGTGGAAAGAGGGCGTTGATGTTTCTATTACAGGAAACTCCACAAACCCGACTCGTTTCCAGCACCCGGTTGCAGGAACCTATAAGAAAGAGTGTGTGGAAGCAGGAAAGAAATACTTCTCTGTAGCATCAGGCGGTGGTACAGGACGTACCCTTCATCCGGACAATATGGCGGCAGGACCGGCTTCCTATGGTATGACAGATACAATGGGGCGTATGCATTCTGACGCTCAGTTTGCAGGATCTTCTTCTGTTCCGGCACACGTAGAGATGATGGGCTTGATTGGTGCAGGAAACAACCCGATGGTTGGTATGACTGTTGCAGTTGCAGTTTCCATCGAGGAAGCTAAGAAAGCTGGAAAATTTTAAGGAATATTGAAAGAACAAGGACTCATTCCGGTTTGAAGTGCCGGAATGAGTCCTTGTTTTATATACAAAGCTTGATTTGCAAATCTTTCGCTGACAAAAAACCGGCAAGAATTGAAGCTGTAACAGCATTGACAAAATCGAACATATGGGTTACATTTTTAAAGAAGTGATTGTTGAGGATCGAAAAATAATATACTCTCCGAGCCTTTTTGCCTAAGGAAATTTCTATGGCAGTCAGGCCGGGAATTATATGTTCTATCAGGGTATATCGGGAAACGGATATGCCTTCCGTGTTTGAAAAGGAGAGCAGGCATAAAGAATGTTAAAGGGATAAATGATCCCTTTCTTTTACGCTGCTCTTTTATGGAAAAGAGCAGTTTTTCGTTTCAAGATAAATAGGAGGCTGATCATTTGAAATTAGTAAAGACCAAAGAAGCAGTCGGACAAGTACTTTGTCATGATATGACGCAGATCATTCCTGGTGTGAGCAAAGGCCCCAGGTTCCACAAGGGTCATGTGGTGACAGAAGAGGATATACCAGTCCTTCTGTCCATGGGAAAGGAACATCTCTATGTATGGGAGAAAAAGGAAGGAATGCTTCATGAGGATGAAGGTGCAGAATGGCTTTGTAAGCTGTGTCAGAATCGTGGTATGCATGCCACGAAGGCAAGGGAAGGAAAGATAGAATTGTCTGCAAAGTACGAGGGACTGTTTCAGGTGGATCTGGAACGTTTATATGCGATCAACGATATTGAGGAGCTGATGATCGCTACCCGTCATACGGATACGGCAGTGAAAGTGGGGGATAAGCTGGCAGGAATGAGAGTCATTCCCTTGGTTATTGAGGAAGAAAAACTTGAAGAGGCCCAAAAAGCGGCAAACAGAGGTCCGATTTTACAGTTGCTTCCATGGAAACTTCGGACGGCAGGAATGATCATAACGGGGAGCGAGGTGGAAAATGGGCTGATCAAGGATCAGTTTTCGCCGATTGTAGAGCAAAAGCTTTCCCGATTTCAGATTGAAGTTAAGGATCACAGGCTCTGCGGAGATGATATGGAGAGGATCACAGCTTCAATCCTGGATATGAAAGCAAAAGGGCTGGATCTGATCGTGTGTACCGGAGGCATGAGTGTGGATCCAGATGATCGTACACCAGGAGCGATCAAGGCATCCGGGGCCAAAATTGTAACCTATGGAGCACCTGTGCTTCCAGGTGCCATGCTATGCCTTGGATATTTTGAGGATGATACGCCGGTCATTGGCCTGCCTGGCTGCGTGATGTATGCAAAGACTACGATTTTTGATCTGCTGCTTCCAAGGCTGGCAGCAGGTGTAAAGATAGATAGAAAGGATATAGTAAAAATGGGACACGGAGGACTCTGCCTTGGATGTGATGAATGCCATTATCCGGTTTGTCCTTTCGGAAAATAAGGATAATATCTGGAGGAAATAAGATGACAGACCAAATGGGGAGAACCATTGATTACTTAAGAATTTCGATTACAGATCGTTGTAATCTGCGCTGCAGGTACTGTATGCCTAAAGAGGGAATTCCCTGGATACCTATGGAGGAGATCCTAAGCTATGAAGAAATCACAGAATTTGTCCGCATTGCATCTGGGCTTGGAATAAAAAAAGTAAAGATTACCGGGGGAGAACCGTTGGTAAGGAAGGGATGTCCAGGGCTCATCCGTATGTTGAAAGAAATCCCCGGCATCCGCCAGGTTACAATGACTACCAACGGAGTCTTCCTGTCAGATTATCTTAAGGAGCTGTTGGATGCAGGACTGGACGCAGTCAATATCAGTCTGGATACTCTCAGGCCGGATACCTACGAACGGATTACCAGAAGAGCACAGCTGGGACAGGTTTTAAAGGGACTGGATCTGGCGGTGGAAAGTAAAGTTTCGGTAAAGGTTAATGCAGTACTCCAGGAAGGTGTGAACGATACAGAATGGGAAGCGCTTGCGCGGTTGGCAGAAAAAAGGCCCATCGATGTTCGGTTCATTGAACTGATGCCTATTGGGGATGGAAAACTTGAAAAGGGGATTTCCAATCTCCTCCTTCTGGAAAAGATGGAGAAGAAACTTGGACCTTTGCATGAAGACAAGACGTGCCATGGTAATGGACCGGCAAGATATATAAAGCCATCTGGATATGTGGGCAGCATCGGATTGATCAGCGCCATGCATGGAAAATTTTGTTCCAGCTGTAATCGGATCCGTCTGACTTCCACTGGAGAGATTAAACCCTGTCTGTGTGATGGAAGGAGTATTTCGATCAGAGAATTTTTGCGAAAAGGGCATTACGAAAGGGTACGAACTCTTCTGGAACAGGCTGTATGGGAAAAACCGGTGGAACATTGTTTCGAAGAGGTGGAGAAAATGACAGAGAATAGACGGATGACGCAGATAGGAGGATAAATGAATGGGAGAGATTGCCGCAATTTGTATCAGCAAGAAGAGAGGCACACAGAAACACCCGGTAGAATCAGCAGTGATTAAAGAAGGATGGGGGATTGAAGGAGATGCCCATGGGGGAAATTGGCATCGCCAGATCAGTTTGCTGTCTTACGAAAAAATTGAAGTATTCAGAAGAAAGGGGGCAAAAGTGGATCCAGGTGCCTTTGGGGAAAATCTGATCGTAAGAGAAATCGATTTTTCCAGCCTTCCGGTGGGAACCTGTTTCCGGATAGGAGAAGTGCTTCTGGAACTGACCCAGATTGGAAAAGAATGTCACAGTCATTGTCAGATTTATGAGAAGATGGGAGAATGCATTATGCCAAGGGAAGGGGTGTTTGCCAGGGTCATCGCCGGAGGCCAGATTCATGTCGGTGAGGAAGTGGAAGTGATTTTACCAGATCCGGGCCGCCCGTTTACAGCGGCTGTTGTAACTTTGAGCGATAAAGGTGCGGCCAAAGAGCGGAAGGATGAAAGCGGACCTGCGATGGTGTCTATGTTGAAAGAGGCAGGATATGAGGTCAAAGAGACGCTGCTTTTGCCGGACGGTATGGAACCTTTGATGCAGGAATTGATTCGACTTTCGGATCAGCGGCAGATGGATGTGATTTTCACCACAGGAGGAACAGGATTTTCTCAGCGGGATGTTACGCCAGAAGCCACAATCGCCGTCTGTGACAGAATGGCTTGTGGAATCGCTGACGGGATCCGACAGTATTCCATGGGAATTACGAGAAGGGCCATGTTTAGCCGGGCTGTATCGGGAATCCGAAAAAAGACTTTGATCATCAATCTGCCGGGAAGCCCGAAGGCTGTTCGTGAGGCATTGGAATTTCTCCTTCCGGAGCTTCCTCACGGGCTTGGAATTTTAAGAGGAACCGAAGGGGAATGTGCAAGAAAGTAAAACAGGAGTCAAACGAATGAAGAAAAAACTGATGTCAGTGTTTTTAGCAGGAATGATGGTGTTTTCGATGGCCGGATGTGGAAACGGCAGTAAGAAAACGACGGAAAAGACAGAAATCCAGGTGTTTATTGCGGCCAGCCTGAACACGGTGATGGAGGAACTGGCCTCAAGATATCAAAAGATTCAGCCCAATGTCAACATTATCTTTAATGTAGACAGTTCAGGGACTTTGTTGACCCAGATCGAGGAAGGTTATGAGTGTGATATCTTTTTTTCTGCAGCTCAAAAGCAGATGGATGATCTGGAGGCTGATGGACTGGTAAAAGACGAAACCCGTGCAAATGTAGTCAATAATCAGGTTGTGGTAGTATCCTTAAAAGGCAGTGATACGAAAGTGACGGGACTTAAGACACTTAATCATGCCCAGAGTATTGCACTGGCAGGCGCAAGTGTACCAGTGGGACGTTATACCAGAGAGGCTTTGATTAAACTGGGAATTTTAGACGGATCAAAGGCCGCAGAAGAATACACAACAGAAGAAATATCGAAAGCCTTTGGTGGTGTAGAGATCAGTGAACAGGATAATGTCAGTAAAGTATTGACGGCTGTGGTGGAAGGATCCTGTGAAGTGGGAATGACTTACTACTCTGATACGTATGGATACGAAAAGGATCTGGATATTCTGGAAACAGTCAGCTATGATCTGACAGGAGATGTGATCTATCCGATCTGCCAGGTGGTCAATGAAGAGGCAGATGAGCTTCAGACAGAGGCGGCGGCAGATTTTTATGAGTTTATCTTGTCTGATGAGGCAAAAGAAGTGTTTGACTCTTATTATTTTGACACAGATATAGAATGAAAGAAGGGCGGGGCAGTTTGGAAGAGATCTTAGATATCTTAAGGGAACTAGACTGGAGTCCCTTATATATTTCATTAAAAACCGGGGTGGTGGCTACCTTTTTTTCCTTTTTCCTTGGTATTTTTGCGGCCAGAAAGGTGATGAGAGCCGGGAAGAGAGTACGGGCATTTATTGATGGAATTTTCACGCTTCCCATGGTGTTGCCTCCGACGGTAGCAGGATTTTTCCTGTTACTTATCTTTAGCCGGAGGCGTCCGCTTGGAATGTTCCTATTTGAAAATTTTGATATGAAGGTAGTTCAGACTTGGATTGGCTGCGTGATCGCAGCCACAGTAATCGCATTTCCTCTGATGTATCGTAATGCCAGAGCAGCTTTTGAACTGATGGACGTGAATTTGATCTATGCAGCCCGTACGCTGGGAATGAACGAGGCAAAGATTTTCTGGAAGGTAACAGTTCCGGCTGCAGGCCCTGGGATTTTGTCTGGCACTATTTTAACTTTTGCAAGGGCAATGGGAGAA
>JAHYZZ010000002.1:21625-80230 GCA_019424135.1 Lachnospiraceae bacterium
TCTATGCTGGCCGGAAATATTCCAGGGAAGACAGGGACCATTTCCCAGAAGATTGCTATGGTCATTCAGGATGGAGATTATCTGACTGCCGGTGTCTGGGTCATCATCGTGATGTTCATCGCGTTTATCGTTGTGTTTTTTATGAATCTGGTATCAGGAAAGCGGATGAAGCAGATGAAGCGATGGTAAAGATAGGAGAAAAGAAAATGTCCATACAGGCAGAGATTCAAAAGATATATGGAGAGTTTAAACTGGATATCCGGATTGACAGCAAGTCCAGGAGGATTGGAATCCTGGGAGCTTCGGGATGTGGAAAAAGTATGACTCTTAAAAGCATTGCCGGAATTGAAAAGCCAGATACGGGATATATCTGTATTGAAGGAAAGACGGTGTTCGATTCCGGAAGAAAGATCAACTGGAAGCCACAGAAACGAAGAATTGGATATCTTTTTCAGAACTATGCTCTGTTTCCGACCATGACCGTGTGGGACAACATAGAAGCAGGCCTTCGCGGAAAAAAGGAAGAAAAAAAAGAACGGGTAGAAGAGATGATCCAAAAATTCCGCCTGAAAGGTCTGGAAAGAAGGCTTCCAGGTCAGCTTTCCGGCGGACAGCAGCAGAGGGTGGCTCTTGCACGGATTATGGCATATTGGCCGGAGATGATTCTCTTAGATGAGCCGTATTCGGCGTTGGATGTATATTTAAGAGACCGTCTTCAACAGGAGATGCAGGAACTGTTGGATGATTATACAGGGACGGTTATTCTGGTGTCCCATAGCAGGGATGAAATCTATCGATTTAGTCAGGAGCTGTTGGTGATGGATCAAGGACAGATCATTCGAAGCGGAGGTGTGAAAGAAATTTTTGCAGATCCGGTGCGAGTGGAAGCCGCAAGGATCAGCGGATGTAAAAATATTGCTAAGGCAAAGCGGATAGACGATCATAGACTGATGATTCCAGACTGGGATATCAATCTGGTTTTAAAAAAAAGAATTCCGAAAGAAATCACCTATGTAGGGTTCCGTGCCCATGATTTCTTTCCCGTGTGGGGAGAAAAAAAGGAAAACTGTATGGATATAAAGATAAGCAGTATTGCAGAACTTCCTTTTGAGCGGAAATATTTTATGAAAAGGAAAAGAGAAGGAGCGGAAGAAATCTGCTGGTTTGTCCAGAGAGAAGTTCTGGGGCTTCTGGAAGAAAAAGGAATGCCGGATTATCTTCAGATGCCGGAAGAAAAAATTCTCCTGTTAAAATAATTGTTTCTTCTTGACATTAAAGGAACTTTAAGCCTTATAGTCAAAGAAAAAGAAGGGGTGGAAGCGATGAAGATTAAGGAAGCAGAACGATTGACGGGAATTCCGGCTGCAAACATCCGCTACTATGAAAAAGAAGGCCTGATTCATCCGGAACGCGACAAAGAAAATCATTATCGGGAATATCAAATGTCAGACATTGAAAAGTTGGAACAGATCAAGATACTAAGGCTGTTGGGGATCACCTTGGAGGAGATTAAACGACTCTTTCAGGAAGAAGATACCTTGGAGAATACTATGGAGCAGCGGCTACTGCAGGTGAAAAAAGATGAAGTTCATCTGCAGGAAATACGCAGAGTCTGTGAGTATATTTTGCAGAACCGGATCGGTATAGAAAGTCTGAATGAGACAGTCCTTGACGAGAAGCAGGAAATCTGGAAGGAACGTTTGAAGAAGGTCCTCTCAGAAGATATGAGCCGTACCATGCTTTCCAGGAGGCAGTTTCATCTGCATATCGGAATCATGTTGATCTGGGGATATCTTCTATCCCTTGGGATGACCCTTTTGACCAGATCTTTCTTTTATGCGTCACGAACCGAGCTGGGGATGAAGCTTTGGTCAAAGTCTTATACCATGCCAGGTGAAACAATCGGTGGAGGGGGGATGGAGTTATTTTTCTTCTTTGCATCAGTCTGTGTGATGATCGGCTGTGGAATCGCTGTCTGGTGGTCTTCTAGAATTGTTGTACAGATCGTGGTATATCATATCTCTGCATTGATGGGGGCACCGGTATTGATGATGGTCACATCCTTTTTTGCAGGAGATTTGCTGCAGCAGGATATTTGCAGATTCCTTCCAGTTCTCTTTGGAATTTTGATCTGCTACGTACTGATTCTATTGATGATAGAAAGAGTCTGGAAAGAATTTTTTGCACGAACTCGAAATTTAGTCTGGGCGGCTTTTTTGATCAGCTTTTTGATCGCCGGAATCGGATGGCTGATGCTTGACAGATTTTGGGTGTCTGCCATATTGGCCCTTGCTTTTACATTGGACATGGGAGTGCTTTGGTCGGCAGCAGATATTGATGCAAAAGGGGATTATACTAGGTATCGCGCCGTACTGTCAGTAGAAAGGATACTCAATCCGGTCGCTTTGACCTTTTCCTATTGGGGAAGGTCAAAGACGCCACTGTGGGTGGACTGGAATTAAATGAAAAATAGAAGTGAAAAAAGATCATGACGAAGGGTCTCCGCATAAATAACAGGCGGAGACCCTTCGTATATTTATCCTTATGAAGCAATCGTACTGTCTTTTTAACCTTGTTCCAGTTCTTTTGCCAGGTTTTTATTTGCTGTAGACAACATCAGCTTGATTCGGTTCAGCTGGTTGACTTCACTTGCACCTGGATCAAAGTCGATAGCAACGATGTTGGACTCAGGGTAAAGTCTTCTTAGTTCTTTGATGACTCCTTTTCCAACTACATGGTTGGGAAGACAGGCAAAGGGCTGCGTGCATACAATGTTAGGAGCACCGCCGTGAATCAGTTCCAACATTTCGCCGGTCAGGAACCATCCTTCTCCGGTCTGATTTCCAAGAGAGACAATGTCGGATGCCATTTCGCCTAATTTCGCTATGTCTGCCGGAGGATCAAAGTGGGTACTTTCCCGGAAGGCGTCAGAAGCGGGTTTCCGAAACCATTCAATTAGCTTGATTCCTAGATTGCCCAATGTTGCTTTGGATTTTTTCATGCCCAGATGAGACACTTTAAAGTTCTGGTTGTAAAAGCAGTAGAGCAGGAAGTCCAGAAGATCTGGAACCACAGCCTCTGCGCCTTCACTTTCCAGAAGCTCCACCAGATAATTGTTTGCAGCCGGAAGGAATTTTACCAAAATTTCACCAACTACACCAACACGAGGCTTTTTTACATCCTTCAGTTTAATATTATTGTCAAAATCTGAGATGATCTCTTGGCAAAGCTTTTTGAATTTCCGTCTGGATGGGTAACCCTGGGAGACAAACTCTGCACACACCTTTTTCCACTTTTCATGCATGGCATCGGTAGAACCGGCAACTGCCTCGTAAGGACGGATCCGGTAAACGCATTTCATGAAGATATCTCCAAAGACAACTGCATATATGCCGCGCAGAGCCAGCATTGGTGTGATTTTGAATCCCGGATTGTCTTCCAATCCACTTAAATTGATGGAAATGACCGGAATATGTGGATATCCGGCTTTTTTTAATGCACGGCGGATAAATCCGATATAGTTGGAGGCTCGGCAGCCGCCACCAGTTTGACTGATGATTACTGCAATCCGGTTTGTATCGTATTTTCCGGAAAGGATCGCCTCCATGATTTGGCCTACTACCATCAAAGAAGGATAGCATGCATCATTATTCACATATTTTAGCCCCATATCAACGGCTCGTTTGTTGTCATTAGGAAGCACTTCTATATGGTAGCCAGAGGCGTTAAATGCAGGCTCCAAAAGTTCAAAGTGGATCGGAGACATCTGTGGGCAGAGGATGGTATAATTTTTCCGCATTTCCTTTGTAAAAATCACTTTTTTGATTGCGGAAGAGTGTAGCTCACGTTTTTCATTTCGCCGATCTCTGACACGGATAGCCGCTAAAAGAGAGCGGACACGGATCCTTGCAGCGCCTAAGTTGTTGACCTCATCGATTTTCAAGGAAGTATAAATCTTACCAGACCCATTCAAAATATCGGCCACCTGATCTGTGGTAACGGCATCCAGTCCGCAGCCAAAGGAATTAAGCTGGATCAGATCTAGATTCTCTGTAGTCTTTACGTAGTTTGCCGCCGCATACAGACGGGAATGATACATCCATTGATCCATCACATTTAAAGGACGTTCCACAGGGTTTAAATGTGAGACAGAGTCTTCCGTCAGTACGGCAATATTATAGGAGTTAATCAGCTCCGGAATCCCATGGTTGACTTCGGGGTCAATATGGTAGGGGCGTCCGGCAAGGACGATGCCTCGGTTGCCGGTTTCGTTTAGGAATTTGATGGTTTCTTCCCCTTTTTTTCGCATGTCTTCCCGACAGGAAGCAAGTTCAGTCCATGCTGCATGAACAGCAGAGCGGATCTCATTCGCAGGAATGGAGAACTTTTCCGACAGTTCATCCACCAAACGGTAGGAAATGGTTTCTTCACTTTGGAAAGACAAGAAGGGATGTATAAAATCCACATCACCATTTATAATTGCGTCGATATTGTTTTTGATATTTTCCGGATAAGAGGTTACGATGGGACAGTTATAATGGTTGTTTGCGTCCACAAATTCGTTTCGCTCATATGGAATACTGGGATAAAAAATGTGTGAAATTCCCTGATTGATCAGCCACTGTACATGACCATGGGCCAGTTTGGCCGGATAACATTCGGACTCACTTGGGATAGATTCTATGCCCAGCTCGTAAATCTTCCTGGTAGAAGAAGGAGAAAGGACAACCCGGAATTTCAAAGTATGGAAGAACGTAAACCAGAATGGATAGTTCTCATACATATTCAGCACACGTGGAATCCCAATAGTTCCCCTTACAGCTTCTTCCTCGGTAAGTGGTTCATAATCAAAATAACGTTTCAATTTGTACTCAAAGAGATTCGGCAGATGATTGGAGGACTTTGTTTTACCAAGACCACGCTCACATCTGTTTCCGGTAATAAACTTCCGGCCGCCGCTGAAGTGGTTGATAGTCAGACGGCAGTTGTTGGTACAGCCTTTACATTTTGTCATGGTAGTGGAGTATTCCAGTGCTTCAATCTGATCGATAGGAAGCATAGTCGTACCTTCACATTCTACGTAACGCTCTCTGGCAATCAAAGCAGCACCGAAAGCCCCCATAATTCCGGCAATATCCGGACGGACGACCTGGCAGTTTGCAATTTTTTCCAAGCTTCTTAAGACAGCATTATTATAAAATGTACCGCCCTGGACAACGATATGCTCGCCCAGTTCAGAAGCGTCAGACACTTTGATCACCTTAAACAAAGCATTTTTAATAACAGAATATGCAAGACCGGCAGAGATATCTGCAACGGAAGCTCCTTCCTTCTGGGCTTGCTTTACCTTTGAGTTCATGAATACCGTACAACGTGTTCCAAGATCAATGGGATGGGTTGCAAATAATGCCTCATGTGCAAAATCTTCTACTGTGTAATTCAAAGATTTTGCAAAAGTTTCGATAAAGGATCCACAGCCGGAAGAACAGGCTTCATTCAACTGTACGCTGTCAACAGTCTGGTTCTTGATCTTAATACATTTCATATCCTGTCCGCCGATATCCAGGATACAGTCTACGTCCGGTTCAAAGAAGGAAGCCGCATAGTAGTGTGCGACAGTTTCCACTTCCCCCTCATCCAGAAGAAGAGCAGCCTTAATCAGGGCCTCACCATAGCCGGTGGAACAGGAGTGTACGATCTCGACATTTTCCGGCAGTTTGCTGTAGATATCTTTGATTGCACGAATTGTTGTCCCCAACGGGTCGCCTTCATTATTGTTGTAGAAGGAATAAAGAAGCGTTCCGTCCTCTCCAACCAGAGCTGCTTTTGTGGTGGTAGACCCAGCGTCAATGCCAAGAAACGCTTTTCCTTTATAGGTGGCCAGATCCTTCATCGGAACCTGGTGTTTTGCATGGCGCTCCTGGAACTTTTGATATTCCGCTTCGGATGAAAAGAGAGGTTCCATACGGTCCACCTCAAATTCCATTTTTACCTTGTGTTCCAGTCTAGTCTGCAGCTCTTGAAGTGAAACTTCTATATCCTTTTTCGAGTTCATGGCAGAACCGATAGCTGCAAATAAGTGAGAGTGCTTTGGTGCAATGGTATGCTCATCATCCAGATGAAGAGTACGGACGAAGGCTTCCTTTAACTCTGAAAGGAAATGCAAAGGACCTCCCAGGAAAGCAACATGTCCGCGGATGGGCTTGCCACAGGCAAGCCCACTGATGGTCTGGTTAACGACTGCCTGGAAAATGGATGCGGCCAAGTCTTCTTTAGATGCACCGTCGTTGATCAGTGGTTGGATATCGGATTTTGCAAATACTCCACAGCGAGCCGCGATAGAGTATAAAGCTTTATAATTTTTGGCGTATTCATTAAGACCGGAAGCGTCTGTCTGAAGAAGAGAAGCCATCTGGTCAATAAAGGAACCAGTTCCTCCGGCACATACACCGTTCATACGCTGTTCAACATTGCCGCCCTCAAAATAAATGATTTTAGCGTCTTCCCCCCCCAGCTCGATGGCGACATCCGTCTGGGGCGCATAATCCTGCAATGCAGTGGAGACGGCGATGACCTCCTGCACAAACGGAATCCCTAAATTTTTTGCCAGTGTCAGACCGCCAGATCCGGTGATAACCGGAGAAGCATAGACGGCACCAAGTTTATAGATGGCTCTTCCTAAAAGGTCGGAAAGAGTCTCCTGGATGTTGGCATAATGTCTTTCGTAATCCGAAAACAGGACATCTCCGTCTTCGGACAAAATGGCAATTTTTACCGTGGTAGAGCCAATGTCAATGCCCAAAGTATATTGTGTTTTCTGATTCATAACTATGTAACTCCTCATATAGTAATATATGTGTTTCTACTTATTAAATGTGTTTATCTAGCAACGACTTGTAACATTATACGACATATCGGACAAAATGACAATTAAAAAATGTAATGTAAATATAAAAAACCTGTTAAACTTTATTGGCAGAATTGACAAACAAGTGCTAACAAGATAGAATTATTACGTGTATGAGATTTGGAAAAATAAGGAGTAATTCTATGAATTGGTTAGATAAGCTGGAGCGGAAGATTGGAAGATACGCGATTCCGAATTTGATGAATTATCTGATTGTGCTATATGTAATCGGATTCGCGGTGTTTCGGATCAATCCGCTTTTTTATGTGCAGTATTTAAGTCTGGATCCTGCCATGATCTTGCAGGGACAGATATGGAGGATCATCACATTTGTTATGATTCCACCTTCGGGCAATCTGATTATTTGTGCGATTCTGCTGTATGTGTATTATATGCTTGGAAAACAACTGGAAGCAATTCTTGGAACCTTCCGGTTTAATGTGTTTGTGTTTCAAGGGCTGATCTTGCATGTGTTGGGGAGTCTATTGGTATATGCACTTACTGGAGGCTCTTATCGTGTGGGGCTGGATACCCAGTATTTGCTTTTATCTATGTTTTTCCTGTTTGCATTTATGTTTCAGGATGCTCAGTTTTTACTGTATTTTGCCATTCCAATCAAAGGAAAGTGGATGGCTGTCATCGATGCGTTTTATTTTGCCTATGCCATCATTCAGTTTTTTTTGCCGAATGGAGGGTCGGCCAGCATGGCGTTGGGTGCAGTTGTATCGCTCATTAATGTATGGCTGTTCTTTTTAAGCAACAGGGGAAGCAATCCCTACTCTTATAAAGAACGGAAGAGGAAGAAAGAGTATCAGAAAAAAATGAATCGCGCACACCGCCCGCTGAATTATTACGAGAACGGCGCAAGGCACAAGTGTGCAGTCTGTGGACGGACGGAGCTGGATAATCCAGATTTGGAGTTCCGCTACTGCTCAAAATGCAAGGGCAATTACGAATATTGTCAGGATCATTTATTTACGCATACACATGTGAAATAGAGAAGGAGAAGATGGAAAATGAAAAAGACAAAAATTATCTGTACAATGGGACCTGGGATCAAAGATGCGGAGGTACTTAGAAAGCTGATTCGAAACGGTATGGATGTGGCCAGGTTCAATTTTTCCCATGGATCCCATGAAGAACATAAAGAGAGAATGGATCTTTTGAAAAAAATTCGTTCAGAGGAAAAAATACCTGTGGCGATTCTTCTGGACACGAAAGGGCCAGAAATCCGCACAGGGGTATTAAAAGACGGGAAAAAGATTACCTTGCAGGAAAACCAGACGTTCACACTGACTTCTGAGGAGATGGAAGGAGATGAATCAAAAGTATCGATTACGTATGACGGGCTTGTAGATGATGTACAGCCTGGAAGTACGATCCTGATCGATGACGGACTGATTGAGCTGAAGGTGAAGGATAAAAACGCTCAAGATATTATCTGTACGGTCGTCAATGGCGGAGAGCTTGGAGAACGCAAAGGAGTTAATGTGCCGAATGTACCGGTAAGGCTCCCTGCGATTACAGAGAAAGATAAAGAAGATATTAAGTTTGGTGTAGAACAGAAAATCGATTTTATTGCAGCATCATTTGTGAGAAATGCAGAGTGTATTCTGGAAATCCGGGCTTATCTGAAAGAATTGAAAGCACCTTATATTCCGATCATTGCTAAGATTGAGAATGCAGAAGGAATTCAGAATATTGATGAGATTATCCGCTGTTCAGACGGTATCATGATTGCAAGGGGAGATCTGGGAGTGGAGATTCCTCCGGAGAACGTTCCATATCTGCAGAAGATGATTATCCAGAAATGTAATGACAATTATCGTCCGGTGATTACAGCGACTCAGATGCTGGATTCCATGATCCGCAATCCCCGTCCGACCAGAGCGGAGGTGACCGATGTGGCCAATGCAGTATATGACGGAACGGATGCGGTGATGCTTTCTGGAGAGACCGCTTCTGGGAAATATCCGGTGGAAGCATTGCAGATGATGGTACATATTGTTGAAAGTACGGAAAAACATCTGGATTACGATTTGATTATGCGCAAGGCAGAAGAACAGCGGATGAAGAGTACTTCAAGCGCTTTGTGTCACGCAACGGTGACAACGGCACACAATTTGAGAGCAAAATGTATTATCACGCCTTCCGTATCTGGAGCAACGGCCAGGGTAGTGTCCAAGTTTAAGCCAGATACAGAGATTATTGGAGTGACGCCTAATGAAGAGATCATGCGTCGAATGCAGATCTACTGGGGCGTCAGACCGATGAAATCTCTGGAGTTTAAGACGACGGAAGACGTTTGTAATGGAGCGGTTGAACTGGTTCTTGCAAAACAGATTGTGGAGCCTGGGGATGTGGTGGTACTAACTGCAGGAATCCCTTCGGCGCATATCGTGGCTCAAAAAGAAGGTGTCAGCAATATGATGCAGATCACAGTAGTATAAACATGTAAAATGTCAGGACGTTTTTTGCGTCCTGACATTTTAGGTTCATAGATACTTTTTCTCAATAAAATATATTGACAGATTGATGCAGATATTCTATAGTGTTCCTGTAGAGAACCACTAAAGAGGTGATAAGATGGAAAAAGTCGCATTTGTAGAACGCCTGATGGAGTTCGGGCTGACAAGACAGGAAGCAACGATTTATCAATGCTTGCTTGGAGAAGGAAAGATGACTGGATATGAAGTAGCAAAGGTGACAGGGATTTCCCGGTCTAATGCTTACAACTCCCTTGCCAGTATGACAGAAAAAGGAGCTTCCTATCTGGTAGAAGAGGGTACAACCCGTAAGTATGTGCCGGTTCCAGTGGAAGAGTTCTGCAAAAACCGCATCCGTCGTATGGAAGAGGCAAGGCGTTGGCTGGAGATTCATGTTCCATCAGAAAAATCTCATGTGGAAGGATATATTACAATTGAAGGGGCCAGAAATATTCTGGATAAGGTTCGAAATCTTCTGGATAAGGCAGAACAAAGAGTTTATATCAGCTGTACCAGAAATTATCTGCTGCTTTTGGTTCGTGAGATGGAAGAACTAAGAAGAGCTAAAAAGAAGGTGGTAATCGTGACGGATCAGCCGGTCACGCTGGCTGGTGCAAAAGTTTACGTGGGCAAAAGCAGGGGAATGCAGATCGGGGTGATTACGGACTCGCGCTATGTGCTGACCGGGGAATATGGGGAAGGAAGCATGAATACCTGTTTATATTCCGGACAGAAAAATTTTGTGGAGTTATATAAAACTGCGCTGGGAAATGAGATTAAATTATTATCATTACAAGAGGAGAAAAGTAAGGCATGAAAAAAGAAACATTTGTGACAAAAGAACAGTTGGATGAGATTGTAAAGCAGTATCCCACTCCCTTTCATCTTTATGACGAGAAAGGAATGCGGGAAAACATGAAGGCTTTAAGGGATGCATTCTCTTGGAATCCCGGATTTCGAGAGTATTTTGCAGTCAAGGCAACACCAAATCCGTTTTTGATTGATATATTAAGAGAATACGGCTGTGGATGCGATTGCTCATCTTTAACAGAACTGATGCTGTCTGATGCCATCGGAGCCAGAGGAGAAGAGATTATGTTCTCTTCCAATGATACTCCGGCAGAGGAGTTTGTATATGCAGATCAGCTAGGTGCGGTTATTAACTTAGATGACTTTACTCATATTGATTTTTTGGAGAAGGCCATTGGTCATATTCCGGAAACCATCAGCTGCCGTTACAATCCAGGCGGACTTTTTAAGATCAGTAATGATATCATGGACAATCCGGGAGATGCAAAGTATGGCATGACAACAGAGCAGCTTTTTGAGGCTTTCCGCGTCTTAAAAGGGAAGGGCGCCAAAGAATTTGGAATTCATGCATTCCTTGCCAGCAATACTGTGACCAACGAATATTATCCGATGCTGGCAAAGATTTTATTTGAGGTGGCTGTCAAGCTTCAGAGGGAAACGGGAGCGCATATTAAGTTTATCAATCTTTCTGGTGGAATTGGAATCCCCTATACCCCGGATCAAGAACCAAACGATATTCGCATCATCGGGGACGGCGTGAAAAGAGTGTATGAAGAGGTACTGGTACCTGCCGGAATGGGGGATGTGGCCATCTACACGGAGCTTGGCCGTTTTATGATGGGACCTTATGGCTGCCTGGTA
Organism: Lachnospiraceae bacterium; assembly: GCA_019424135.1. Taxonomy (GTDB): domain Bacteria; phylum Bacillota; class Clostridia; order Lachnospirales; family Lachnospiraceae; genus Merdimonas. The sequence continues at coordinate 32,690 of JAHYZZ010000002.1, forward strand.
ACAAAGGCAATTCATGAAAAGCATACCTACAAGGAATACATCGGTGTAGATGCCTGCGCTGTCAATCTGATGCGTCCGGCTATGTATGGAGCGTACCATCATATTACGGTTGCCGGAAAGGAAAATGCACTTTGTGATCACAAGTATGATATCATAGGATCCCTGTGTGAAAATAATGATAAGTTTGCCATTGACCGAATGTTGCCAGAGATTGAAATTGGCGATTATCTGATCATTCATGATACTGGTGCACATGGCTTTTCCATGGGCTATAATTATAATGGAAAGTTAAAGTCAGCAGAACTTCTTTTAAAAGAAGACAAAACGGTACAGCTGATTCGTAGAGCAGAGACGCCGGCAGATTATTTTGCTACATTTGACTGCTTTGAAATTGGAAAGAAATTGATTGAAAAAAGTGCACAGATGACAGGAAAATAAAGAAAAGAAAAAGCTCTTTGGACATTCCAAAGAGCTTTTAAAATGTAAAATGCGGATGGTGGGACTTCTGAGTCTTGTCTGATATTATGGAAATAATGAATTTTCAAGGGTTTTCACTGATTCAAAAAAGAATCAATATGAAATAATGTAAAATGTTTGCCCCTTTTTTGCCCCTTTTTTCAGATGAGCCTTATAGCCTTCAGACGTTCGTTTTCCGCCTTCTGCGCAGTCTTGGTGATATGGTAATAGACTTCTTTCGTTATCTGGCTGGATTCATGGCCAAGGCGCCGGGAAATTACATCAAGATCAATGCCGGCTTCAGCCATGAGAGCTACATGTGTATGGCGTAGCACATGTGTTGTGATCGGCCGGCCGAGAATACGGATAGAGGTCTCGCGCAGATACTTATTGTACGCATAATAATCTACATAGTCGCCGTTGATGTCACAGAAAAACAATATACTCTTACATCTATTCTTGAGATTTTCAGACAGGGTATATGCCCGTATTTTATGACACAGATCTAAGAGTTCATCTTGAATGAAAATATCACGTTTAGAAGAAAGAGTTTTTGGCTTAGTCGTAATGTTATTGACCGGATCACGTGTTTTGGAGACGTGGATAATTCTGTTCTTGGAATCCACATCATTAAGCTCTAAGGCGATCGCTTCCCCGGCACGCAGGCCGGAGAGGGACATGAAGGCAGTAAGGAGGCGCCATCTATCAACGCTCATTTCTAAAAGAAGCTTTTTTAATTCTTCACGCTCCAGGAATTTATCTTGAAGCCGTTCCTTCTTTTCCGGGTCAGGATATCTTTTCAGTTTGTCCATCCAGCGGATATCATCGATATAATCATTCTCATATCCCCAGCGGAGCAGTGCCTTGAGACGCGTCAGGCGCTCGTTAAGCGTCCCGTTATCGTCTCCAGAGGAATTGAAGCACTTGCGTACATAACCGGCGTTCAGGCGGCACACAAGTGTATCTGGACCAAGAATCCGCATCAAGCTTTCGCAGGCAAAATAATTACGCTTATAAGTTGACTCTCGTTTAGTGGCTGCCTGATCCGTGCGGTATTTGTCAATCAGCTCATGCAGTTTAAGATTAGTACTGGACACAGGGGCAGAAGATAGCTTTTTTCTGATCTTATCAGCCAGTATGTCAGCTGCCGTTTTCCGGGTGGTTCTCGTATCCTTGTCCAGAGTGCAGGATACTTTCCTGTCCTTCCCGGTCATGGGATCCTCATAGCGTTCCACGAATTTCACCTTTCCGTTTGGTAATGGTTCTGCCCACATAACATCAACTCCTTAAAATGGGTATAAAAATAACAGCCAGAGAGTATCTCTCTTGCGATGGCTGTCCGAAGATGATACAATATCAATGATTAGAGAAGTAGATATAGGCGTCTTCGGATTATCTGTATCTATGGCCGCTCCTGTTGGCGCAGGAGCGGTTTAATTATGGATAAAAATCTAGAGACATAAATCGTCTATAATGTCCCAAAAATCAACTTCATTAACTATCGTGAGCCGTTGTCCAGCCTTGCGTCGATTGATAGCATCTTCGATTTTGCGGCCATAACAAGAATATGCCCAGCAAGGATTGCCATCATTACCAACAATCAAGTAGCGAGTACTGTTTGTAAGGTTGTTTTTAAATTCACCGCCTTCATGGCAAATGATCGTAGCGATTTCATTTCTGGTAGCACGGGTGGACTGCCCTGTGAAACAAAACAAGTTATTTTTGAAATCTATACTTTGGCAAACAGAACATATACCGCCAATGCTATATTTGCTTTTTAAGGCATCCATATTGACACTGGTTAAATTGTAAGAATACTTAAGGTCAATGAAATTACTTAAGAAAGCTGTAAGCATATTCCTCTCATCTTCGGTTATCTTTCCGTCCATTAAAATTGTCATAAGAAGGCTTTCTATCTCGTCAAACGGATAACATCCAGAAAGATAGTCATTTGAAATGATCCATGATTTTAAGGTGCGTATTTCACTATCCGTAATTACACCATCTGCCAGAATACCGTGAATCAAACCGCCAAGAAATTGCAGACCGGAAGTAACAAGGTTATAATAATCGGAATCAGAAACAAAATTGTTGCAAAGCCAGACGATATCATTGGCCTCGGATTCTTCGAGAATGCCGTCTTGATATGCTGATTGAATCATGGGAATCAATTCGTTAAACGGATGACGGTCAATAAGGTCAGCATGCTGGAGACACCAGTGGCTTAATTCATTTACTTCATCATCATTTATTTTGTAATCCGTAGTGATCCCGGCCACAATTCCACGGAGTGTATTTATGGCTTTGTGCAGTTCAGATGGTTTTGTGAATTTTCGATAATCTTGTATTTCCTTCAGCTCTTTCATTGGTAAAAACCCTCCCTATGTCATTTCCTTACATTGAGAAATCTATATAAACGCAATAGCGTCTATATCTTATTAAGCCGATCCACAACTTCTCCCAAACATTCAGCATCTTCATTAAGTGGGACGTCTTCAAAAGCCTTATTGACCGAAATCAATTTGTTCTTCCCTCGCTTTTTCACGTAAGACTGGCCATCTACCAGAAAAATGCCAATCCTTCCGACTGGGATATCATCGGCCGGTTTTACAAGGAGTACATCTCCATCGTGGTAGAGAGGCTCCATACTGTTCCCATTGACGCCGATAGCGTATTTTACATCTTTATACTCTGGGCTATCAGGAATCTCAATTAGATCTGCCGGAAGATCGTCAAAGACGAACTGACCATTTCCGGCAGATGCCAATCTATGATAGTACTGAATGATGCGACCGGGAGCGGATTGCGCCGGCGCAGCCTTACAGCGTTCATGTTCTTTCTCTAACACAATATCGACCAATTCCTTACCGTGATCATCCAGGTCGCGGTATTTTTTTATCACTTGCATATCGCTAGTTTTTAGAGAAAAAGAGCATCCAGGAACTTTATACCCATATGCTTCACCGAGTATTTCAGAATAATCCAATTCGTACAACTGGCAAAGACGAAGAAAAGTGTCCATGTCTGGTTCGGTATTCCCGTTTTCATAATTGCTAAGAGTTGTGTTTTTTATACCGGTCAGTTTAGTAACATCACTTTGCTTCAGACCCTTATTGAGACGGCCCTCTTTAAGCCTGTCTATCAAGTAATTGTTCAAATAATTCACCTCCCTTGCGCTAATTATATCCCGAAATTTTGAAATTGTAAATTATAATTTCAAAAAACTTAAAATTAATTATTGACATTTCAAGAAACATGGAGTATTATACAGCTAATCCAAGAAACGTGGAATACAAAAGGAGGTGATACGGTGATTTTAGATATCGTGGAATTGAAGGCATACATTGAAAAATGCGGAATCAAACAAAAACATATAGCTGAAAAGGCTCAGATATCAGAGCCAAAACTGAGTTTGATCTTAAACGGAAAACGAAAATGCGAGGTGAGCGAGTACGCTAATATTTGCAATGCACTTGGTGTGAGCTTTCAAAAATTTGTAAAGAAACCAAAGGAAAATAAGGAGGTGGTGTGACATGTATATACATGAAGCGGTAAGAGAAGCGATGGATGGCGGTAAGTATATAACAATACAAGAATTTGTAGGAAGCGTAAAGATTAAACCGACGAATGGAAGAGGGAATTGCGTTGTAATGATGAACGACGGAAGCCATCCATCAAAATATGGATGGCAACCGAGCGCAGAAGATTTGGCAAGAGATGACTGGATTGTAGTGGATTAGAACCAAGAGCGGATTTCTTTTAGAACGGTATATCCCTTTTTTACAAAGGTATCTTCTTCTACATCGCGAATCGCAGATGGAAGTAATGTCGTTGTATATGCGACATTATCCGCTGAAAACACAGAAACAAAACCATCATGCTCTAACAGATACAGGGCATCTGAAATGAATGAGTTGTCTAAATCTGGATATAAAGACTTGAAAGTGGAAAATGCAAATATCCTTTTGTGATCATTGGCATATTTTTGAGCCATATATCGCAGAAGATTGTTTGACAATTTTGAAAGCTTCATAGGAATCTCCTTTCGAAATACTTGGCATGGCAGTGCCTGTAAGTAAATTATAGAAAAGAGAAAGGAAAAGAACAAGAGGGCGATTGCAGACATTTTCAAAGAGGAAGACAAGGAGGTGAAACGATGATTGAAGAGAGAAGAACAGAAACACTGGAAGAGAAAAAAGAGGATGCCAAAGAGATGGCTGAGCTGCTCGAGATAATCCCGCGTGAAAGGAAAGGCGAAGCCCTAGGGCTGATTCGGGGGGGTGCGCTGGGAGCGAAAGAAAAGGAGGTGGTGTGAAGTGAAAAGAAGGCTTAAGGAATATTCAATAGAGGAGTTGTGTGAAATTTACGATAATGTGAATCGGTTTAGGTGGGATGAGAGAATCGGAGAAAAGCCAGAAGAGTTTGACAATTTGCCAAAGTACAATATCCACTGGTGGCATAAATTAATGAGGCGAAAAACAAAGGCATATTATTTAGATCCAGTTTTTTATACGTTAAAGTGCATGCTGCCCCAAAAGGTGTATTTACATTGGGCAAATGTTGAAAAGAGTAGAACTATGACAGAGGAAGAATTTCAGCAATTTTGGAAAGTGCATGAAGAAACTTGTCGTAGTTTGTCATTATGGTGGTAACCAAGCTGAGAAGAGCGATAAAGGTCGTGATCGTATAAGGAAGTAAAAACCCCAAAAATTGCCGGCGTTGGTTTTCTACATATCCACGTCCTTCTAGATTGATCTCGTAGCCATCGTGAAGGGAATTTCCGAGCTCGTCATAACCGAGAAAATGAAGATTGATAAGCTTATAACGAGAGAGGTTAAGGGCGTATTCATTTATCTTAGAATTTGGAGTTTTGACATTGAGGACACGATCTATCTCGTCATATGTTAAAGAATTGGATTTGTATAAAGCCTTTAGAAGTTTATAAGATTTTTTATCTAACATAGGGAACCTCCTTTTGGAGGATTATAACATAATCCCCAGATTGAGGAAAGAGGAAGAAAAAAGGAGGAGATGGAATATGGAAGCAGCAGAAGCTATGAGAGAACTAAAACGGATTCAGGATATCATTCCCGAACTAATCGCTTGTCTGGCAGATGTCGGTCAGAAAAAGGAACAGCAAAAGCGATATGAAAATTCAAGGTATTACCGGACCCTGTATGACATGAGCCCGTCCACTTATCAGGACAGAAGAGACGGGATTCGGGAACAGATCTTGATAGGGAGATATCCAGAGAATGCCATGCAGGACAGATTCATCGATAAGGCAGTATTCTTCGATTATAACAAAAATCGGTACAAGCTGAAGCATTGTCCACGGCAGGCACCGTCCTATGATCCGAAGAAGTGCATGAGAGCAGCGTTGATATTAGAAGGAATAAGGGAGGCGGTATAGTGGTGATCGATTACGTGAAAAGAATCTGTGAGGAGATGGTCGGGATCCGGAAGGAACTAAAAGGAATCCGAAAAGCCGTAGAGGAAGAAGATCCGGATCTGCAGTTTACCGTCCGCGGATTCGGGAGAGATCTCAGAGAAACAGTGGGCACGGCAGAAAAAGATCTGCGGACCATGCTGAAAAATGGCATGGTGCTGGAAAGCCGGAACGGAGACCGCTGGATGTGGTACGAAGGAAAAGCGATCGGGCCGAGCACATACATAGAGCTGGACAACTACCTGCAGGATGTATACGGGAACCATTCGCTTGATATCAAGAGAGTGTACGACACCGGAGAAGCATGGAATCTGGATGATATCCTCATGGATGTCGGAGAAATGATATGGAAAAGAGAGGCGGAAGAAATTGAGCCGTAGTAGGAGGAGAAGACATGGAAAAGGTAAAAGGATTTCTGCAGGGAACGGCTCCGGTGTGGGTACCGATAATCGGGATCGTTCTGACCGGATGGATGCTGAAATAGACGAGTGCTGGAAATGTTGGAAGAAACGGCGTTGTTCGGATCCAGAAAGAGGAAGAAACACTCGATGCAAAGATTATGAGGAGGATATATGACAAGAAACATGAGAAAGCGAAGAAAAAGAGAAAAGTGGAATCTGAGGATGCGGTGGCTGGACAATACCGTGCTGGTGTGTCTGATGCTGATCATCGGGACAGGCCTGTTGATGGCTGTCACCATATGGACCATGTGGCCATGGATCCGGGTGGTGGCTGGCTGAATGGGAAGAGTCAATGAGGAGATGGTGGATCGGATCCAGCAGGCGGCCAAGATGGCCGGGAAAGATGAATGGGAAGTCTTGGAAGATTGGAACAGGAATCTCCGAAGACCGGAGGCCGTATCCATTGAAGAATATATCGCCGGAATGGCAAAAAAATAGGGAGCATCTTGGGAGAGATGCTCCAGGGTTTTCACCCGATAAGGTTATTACTTAAGACAAATTAAGTATAACATTGACCGGGCGTAAAGTCAAGAAAACACGGGGATTCCGCCCGTTTTATATACTCGATAAAGTTATTAAAGTTAGGACAAATTATGGCAGTAAAAAGAAAGACATACCGGTTCCGGAAAGGGGATGTCCTGGATGTAGAAGAGTACCATGATGGAAGATATGGAGCTCCGGGGGAGAAGCGGCTGAAAAAGAAGAAACCGACAAAAGAACAGATGGAATGGATCAATCAACTGAATAAAGCCAGGAGATGCCGACAGAGAATGCTGCAATACATATCTCCTGGTGACTACTTCGCAACATGGACTTATCGAAAAGAAGAACGTCCTCCGGATATGCAAATGGCACTGAAAGATTTTCAGAAGGCCATCGGAATAGTGAGGAGAAAGTATCACAAGATGGGACATAATCTTTTCTGGATTCGGAACATAGAGAAGGGAACACGGGGAGCCTGGCACATCCATATTGTGATCAATAAGATTCCGGGAGCGGCGGAGATCATAACCGGAGCCTGGAACCATGGCGGAACATATCTGACAGAAATCCGAAACAGTTCCCTGTATGATGAGGATTTTACCAGGCTGGCCAACTATATGACCAAAAGCGAGAAGACTAGGGAGAAAAAGGAAGATGGATCGGTGGCAAGGCCACGGATTAGACAGGCAAGTTATAACACTTCACGGAATATGCCGATTCCAGAACCTCATGTGGAAAAACTGCGGAGATGGAAAAAGGAACCGAAACCAAAAAAAGGATACTACATAGCAAAGATACATGAAGGAATCAACCCGGTAACGGGATACGAATACAGGCGCTACACGATGATTCGTCTGCACAGGAGGTGTTAAAAGTGAAAATGGGAAAAGTAACAGAGAAAAACCTGGAAAGATTCCGAAATACATTTGAGGAGTGGCAGAAAGCAAACGAGAAGAAGGGTTGGGAGAGGATAGGGGCAGATGATGATTATCTGATCGGGATTGCGTTGGAGTGTGCTATTGAGTGTTACGGAGGAAATGGGAATGTATAAGGTCAATATCTACACATACGTGGAACCTGCAAGTACCAGAAAGTCTAAGAAAAAGTATGCATACCTTTTATCCTGCGTAGGAAAAGAAAACAGACAGCTGATCGGGGTGGGAACGATAGAAGGGACCTATCATGAAGCGAACCTTAAAGCGATTAATAAAGGATTGGCACGGTTGAACCAGTCCTGCGAGGTGAATCTGCATTGCGAGGATTCTTTTGTTTTGAACATGTTTGAGTACAATCTGCCAAGGTGGGCGGCCAGAGGATATCAAACCGCAAAAGGGGAGACTATCGCAAACGCGGAAGATTGGATGGAGATGTGGAGACTGACAAGAGCGCAGAAGGTGATACCGATCAAAGGAGAACATGAAAAGAAACAGGAATTGAGAAGGGCGGTGAAAAGGTGAATATTGCAGGGATAGAACTGATCGCAGGAGAAAAGTACGAGCTGATTTTTCGCGAGTCTGTCGATGGGACGCCGAGAAAGCGGAAAGTCAAAAAGAAAATGAAGCTGGTGGGGATTTATTCACATCACGCTCAGTTTGAGTATCGTGGAATTCGGAGATCCTGGGGATACTGGGAACTGGAGAAATTACTGAAAGGAGAAGACTATGAGTAGCGTAGGTTATTGTAAATACTGCGGAAGTGGACGGATGGTGGAAATGCCGGAAGGAGTGTCGCAGGAAGCGCTGGATCAAGAGGCGTCAGCAACATGCAACTGTTATGGAGCCATGGAAGCTAGAAAAAAAGAAACACAGAAGGATGTCTGCATTGCACAACTGGGAGAAATGCTACATGGAAAACATCCGGAGATAGAGAGCCTTCTGGCAAGTGGAATTGATGCCTTACAAGAGGGGAAATTTGAGAAAATCACGATCAATACCGGATTCAACAAGACGATCCGAATGAGAATGACTAAGGACGGAATCAAGATTGAGATCGAACGGAAGATGAAGGAGGAAAACCTGGCATGAATCTGATGTTCCCGAAATCAGGAAGTACCAGGAAAAACAAGAAGAGGCGGCATCCGCAGTCTATTATGCACAAGAAGGATGGAACCTGTTATCTCTGCATGATGAAGGGGAATGACAGAACCTATACGGTCGTGCATGAGCACCATGTCTATGATGGACCTAACCGCAGGGTATCAGAGGAAAACGGGTTCAAGTGCTGGCTCTGCCTGGAACACCACATTACAGGGCCGGAAGCTGTACATAACAATATATATATAACATGCGGATCCTACAACGGGAGTGCCAAAGGATATACGAGGAGACGCACACAAGGCAGCAGTTTATGGATTTGATCGGGAGAAACTACTTATGAGTGGAGAATACTGGGATAAGCTGAAAGGTCTCCGGCGCGGGGATATGGTGGAATACAAGAACGTGAAGGAGACGGATGGGAAAATACTATCAGGACATGGTGAGATATTCGGATTCGGGAGATTTGGAGAAGCAGACATTGTCTGGATCAGACATGAGAACGGAGAGCTCCGAGGGATACCTTACGAACAGGTCGAGAAGATATAGCACCTCCTGGTGCATGTATCACATGGAACCAGATCACATAGATTACCCTCCGGTTCCGGCCGGAGGGAGAAAGGAGAAGTGGATGAAGGAAAAGACGGAAGAGATCAAGAAGATAGAGTGCAGCGTGTGTGGACGAAAGTTCATACCGAGGAAAGAACATAACTATAAAGCTAGCGAATATATCACGGAGGGCGGATTAGGAAATGCTATGTCTGGAAGAACAGAGAGGCGTCAATATGACTGTTTTGACTGCCCGATGTGTGGATGTCAGACAGTGGCGAAAATCAGATATAAAAAGGACGAAGAATAAACCGGCGACAATTTGTCACCGGTTGTGGGTGGGTATACATAGCAACAAAAGAAACAAGCAGAAGACCGTCCGGCAAGACAAGGGTCTACTGCTCTTCACCTAAGAGCATTATACCATAGTGACTCTTAGGAGACAAGGAGGAACTATGTATAATCCAAATATCAAAACAGAGATCATCAACAATATTATTTTTACCATGTCCGATTACCTGGACAATACAACCCTAGACATCCTGCAGAAGGTGATCCGGGAACAGCTAGTGGCAGTGAACATGGAGGAGATCACCACACTGCCGGCCGAACTGCAGACATCCGTGGAGGAACAGAACCGCTATTACATCAGTTTGATGCTGATCAAAAAGAGGAACCTGGCCAAAGAGACAAAGCAGCAGTATCGGGATGCCATCATGCGTCTGATCAGTGTCATTGACAAGTCGCTGAATAAGGTGGATGAAAACGACATTGACGCATATCTTGCGTGGTATGAGCAGCGGAACGTGGCAGCAGGCAGGGGAAAGAACCAGGCCAGTACTTGCAACAATGAGAGACGTTATCTGTCAGCCTTTTTTACATGGATGCGCCGGGAAAAATTTATCACATTCAATCCAGTGGAAGGAACGGAACCGATGAAGGAGATCAAAAAACCGATCGACTACTTCCGTCCGGCACAGATAGAAGAACTCCGGGAAGGATGCAGTAGCCTCAGGGATCGAGCAATCATCGAAGTGTTGAGAAGTACCGGAGCCAGAGTGGGAGAAATCCCGCAGATAAACAGAGAAGACCTGGACTGGAAGACGGGGGACATTATGATCCTAAGCGAGAAGTCCGGAAGGTACCGGACGCTGTACGTGGACGAAGTGGCCAGGTTCCACCTCAAGCGATACCTGGATCAGCGAAGAGACAGCAACGAGGCATTATTTGTCTGGGAGAAAGCCCCACATAACAGACTTGGAAAGAGCGGAATCAGGTCGGCAGTGAAAGCGATCGGGGAGAGGGAAGGAATGGACTGCAAGGTATATCCACATAAACTCAGAAAGACGCTGGGGATGTATCTGAAGAATCGGGGCGCCGATATCGGGGATATCCAGGAAATCATGGGACATGCAAATCCGACGGTTACAAGTAGATATTACGCACAGTCCACGCCGGAAACGTTAAGGAATGTACGGAAGCGGACCGCAGCGTAGGAAGGAGTAAGAATGTTTGATGAATTTGGAGAGATGGACAGTTACAAGGAAATCAACGAACTGGCCGAAAACCTCTTTAACGAGGGGGACATGGACAGTCTTCGGGAAATGGCCAGAGAAAACGGGATCCCAAATGATTTTGTAGAAATGTATCTGCAGGGAGATATTCCAGAGCTGTGCGATGCTATGACAGCAGCGATCGGAAAGCTGGAACTGGAAGCAGAAGAACTGAAACCACAGGAGATCATGGAAGATTGGCTGGAATATATTAAGGTTCAGTGTATGGAAAATGAATTGCTGGCCAGTCAGGTAAGAAAGAAGGGAAAGAGCCTGGAAGGATGCATTGCCGCCTTATTGAAATGGTCCTTCGGACATCAACAGGAAATCTCGAAAAAGATTAAGGAGGCAGCAGGAGTAAAGGCTAACAGAGTAACGCTTGGTATACCGGGGATGGGGCAGGCCAAGAAGATCATACGGGAATATTACTTAGGAAAGAAGAGATAAGAGATGAGGTATAAAGAGTTACTGAAACTGCAAACAATCGGGCTGACGGACGGAATCCGGGACATGGCCTTTAGGGATCAGGGAAAAGAGAAAAGAGAAAATGCTTACTGGAGAAGATCACCATATACAGAATATGACATCCGCTACTATCTCCGGGCTGAGGTAGAAGAGGGAATTTTGAAGTTGGAAGTCTACCAAGGAGAAGACATCCGAAAGTGCAACGAGGAACCTCTATACAGGATTTATCTGTCGGCCGAGGAGGGAAAATACGCCACCTATCTGCAAAGAGAGTGGAAATGGAGCAAAGCAAAAATGCGAAACCTCCCGGATACAGAACGAAACTGGGACAATATCTACAAAGAAAGCTACTGGATTGCAAAAGCAGAAAAAGAAACTGTGCAGGGCTACCTGGGGGAGCTAGATCAGAGCAAGGGCATAAAGAACATCATTGAGGATTGGCAGACAAATGCCATGCATCAAAAAGAGATAAAAGAGATTGATCGGGTCATGAATCAGATCATAGAATCCCCAGCGGATTTTGGACAGTGGGTTGAAAAGGAGGCGTTCTGGGGGCAGCAGTACCTGTTTTACAACCACAAGAAGCTGGAGGCTTATTGTTCAGCCTGCAAAGAGAGGAGCAAGACGAATATGAAGTCTGTGCATAACCGGATTGTGACATGTCCGGCATGTGGAAGAAAGATCATGGCCAAATCCTGGAATAGGCAAAAAAGCCTGGTAGATATAGGGAGGGCAGCCTTGATACAGAAGATTCCAGAGGGAATTATCATCCGAAAATTTCATTGCAGAAAAGAGCTTATCCTGGAAAAGGATTGGGAGGAAAAATTGATAATCTCCGAAGACTCAAGGAGATTGTACACCAGGGAATTAAACCCAGTGCGAGATTACGAATACGAATATTTTAAAACCCATGGACCGCTAAGATGGTGCAAATCACAATATATCAATGTCTCAGAAAGAGCTGTTGTCTATCCGGGGAACCTGTGCGAGGTGAGGAAAGATACCAAACTTGCAGATATACCGTTAGAGATCATGCTGAATCGGGAGAAAGGAGAACGGGTCAATATCGAAAGCCTCTTGCATCCGGGAAGAATGGTTGGATATCTCATTCATGCAGGGCTCACTAGACTAGCGATGGATAAGCTGGAGGGTGGACTGAAAAACGTGAATGAAAAGGCCGAGAGTGCAGGGGAAGCATTGGGAATTGATGGGAACCGGATCCATCGTCTAAAGGAGTGTGATGGTGGGAGAATTGCCCTTGAATGGCTCCAGTGCGAACAGAAGACAGGAAGAAAAATACCACAGGAGACATTGAACAATTTGCAGGAACGAGGACTGAGAAGAGGAGACCTGGAAGATATCCTATGCTGCGGGATCACTCCACAGAGGGTTCTAAACTACCTGGACAAACAGGGAAGAGGACAGAGAGAGGTATTGACTGAGTGGAAGGATTACCTAAACATGGCCACGAGGGAAGGGATGGACTTAAATGATGATATTGTACGTTTTCCAAAAGACTTAAGACGCCGGCACAATGAATTAGTGGAACGGGAAAACGACAGGAAAAACAAGGAGAAGTTGAAGGAATACAGAAAGATCAACAAAAAAATCCAAAAACACCTTCCAGAGGCAGCCAGGTACTATTGGGAGGATAAGGACTACATGATCGTACCAGCTGCGAAGTGCGAAGAATTGGTTCGGGAAGGACAGATGCTCCACCACTGTGTAGGGGCCAGCACAAACTATATGGAAAAGATGGCAAAAGGAATATCCTGGATCCTGTTCTTGCGTCGAAAAGAAGACCTGGAAGACCCATGGTATACGATTGAGATTGACATGAAGACAGACCAGATATTTCAGTGGTATTCCTCCTATGACCGAAGGCCAGATAAAGAGAAGGTCAGGAAGATCCTGAATAAATTCCAGCGAAGCGTGAAAAGGAAGCGGGAACAAGAAAGAGTAAGAGTCATGCAGACCATGGCGACCGCATAAACCGGTGACAAAATGTCACCAACTGAAAGGAGAACCAAATGGAATATACGCAATTAACACTGAATGACTGGATGGATATGAAGAACAAACTCCGTCAGGAGCTGCAGGGAGTGAAACAGAGCTTTGTCCGGATTGGATATGCATTACGAAAAATTGAAGATGGAAAACTTTACGAGCAGGACGGCTATAAGAGCGTTACCGAGTTCGCCAAGGCGGAATATGGACTGGAAGCATCTACGGTCAGCAGATTTATGAGCATCAACCGGGAATATTCCATAGATGGTTATTCGGAACGTCTGCGGGAAGAATATTTGGACCTTTCCAGGAGCCAGCTGGAAGAAATGCTGAAACTTCCGGAACCGGATCGGCAGATGATTACTCCGGAGACGCCAAGGGAAGACATCCGGAATCTGAAACGATTCAACCGGGAAGAACCGATCCTTGGTGTGGCCGATGATCTGTATAAGCTGATCGAAGAGTTCTTCCGGGAACATCCAGAGGAATTGAACCAGATCTTTGCAGCAGAACATCCGGAAGGAACAAAATGGCTGACAGAACTAGTAAATCCTAGTGGCAGCAGGTCTTTCCGGAAAGGAATGTACTTCTTGATGATGAGTGAGGACCATATCGTAGTGAAGAAGTTCGGATCTGAACCGAAGAATATGTCCTGGACAGAGTTTCTCGAGATTACTAGGGAGATATTCGGAACGGCTGCTGGACCGGACATCTGGAAAAATTACTTTGGAGGTACAGATGAAGAAACAGAAGAGAATCGCGCTGCTGATCAGTCTATCAATGATAATAGCACTGTTGAATCAGAGCCCGGAGCCATGGATTCAGCCACAGAGGCAGCAGATAAGGAAAGTACAGACAGTACAGTGGATTCGGATTCCGGAAATCTGGACGAAAGAAAAGACGTTCCGGATACAGAAAAGGAAATTGCGCCGGCGCAAAAATCCCCAGAAACACAAGAACTTGCAATGAATCCGCCAGAAGAAAATGCTGCGGAAAAGGCAGAGGAGGAAGAGCCGAAGGAAGAGGTTTCAGGGGGGCAGCAGGAAATCATGGACAAACCGTTCGGGACACGGAAAATGTACATGGACAGCTTGACTGAATATGGGGTAGCAGAATATTTGACAAGGAGCTGGCGGACAGATACGGAATTTGTAGAAGCGATGCAGAGCGCTGAAGCCATGTATGCGTGGATGAAAGAAGAGGTTGACGATCGGGGAAGGAAGATATGGTAAAGAAAGAGGGGAAGAGAGACTAAAAAAAGTAAATCCGATTAATCGATTTGCTGATAATAAAAACTTCTCCTCTGTAATATAAACACATGAGACGAAAAAAACTGACGAAGTAAATTTTACATTTAGGGGAGGAAAACATGGTATTTATCATAGACGGTAAAAAATACGATACAGACAAAATGGAGAAAGTGGCAGATGTAAAGAAGTGGTATAAGGTAGACAACATTTTTTTTCGCGCTCTATACGAAGGGGAAGAAGTTGGAAGGAATTATCTTTGTGAATTGTGGGTGTCAGAGAAAGGAAATTGGCTTTTGACCCATGAGGCAGATAGTACAAGATATGGAGAAGCAATCTCTGAATCCGAAGCGCGGAGATTGCTAATGAAACATGCAACGGAAATCTATGAAGAAATGTACGGAG
Organism: Lachnospiraceae bacterium; assembly: GCA_019424135.1. Taxonomy (GTDB): domain Bacteria; phylum Bacillota; class Clostridia; order Lachnospirales; family Lachnospiraceae; genus Merdimonas. The sequence goes on from JAHYZZ010000002.1 coordinate 47,798, forward strand.
AATTGCCAGAAGCGTAGAGGAGAATGCGAATGAAAATTAGAGACAATGAAACCGGAGAAGTTTTTGAATATGGGACAAACATGCACCATGCATTAAGAATAAGCGAAAATGGTGGATGCCTGACGTTTGAGAACCTGCAAAATGGAGACGGAAGTTTGAAAAGTGGAGACGGAGGCTATTCATTTGTGCTGGATGACGGTAAAACACCGATAGAATCAAATTCACCGGATGCAGTAAACGGTGCGACTTATGCTAATATAGGAGGATTTTACAGAAGCAGTACGAAGAGTGACGGCTGGATCCCGGTGGAGGAGCAACTGCCGGAAGCAGGCGAGAAAGTTCTTGTCTGGTACGAATATTTTCGGTATGGAGAATACAACAGGATGTATGAAACATATGGTATAGGTTGGCAATACTTCGGGCACTGGTCAGGAGATGTAAGTGGTACGAAAGCAAAATGCATTGCTTGGAGTCCTCTTCCAGAGCTATACCGGACGGAAAGGAGTATAAATGAAAAAGAATAACATGCACAAGATCTTTGGTGGCCTTCTGGCAGCAGTGACAGTTATGTGTGCTGCTGTATTTGGAAAGGTAGCCATGGAGCAAGAACAGACAGAGACAGAGTCTGAAACCGAAGCGGAACCACTGGTGATCAACACGATTGAGAAAAGAAATGAAGGGCTACTGACCGTGATTCGTGATAATGGAGAAACAGCCTTCCAGTATGAGGGAGATTTTGATATCTGGATCGGAGCAGACGGGAAGACTTATGCGATGCTCTACATGGAAGAGGAGGTGCTGCAATGAGAAAAGAACGAAGATCCAGACATATTCAGAAACTGGATCAGAAGGCAAGGTTAGGAAGCATGGTGGATAAAGGACCAAGGGAGAGAGCCAAAGCACAGATGCAACATAAGCCTTACGCGGCCATGCTGATACGAGAGCAGGGGCAGCAAATCGAAGGGAGAGACAATGGGGAAAGTAAGACCGATAAATGAGAAGAAGTATAACATCGACAAGCATAGGTTTATGGAGCTATACTACCACTGTCTTCAATATCCAAAATGGAAAGAGGAGCTAAAATACATAGATGATACTGTAAGGAGCGTACAATATGGAACGATGCGAGGTGGTGGAAGCAATGGATCGGCACTGGAAAGAGCCGCGATAAAAAGAAGAGAGCTGGAAGAAAAGTGCGAGCTGATAGAGCAGACAGCCATGGAAGCAGATCCGGATATCTGCAGATACCTATTAACTGGAGTTACTCAGGAATATGCCACGTTTAAATATCTTAAGCATATCGGAATGCCATGTGAAAGGGATATGTATTACGACAGGAGAAGGAAGTTCTACTATTTGCTATCGAAAAAAATATAAAATGACCGGACTCATGGGACAAAAAAGTGTGATAATATGATACCATCAAAGAAAAACAGAAAGGCAGCAGCCACAGATGGCGAGCTGCCTTTCTGTGATATAGGGAGGATGTATGGATTACTATGGAGGCAGATGGAAGAAGAAGCGCAAAAAGATATTGAGAATGGACGGGTATATCTGCCAGGTGGCGAAGAGATACGGAAGAACAGAAGAGGCAACAGTAGTACACCATATTTACCCGGCAGATAAGTATCCAGAGTATGCCTGGTGTGACTGGAACCTAATAAGCGTTAGCCTCGCTACTCATAACAAGTTAGAGAACAGAGAGACGGGAGAACTCACCAAAATGGGGATAGAACTGCAACGCAGGACAAAACCTGGAATAGATTGGAGGAAGAGAAAATGGAAGTAACAAACATACATAAAGAGATAGAGAAACTGAAACATAAGATTGTAATGTCGGAAACAACTACGAAAGATATCGATGTGATGAATATGATAGAGGCATACATCAAAGAGCTTGAAGAGAAGCGAATCGTAACAGAGGCCGAACTGAATGAATCGTACGAAGAAATGATACCAGGAAATGTAGTGATTCATGAAGCGACTATATTTATAGGAGGATCCCCCCAGGGGTTATCAGAATAAATTTCTAAATCGTCTACTGGCGTGGGTAATCATTTCCAACTCTGAAGGAAAAATTGAGAAAAGGGGTGAGACGGTGGCTGGAAAAACAAAAAAACAGTGGGAAAATCTGATAAATAAACAGTTATCGGGGCTCGGGCTTAAAAATGAAGCTTATTCAAGCGCCGTAAAATCCTTGGCAGAAATCCTTGAACAGAGAGATAAAACCTATGCTGAGTTCCATGAAAGCGGAGGTAAATCCGTAGTTGAGTATACCAACAAGAACGGGTCGACAAATATGACGAAGAACCCTCTTCTTGTGATGTGGGATGAGCTAAACAAAACGGCGCTTGCGTACTGGCGCGAACTTGGAATGACTCCCAGCTCTTATAAAAAGCTGACTGGAGAAGGACCGAAGAGGGAAGAGAAAAAGAAAGGACTGGCGGCAGCGCTTGCATCCATCGAAGGCTAAAAACTGGGGGGCCGTTATTAAGTACGCCGAAAGTATAAGAGACGGAACGAAGATTGCCTGCGAAGAATTAAAACAGGCTGTTGATAGATTTTTCAGAGATTTGGAAAACCTGGATTACTGGATGGATTACAAGGATCCGGAATTTTGCATACAGATTGTTGAAAAAACACTATGCAATATGCAGGGCGAGAAAATAGACGGAACTCCTCTAAGGGGAAGGCCGTTTGAGCTGCAAGATTATCACAAATTCTGTATCTATAATCTTGTAGGGTTTAAAATAAAAGGGACCCACAACATCCGGTTCCACGAAGCATTAATCTACATCCCACGAAAAAATGTAAAGACTACTTTTGCGGCTGCGCTTGCGTGGTCATTATCATTGCTATACCGAAAGAGCGGAGCGAAAACCTATATCGCATCTGCGGCTCTCATGCAATCCCTGGAGAGCTTTAATTTTTTAAAATATAATGTCCGACTGATGGGAGAAGATCAGAAGGATGGCGGATCTGTGAAAATTATTGATAATAACAACGAACATAGCATGGAATCATCTTTGCCGGATGGTTCTTTTTTTATTCGTGCTTTAGCGGCGAATCCGGATGCACAGGATTCTCTTAACTGTAACATTGCAATCGTGGATGAACTGCATGCCTTGAAAAAACCGAAACAGTATAACTTGTTCAAGGAGGCGCAGAAAGCTTACACAAATAAGATGATTATTGGGATATCAACGGCAGGAGACAACGAGCAACTATTTCTTGGCCAAAGACTGAAATACTGCCGGAAGGTTCTTGATGGGGCAGTGAAGGATGAGCAGTATTTTATATTTATGTGCTGCGCACCGGAAGGAATCAAGGATGGTTCCGTAGACTTTACAGATCCGAAAATACATGAAATGGCAAATCCCGGGTATGGGGTTACGATCCGGCCGGAAGAAATCATGAATGACGCCCTGCAGGCGCAGAATGATCCGCAGCAGAGAAAAGATTTTTTTGCAAAGTCTTTGAATGTCTATACAAATGCAATGAAGGCGTATTTTGATATAGATGAATTCCGGAAAAGCGATCAGAAGTATAGCTGGACGCTGGATCAATTAGCAAAACTTCCGATTCAGTGGTATGGAGGTGCCGACCTGTCTAAACTTCACGATTTGACGGCGGCCGCGTTGTACGGAAATTACCAGGGAGTAGACATCATAATAACACATGCATTCTTCCCGGTAGTGGCCGCACATCTAAAGGCGGACCAAGACAATATACCGCTGTTCGGATGGGCGGAGGATGGATGGCTGACGCTGTGCAACAGCCCGACAGTCAACCAGGCGGACGTGATTCGATGGTTTTGCGACATGCGAGATAAGGGATTTAAGATCAAGCAAATTGGACATGACCGTAAGTTCTGCCGGGAATATTTTATCGGCATGAAAAAGGCTCATTTCAATATCATTGACCAACCACAGTATTATTATAAAAAATCCGAAGGATTTCGTCATATCGAAAAGAGCGCGAAAGACGGGGACCTGTACTATCTACATTCGGAAGCATATGAATACTGTGTGGAGAATGTGGCTGCAGTCGAGAAGACAGACGACATGATTCAATATGAAAAAGTTCAACCGGAGCATCGAATAGATTTATTTGACGCTTCGGTTTTTGCATGTGTGAGATATCTGGAAAATATGGAAAGAAGCAGGAAGGCAAACGCATGGTTTGGAAAGGAGAAGAAGGATGAATAAGAGACAGCGGCAAAAAGTGAAAGCAAGGGCAGAGCCAAGTAAAAAGAGATCAATCGCATGGCTGTGTAGTGATGATGCCTTTAGCGCGCTGACATGCCAGGGATATACCAGTCTGGCGCATAATCCGGAAATCATTACTGGAGTAGGCAAGATAGCTAAGCTGATCGGGAGCATGACAATATATTTGATGCAAAACACGGAAGATGGGGACGTAAGAATTCGAAACGAGCTCAGCCGGAAGATAGACATCAATCCGAACGAAAATATGACACGCTCCACGTTTGTACAGTGGATCATCATGACGTTGTATTTATACGGAGATGGGAACGCCGTGGTCTACCCGCAGTTCCGGGAGGGGTACTTGAGGGATTTGAAACCGATACCGGCATCGATGGTTAGTTTTATACCTGAAGGGATGTGGGACTACATGGTGGCAATTAACGGAAGAGAATATTCGCCGGACGAAGTACTTCATTTTGTTCTGAACCCAGGAAATTACTATCCCTGGAAGGGAGAAGGGCTTCAAGTGGCACTAAAAGATGTTGCGAACAACTTGAAGCAGGCATCAACAACAGAAAAGGGGTTCATGCAAAGCAAGTGGAAGCCGAGCATCATCGTGAAAGTAGATGCACTGACAGAAGAATTTTCCAGCCCGGAAGGGCGGCGGCAACTGCTATCTGACTATATTGATACGGCAGAAGCCGGCGAACCGTGGATGATCCCGGCAGAACAATTTGAGATTGAACAAATAAAACCACTGTCGCTGTCAGATTTAGCTCTGGCCGACATGGTGCAACTGGACAAAAAGACGGTGGCATCCATCTTGGGAGTACCGTCTTTTGTTTTGGGCGTCGGAGAGTTCAAAAGGGATGAATGGAATAACTTCATTTCTTCGACTGTGATGCCGATTGCACAGGCGATTGAACAGGAACTGACGAAAAAGCTTCTGTACAGCCCGGATTTATATTTCCATTTCAATCAGAGAAGCTTGTACAACTACGAATTGAGGGATCTGGCAGCAATCGCGGATGACCAGTACATCCGAGGGATTATGACGGGTAATGAGGTTAGAAACTGGATCGGATTGTCTCCGACGGAAGGACTTAACGATTTGGTGATCCTGGAAAACTATATTCCGCGTGGAATGATCGGAGACCAGAGCAAACTTATTCAGAACGGAGAAGGGGGTGAGTAAGTGGAACAGAGAGTAATTCAGTGCAAAGAAGCATTTAGGACTCGTGAAGAGAACGGGAAAAGGTATATCGAAGGGTATTTTTCCGTGTTCAATCAACCTTACGAAGTATTTCCGGGATGGATTGAGGAAATTGCACCAGGGGCATTTTCGCGGACGCTGAGAGAAGGAAAGGACGTGAAAGTCCTGTGGAATCATAACTCCGATATCGTCCTTGGATCGACAACAAATAGGACTGCGTCCCTGAGAGAAGACGAAGTAGGACTGTATGGCAGTGACGAAATCAACGAAGAAGATCAAGAAGCAAAAAACGGATATGCAAGAGTGGCCCGTGGAGACGTTCGCGGCTGCTCTTTTGGTTTTGACATTCGATCCATGGAAGAAAGCTGGGACGATGACGGGACATATCGAACAAGGATCACGGACGTGGATCTCTACGAAGTGAGTCCATGCACATTCCCGGCCTACGCACAGACAAGCATATCGGCCAGAGCAAAAGACAGCCTGGAAGATGCGAAGAGGCGTTTTGAACAGGCAAAGGAACAAAAAAGAAATGACTGGAGGGATTCTATGAGATCCCGTCTGAAAGGAGAAAAGTAATGGCGTTAAAACAGATCATGCTGCGAAAGCAGATTGAAAGAAAAAAGACAGAACTTAAAGAGCTGCGCGCGAAGGATGCGGAGTTCCAGACACGTGAAGAAGAGCTGGGGAAAGCAATCGATGAGGCGCAGACAGAGGAGGAGCAGAAAACTGTAGAGGATGAAGTGGAAAAATTCGACGGTGAAAAGACTGCTCACGATGACGCAAAGGCCAAGCTTGAGACAGAGATCGGAGACCTGGAAGCAGAGCTTGAAGCAAGTGAAGTGGATCCGCCGGAACCGGATCAGAGAACACATAGAACAGAAAAGAAAGTGAGGACAAACATGATTAAAAAGGATTTAAACATCAGAAGCCTTCCGATGAACAAACGTGCATTCGATTCGCTTCCGATGGAAACAAGAGAATCTATCATCCAGAGGGAAGACGTTAAAACGTTTCTTTCACAGCTCAGATCCATGAAAGGATCCACCAGAGCAATCCAGGGCGGAGAGCTTGAAATCCCTATCGTATTTCTCGAGCTTATCTCTGAGAATATATACAGATATTCAAAGCTGCTTAACCGTGTAAGGGTAAGATCACTGACCGGAGAGGCAAGGCAGACAATCGCCGGAACAATCCCGGAAGCGATCTGGACAGAAATGTGCGGAGCAATCAACGAGCTTACGTTCGTATTCAACCAGATCACGCTTGACGGATACAAGGTGGCCGGATTTGTACCGGTGTGCAATTCCCTGCTCGAAGACACCACAAGCAATCTTGATCTTGCGTCTTGGATTGTAGAAATGCTGTCTGAATCTGTCGGACTGGCAGAAGACAAAGCGACCCTTTACGGAAAAGGATCCGGAATGCCTCTCGGTATCGTAACAAGACTTGCTCAGACTTCACAGCCTGCAAATTATCCGGCAAATGCTCCGGCATGGGTTGACCTGCACGAGACAAACGTTCTTAAGATTGGAGGCGACGGCGTGACGGGCGCTGAGTTCTGGTCACAGCTTACGCTTGCAGCAGGAAATACATTTACAAAGTATTCCAGGGGTAACCAGTTCTGGGCTATGAACTCAAAAACCTATGCTCAGCTGAAATCAAAAATTATCACATTTACTGCGAATGGTGATATTGTGGCGAACCTGTTCGCAACCCTGCCGATCATCAATGGAGACATTGATATCCTCGAATTTATCCCTGATGGCGATATCATCGGCGGTTACGGAGACCTGTATCTGTGGGTAGATAGAGCATCCATGACAATTGAGCAGTCCAGAGAAGTTCAGTTCATTCAGGATAACACGGTATTCAAAGGAAAAGCGAGAGCAGACGGAGCTCCGGCAATCCCGGGAGCATTCGTGGCGATCAACATCAACAACGTGGATGTAACCACGGTTATGGACTTTGCGGCAGATACAGCTAACGATGCAGATCTCACAGCACTGTCGATCGGCTCTGAGACGCTCGCTCCGTCCTCTTTCGATCCTGATACACTGGCGTACACCATTGCGGCAGCTACTCAGGCAAGCGATAAGATCGAAGCAACTCCGGCTCAGGCAGGAGCAAGCGTTGAGATCAGCTACAACGGCAAGAACGTAAGAAACGGCGGTACTGTAACATGGCTGGCAGACAGCACACCGCATCCGCTCACAATCACTGTGAAGAACGGAAACGCAGTCAAGGTTTATACAGTGACAGTAACAAAGGCTGGTGATTAATCTTGACAAACAGTGAGAAACTCGTGCTGTTAAAGCAGGACTTGCAGATGCTCACAGCAGCAAATGACAATTTCCTCAACTCGTTAATTTCTGCGGCAGAGTCCGCGATACAGCGAGAGGGGATCACGCTTGTTGAAAATGACATGGATATAGATATGGCGGTGGTACAATACGCCGCCTATCTGTTCCGAAAAAGAGCGTCCAGCGAAACGACTATACCGAGATTTTTAAGGTATCGCTTAAACAATATACTGTTCTCTCAAAAAGGAGGGAGAGCATGACGTTTGATGATGGAATAGTGTCGATATGTAAGGTCGAAAATTTGAAAAACCCTGGAGAAATACCAAAAAAAGGGATAAAAAGCATCGAAGAATTTTATTTTTCAGAGGAATCACTTGGAGTTACCAGATATTATGAAGCGATTAAAGCAGGGCAGAGTATTGAAAGGGTCATTGCGATATACAGGTATCCGGTCAGTACGAACCAGGTCGCTGTGTTTGAGGATGGATCGCAATATATCATCCGGATGGTACAGCCAGGAGTAGATGAAGACGGAATCAAAATAACGAGGCTTTCTTTGGAAAGGAATGGTGAGGACTATGAGATCATTCTGTGAAATGCTTGATATAGTGAAAGAAGCATTACTTTCTGTGACCGAAAATGTTGGACATTTTTATCCAATCGATGGAACAAAGACGCATATTGTATACGCAGAAGAAACGGAAGCATCAGAACAACCAGGAGATAATAAAAAGCTAGCGCAAGCAGTACAAGGATCAATTGATCTATATGCAAAGCCAGATGAGGTTGAAATGGCAGATAGAATACAGGAGGCGCTTAAACAAAAAGGTATATCTTTTAGTTTAAATGCTGCATTGGCGGATGATGAACAGAAAAGCGAATTTATACATTATGAATGGATTTTTGAGGTGACGTGATGGCAAGGATGCAGGTAAAGGGGATGGACAGCTATGTACAGGATATACAGAGGCTGTATAAGGATTCGGATATCATATTAAAAAAATCGATTTACAAATCTGCTGGGTTTGTGGCGGACAATATGAAAGCCGCAGTAAACAGCCTGCCTGTACAAGAAGGAGCGAACGGGCTTCCGGAATATGGAACAGAGGACGAGCCATTACATGGAATAAGCAGAAGACAAAAGGCAGATCTTTTAGACGGTTTTGGAATATCCACATTTGAGACACAGAATGGATACTTGAACGTCAAGCTTGGATTTGATGGATACGGGAGCGTCCCAACCAAGAGATATCCGCAAGGACTTCCGAATGTGCTACTGGCACGAGCAGTCACAACCGGGACTACGTTTCGGAAAAAGAATCCAGCAATCCGAAATGCTGTGACAAAAAGTAGAAAGCAGGCAGTGGAAATTATGAACAGAGAACTTGAGAAAAACATTAGGAAGGAGATGGGCGTATGATTAAAGGCTTATCGATTCCCGTCGTCGGGAAATATGCAAACGATGACGGAACTGTAACTTACAGTACACCAACGATTGCGGATCATGCCGTGAGTTATGGAATTTCATGGACTACATCGGATAACAACCCTGGCTATGCAGACAATCAGATCCAGGAAAATGACAAAGGAGGGTTCCAGAGTGGGGAGCTTACACTTGGAACGGCTGATCTTCCGCAGGATATTTCGTCTATGATACTTGGGACGAAAATTGTTCAATCCGTAGAGTTCGGACCTACTGAAAATAAAATCACAGCGAGTGTACAGGTGTATGATGATTCGCAATCCGCACCGTACTTGGGATTTGGAATTATCGAAATGCATCAGATAGACGATGTGACAAAATACAGAGCTGTTTTTTTGAACAAGGTATATTTTAATCTACCAGAAGAGACTGCGGAAACAAAAGGAGAATCGATCGAATGGCAGACAAAGGAAATTACTGGGGTCATCATGAGGTCTGATGCAGTGACCGAAAATGGTACTCATCCATGGATGGAGGATGCCTGGTTTGAAACGGAATCAGATGCACTGGAATTCTTACAGTGGAAGTGCGGAAAGGTATACAGCTAAAAGGAGAAGAAAATGAACAGATTATCTTTCATGAAGATAGCGGGTAAAGAATATCCGCTATCTTTTTCTTTGGGAGCAACAAAGACAATCAGCAAAAAATTCGGAAGCACTGAAAAGATGGTGAAAGTGCTGACAGGAATCAAAGATGTAGATGAAAAAACAATAGATGATCTGGTGTATATCATCGAAGTCTTAATCAAAAACGGATGCGAGTATATGAACATCTTTTGTAAAAATGAACCGGTTCCGGAAAATGCCCCGGTCGAAGATGGGAAATACATCCCACTTACAAGCCATGAGATTGAAGTTGGAGTACTTCTGACAGACACAGGAAGCTTGGTTGAATCAGTGAGTGAATGCATGAAGACATCGCAGAAAACAGAAATCGAGGCAGAGACTGAAGGAAAAAACGCATAAGCTCCGGAGGATTGATTTACGTCGACCTCTGGGGAAGACATCTTGGAATACCATACGATGAGTATTCAGTGATGCCGCTTGGAGAATTGAGCGACATGATAAGCGGATATCTCATTATGAATGGAATGGCAAAGGAAAAGAAAAAAGAATTATATATTCCGAATTTGAGGTGATTATATGGCAACTGACATTGGACCACGCATAGGGATAGACGGCGAAGCCGAATTTCGAAAGCAATTGAATAATATTAATACTGCTCTTAAGACGCTGGGGACTGAAATGCAGAGAGTCACTTCTGAATTTTCGGAAAATGCAAATTCTGAACAAGCGTTGATCGCGAAAAATAAGGTATTGAATAGTTCGATCGATGCGCAGAAAAAGAAAATTGAAGAAGTGGCAAAGGCGTTGCAAGCTGCAGAAGAAAAGTACGGCGCAAACTCTACAGAGGCATTAAAGTGGCAGCAGGTCATGAATAGATCCCAGACAAATCTTAACAAACTGGAATCAGAACTGAAACAGAACGATAATGCGCTTGATGAGATGCATCGTGGATTAAGAGATGCAGAAACAGGTCTTGAAAATTTTGATAAAGCGGTCGATGATGCAGAAACAGGAGCAAAAGGGTTCGGATCCAGTTTGAAAGACGCACTGATCGGTGGAGGAATCGTGGCAGCAGTACAAGGAATTGCATCATCTATCACTGGACTCATAGATAACATGACGGAATACAACAGGATTCAGGCGTCACTTGAGATATCCAGCCAAAAAGCCGGGTACACAGCGCAAGAGACAGCGAATCAGTTTAAAACATTGTATGGTGTCTTGGGAGACGATCAGACAGCAGCGACGACTACCGCCAACCTCCAAGCGCTGGGGTTATCGCAGGAGCAATTGCAGCAGGTTACTAATGCTACAATTGGGGCATGGGCTACATATGGGGATTCTATACCGATAGACTCTCTTTCTGAGGCAATTAATGAGACGGCAAAAGTTGGAACAGTAACGGGAACATTTGCGGATGTTCTGAATTGGGCTGGAACATCAGAGGATGATTTTAATGCGAAATTGGCGCAGTGTTCTACAGAATCTGAACGAATGAATTTGATTCTGCAGGAAATGGCGAAACAGGGACTGGTGCAGGCCGGAGAAGCCTGGCAGGAAAACAACAAAGGCATTGTTGCAAATAACCAGGCGCAGGCGGAATTGAACGCAACGTTATCGCAGTTTTCAGAATTAATTTCTCCGGTCGTTGCAATGGCAAAAACTGGGTTTAATGAAATTTTAAAGACAGTATTGTCACTGATAGAAGCGTTCCAAACCGGGGGAATCAGTGGATTTGCAGAACAATTAGCGAGCATCTTTACTGGAATTGGTGATGCGATAGGAAATTCTGGAGGACTTGCTTCAGCTGGCGCGCAGATTATTCAGAATCTTATTTCCCAAATTGTAGAATCTGCGCCGGTTGTCCTTGAATCGTTGGTCGCTTTATTCGAAAATATCGGAGCGCAACTTCCGGGAGCGATCAGCACGGCACTCGACTCCTTACAGTTCATCGGAGACAAATTGACAGAACTGGCTCCGATTCTGATACAAAAAGGATTTGAGATGCTGCAGGCGCTTGTATCGGGAATCGTAGAGGCAATACCGACGCTGATCGAAAAGGTGCCGACCATCATTTCGACGTTTGCAAATTTGATAAATGAAAATTTCCCAATAATTTTAGCGAAAGGTGCCGAACTTATAGGGCAGCTTGCGCTGGGGCTGATTCAGGCAATTCCAACATTGATTGCAAATATACCGCAGATAATCACGGCTATTGTCGATGTACTTATGGCATTTCAGTGGTTGAATCTAGGAAAGAACATTATTCAATTTTTAGGAAATGGAATTAAGAGCATGATTGGATATGTGCGGACTGCTGGAACGGAAATTTTGAACTCCATCAAAGGAGCCATACAGAATTTACCGTCAACTTTGATGGGAATTGGACGAAATGCGATGTCCAGTTTGAGCGGAGCTATTTCGTCAGCAATCGGAGCAGTGAGAAGCGCTGCTGCGAATATTGGAAACTCTATCATAAGCACAATACAGTCAATACCTGGGAAAATGCTGTCTATCGGTAAAAATATTGTACAAGGGCTGTGGAACGGGATATCCGATATGACAGGATGGATTATCAGCAAAATACAGGGTTTTGGCTCCTCAGTCCTAAACGGAATCAAAGACTTTTTCGGAATCGCATCCCCATCCAAATTAATGGAAGATCAAGTCGGGAAATTTATGGCCGAAGGTATTGCAGTGGGATTTGAAAATGAGATGAAAAATGTAAACAAGCAGATACAGAGATCTCTGCAGTCTACACTGGAAGGAAGCGAAAAGATTGCAGCAACGGCACAAACATCTTTCAATACACAGATAGATTACCGGAAACTTGCGGATGCAGTAAGTTTTGGAGGGATTTATTTTGATGGAAGGCTGGTAGGACGTGCAATGAAGAAAGGAGGGATTGTATTGGCATGATAGTAGCCAAATATGTCACAGGCACAGGAAATGAAACATTTATCTTAAACCAGTCATATGAAATTATGATTGGATCGTGCAATCCCCATTCTTCAGAATGGAACTATGAAAGCATCGAAAAGAAGTATGGAGTCGAAATCACATCATTTGGGAAAGACCCTATTATAATTCCTATTACTATGAAATATCGAGGAAGCGAGCAAGAAATATACCAGAATATTGATGACTTTTTTGAAGCGTCAGAAAGAGACGTTATTAATAAGACTCCGGGAAGGCTATATATTGCAAATGAATATGTGACAGGATATTTCATCTCACATTCTTCTGCGCAGTCGAATGAATTTTATGGAGTGCAAGAAGAGCTAAATTTTCTGGTACCTTATCCATTCTGGATTAAAGAAATGACAAAATCGTTTGTTCCGGTGAAAGAAAAAGAAGAATCGGACATGTTCCTGGACTACGAATACGATTATTTATATGATTTTTCCGCCCCAACCGGAGGGAACGCAATCTGGCAGGTGGACCATTATGCGCCGTGTGAATTCCTGATGACGGTATTCGGACCGGTGGCTAACCCAAGGATTTTGATCAACGGGCACCCATACCAGATATACGATACGCTACTAGAAAATGAATATATGCAGATCGACAGTCGGAACAACAGAGTAATTAAGTTTATGACGAACGGAACGCGGCAAAGCCTATATGATTTGCGCGCAAAGGCAGAAAGCGTATTCGAACCGATTACGCCGGGAAATATTGCTGTGAGTTGGCCAGGTTCATACGGTTTCGATCTAACGCTATACCTGGAAAGAAGTGAACCTAGATGGAAAATAAAAGACAATTGATTCTTGCAACAGAATATTTGAGAGATATTGATCCGATCATGTCTGCGGATATAGATTTTTCGGTAGGCGAAGATAATGATTTTGAAATAAAGATCAGGCGGGATTCGTGGAGAAAAGAATATACTTTCGGGAACGTGCTTTATATTCCTGGGACAGAGTACGGGGGAATTATCGGAGAAATCAATACAGATACATCTCTTGATACGATTAGCATTCTTGGAAGAACTTGGAGAGGAAAGCTGGACAAAAAAATCATTGCACCTCCATCTGGACAGAATTACGCAACGGCTTCGGGAGAACTAAACCAGATCCTGCGAAATCTAATTATTGGACAGTTTGGGAATTATTTTGTTGTGTCGCAGAATGACACGGGAATTAACATACCAAGCTATCAGTTTGAGCGTTACTGCACCTTGCTTGCAGGAACTACAAAAATGCTGAAAAGTGTGGAACATAAGCTGCATATCAAATATGTACAGCAGGAGAGAGGACAGCCGGGATATGTGGAACTGTCGGCCGTACCGATTGTAGACTATTCGGACGAAATCGAATTGTCCCAAGACAGCCAGCTCAATTTTAGCTTCAAAAACAATCGGAACGGCGTTAATCATCTTGTGTGCCTGGGAAAAGGCGAATTGCAAGATAGGCAGGTCGTTGACCTGTATGTCCAGAAAGATGGAAGCATCGGGACTACACAGTATTACACCGGAATCCAGGAGGTGGCGGAAGTATATGAAGATACATCTTCAGAAAGCGCGGAGCTGCAGGAGAAAGGGACAGAGAAGCTGCAGGAGCTGATGAATTCCACGACGTTTTCCATGGACGTGGAGACTCTTGGAATCGACGTCGAGATTGGAGATATTGTAGGAGGAAGAGACTATCTGACGGGGCTATATGCAAAAAAACCGATTAAGGAAAAAATCTACAAAGTAACAGACGGGAAAGAATCCGTTGAATATGAAATAGAAGGAGATGATTAGATGGAGCTAGTAACCGGAAGAGCCGGGACGCCGCATATCACGAGCCAGCAAGACCGGCAAAGGAATCAGGGGACATTTGGATCTGGATCCTATATTCTGAACACAGGGAACCTGCTGGAACCCGTGGTGCAAAGTTCAAATAAAATACAAATCAAAGACGGAGCGCTAATGTTTCAGGGAGCCATGTTCTCTGTAAAAGTTGGAACAGTGGATGAGGTTACGATCGCAAATGGAAGTCAAGGAATGCAGCGAAAGGATTTGATCGTGGTACGATATACTTATGATGCTGGAGAAAATGAAGAGAGTGGTACGTGGGCGGTTATACAAGGGACGCCAGCATCCAGTAATCCGGTGACACCGGAATATACAGAAGGAGACATACAGGCCGGAGACACTACGGTGGAGTGCCCGGTATTTATCGTGACATTGGATGGCATTAATATAACAGGAGTAGAACTGATTCCGGAGATTGCGCCGGATGTTCCAGAAATCATGGAACAACTTAAAGAACTAAATAGCAAAATGTTCATGTGTGAATTTACAGAATTAGATACAACAACATGGTCCGGAACGGTCTGGCGAGCTACAGAATCTGGCGTTACAAGATCTCTTACGCAGCCAATTACAGATTTTAAAATGATTGGCTTTATGGTGATCAACGGATCATCATCGGACAATATCTCTCATCGCCAGGTACAATGGTTTCCATCTGTATGGCTAAAACAAATAATTGATGAAGATAACGCATCTAGACGGCGCATTGTGTTTAACTATACCCGATCGGAAACAGGGCGCCGTGCATGGGTGATTTTAAACAGCGGAAGTTACACTAATATAACCTTCGCAAAGGCAGATACTGGTTCAGATACATATGATCTGATTGTCTGGGGACTGAAATAACTTATAGTACAGCAATCCAATCGACCCAGCCTCTTTTTGCTATCTGCCCACGGTTGGTTAATTTGATCTGAAAGCTATCTTCCTGCACACGTAGCAGAGTAGTCTCAAAAGATGCATCTTCGCTTGATATTGTAAGGGCCGTAGCTACTATCCGAGGCGTATCCGGAAAAGGAGTGTTGAAAGTAACCGCAATATATCCGGATTGCCCTCCCTGGATAGTCCCCAGTTCTTCATGCCCCCATTCCATCTTTGGTATTTTGCTATTTAGTAACAAAAACATAAAATGTAACATGTAAACCGAGCCTTATGGCTCTTATTTTTATGCTACAACAGGTAGCAGAAAGGAGAAACATGAAAATCATTTTCAACGATGCCACGGAAATAACCGTCCAGACCGTGAAACCATACGGCGATTACCTGAATATACTGACCGTGGGAAACACTCCAGAACAACTCCGAGTCCTGTTTGAGGACACGGGACGCACTGCAAAAATGATCGTCCAAGAACGAGGTCAGACCATCGCTGAGTATGAGGGGTATACAGCATTTTATAGGACGGAGATCTACACGGGGCAGATTTATGGTGTCACAATGTATCGACCAGAGAAGACACCGGAGGCACAGACAGAGCTGCAGCAGGCAGCGGTATTGGTAGCACAGATACAGGCACAGTCATTGACAGATGAGCAGGCGATCCAGGTTAAGGCTATCTATCCAGTCTATGACTCGAACGGGATGCCATATGAGAAAGATTATAAGGTGACCTATAACGGTGACCTGTATAAATGTCTGCAGGCTCACACTTCACAATCTGATTGGACACCGGATAACGCTCCGTCCCTGTGGTCGAAGGTCCTTCCAGGACAAGAAGGAACCGAGGTGGGAGATTGGGTTCAGCCTGGAAGCGCTAATCCCTACATGAAGGGGGACCAGGTGACACATAACGGGAAGACTTGGGAATCCATGGTGGATAACAATGTCTGGGAGCCTGGAGTGCAGGGAACAGAAGCCCTGTGGAAACAACTAGAAGAATAAAAAGAGGAGGGTAGCATATGGCCGAAATAAAAGATGTACAGACCGAGAAGACTACGGTTGACGTTGGCGAGGTAATACACATAACGTATGAATTTTTGTACGACGTGGATTACCCATATGATTATCCATATGATTACCCAATATCATCAGAAAGGAAGTAGGAAATGAGCCAAATTGTAGAATCCTGGGGAATATACAAAACCCAGAGGTTTAACGCGACTTACAATGACGATACCGGGTTATGGGATCTGGATATACCGGCCGGTGCGGAATCGTCATATGGACAAGAAAATCATACATACCCAATCGAATTGCATGCCAAGGATGCGGCCGGAAATGAGACGGTGATGCAGGCCACGGACCCTACTTACAGCGATGAGCTGAATATTCGAGTCTTAGAGAAGACTAAGCCTGTAGCAACAATCGTATCCCCGACACAGGGAAGTGTCCTTGGAAGCGCAATACAGGATATTGTCATGGAACTTCAGGATGCCGGTGGTTCCGGCCTCAATATGGCATCTGTAGTATTCAAGGTCAACAACATACAAGTTTCATCCGGCCTGTCCTGGTCAGATGGAGCAGACGGGAAGAAGACTTGCACTTACCATGCCACCAACCTGTCGGACGGTTCCAACAGCGTTAGCCTGCAGGTTACGGATAATGACGGCAACGTATCTGATCTGGAAACGGTAACATTTGTCATTTCGACATCTGCGCCGACCCTGAATGTGACAAGCCCGACTGATAATCTGCTGACAAACAGCAACAAGGTGACTGTGGCCGGTACTGCGGCAGCCGGGTCAGATGCGGTGACGCTGTCCAGCGTTAAAATCAATGACGAGGCTGTATCCGTTGGAGAAGGAGGAGCATTCAGCAAGGAAATCACCCTGCAGGAAGGCGAGAATACCATCACAGTAGTTGCGGAGGATAGCATCGGAAAGACTACATTTGTAACAAGACATGTGACCGTAGACACTAAAGCGCCGATCATTAGTGATGTGGAGGCTGATGCAACTACAGTAAACGCAGACAGTACAATTCACCTCACCTTCAAGGTGACGGATCCTGCGGATTAAGATAATGATTATCAGAGTTTGGGGGATCATGAACGAAACAGAAGTGGAGTTCACGCCCGTCACGGACCGTCCGGGGTACTGGGAAGGGTATGCCCCAAGGATGCCGGGGCTGCAGGATATTGAAATCTGGGCAGAGTCTGACAGCGGACTCAGAGGACATTTGGAATGTACCGTGATGCTGGATTATCATGCACACACAGAAGCACGGCTACTAAAAGATGACTTTGAGGTGCACATGGAAGGAGACGGGGCAGACGTACGGTTGCTGCTCCTTCCCTGGGTAGTCCGCCTGGTAAAAATCTACGAGATGGATGTCATGCAGGAACAATATAACACACAACTGAAACGTTGTAGAAAGGTGGTGGGATGATATGACCGAGCGAATAGATTTTGAACTGGGAGAACGGAAGTATGTATGTATTAGTGTAAAAAGCACATGCAAAAAGCCATTTGACGTGACAAGCGCAAAGTATGAGCTAAAAAAAGGAGACGATACAGAGGACTCTGGAGATTGTGAGATTACTCATAAAAGTGATACCGAGACTGTATTATCTGCGCTGATACAGCCTATGGCAAAGGGAGCCACATATATTCTGGAATATACATATGAAATCCCACCAGAAATCTTAAAGACTGAAGTAAAGATCAAGGTGAAATAGAAAGGAAAGTGAGGGCATGAAGAAGATGGAACATATTGCAGGAATTAAGGCGATGCTGTGTACAGCCGTCGGGGCGGCCTTGGGCTGGGTCGTGAATATGATCGGAGGGTGGTCAGAGGATCTGACCACCTTGCTGATATTCATGGCAGTGGATTTTTTTCTGGGGCTGGCGATCGCAGCAGTATGGAAGAAGAGTCCAAAATCAGATACCGGATCTCTAAGCTCATGGAGCGCGTGGAAAGGGCTATGCAGAAAAGGCGCGGCATTGTTAGTGATATTAATCGCATACCGATTGGATGTGACACTGGGGGTTAATTACATACGGACGGCGGTGATCATCGCGTTTATCGTTAACGAGGGAATTTCAATATTGGAGAATCTTGGAATTATGGGCGTGAAATACCCGGAAGCACTGAAAAAAGCGTTGGATATTCTTACAGACAAATCGAATAAGACAGAATAATGATGTGTTGCGCCGGCGCAACGGAAAGGAGCAGATTATGAGTGTTATAGATACAGCAGTAAGCAGAGCCTTGGCGATTGCAAATGATGCATCACACGGATACGATCAAGGGAGCCGGTGGGGGCCAGATTATGACTGCAGTTCATTTTTGATCACGGTCTGGCAGGATTCAGGGGTTCCGGTGAAGGCATCCGGAGCGACTTATACTGGGAATATGAAAAGAGTTTTCCTGGAAAATGGCTTCCAGGATGTGACATCATCGGTCAACAGATCATCGGGATCTGGGTTGCAAAAAGGGGATGTCCTGTTAAATGAGACCAGCCATACGGCTATGTACATAGGGGATGGACAGATTGTCCATGCATCCATCAACGAGCTGGGACGTGTTACAGGCGGCCAGAAAGGCGATCAGACGGGTAAAGAGATCTGCGTACGGAATTATTATAATAAACCGTGGGACTGCGTACTGCGTTATAAAGGCGGATCAGGCGCTCCTGTGGTGGTTGCGGACGACGGGATCCTACGATATGGAGATACCGGATCTGCCGTGGCGGAGATGCAGGAGCTGCTGATTATTGCCGGATATTCCTGCGGTGGATGTGGTGCAGATGGAGAGTTTGGCACAGATACAAAAACAGCATTGATGGCAATGCAGCGCGACTATGGACTGGAAGTGGACGGAGAGTGCGGACCGATCAGCAGGGCAAAGCTGGAAGAGATTACAGCAGGAAAAGCAACCGGATCAATGACCTATGGAAAAGGGCAGACATATACCCTGCAGGCAGAAATGAGGGTTCGCACGGGTCCGGGAACCAATTACCGAGCCAAAGAGCACGGAGAACTTACGACCGACGGACAGGCTAACGACTCAGACAGAGATGGCGCCCTAGACGCTGGGACAAGAATCACGTGCCTAGCATACCAGACGATAGGAAAAGACATTTGGATACAGGCGCCGTCCGGATGGATTGCCGGAGTACACAACGGGAATATATATATTAAGTAAGATTCAGCCCCGGGCATTTGCTCGGGGTCTTTTTTGATGCCATTTAGTTTCTGAAACTGTAAAGAGTACAAGGAACTTTTTAAAAGGGAAATAGCAATAATATGGGCAACGAAGTAACATTAACACAAATGGATTCTTACACATTTCCATCTGATGGATATATCCTTGCAATATCGAACTATCGGGCTGGATCATATGTGAGCTTTAAGTTGGGCGGCGCGAACGGAGTTTTTACAAGAAGCGTATCTATTGGTGCGTTAAACACGGGATCTTCTCCTACTGCGATGACTAATAACAGTATTGTTGTCAATGTAAAAAAGGGAATGTCCGTTACTGGAATTACATGCGGTACACAATATGATTTACTGTACTTTTACCCGATTGAATCATAAGTTTTTCTTTGCAATCGTAACAGACACTTCTAGAAAATGGCCACTGACAAATCCACTTCCCCATGCATCTATCACAAGTAACTTTGATTCGTTGCGAATTTCGTATGTTAATCGATTTACATTAGGGTATGGTGTCTGGCTTTTCATACGTAATCCGATTGATACAGCATAATTTGATGGGTTGGAAAACAAATCATTTGGTACATCACTTAATGCAAGTTGCATATCGGTTGAAGTATTATAATGAAGAGAAATGGATCGTAAATACACAATTTGTCCGGCCTGATTTAATATTTTGCTATTTAATAAAAGGTAGAAAGAGAAAGTTATAATTAATTAAATAGCAAAATGGAAGTCTTGCAAGATTCAGATTCTACAATTGAAAGTTCCTTGGCAAGCGATGGACGATCATTAAAAATATACACTTCGACAGAGAATCTCACATACGGTTGTTGGAGAGAGGGGTTATATATTGTTAAAGGATATTCTCCCGGAGCACCAACAAACTGGGGTGGTACCTGTCTGGTTACACATCTGCGGAACTCCGATAATTCTTTTGGCGGATATGTAAAAACAATGTTCTCCGCTGATTGTAAAATATATGTGATGCGGCAGTCAAAAGACGGAACAATAGAGCAAAACTGGACAACGTAAAACTAAAGATAGATATATTCTATGCAAAAATTTACTCTAACAGGTCCTGAAATACCGGGATAAAAGTATTGATAATATGCGCTATTACCGCCCCACCATTCTGGCTCATAGAAGCGTATATTTGCAGCATTGCTATCGCCATTGTTTGTACTGATCAAGCATCTGATATTATCAAAAGAACTTATCTCCGAATTCAAGGCTTTTAACATAGATAACATATCGGAACTTGAAAATAATAGTCTATAATCTCCAGATCCGGTAATGACTTTAGTACCAATAATCTTTATATAATTTTTCAACCGAATTCCTAAGGCTGTGTCACTAATCTTCACGCATTTATATATGTCATTCATTTTGCTATTTAGTATAGGAAGAAAAAGAAATTTGCCCCTTTTCTGCCCCTTTTGGCACCGCTGAAAAAGAAAATCCCTTGAAAACTAAGTGTTTTCAAGGGATTTAAAAAATGTCTAATGCGGATGGTGGGACTTGAACCCACACGAGATTGCTCCCGCAAGATTTTGAGTCTTGTGCGTCTGCCATTCCGCCACATCCGCTTCTGTTTTTTCATAACAAAGATAATTATAAGGGGTATTGATGATGATGTCAATGAAATTTTTCGAGTAATTTAATTTTTTTCAAAATGCTTCAAAAAGAAAATATTCAGAAAAAGATGGATTAATGTTAATTATAAGACATAAACGTTAAAACAAAAACAATTATTGACAGAAAATTTCAGGATTATTATAATAAGGTCAGATGAAAACATCGGTTGAGAAATCCAAGAGAGACTATGGCAAAGGAAATGATGAGCCAATAGCGCCGAAGGGGCAAGAGCGTAGCTTGAAACTCTCAGGCAAAGGAATTGGATGAGGACGAAGCTCTGGAAGCAAACAGGGAGATATTGATTCTGCTGCAGAACATATCTCCTGCTTTTTTGTTACAGGGATGTATGATAAAAAAGTAAAAAGGAGGATGATCATGGAACGAAAAACACCACTCTACGAAGCTCATGTAAAAGCAGGGGGTAAGATCGTATCTTTTGGAGGATACCTTTTGCCGGTTCAGTATGGGACCGGGGTCATCAAGGAGCACATGGCGGTTCGAACCCAGGCGGGAATCTTTGACGTATCCCATATGGGAGAAGTCCTTTGTAAAGGAAAAGATGCGCTTGCAAACTTGCAGATGCTGTTGACGAATAATTTTGACAATTTAGTGGACGGCCAGGCAAGGTATAGCCCGATGTGTAATGAGAACGGCGGCACGGTAGATGATTTGATTGTTTATAAACAAGGGGAAGGGTCCTATTTTATCGTGGTAAATGCGGCCAATAAGGATAAAGATTATCAGTGGATGTTGGACCATCAGTTTGGAGATGTTACGTTTACAGATGTATCGGAATCTTATGCACAGTTGGCGTTGCAGGGACCAAAAGCAATAGAAATTCTAAAAAAGCTTACTTCAAAGGACAATATTCCGGACAAGTATTATCATGCAGTCTTTGATGCTCAGGTCGGTGGAATTTCTTGCATTGTATCCAAAACAGGATATACCGGTGAAGATGGCGTGGAGCTTTATCTGGCAAGTGAGAATGCGAAGGAAATGTGGGAGCTTCTCCTGGAAACTGGAAAAGAGGATGGACTGATACCATGTGGACTTGGAGCAAGGGATACGCTACGGATGGAAGCAGCTATGCCGCTCTATGGTCATGAGATGAACGATGAGATTACTCCTCTGGAGACAGGACTCCGATTTGCGGTAAAGATGAATAAAGAAGATTTTATTGGAAAAAAGGCTCTGGAGGAACGTGGAGAACCATCGATAAAGCGCGTTGGACTGAGGGTGACTGGACGAGGGATTATCCGGGAGGAACAAGATGTTTATATAGGAGAAAAAAAGGTGGGACAGGTTACATCTGGAACCCATTGTCCATATCTTGGCTATCCGGTTGGAATGGCTCTTTTAGAAAAAGACTATACTGAGATAGGAACAAAAGTCTGTGTAGATGTTCGTGGACGAATGGTGGAGGCTGAGGTTGTTCCACTTCCGTTTTACAAGAGAAGCAAATAACTTTTTGAAAAAATATAAAGAAAAGGAGAAAAAAGATGGAATTAAGAAAAGAATTAAAGTATTCAAAATCACATGAGTGGGTGAGAGAGGAAGATGAAATCTGTGTCATTGGTCTTACAGACTATGCACAGTCAGAGCTTGGGGATCTGGTATTTGTCAATCTTCCGGAGGAGGGAGACGAGGTTACAGTTGGAGAGCCTTTTGCAGATGTAGAGTCTGTTAAGGCAGTGTCAGATGTATATTCACCAGTGACAGGAGTTGTCGCTGAGGTGAACGAAGCACTTTTAGATGCTCCTGAATCTATCAATGAAGATCCTTATCATGCATGGTTTATCAAGGTAAAGGATATTACTGACCGGGAAACACTTTTGACAAGTGAAGAATATCAGACCTATGTAGAGAATGAGCAGTAAATATCAGAAAGGTGGTGAAACGCCGTGGGAAGTTATGTTCCAAATACAGACAAAGAACAAAAAAGTATGCTAGAAGAGATTGGATACCAGTCTGTGGAAGAACTGTTTGCGCATATTCCTGATGAGGTAAAGGTGAAGGAAGGATTAAAGATTCCTTCTGGTTTGTCAGAATTAGAAGTACGCAGAAAAATGGAAAAAATTGCAGGTAAAAATAAGAGATTTCCATCCATATTCCGTGGAGCTGGGGCCTATCGGCATTATATCCCTTCCATTGTAAAAAGTGTGACTTCAAAAGAGAACCTGATGACGGCCTATACCCCTTATCAAGCAGAAATCAGCCAGGGGATCCTTCAGTCTATCTTTGAATATCAGACGATGATCTGCGACCTGACAGGAATGGATGTGTCCAATGCATCTGTTTATGACGGCGCTACGGCTGCCGCTGAAGGAATTGCCATGTGCAGGGATCGAAAACGTGGAAAGGCTCTTGTGTCTGCAGCAATTCAGCCGGAAATTCTTGAGACGGTAAAAACATACTGCTTTGGGAATGAGATGGATCTGGAAGTGATTCCTGAAAGAGAAGGAACGACGGATCTGGAATATCTAAAGGGACATATAGATGGAGAGACGGCTTGTGTCTATATTCAGCATCCCAATTTTTATGGAAATCTGGAAGAGGCAGAGGAGATTGCAAAGATTGCTCATGAATCCGGGGCCAAACTGGTGATGGGGGTCAACCCTATTTCTCTGGGGCTCCTAAAGACGCCCCGGGAATATGGGGCGGATGTAGCAGTGGGCGACGGGCAGCCCTTGGGTCTTCCGCTTGCGTTTGGCGGCCCTTATCTTGGCTTTATGGCTTGTGTGGAATCAATGATGCGCAAACTTCCAGGCCGCATTGTGGGGGAGACGAAAGACAGGAACGGAAAGACTGGATATGTATTGACATTACAGGCAAGGGAACAGCATATCCGCAGAGAGAAAGCATCCAGTAATATCTGTTCAAATCAGGCGCTGTGTGCCCTGGCAGTAGGGGTGTATCTTGCGGCGATGGGAAATGAAGGTTTGAAAAAGGCCGCACAGCAGTGTACATCCAAAGCACATTATCTGGCAGAAGAATTGCAAAAGATAGGATTTGCAGTGGAGAATCAAAAGACATTTTTTCATGAATTTGTGACTTCTTCAAAAATACCGTCGAAACAGGTGCTGGAGGCTCTGGAAAAAGAAGATATTCTGGGCGGACAGCCGTTGGATGAGTTTAGGATACTTTGGTGTTGTACAGAGTTGAATACAAAAGAAGAAATGGACCAGGTTGTCCGGATTTTAAAGGAGGTGTGATGCATGCTGATATTTGAAAAAAGTAAAGAGGGCAGAGGATGCTGTCTGCTGCCGGAATGTGATGTTCCGGTTACCACTTTGGACGAAAAAGATGTCCGCCATAAACGGCTGCATCTGCCGGAACTTTCCGAAGGTGAGCTTAGCAGGCATTATACGGAACTTGCAAAAAAATCCCATGGCGTGAATGACGGATTTTATCCCTTGGGTTCCTGTACCATGAAGTATAATCCGCAGATCAATAATGAAATGGCCAGTCTTCCTGGATTTACAGAAATCCATCCGCTGCAGCCGCAGCATACAGCTCAGGGATGTCTGGAAGTTCTTTGGACGGCAGAAAAGCTGCTTTGTGAGATCACGGGTATGGATCATATGACGTTTCAGCCGGCGGCAGGGGCCCACGGAGAATTTACAGGGCTTTTGCTGATCAAAGCTTATCATGAAAGCAGACAGGATCACAAGAGAAAAAAAATCCTGGTTCCAGACTCTGCTCATGGGACAAATCCGGCCAGTGCAGCTATGGCGGGATATAAGGTGGTTAGCATCCCTTCCGGACCAGATGGCTGCGTAGATCTCGAAAAATTGAAAGAGGCATCTGGTGATGATGTAGCAGGATTGATGCTGACAAATCCCAATACGGTAGGTCTTTTTGATAAAAATATCCGTAAAATCACAGATATCGTCCATGGATGCGGGGGATTGTGCTATTATGACGGCGCGAATCTGAATGCCGTGATGGGGATTGTGAGGCCCGGGGATATGGGATTTGACGTGATTCATCTGAATCTTCATAAAACATTTTCTACCCCCCATGGAGGAGGAGGCCCGGGAAGCGGACCAGTGGGCTGCAAAGATTTTCTCGCTGACTTTCTTCCTTCAATGCTGGTGGAAAAGACAGATGAATTGTCCTTTGTAAAACCATCCAGAAGCATTGGAGAAGTGAAAAGCTTTTACGGAAACTTTTTGGTGGTTGTACGTGCGCTGACTTATATCTTGACACTGGGACGGGAAGGAATTCCTAAGGCCAGTCAGAACGCGGTGCTGAATGCCAATTATATGATGGAGAAACTAAAAGACATATATCCCATGGCCTGTACAGATATCTGCATGCATGAGTTTGTCATGAGCCTTTCTGAATTAAAGAAGCAGACCGGAGTTTCGGCTATGGATATCGCTAAGGGCCTTCTGGATCATGGGATTCATCCGCCGACAATGTATTTCCCGCTGATTGTAGATGAAGCATTGATGGTGGAACCGACTGAGACAGAATCCAAGGAGACACTGGATCATGCGATAGATGTGTTCCGCTCTCTTTATGACCTTGCTGTACAAGATGCTGAACAGCTGCACCAAGCGCCTGTGACCACACCTGTGACCAGACTGGATGAAGTGGAGGCTGCAAGACATCCACACCTGCGATATGAGTTTGAACCGGCATAAGGAGAAGATTTTAAGACGGATGAAAAATGGTTAAAAAGATTGTATATATAGAAGCAGATGGAGTAAATCCATATGAAAATCTGGCAGTGGAAGAGTATCTTCTCTTTTGCTGCCAAATAGATCAAGTGATTTTGTATCTGTGGCAAAACCAGAATACTGTGGTGATTGGACGGAATCAAAATGCATGGAGAGAGTGCAGGATTAATGAGCTAGAAGAGAGCGGAGGACATTTGGCACGGCGCCTTTCGGGTGGAGGAGCAGTTTATCATGACTTGGGAAATTTGAATTTTACTTTTTTGACACGGAAGGATCATTATGATTTGGATCGGCAAATGGATGTCATCTTACGGGCCCTTCAAAAGTTGGGGATTCAGGCAGAAAAATCCGGAAGAAATGATGTGCTTGTTGCAGGGAAGAAGTTTTCTGGGAATGCATATTACCAGCACGGGGATTACTGTTATCATCATGGGACTTTGATGGTTGATGTTAAAAAAGATGATTTGGGAAGATATTTGACGGCTTCCAGAGAAAAATTGAAAGGGAAGGGTGTAGAATCAGTCAGATCAAGAGTGACGAATCTAAAAGAGTTTCTTCCGGAACTTACGATTGACAGATTAAAAAAAGCACTGTATGATTCTTTTCAAGAAACTTATGCTCTGCAGGCAGAAGTCTGGCAGAAAGAGGAGCTTGAACATATGGCCATTCATAAGATGACAGAAAAGTATGCATCCTGGGATTGGCTGTTTGGGAGAAAGATTGATTTTGAGTACGAATTGTCCCATCGTTTTCCATGGGGAGAGGTGCAGATTCAGTTGCAGGTGGAAAAAGGGAAGATCATAGACGCTCAGGTGTATTCTGATGCGTTGAAACCAGGATTGATCGAAGAACTTCCACAATACTTAAAAGGAGTCCGTTGCCGAAGAGATGCTGTCTGTGCACAGCTATGGCTGTATTGGTCGCCGGATCCGGAGGAGACAGCGATGATGCAAGACATTACAGACTGGCTTAAGACCACAGAGATTTGAAGGATAAGGAGGCAGACACATGGAAGAACGATATGACCTGATCGTAGTAGGTGCCGGGCCGGGAGGATATGTGGCAGCGATCAAAGCAGCTAAGCTGGGAATGCGCACAGCGATTGTAGAAGAAAGTAAAGTTGGCGGTACTTGCCTGAACAGAGGATGCATTCCGGCAAAGGCAATGCTGCATGCGGCCGAAGTGTACCGGACAGTAAAAGAAGGAGATTCCTTTGGAATTATTGCAGGGGATGTAAGCTTTGATTTTGGAAAGATTCTGCAGTATAAGGAGGAGACTTCAGAGAAACTGGTACAGGGAGTAGAACAGCTTCTTGCGGCGAATAAAGTCAGAAAATTGGATGGGAAGGGCATGTTATTGCCGGGGAGAAAAATTTCTGTTACTTCCGAAGGCGAAACAAAGATTTATGAGGCAGACCACATTTTGCTGGCAGCAGGGTCTAAGCCGGTAATCTTGCCGATTCCAGGCATAGATCTTCCGGGAGTTCTCACAAGTGATGATCTGTTTGCGTTAAAAGAGATGCCAGAGAGTCTTGTGATTATTGGCGGAGGAGTGATCAGTGTAGAGTTTGCCACGATTTATGCTTCTTTTGGTTGTAAAGTTACAATTTTAGAAGCAATGCCAAGGATTCTTCCTGGAATGGACAAAGAAATTTCTCAAAATTTGAAACTGATTCTGAAAAAGAGGGGTGTGGATATTCACACGTCAGCTTCAGTCAAAAAAGTAGAATCAGAAGGAAATGGTTACACTTGTTGGTTCGAAGACAAGGAGTCGGAGCAGAGAGTTTCGGCGCAATTTATATTATGCGCAGTAGGGCGGTGCCCCAATACAGACGGCCTGTTTGCCAAAGAAGCTGTTCCTGAAATGGAGAGGGGACGGATCGTGACGGATCAACATTTTCGGACAAGTTTGGAAGGCGTTTATGCCATTGGAGACCTGGTGAAAGGCATGCAGCTTGCTCATCTGGCAAGTGCCCAGGGAATTGTGGCTGTAGAGACAATGGCCGGAATCAAGCCTTCGGTAGATCTTGAGGCCATTCCCGGATGCGTTTATACTGATCCGGAGATTGCATCAGTGGGATTGACTGAGGAGGATGCAAGAGGGAAAAATATTCCTGTAAAAATCGGAAAGTTTATTATGAGTGCAAATGGGAAGTCGTTGATCACGAAGGAAGAGCGTGGATTTATTAAGATTGTTGCAGAAGAAAGGACCGGAGTAATTTTAGGGGTTCAGATGATGTGTGCCCGGGCAACAGATATGATCGGTGAGATGGGAACAGCAGTGGCAAACCGGCTGACTGTTAGACAGCTTCTTAAGGCTGTAAGAGCCCATCCGACCTATAACGAAGGAGTTGGAGAGGCACTGGAGGAACTGGAAGGCGGGGCTATCCATACGATTCCAAGGAAAAAAAGATAAAAATTCAGGCAGAGAGGATGTGTAAACATGGGATTTAAAACAGATATTGAGATCGCACAGGAGGCAGAGATGAAGGTGATCAACGAAATTGCCGATTCCATGGGTATTCCAGATCAGTATGTGGAGAACTATGGAAAATATAAGGCAAAGATTGATTATCGCTACTATCAAAATGAACTGATAAACAAGCCAGATGCAAAGGTTGTTCTGGTAACGGCGATTAATCCGACACCTGCCGGGGAGGGCAAAACAACAACGACCATCGGTGTGGCAGATGCGCTGAACCGGATTGGAAAAAGGACTATGGTCGCTTTGCGAGAACCATCTCTTGGACCGGTATTCGGAGTAAAAGGCGGGGCAGCAGGAGGTGGTTATGCCCAGGTGGTGCCCATGGAAGACATCAATCTTCATTTTACCGGTGATCTTCATGCCATCGGGGCGGCCAATAATCTGATTGCTGCTATGCTGGACAACCATATCCATCAGGGGAATGCGCTTGATATTGATACAAACAGGGTTACCTGGCGCCGTTGCGTGGATATGAATGACAGGCAGCTTAGGAATATCGTAGATGGGCTGGGACCAAAGGCTGACGGTGTAACACGCCAGGATGGATTTGATATTACTGTTGCATCGGAGATTATGGCAGTATTCTGCCTTGCCAGTGATATTATAGACCTGAAGGAGCGGGTGGCAAGAATCATTGTGGCTTACTCAAGAGATGGACATCCGGTGACTGCGGGGGATCTGCATGCCGAGGGAGCTGTGGCAGCACTTTTGAAGGACGCTTTGAAACCAAATCTTGTACAGACGTTAGAGGGAACCCCTGCATTTGTGCATGGAGGACCGTTTGCTAATATCGCACATGGATGCAACAGTGTAATTGCCACCAAAATGGGAATGAAACTTGCGGATTATATGATTACGGAAGCAGGATTCGGCGCAGATCTTGGTGCGGAGAAGTTTCTGGATATTAAATGCAGAATGTCTGGAATTCGTCCATCTGCGGTAATCATTGTGGCAACGATTAAGGCATTAAAGTATAACGGGGGTGTTCCAAAGACAGAACTGACAGAGGAAAATCTCAGCGCATTGGAGAAAGGAATCCCCAATCTTCTAAAACATGTGGAAAATATCACGCAGGTCTTTAAACTTCCCGCGGTCGTGGCGATCAATCGTTTCCCGACAGATACACAGGCAGAGATCAGCCTTGTGCGTGAAAAATGTGAGGAGCTTGGAGTGAATGTGGCTCTTTCAGAGGTGTGGGGAAAAGGCGGTGCCGGCGGTGAAGAGCTGGCAGCTGAAGTTGTGCGCCTTTGCGAAGAGGAAAGCCACATGGAATTTGTATATGACACAGAAAGTTCGATAAAAGATAAGATATTGGCGATTGCGCAGAAGATTTATGGAGCGGAAGGCGTAGATTATACGACGAAAGCAGAAAGAGAAATCCGTACCCTGGAGGGAATAGGACTTGGAAATCTGCCGATTTGTATGGCAAAAAATCAATATTCTCTGACAGATGATGCGAAAAAACTGGGACGTCCTACTGGATTTAGAATTACGATCCGTGATATTACCGCATCTGCAGGCGCAGGGTTTTTGGTTGCACTGACAGGAGATATCATGAAGATGCCGGGGCTTCCGAAAGTGCCTGCGGCAGAAAAAATTGATGTTAATGCAGACGGTGTAATTTCCGGACTGTTTTAAGAGGGAAAGGAGATCGGGGCGCTATGATGCTGGAAAAGAGAACAACGGATTTTCTGGAGGTCCTATCTTCAAAGGAACCTGTCCCGGGTGGAGGCGGAGCCTCCGCCGCTGTTGGGGCTTTTGGAGCAGCGCTTGGTATGATGGTTGCAAATTTAACCATCGGAAAAAAGAAATATAAAGGTGTGGAGGAAGAGATCCTTACAATTCGAAGTCGGTTAAAAGAGATCCGAGACCAGCTGACAAACTTGGCGGATCAGGATGCTGAGGCTTTTGAGCCTTTGTCACGGGCTTATGGAATGCCTAAGGATACCGAGGAACAAAGAGCAGAAAAAGATCGAATTATGGAACAGGCGTTGTACGAAGCAAGCGTTGTTCCACTTCAGATTATGAAGACCGTCAGCGCAGCCATGATGGAACTGGAAATCCTGGAAGAAAAAGGAAGCAAAATTGCAGTCAGTGATGTGGGGGTAGGCATTTTGTTTGCGCAAGCCGCTTTAGAGGGCGCGTCTTTGAACATTTTTATTAATACCAAACTGATGAAAGATCAAGAAAGGGCACAAGAGTTGAATGGTCAGGCTAAAAGCCTGATTGAGGAAGGAAGTGTCCGGAAGGAACGTGTTTATAAGAAGGTATTGGAAAAACTGCAGTGACAGGAGGGGCAGACAATGGGTGTAGTCATGAAGGGCAATGAGGTGGCGAAAGCCATGAAAGAGACTTTGATCCGGAATACACAGGCATTAAAGGAAAAAGGGATCATTCCATGTCTTGCAATTGTACGTGTAGGAAAAAGACCGGATGATCTTGCTTATGAAAGAGGCGCAAAAAAGCGTATGGAGCTTTCCGGGATTGAGTGCCGGGTCATAGAGTTTCCAGAAAATATTGGACAAAAGGAGTTTGAAGAAGAATTTGCAAAGATTAATGAAGATCCGTCTGTCCATGGAATCCTGTTGTTTCGTCCGTTGCCGCCTCATTTAGATGAAGAGGCGGTAAAGGCTGCCATTCATCCGTATAAGGACGTGGACTGCATGAGTGATACGAATATTGCGAAGGTATTCTCTGGGGACGAGACTGGATTTGCACCTTGCACGGCAGAGGCTGTCGTGGAAATGCTGGATCATTTTCAGATTGGGCTGACAGGCAAAAAAGTGACGGTAGTGGGAAGAAGCATGGTGGTTGGCAGACCGCTGTCTATGCTTCTTTTAAAGAGAAATGCTACGGTGACGATTTGCCACACCCGCACTGAAGGTCTTGCGGAAGAATGCCGGAATGCCCAGATACTGGTGGCGGCGGCAGGAAAGGCAGAAATGATTACTGGCGATATGATAGGAAAGGATGCAGTGGTCGTAGATGTAGGCATTAATGTAGATGAAAACGGGAATCTTTGTGGAGACGTGGATTTTGATGCCGCACAAAAAAAGACATCTTATCTTAGCCCTGTCCCAGGAGGAGTCGGGAGCGTGACAACCTCTATATTGGCTCTCCATGTACTTCGAGGGACATGCTATCTGAACCACATCCAGATGATATGATTCACTAGAAAAGACGAGGAATATCATGAGAGATACGTGTAGGATTTTTCTTAGAGCAGTAATGGCCGGAGTCACCATTGCTATAGGAGGTACGGTTTATCTTTCCCTGGAAAACAAGATAGCAGGCTCGCTGTTTTTTACAGTCGGACTGTATGTGATTGTACTGAATGGCCTGAATCTGTATACAGGAAAGATCGGGTACCTTGTAGAGCAAAAAGAAATGTTTCCTTACATACGGATGCTTGCGCTTACCTGGCTGGGAAATCTTGTTGGAACGGTTGTGGCAGCATCAGCTGTGAAGGTGTCCAGAATTTCTGGGAGCAGCGAAAAGGCGGCAGAACTCTGTAATGGAAAACTTTCGGATTCCATGGCCAGCATTTTGATTCTTGCCATATTTTGCGGAATTTTGATGTATGTTGCAGTGGACGGATTTCAAGAGAGAGGGAATCCGCTGATCTTATTTTTGTGCGTCAGTGTATTTATTCTTTCTGGATTTGAACATTGCATAGCGAATATGTTTTATTTTACATTAGCAGAGATGTGGTCTTTCAAAACTTTTCTTTACCTGCTTTTGATGACGATTGGGAACAGCTTAGGAGGAATGATGATTCCGGCTGTGAAAAAAATATAAAAGATATTAGGAACAACTTATCCTTTTAAAAATTGTCGAATTGGTGTATAGTAAAAGGTAGTTCTAATTTAGGATGGAGAAGTTGTTCATGAATCAAAAAATTGTACTGATAGACGGCCATAGTATATTGAACCGCGCGTTCTATGGGCTTCCGGATC
>JAHYZZ010000002.1:80240-95251 GCA_019424135.1 Lachnospiraceae bacterium
ACTAATGCCGTCTATGGTTTTCTGACGATTTTATTTAAATTATTGGATGAAGAAACACCGGATTACCTGACGGTGGCTTTTGACGTACACGCGCCTACGTTCCGGCATGAGATGTATGCTGATTATAAAGGGACAAGAAAGCCTATGGCAGAAGAGTTAAGACAACAGGTTCCTGTGATGAAAGAGGTCTTAAAGGCCATGGGAATCAAGACCATTGAGTGTGCAGGACTGGAAGCGGATGATCTTCTTGGCACGTTGTCCAGACGATGTGAAGAAGAAGGGATGGAGGTATCTGTCATTTCCGGAGACCGGGATCTTTTGCAGCTTGCCACAGATCATGTGAAGATTCGTATCCCTAAGACAAAGCAGGGAAAGACTGAGGTGGAAGATTATTATGCCAAGGATGTCAAAAATAAGTATCAGGTGACACCGTTAGAGTTTATTGATCTTAAGGCGCTGATGGGAGATTCATCAGACAATATTCCGGGGGTTCCTGGAATCGGTGAAAAGACAGCTACGAAGATTATCACCTCATATCATTCTATCGAAAATGCCCATGAGCATGCAGATGAAATCCGGCCGCCCAGGGCTTCTAATGCGATGAAAGAATATTGGGATCTGGCGGTGATGAGCAAGGAACTTGCGACGATCAATATACATGCCAGTTTTCCTTATGAGTTAAAAGATGCAAAACTTGGAAATATTTATACAGAAGAAGCTTATGTCTGGTTCCAGAAACTGCAGTTTAAAAATTTGCTTTCACGGTTCGATGTAAAAGGACCGGCGAATCAAGTTGAAGATGCTTTTGTGGAAATCAAGGATAAAAAAAGAGCGGAAGAGATTTTGAAGAATGCACAGGGGGCGTCCTGCATTGGCGCCTGTATTTTTAAAGATCCAAAGGAGGCACTTCCGTTATTTGAAAATCAGGCTGAAGTAGGAGGCATAGGAATCAGTTTTTCTGATCAGGATCACTATTGCATTCGTGTAAATTCTAAGATCAGCGCTTCGTGGCTTTTGGAACGTCTTTCAGAACTGTCTGGGATGACCGAGCGTTTTTCAATGTTTGATATCAAATCCAGACTTCAGTATCTGGATATCCACAGGCAGGAAACCTGTTTTGATATGACTGTGGCTGCCTATCTGATAAATCCACTGAAAAATAGCTACTCTTATGAAGATGTAGCCAGGGAACAGCTGGACCTTGTTATAGAAGAAAAGTCTGATTTTTATATCAAGGTATGTTATGAAGCCTACACCGCCAGGGCAGCTTCAGAGACTCTTCGTAAGTGTCTAAAAGAAAAGGGAATGTTGAAGCTTTTTGAAGAAATTGAGATGCCGCTGGTATTCACTCTTTATGATATGGAGCAAAATGGCGTGAAGATTAATTCTAGTGCGTTGAAGGAATATGGTGATCAATTGGCGGGACACATCCAGACGCTGGAACAGGAGATTTATAATGATGCAGGTGAGAAGTTTAATATCAATTCGCCAAAGCAGCTGGGTGTCATCTTGTTTGAAAAGTTAGAGATTCCTGGTGGGAAAAGAACTAAGACTGGGTATTCTACGGCGGCAGATGTATTAGAAAAACTGGCGCCGGATCATCCAATTATTGCAAAGATTCTGGAATACCGACAGTATGCAAAACTGAAATCTACCTATGCGGACGGTCTGGCAAATTATATTGCAGAAGATGGACGGATTCATGGGAAATTTAATCAGACTATTACAGCCACAGGAAGGATCAGCAGTACAGAACCTAATCTACAGAATATCCCGGTGCGGACGGAGCTTGGTCGTATGATCCGAAAGGTTTTTGTGCCGAGAGAAGGGTGCGTGTTTGTGGATGCGGATTATTCTCAGATTGAGCTAAGAGTGCTGGCTCATTGTTCTGGAGATGCCCATCTGATCGAGGCTTACCGTGAGGCTAAGGATATTCACAAAATTACGGCGTCCCAGGTGTTTCATGTACCTTTTGAAAAGGTAACGGATCAGCAAAGACGTAATGCCAAGGCGGTTAATTTTGGAATCGTTTATGGCATCAGCTCCTTCGGACTAAGTCAGGATCTAAGTATTACTCGGAAGGAAGCGGCAAAGTATATTGAGGATTATTTTCATACCTATCCGGGAATTAAGACCTTTCTGGATGATGCGGTAAAGCATGCAAAGGAACAAGGATATGCCGTGACGTTGTTTGGAAGAAGGCGGCCAGTGCCAGAACTTAGCTCCAGCAACTTTGTGCAAAGATCCTTTGGAGAAAGGGTGGCAATGAACTCTCCGATCCAGGGAACTGCGGCGGATATCATAAAAATTGCGATGATTGGCGTCAACCGCAGACTGAAAGAAGAAGGGCTTTCTTCTCGTCTGGTACTGCAGGTTCATGATGAACTTTTGATTGAGGCGGAAAAAACGGAGGTTGAAAAGGTAAAAGGAATTCTCTGCGAGGAGATGGAGCATGCGGCAACGCTTGACGTTCCGCTTGAGATAGATATGCATACAGGAGACAATTGGTACGAAGCAAAGTAGAGGTGGAGAAAAGATGAAGATCATAGGACTTACCGGCGGTGTCGGTTCTGGAAAAACACAGATTATGGAATACCTGAACAACAAATATGGGGCGACGATCTGCCAGACAGATAAAGTGGCAAAAAAGCTTCAGAAAAAGGGAGGAAAATGCTATGATGCCATTGTCGCGCATTTCGGGGAGGATATCCTGGATGAAAAAGGGGAAATGAACAGGGAAAAACTGGGAAACATTGCGTTTAACAATGTGGAACAGCTGTCCGTTTTAAACCGTATTGTTCATCCGGTGGTAAAGGAAGAAGTTCAAAGGATTATCGCAAAAGAAGAACGAAAGAACACGAATCTTCTGATCATTGAATCGGCGGTCTTGATTGAAGATCATTATGAGGAGCTATGTGATGAACTTTGGTATGTATATGTAAAAGACGAGGTGCGTAAGAAAAGGCTGTTTTATTCACGGGGTTATGAACCGGCTAAGGTAGACAGCATTATTGCTGCGCAGCCGCCTAAAGATATCTATATGAAGCACTGTGACAGGGTGATCGATAACAATGGCGTTTTTGCAGAAACACAACTGCAGCTGGACCGCATCGTTGCAGATTTATAGGAAAGGCAGACGGCAGAAATGATGAGATTATGCAGTATTGCCAGTGGAAGTAGCGGGAATTGTATATATGTGGGAGACGATACGACTCATCTGCTGGTAGATACAGGAATCAGTAAAAAGAGAATTGAAGAAGGATTACATAGCTTGGGAGTCAAAGGAGAGGAACTTTCGGGAATTCTTATTACCCATGAACACATTGACCATATTCAGGGGCTGGGAGTGTTCAGTAGAAAGTATGAGATTCCAATTTATGCAACAGCTGGAACCATCGAAGGGATACAGGGAATGAAAAGCCTAGGAAAGATGCCAGAGGGACTGCTTCACGAGGTGGAGATAGATCAGGTGTTTCCCCTGGGGGATATCAGTATCTGTCCTTTTTCAATTTCTCATGATGCAAGGCAGCCTTCGGGATTTCGGATGGAAAACGGCCAGAAGGCGGTGGCAGTTGCCACAGACCTTGGAAAATATGATGAATATACAGTCGAACATCTTCAGAATCTGAATGCAGTCGTGCTGGAAGCAAATCATGACATTCATATGTTGGAGGTGGGACCTTATCCCTATCCGTTGAAAAGAAGGGTGATGGGAGACAAAGGACATCTCTCCAATGAGCTTTCAGGACGGCTCCTTAGCGACATTCTGCACGATGGACTTCAACAGGTGATTCTCGGTCATCTGAGCAAAGAAAACAATTATGCAGAGTTGGCGTATGAAACAGTAAAATTAGAGGTTAGTTTTGGGGATAATCCTTATAAAGGAGAGGAAATCCCCATGATGGTGGCAAAAAGAGATCAGGTATCTGATGTGGTAACTTTATAAAACTGGCAATGAATGGAGAAGAAAAGGTTATGAAGAAGATAGCAATCGTGACGGACAGCAACAGTGGAATTACGCAAAAGGAGGCTGAGAAACTGGGCATTCGTGTAGTTCCTATGCCCTTTTATATTAACGACGAATTATTTTATGAAGATATTACTTTGACTCAGGAAGAGTTTTATCAGAGACTGGCAGAAAATGCAGATATTTCCACCTCACAGCCCTCTCCGGCAGATGTGATGGAGTTGTGGGAGGAGCTTCTTCAGGAGCATGAGGAGATCATCCATCTTCCTATGTCAAGTGGCCTTTCCAGCAGCTGTGAGACCGCGATTATGTTGGCGAAGGAGTTTGAGGGTAAGGTGCATGTGGTAGATAATCAGAGGATATCTGTGACACAGCGTCAGTCCGTCATGGATGCGATTTATATGATGGAAAAAGGAATGAGTGCAGAGGAAATTGTGAATGTCCTGATGCGGGAAAAACTGGAGGCCAGCATCTATATTACTGTAGATACGCTAAAATATCTAAAAAAAGGCGGCCGGATCACCCCGGCAGCGGCGGCTATAGGTACTGTGCTGAACTTAAAGCCGGTCCTTCAGATCCAGGGAGAGAAGCTTGATGCCTTTGCGAAGGTGCGGGGCTGGAAGGCGGCAAAGAAGACAATGCTTGACGCTATGGAAAAGGATATCCGAAAACGTTTTGCAGGCAAAGAAGTACATCTGGAAGCCGCTTACACTTGCTCTGATGAGGAGGCTTTGGAATGGAAGCGGGAAATCATGGAACGTTTCCCGGGCTATGAGATTGAAATGGATCGTCTGTCCTTAAGCGTAGCATGCCACATTGGAGCTGGATCCATGGCTGTGGCATGCAGTAAAAAAATCGAGGTTTAAATCCTTACGATCTGCTGATGATATTCACTTAAAAATGGCATTTTAAATTTGTTTGTGACCACGCTCTCGTAAAGATCGGCAGCGAAAATATCCTGTTTTAACATTTTTAGACCGACTTTAGAAAGCGCGTCTGTCTGAGTAGGTTTTGTCAGAAGAGGAACAGACGAAGTTCTTTTTAAGAGGGTCAGAAGCTTTGCGTTGTCTTTCCGGAAACCGAGCAGGCGGGCGTACTGGCACCCCTGCTGTTCTTTATAATCCTTTAAATCTTCTGTCCGGATATTCAGCAGGATGTGGAATAGACAACGGCTGATTCTGGAATAGGTCATATCACGGGTTTTCAGTAAATCACAGAACTGGTCAAACGTAATGAAATCATTGGAGTGATTGAATATGCGATTGCTAAGTTCTTCTGTTACATCCAGATATTGTGACAGGGACTTTCGATTCTCGGTCAGAAGTTTATAGCGAAGGAAAAGGGAAAAATCATTTGCATATACTGGATACCGGACACGGTGGGTTTCTTCCAGTGAGCGGATACAGGAGGGAGGAACCTGGTCTTCCAGACGTGTCAGGACCTCGGAAAGGCTAGGCTCATCATACATTTTTTCTGATTCCAGATGAACAGAGTTCCCTGCAAAGGCGAGGAGACGGCGGATGGCCGAGGCAGAGCTGTAGCCAGAGGAGAGCTCTTGGTCGTGGTATCCTGAGACTTTTCGACGGATGGTATAGGCACCAATCGAACTTTTCCTTGCATAGAGTGCTTTAATATATTCGATGCCCAGAATGTTATTAGGCTGTTCCAGAACCTCATCTAGAGAAGGGTCTTTGAAATATGTCTTTAAGGCCTCTTGTCTGGCGCGGGGAAACGACATACCTCTTCGAAGGGCCTCTTTTAGATATACCTGGTATTCTTCAGGTTCATCTGCGGTTGCGTGTGCGATTTTTTCCAGCAG
Source organism: Lachnospiraceae bacterium (assembly GCA_019424135.1). Taxonomy (GTDB): domain Bacteria; phylum Bacillota; class Clostridia; order Lachnospirales; family Lachnospiraceae; genus Merdimonas. The sequence continues at coordinate 86,027 of JAHYZZ010000002.1, forward strand.
ATAATAGTCTCCACATTCACTTCCAAAACAGATGGAATCAATACAGCCCAGTTTTTCAAAAAGGGAGATGGCGCCTTCGGCAAAAAATTCAGCGCTTCCGCAGGCATAGCACACAGGAAGTTCTAAGACGATGGGAACACCGGCTTCTAAGGCTACTTCTGCGCGCAGATGCTTTGGCATGATGGCTGGAGCGCCTCTTTGTACATAGTTTCCGCTCATGACAACGATTACGGTGTCTGCCCCGGTTACTTCTTTTGCTTTTTCAATATGATATAAATGCCCATTGTGAAAAGGATTATATTCGGTAATCAGTCCGACGATTTTCATGAGTTTCTCCTTGTATATCTTTTTGAAATTGATTATACTATAGAAAGACCTGACTGGCAATAAGGCGGAAAGGAGGATGCATAATGAGTGAAGAGCACAAGAAAATGCGGGAGGAATTGACAGAGGAACGCATTTTAAGCATGCTTGAGAACCGGCAGTATAAAGAACTAAAGGAAGAGCTGGAAAATAATATGTATCCTGTTGACCTGGCAGATATTCTGGAAGAATTTGACCAGAAGCACATGGTTATGGTTTTCCGTCTCCTGGCTAAAGAAGAAGCGGCAGAGACTTTTACGTACATGAACAGCGACATGCGCGAGGTGTTGATCAATGCATTGACAGATTCAGAGCTTGAAGAAGTTATGGAAGAGATGTATCTGGACGATACGGTTGATGTCCTGGAAGAGATGCCTGCTAATGTGGTAGACAGGCTTTTGATGGCCACAGATGAAGAAAAAAGGGCGCAGATTAATCAGCTTTTACAGTATCCGGAAGACAGTGCCGGAAGTGTGATGAATGTGGATTATATCGCTGTCCGCAAAGAGATGACAGTGGCAGAGGCAATTTTAAAGATTCGGCAGGTGGGACTGAATAAAGAGACTATCTATACCTGTTATGTGACTGAAAAAAGAAAGCTAATCGGGTATGTGGATGTCAAGGAGTTATTGACGACCAGCGAATCTAAACCCATTGAAGAGATCATGGAGACGAATCTTCTGTATGCTCATACAACTGACGACCAGGAAGATGTGGCAAAGACCATCAACAAGTATGGATTGATCGCACTGCCGATTTTGGATCATGAAAACTGCATGGTGGGGATCGTAACTGTTGACGATGCCATGGACGTATTGCAGGAAGAGACCACAGAAGACATCAGTATCATGGCCGGTGTCAATCCAAATGAAGACTCTTATTTTGGAACGACAGTTCTAGAGCATGTAAAGAGCAGGCTGCCCTGGCTGCTGTTTTTGATGCTTTCTGCGACGGTGACACAGATGATCATGAATAGCTATGAGTCTGCATTGGCGGTCATGCCTCAGCTGGCGGGATTCGTTCCAATGCTGACAGGAACCGGAGGAAACTGTGGGTCTCAGAGTTCTACTCTTGTGATCCGGGGGATTGCGGTGGAAGAGATCGAATTTGGAGATTTGTTTCGGGTAGTATGGAAGGAAGTCAGGATTGCCGTATGCATCAGCATTGTGCTGGCAGTGGTGAATGGAATTCGTATTCTTCTTATGGGTCAGGGAGATGTTCTGATGGCCCTGACTATTGGGCTTACCATGTCATGTACCGTTGTAATTGCAAAAGTGGTAGGCTGTACCTTGCCTTTGCTTGCCAAAAAAGTGGGATTGGATCCAGCTATTATGGCGACACCCTTGATCTCGACTCTGGTAGATATCAGTACCATCAGTGTTTATTTTGCGATTGTCAGCATGGTGTTTCAGCTATAGAAAGATTTTCTGGGAGATTGTACCAAAAAATGCACATAAGATTCAAAGAAGAGACCTTGTTTGCAGGGTCTCTTTGTATTATAATTGTAGTATTGAGAAACTAAGGAAAGGAGTCTATCGAACATGGGATTCATAGATGAAATCAAAGCAAAAGCAAAAACATGCAAAAAGACGATTGTGCTTCCAGAGACCGAGGATATCCGGACATATGAAGCAGCGGAGGCTGTATTAAAGGAAGGCACTGCAAACCTGATCCTGATCGGAAGTGAAGAGGAAGTTGCGAAAAATAAGGGGAATTTTGACATTAGCGGTGCGACGATTGTTGATCCTGCCACCTATGAAAAGACAGATGCATATATTGCAAAGCTGGTAGAATTAAGACAGAAAAAAGGTATGACAGAAGAACAGGCAAGAGAGTTGCTTTTGACGAACTATCTGTACTATGGTGTCATGATGGTAAAAATGAAAGATGCAGACGGGATGGTATCTGGTGCATGCCATTCTACCGCGGATACATTAAGACCATGTCTTCAGATCCTTAAGACAAAGCCGGGAACAAAACTGGTATCTGCATTTTTTGTGATGGTAGTGCCGGACTGCGACATGGGCGCATATGGAACCTTCATCTGTGCTGATTCTGGACTGGAACAGAATCCTGATCCAGAGAAGCTGGCAGCAATTGCACTTTCTTCAGCAGATTCCTTCCGCCTTTTGACTGGAAAAGAGCCTGTTGTCGCAATGCTTTCCCACTCCACAAAGGGAAGCGCAAAACATCCTGACGTGGATAAAGTTGTGGAAGCAACGAAGATCGCAAAAGAAAATGCACCAGAAGGACTTCTGCTCGACGGAGAATTCCAGCTGGATGCAGCAATCGTTCCATCAGTTGGCGCTTCTAAAGCACCAGGAAGTCCTGTGGCAGGAAAGGCTAATGTGCTGGTGTTCCCAGACCTGGATGCCGGAAATATTGGATACAAGCTGGTACAGCGGCTGGCAAAAGCAGAGGCTTATGGACCTCTGACCCAGGGAATTGCAGCACCGGTCAACGATCTGTCTCGCGGATGCAGCGCCAAAGATATCGAGGGCGTTGTGGCAATCACAGCTGTACAGGCAATGGCAGATAACTAGAAGATCGTTTAAGTAAGTAAAGAGAGGTAAAGACAAATGAATGTATTGGTAATTAACTGTGGAAGCTCATCCTTGAAATTTCAGCTGATTGATTCCGAATCCGAAAATGTTCTCGCAAAAGGCCTTTGCGAAAGAATCGGGATTGATGGAAGCCTTACTTATCAGCCGGCAGGAGGAGAAAAAATGAAATCAGACAAAGCAATGCCGACCCATACGGAGGCAATCCAGTATGTGATCGAAGCTTTGACGGATTCTGAGACAGGTGTTGTTAAGAATCTTTCCGAGATTGGTGCAGTAGGACATCGTGTTGTACATGGAGGAGAGAAGTTCGCAAGCTCTGTCGTGATCACAGATGAAGTTTTGAAAGCAATCGAAGAGTGTAATGATCTGGCGCCTCTTCATAACCCGGCGAACCTGATTGGTATCCGTGCATGTCAGAAATTAATGCCGGGCACTCCTATGGTGGCAGTATTTGATACCGCGTTTCATCAGACGATGCCGGAAAAAGCATATCTGTATGGTCTCCCATATGAATATTATGAGAAATATGGCGTAAGACGCTATGGTTTCCATGGTACAAGCCATAGTTTTGTATCCAAGCATGCAGCCCAGTTCCTGGGAATGGATCTTGAAAATTCTAAGATCATTGTAGCACATCTTGGTAACGGTGCATCAATCAGCGCTGTGTTGAATGGAAAATGTGTAGATACCTCTATGGGGCTGACCCCTCTGGAAGGACTTGTTATGGGTACCCGTTCCGGAGATATCGATCCTGCTATAATGGAATATATTGCAAAGAAAGAGGATCTGGATATAGCAGGCATTATGAATGTATTAAATAAAAAGTCTGGTGTGTATGGACTTTCCAAAAACCTTTCCAGTGATTTCCGTGATCTGGAAGAGGCTATGAATAATGGAAACCAGTATGCGAAAGCGGCGATTGAAGTGTTCAGCTACCGTGTGGCAAAATATATCGGTTCATATGTGGCTGCGATGAACGGTGTTGATGCCATTGCGTTTACGGCGGGAATCGGTGAAAATGCTGGTATTGTCCGTGAAAAAGTTCTGGAGCATCTGGGTTACCTTGGAATTACATTGGATAAAGAAGCAAACAAGAAACGTGGAGAAGATTTTGTGATCTCTGCAGCAGATTCCAAGGTAAAGGTCGCAGTTATTCCAACGAACGAAGAACTTGCAATTGCACGTGAGACGGTAGCTTTGGTATAATAGGACCGCTGATGGGATTGATGTTGGAACAGCGCTTTTCTATTTTAAGGGTTGACAAACAGTTTTTACATGATATAATAGTCTAGGTGTGAATAGGAGTATATATGATGATATTAGACCTATCCAGCGTTTTGTCTGAACAGCACAAATCAATTGACACATCTGTTTCTATCAGTATGGATGAGTTTTTGTCCGGTGGCAGTAGATTTCCGCTTAAGGAAAAGACTCCCCTTTGGATCTGCATTGAGTATGCAGGAGATAAAAAACTCACTATCAAAGGGAAGGGTGAGATTACAGCGGTTATTCCGTGTGATCGGTGCCTAAAAGATGTGGAAGTTAAGATTCCTCTTGATTTTCAGAAGAAGGTCAGTGTAGATCCAGAGCATGTGGATCAGTCAGACGAATTAGACGAAACCAATTATATTGACGGATCTAACTTGGATGTGGAACAGTTGGTCTGCAACGAGTTATTAGTAGGGTGGCCGACAAAAATTCTGTGCAGTGATGACTGTAAAGGCATTTGCAGCATATGTGGTCAAAACTTGAATGAAGGCACTTGTGATTGTGAGGATACAGGCCTTGACCCTAGAATGTCAGTTATCCGTGATGTCTTTAAGAATTTTAAGGAGGTGTAACCCATGTCAATCTGCCCAAAGAATAAATCTTCCAAAGCAAGAAGAGACAAAAGAAGAGCTAACTGGAAGATGAGCGCACCAAACCTGGTGAAATGCAGCAAGTGCGGCGAACTTATGATGCCTCACAGAGTCTGCAAGGCTTGTGGCTCATACAACAAAAAAGAAATTATTCCTCAGGACTAATAGAAATATTGAGGAAGCATCTACGATCGGGAAGAATATCCACAGCCGGATATCTTCCCGATTTTTTTAAGATTTTCGGTGTATGAAGCTTTGTTATAAAGATGGAGAGAGTCCTTTTTGTGTACGTCTGCTTTTGCGTAGTTCACTATTGATTTTTCCATCAATGTTTAGTAGAATTATCCTTGAAGTTGCTAGGAGGATGAAACATGGCAGAGATTACGAAGGTCGCATTAGATGCAATGGGCGGAGATAATGCTCCCACAGAGATTGTAAGAGGGGCTGTTGATGCCCTGAAAAGAGAAAAGAGTCTTTACATTTTCCTGGTGGGACGGGAAGAGGCCCTAAAAAAAGAATTAGAACAGTATACTTACGATCAGGAGCGGTTGGAGATCGTACCGGCGTCAGAAGTCATCGAGATGGCTGAACCACCGGTAAATGCTATCCGGAAAAAGAAGGATTCCTCCATTGTCGTTGGAATGAAGCTGGTAAAAGAAGGAAGAGCAGACGCCTTCGTGTCGGCAGGAAGTACCGGAGCTGTTTTGGTAGGCGGACAAGTGATTGTCGGGCGGATCAAAGGAGTGGAACGTCCTCCGTTAGCACCGCTGTTTCCAACAGAAAATGGTGTTTCACTTTTGATTGATTGTGGGGCAAATGTGGATGCAAGGCCGTCTCATCTGGTACAGTTTGCAAAAATGGGTTCTATTTATATGGAGCACGTAGTAGGAATTAAGGATCCGAAGGTAGGAATCGTAAATATCGGTGCAGAAGAAGAAAAAGGAAATGCGCTGGTGAAAGAGACTTTCCCGCTTTTAAAGGAGGAAAAGAGTATTCACTTTATTGGAAGTGTGGAGGCAAGAGACATACCATGTGGAAAGGCAGATGTCATTGTTTGTGAAGCATTTGCTGGAAATATTATTTTGAAGCTGTTTGAAGGTGTGGGAAATACGCTGATACGCCAGATTAAGACTGGTATGATGAAAAATCTAAGGAGCAAGATCGGGGCGTTGCTGGTTAAGCCGGCACTAAAGGATACCCTGAAGAAATTCGACACATCTGAGTATGGTGGTGCACCCCTTCTGGGATTGAACGGATTGGTGGTTAAGACCCATGGAAGTTCGAAAGCAAAAGAGATTAGCAATACGATCGTGCAGTGTGTGACATTTAAGCGTCAGAAAATTAATGAGAAGATCAAGGAGAGTATTCAGGCGGAGCAGTCATCCGCTGAATAATAGATTACAATTTCATGAAAAAGGAGAATGAGTATGGAGTTTGAAAAATTAAAGGAAATTATTGCAGATGTATTAAATGTGGAGGCAGATGACATCACAGAAGAAACAAAATTTGTAGATGATCTGGGAGCAGATTCGCTGGATATCTTTCAGATTATTATGGGAATAGAAGAAACATTTGATATTGAAATTGATAATGATGAGGCTGAGAAAATTGCAACAGTGGGAGACGCTGTGGAACAGATCAGAAAAGCGACAAATAATTAGGAATGATAGGAGTGAAAAAGCCCTGCCGGGCTTTTTCATTTTATGGGGCAACAATCATATGAATCAGAAATTAAAACATTTAGAAGAATATATTGGCTATACATTTCAGAACCGTGAGCTTTTAAAACAGGCCATGATACACAGCTCATACGCCAACGAAAGACAGCTCCCCAAATATCAGTGCAATGAGAGATTGGAATTTTTAGGAGATGCAGTTCTGGAACTTGTGTCCAGTGAATTTCTTTTTGAAGAACATAAGACGATGCCGGAAGGAGAATTGACGAAGACCAGAGCGAGTATCGTATGTGAACCATCGCTTGCGTTCTGCGCAAGAGAACTTCATCTGGGGGATTACCTGATGTTGGGGAAAGGCGAAGATGCGACAGGAGGCAGGAGAAGGGAGTCTGTGACTTCTGATGCCATGGAAGCGCTGATAGGAGCCATTTATCTGGATGGTGGGTTTGCTAACGCAAAAGAATTTATCCATAGATTTGTTTTGAACGATTTGGAACACAGAAAACTCTTTTTTGATAGCAAGACTATCCTTCAGGAAATTGTACAGGCCCATTTTAAGGAAGAACTCCATTATGAACTGACTGGAGAGGAAGGACCGGATCACAATAAATCTTTTCATGTGGCCGTTTATATCGGAGAAGCAAAGTGGGGAAGCGGCGCAGGCCGCACAAAGAAAGCAGCTGAACAGGAGGCCGCTTATCAGAGTATCCTGATGCTGCATCAACAAAACATTAAGTAGGTGGAGTATGTATTTAAAAAGCATCGAAGTACAGGGCTTTAAATCTTTTGCACATAAAATAAAATTTGATTTTCACAATGGCATCACCGGCATTGTAGGCCCAAACGGTAGTGGAAAGAGTAACGTGGCAGATGCGGTACGCTGGGTGTTGGGAGAACAGCGGGTGAAGCAGCTTCGAGGCGGAAGCATGCAGGATGTTATCTTTTCTGGAACGGAGAATCGTAAGCCTTTAAGCTACGCATCGGTAGCAATCACGCTGGACAACTCAGACCACCAGCTGCCGATTGATTATGAGGAAGTGACGGTGGCGAGAAAGCTTTACCGATCAGGAGAAAGTGAGTATCTGATTAATGGGAGTATCTGCAGGCTTAAGGATGTCAATGAACTTTTTTATGATACTGGTATTGGAAAGGAAGGATATTCCATTATCGGCCAAGGACAGATTGATCGGATCTTAAGCGGAAAGCCGGAGGAGAGAAGAGAACTATTTGATGAAGCTGCGGGAATTGTGAAATTTAAGCGCCGAAAGAACACCTCTTTGAAAAAGCTAGAAGAGGAGCGTCAGAATCTTCTAAGGGTCAATGACATTCTTTCTGAACTGGAAAAACAGACTGGTCCACTGGAAAAACAGGCGGAAACAGCAAAAGAATATCTTAAGAAAAAGGAAGAACTAAAGACATACGATATCAATATGTTTCTCTTGGAAACAGAACGTCTTCAGGAGCAGATCCATGAAACGGAACGGAAGCTGGAGACTACAAGAGGAGAGCTTAATGAGTCCGGGTGCCGGTATGATGACATGAAGTCTGAATATGAAGAAGTGGAAGAGCAGATGGATACCATAGATGCTGCCATAGAAAAAGCCAAAGGCCAGCAAAATGAAACAAATCTTCTCAAGCAGCAGCTGGAAAGTCAGATCGAACTTCTGAAGGAACAGATCAACAGTGCGCATATGAACGATGCGCATTATGACCAGCGTGCCCAGACGGTGGAAAAAGAATTGAAAAGCCGGAATGATCAGCGTCAGGAACTTCTAAAAGAGCAAATGGAGATCCGCGCCCAGATGGAGGAAGAAAAGGAGCGACAAAATCAGGCAGAAAAGTCTCTGATCGATGTACAGTCAAAGATGGCGTCCCTTTCTGCAAAGATTGAACACAGTCAGAATGAGATCATGAACGTGTTAAATAATCGGGCATCGACCAAGGCGAAGATTCAGAAATATGATACGATGCTGGAGCAGATACAGGTGAGAAAATCAAAGCTGAATCAGCAGCTGATAGAGTCTGAAAGTGAGATCAGCCGTGAGAATGAAAAGTATGAGGAGCATCAGGCCGAATTAAAGGCGGTCTCCGAAAAAATCCTGGCGCTGACGGAAGAAAACAGTCAGTATGAGGAAAAGATCCAGAAGATCCAGGAAACGCTGGCGAAGCAGACAGAAAAGTTCCGGATCGGGCAGACGGCCTATCACCGGGAACAGTCAAGGCTGGAATCCCTTAAGAATATTACAGAGCGTTATGACGGTTATGGAAACAGTATCCGGAAGGTCATGGACCACAGGGATAAAGAAAAAGGACTCCTAGGCGTCGTGGCTGATATCATTAAGGTTGACAAGGAATATGAGATTGCCGTAGAGACTACTCTTGGCGGCAGCATTCAGAATATTGTCACAGAAGACGAAGGCACGGCGAAACGGATGATCCAGTTCCTGAAAAAGAACAGGTTCGGACGGGCCACCTTCCTGCCTCTGACCAGTATAAGGCCTGGATCTGGGATCAGCCATCCGGAAGCACTAAAGGAAGAGGGCGTGATTGGGACAGCCAATGCACTTGCAAAGGCAGAACCGAAATATCAAAAACTGATAGACTTTCTGCTTGGACGGACACTGGTAGTAGATCATATTGATCATGCTTCGGCAATCGCCAGAAAGTATCACCAGTCGATCCGCATAGTTACCCTGGAAGGAGAACTGATCAATCCTGGCGGATCGATGACAGGAGGAGCATTTATAAATACCAGTAATCTCT
>JAHYZZ010000002.1:95266-95725 GCA_019424135.1 Lachnospiraceae bacterium
AAAAGACAGTCCGTCGGTTGAAAGAGGAGATGGACGATCTGGAAGCCCGGTCAGATCTTCTTCGGAAAGAGCGTACCGGATATTATGAGAAGACAGACGAGATCGCGGAAAAGCTTAGAAAAGCCTACGTTATCCAAAATACAGCAAAGATGAATGCGGATCAGGCAAGATCACGGATGGAAAGTGCCAGAGAGTTGTCAGATACGACTAGAAAAGAAGCGAAGGAGCTGGACGCTCAGATTACAGATATTGCGGATAATCAAGAGTCTATTGCGGTTGAACTGGATACTTCTGAGAATCTGGAGAAGGAATTATCTACACAGATTGAGGAAATGCAGAAGCTTCTGGAGAAAGAACAGAGCATAGAATCTCAAAAGCAAAAGCATGCAGAAGAGATTCATCTGGTCTATGCAGGATTAGAACAAAAGTATACGTTTCTGGTGGAGAACTTGAACCGTA
>JAHYZZ010000002.1:95735-126184 GCA_019424135.1 Lachnospiraceae bacterium
AGGAACTGGAACAACTAAAAGCAAATAGAGGAGAAAACTCTGGCGAGATTGCGGAAAAGGAAGGACAGATCCGGGAACTGAGGCAGACCATAGAAGACTCTGCTGAGTTATTTGAAGAGATACACCAGGAGATTGAAAAGTATAAAAAGGAGCGGGAAGAGCTAACCCAGAAGCACAAAGAATTTCTTCAGAACCGCGAAGAATTGTCAAAACATATGTCAGCTCTGGATAAGGAAATCTTCCGGTTGGAAAGTCAGAAGGAGAGCAGCGAAGAAGCTTCAGAAAAGCAGATTAATTATATGTGGGAAGAGTACGAGATCACATATAATCATGCAAAAGAACTAAGAGATTCAAATCTGACCGATTTGTCACGAATGAAAAAGAGAATCCAGGAGCTCAAAGGAGAGATCCGAAGTCTTGGGAATGTCAATGTCAATGCTATAGAGGAATATAAAAGTGTATCTCAGCGTTTTGAGTTTCTAAAAGGTCAACATGATGATCTGGTAGAAGCTGAGGCGACACTGGAACAGATCATTGAAGAACTGGACGCCGCCATGAGAAAGCAGTTTCAAGAACAATTTTCAAAGATTGCCGATGAATTTGATACGGTATTTAAGGAGTTATTCGGAGGGGGAAAAGGGACATTGCAGCTTAATGAAGAGGAAGATATCCTGGAAGCAGGAATACGGATCATCGCACAGCCGCCTGGGAAAAAACTCCAGAATATGATGCAGCTTTCTGGAGGTGAGAAGGCGTTGACTGCCATTGCACTTTTGTTTGCTATCCAGAACCTGAAGCCGTCTCCCTTCTGTCTGCTGGACGAGATTGAGGCAGCACTTGATGATAATAATGTGGTCAGGTTTGCACAATATCTGCATAAGCTGACGAAGAATACGCAGTTTATTGTGATTACTCACAGACGGGGGACGATGACGGCGGCAGACCGGCTGTATGGAATCACCATGCAGGAAAAGGGAGTCTCCACACAGGTGTCGGTAAGTCTTCTGGAAGATCAGCTTGAACAATAAAGGAGGAAGGTTATGGCAGATTTTTTTAAACGACTGGTTTCGGGATTAAGTAAGACAAGAGATAATATTGTTTCCGGGATGGACAGTATATTTAATGGTTTCTCAAAAATCGATGAGGATTTTTATGAGGAATTGGAAGAAGTGTTGATCATGGGGGATTTAGGCGTTCAGGCAACCTATGATATCCTGGAAGATTTAAAGGAAAAGGTAAAAGAGCAACATATTAAGGAACCGTCTGCGTGCCGTCAGATTTTGATCGATAGTATCAAGGAACAGATGGATGTAGGAGAAACGGCTTATGAATTTGAAGAAAAAACCTCTGTCGTTATGGTGATTGGGGTCAATGGTGTAGGAAAAACAACGACTATTGGTAAACTGGCCGGAAAACTTAGAAGCCAGGGAAAGAAAGTGGTTCTGGCTGCGGCAGATACCTTTCGGGCTGCGGCAGGAGAACAACTGAAAGAGTGGGCCAATCGGGCACAGGCAGAGCTGATCGGAGGGCAGGAAGGCTCCGATCCGGCAGCTGTGGTATATGATGCAGTGGCGGCAGCAAAAGCCAGACATGCGGATGTACTGCTTTGTGATACGGCTGGACGGCTTCACAATAAAAAAAATCTGATGGAAGAGCTTAAGAAGATGAATCGGATCATTGACCGGGAATTCCCTGAGGCGTTTCGGGAGACACTTGTGGTACTGGATGCCACAACCGGACAAAATGCATTGCAGCAGGCAAAAGAATTTCATGAAGTGGCAGATGTTACCGGTATTATTTTGACCAAGATGGATGGTACTGCCAAGGGTGGAATTGCTGTGGCAATTCAGGCAGAGCTTGGCATACCGGTAAAATATATTGGTGTTGGCGAGACCATAGATGATCTTCAGAAGTTTGACGCGGATACTTTCGTAAATGCATTGTTTACGACGGAATAAAGAAAATATAAGAAAGGGAGGATAAGAGAATGCTTACGTTAGAAAAATTTGAGCGTGCAAGTGAATTAGTAAAAGAGGTAACGACGCCTACCAAACTGATATTCAGCGAATATTTAAGTGCCCAGACCAAAGGAAAGGTATACTTAAAGCCTGAAAATATGCAGTATACAGGCGCTTATAAGGTGCGGGGTGCTTACTATAAGATCAGTACCCTTTCCAAGGAAGAACGGGAGAAAGGATTGGTGGCAGCATCAGCCGGTAACCATGCGCAGGGCGTAGCTTTTGCCGCACAGAAATTTGGGTGTAAGGCGACTATCGTTATGCCGACTGTGACACCGTTGATTAAAGTAAACCGTACAAAAAGTTATGGCGCAGAAGTAGTGCTGTATGGAGATGTATACGATGATGCATGTGCGTATGCTTTGGAGCTGGCTGAAAAAGAAGGGTGTACGTTTGTACATGCATTTGATGATCTGGATGTAGCCACTGGACAGGGAACCATTGCGATGGAAATTGTGCAGGAACTTCCTACTGTAGACTACATTCTGGTTCCTATCGGAGGCGGTGGACTGGTAACAGGTGTATCCACGCTTGCGAAGATGTTGAATCCTAAGATTCAGGTAATTGGTGTGGAGCCAGCAGCCGCGGCAAGCATGACAGCAGCCTTAAAGAATGGAGGACCGGTAACTCTGGACAGCGCCAATACGATTGCTGACGGAACTGCTGTGAAGCGGGTGGGTGATAAGATATTTCCGTATGTACAGGAGAATCTGGACACAGTTCTGACAGTAGAGGATGATGAATTGATCGGCGCCTTTCTTGATATGGTAGAAAATCATAAGATGATTGTAGAAAATTCAGGACTCTTAACAGTAGCAGCTCTTCGTCAGCTAGATCTCAAGGGAAAGAAGGCGGTTTCCATTTTGAGCGGAGGAAATATGGATGTGATTACCATGTCTTCTATCGTACAACATGGTCTGATTCAGAGGGACCGGATTTTCTCTGTATCTGTCCTGTTGCCGGATAAGCCGGGTGAACTGGTACGGGTGGCTAAGACGATCGCGGATGCACAGGGCAATGTTATCAAACTGGATCATAATCAGTTTGTAAGTACCAACCGAAACGCAGCAGTAGAACTAAGGATCACCATGGAGGCGTTCGGAACGGAACACAAACATGAGATTATGAAAGCCTTAGAAGACCAGAATTTCCGCCCAAGAGAAGTAGGCGCAAAGTTATATTAAAAAATAAGGAGTCTGTTCTGAAAAAAATGCAGAGCAGACTCTTTTTTTCTTGACATAGAATGTATAATTGTATACAATTATACGAGATTATGAAAAAGGAGAGAAATGCAATGGAAAACCGAAAAGTATATCTGGATAAACATACCAATCTTTTACAGCTGGAAGAGCATATGTATCCGCTGGTGGATGTAGAACAGCCCAATGTGTTCCGCAATCTGTTCCACTATGATGAGGTTCCCAAAATAGCATTTAATGACCGGATTGTTCCACACAGCATGCCAGACGAAATCTGGATTACAGATACTACTTTCCGGGATGGTCAGCAGTCCAGAGCTCCGTATAGTACGGAGCAGATCGTAACCATCTATGATTATCTGCACAAACTGGGAGGACCCAAGGGAAAGATCCGACAAAGCGAGTTTTTCCTTTATAGCAAAAAGGATCGTGACGCAGTATACAAGTGCATGGAACGCGGGTATGAGTTCCCGGAGGTGACCAGCTGGATTCGTGCCAGCAAAAAAGATTTTGAGCTGGTAAAAGAAATCGGACTAAAAGAGACGGGGATCCTGGTCAGCTGTTCGGATTACCATATTTTTTATAAATTAAAGATGAACCGGAGAGAATGCATGAACCATTATCTTTCTGTGATTCGGGAGTGTCTGGAAACAGGAATCAGTCCCAGGTGTCATTTGGAAGATATCACCAGATCAGATATTTATGGTTTTGTCATTCCGTTTTGTGTTGAATTGATGAAACTAAAGGATGAATATCAGATTCCAGTGAAGATTCGCGTTTGCGATACCATGGGATATGGGGTCAACTATCCTGGAGCCGTTATTCCCAGGTCCATTCCCGGTATCATTTACGGGCTTCGTGTGCATGCAGGTGTGCCCAGCGAACTGATTGAATTCCATGGACATAATGATTTTTACAAGGCAGTCAATAATTCCTCAACTGCATGGCTGTATGGGGCCTGCGGAGTTAACTGTTCTTTATTTGGAATTGGAGAAAGAACGGGAAATACACCGCTTGAGGCAATGGTCTTTGAATATGCTCAGCTTAGGGGAACATTGGATGGGATGGATACCACAGTGATTACCGACTTGGCAGAATATTATGAGAAAGAGATCGGCTACCGGGTTCCTTCCCGGACGCCATTTGTCGGCAGGAACTTCAATGTGACAAGAGCTGGGATTCATGCAGATGGACTTTTGAAAAATGAAGAAATCTATAATGTTTTTGACACGGAGAAATTTTTGAAACGGCCTCCTCTGGTGGCGGTTTCAAATACTTCCGGCCTTGCTGGCATTGCACACTGGATCAATACGTATTTTCATCTGGATGAGGACCGACAGGTTGACAAAAATTCAAAACTTGTGAATATGGTAAAAGACTGGGTGGACCAAGAATATGAAGGAGGAAGGGTTACTGTGCTGACAGATGAAGAGCTTTTATCTGTGATTGATGAGTCTTGCAAAAAGCTTGGCATCTGTCTGACAGACTGACCAAATCAGAAAAATGGAAGTATATCAGGACCATTCCCTAAGGGGGAAGGTATTTCAGAAGGTGAGGGAGGATATTCTTTCAGGCGTTTACAAAGATCATGAGGAACTTAAGGAAGCTGTCCTTGCTGAAGCGCTCGGAGTCAGCAGGACTCCGGTGCGTGAGGCACTGCGTCAGCTTGAGCTGGAAGGTTTGGTGTCAATCGTCCCTAATAAAGGAGCTTTTGTGACAGGAATCTCGAAAAAAGATGTCTATGATATCTACAGGATCCGCTCTGTGCTGGAAGGGCTGTGTGCCAGGTGGGCAACAGAACATATCACGGATCAACAAATCGAGGAACTAGAAGAGATCATCCTGCTATCGGAATTTCATCTGCATAAGGGTGGAAAACAGGCAGGACAGGTCACCGAACTGGACGGGAAATTTCACAAAGTCTTGTATGAGGCCTCAAATAGTCGTATACTTGAGCATGTATTATCGGATTTTCATAAGTATGTGCAGATGGTACGGTCCAAGTCTGTTGCAGAGAAGGACCGTGCAGAAAAATCAATCATGGAGCATAGAAAGATTCTCGAAGCAATTAAAAACAAAGATGCAGAACTGGCCGAGCAGCTGGCGGATCAGCATATTATGAAGGTGATGGAAAATCTGCATATGAAAGCCAAGAATGAATCTTAAAAGAAAAGGAGAGAAGCGTGATGGCAAAAATCAAAATGACGACACCAATCGTGGAGATGGATGGAGATGAGATGACCAGAATCCTCTGGAAAATGATCAAAGAGCATTTGCTTGAACCGTTTATTGAACTGAATACGGAGTATTATGACCTGGGACTGGAACACCGTAATGAGACGGACGACCAGGTGACCATCGACTCAGCCAATGCCACCAAAAAATATAAGGTAGCTGTAAAATGCGCTACCATTACACCAAATGCGGCTCGTATGACAGAATATGATTTAAAGGAAATGTGGAAAAGTCCGAATGGTACAATCCGTGCAATTTTGGACGGAACTGTATTTCGTGCACCGATCGTGGTAAAGGGGATTGAACCTTGTGTAAAAAATTGGAAAAAACCCATCACGATTGCAAGACATGCCTATGGAGATGTGTATAAAGGATCCGAGATGAAGATTCCAGGTGCAGGAAAGGTGGAACTGGTTTATACGGCAGAAGACGGAAGTGAAACCAGAGAGCTGGTGCATGAGTTCAAGAGCGCCGGTATCGTGCAAGGAATGCACAACATCAATGCATCCATTGAGAGCTTCGCCAGAAGCTGCTTTAATTATGCACTGGACACGAAACAAGATCTTTGGTTTGCTACGAAAGACACCATTTCAAAAAAGTACGATCATACTTTCAAAGATATCTTTCAGGAGATTTTTGATACAGAATATCAGGAAAAATTTGAAAAAGCAGGCATCACATATTTCTATACATTGATCGACGATGCGGTAGCCCGTGTAATGAAGTCGGAAGGTGGTTATATCTGGGCTTGTAAAAACTATGATGGGGATGTTATGAGTGACATGGTTTCCTCCGCGTTTGGATCCCTTGCAATGATGACTTCTGTACTGGTGTCTCCGGATGGCTATTATGAGTATGAAGCAGCCCATGGAACTGTACAGCGTCATTACTATAAGCATCTGGCGGGAGAGGAGACGTCCACTAATTCAGTGGCAACGATTTTTGCATGGACAGGAGCCCTTAGAAAGCGGGGGGAACTGGACGAAAATGCAGAACTGATGGCCTTTGCAGACCGACTGGAGAAAGCCACGATTGATACTATCGAGGAAGGAAAGATGACGAAGGATCTGGCTTTGATTACCACGATCCCAGATCCGGTTGTATTAAATAGCGAAGATTTTATTAAGGCAATTGCAAAGAAGCTGTAAAAGATGATAAATGATAAAAGTGAAGCTGTTGTCTCCCGTTTGAGGATTCGTCGGCTTCACTTTTTCTTTAGCTAAAATTTATTCGGCCAGCTCTTCCCATTTTTGATAGAGCCCTTCCAATTCTTCTGCAATTCCGGCTTTTTCTGTGGCAAGCTCCTGGCAGCGCACGGAATTTGTGAAAACCTCTTCAAGAGTCATGAGATGATCGAGTTCCTGATCTCGTTCCTCCAGAAAATTGATTCGTTCTTCCGTCTTTTTTAGTTCATTTTGACGTTTCCGTTCTCTTGCCTGAGCCTCCTTTTGTTCTTTCCAATCAAGCTTAGCGGCAGATGCCTCCTCTTTTACCGTTTGTATGTTTGTGGCAGATGATGAGGGAACCTCTGTATACGCGGCTGTCAGTTCCTCCTTTTTTTCCAGATAATAATCATAATTGCCGATATAGTTGACAAAGGTATGATTTACCAGTTCCAGAATTCTTGTAGCGGTCTGATTGATGAAATAACGGTCGTGGGAGACATACAAAATAGTACCAGTATAATCATTGAGTGCTTTCTCAAGGATTTCTTTGGAGACGATATCCAGATGGTTGGTTGGCTCATCAAGAATCAGAAAGTTTGCTTCCGAAAGCATTAGTTTCGCCAGAGAAACCCGGCCTCTTTCACCTCCGCTTAAGTCTTTGATCCGTTTAAAAACGTCATCACCGGTAAATAAAAAGGCGGCCAGAACATTTCGGATCTTCGTATTGGTGAGGGAAGGATATGCATCTGAGATTTCTTCAAATATTGTCTTGTCCATGTGGAGGACATGATGCTCCTGGTCGTAGTAGCCGATCTGAACATTGGTACCTAAGGTAAAGGTTCCAGCGTCTGCAGGTTCTGCCTGGTTTAATATTTTAAGAAGTGTAGTCTTTCCAGTGCCGTTATCGCCGATTACAGCCACATGTTCTCCGCGTTTTATCTCGAAATTTACATCTGCAAATAAGGGCTGGGAGGGAAAGGATTTGCTTAAATGTTCAACAGAAAGTACATCGTTTCCACTGATAATAGCAGGTTCCAGTGTCAGATGAATCTCAGTGTCTGTCCCTGTTGGCTTTTCAACGCGATCCATTTTTTCCAGCATTTTTACTCGGCTTTCCGCACGGCGTATAGATTTCTCCCGGTTGAAAGAACGAAGCTTTTCAATAACAGCTTCCTGGTGTCGGATTTCCTGCTGCTGATTTAAATATTCCTTAAGCCTGGCTTCACGGATCATTTTCTTTTTGGTCGCATAATCACTGTAATTTCCAAGATAAGTGGTCAGCTCTCCCTGATCAAGTTCCAGTACCTTCGTAACTACTCTGTTCAAAAAATACCGGTCATGGGATACAATCAGAACAGCGCCGTGATAATTCAAAAGATAGGTCTCCAGCCACGCAATAGAGTTGAGATCCAGATGATTGGTAGGTTCGTCCAGCAGAAGAATATCCGGTCTGGTCAAAAGTAGTTTTCCAAGAGATACACGTGTTTTCTGACCTCCCGACAAAGTATCTACTTTTTTCCCAAATTCTTCTTCCTGAAATCCCAGCCCTTTTAAAACACCGGTAATCTCACTTTCGTATGCATATCCATTTTTCTGTTCAAAAGCGGTAGTCAGCCGGGTATAAGTGTCAAGCTTTGCGGAAAGAGCATCCCCTGCCAGTGTTTTTAGTTCCTGTTCAATAGAGCGGATCTGCTGCTCCATAGCAATGACGTCAGACTTTGCAAGACGTACTTCTTCATAAATGGTATTTCCACTTTGCAGTTCCTGGTGCTGGGCAAGATAGCCGCAGGTTTTGCCTTTTGTGAGAATCACTTCTCCGCTGTCGGACAGAAGTTCCCCCATAATAATCTTAAGAAGCGTGGATTTTCCGGCACCGTTAGGACCGATCAGGGCTGCCTTTTCATGATCTTCGATATGGAAGGATCCGTCATGGATAATGACGTTTTCTCCAAATGATTTATTGATTTTATGACATGCTAATATCATAATTTCCTCCTTTTATATCCGTTTCCATTATAACGAAAATAGGACAAAATACAACTAAAAGTTTGACTTTGTAAATACAATTCTATATAATATTTGTGAGAATAAACATGGAAGGTGAAAGTAAGTGGAAGACAGAGGGATTTCTCGGGCAGTGATCAGAAGGCTGCCAAGATATTATAGATATTTGGGAGAACTGTTGGAGAATGGGGTCGAACGTATCTCATCAAGTGATCTTAGCAAGCGGATGAAGGTGACTGCTTCACAGATCCGTCAGGATTTAAATAATTTTGGCGGCTTTGGTCAGCAGGGTTATGGATATAATGTAAAATATCTATACACAGAGATTGGAAAGATTCTGGGTCTTGAGGAAGACCATAATATTATAATCATCGGAGCCGGCAATCTTGGGCAGGCGCTGGCTAATTATACGGCATTCGAAAAGCGTGGATTTATCTTAAAAGGAATCTTTGATGTAAATCCGAGACTGGAAGGAGTGTCAATCCGCGGGGTACCGATCCGTATGATGGACGAACTAAAATCATTTGTCCAGAATAATGATGTGGAGATCGGCGTTTTGACGATTCCAAAGGAAAAAGCAATTGAGGTGGCAAATTTACTGGTAGACAATGGAGTGCGGGCAATCTGGAACTTTGCACATACCGATCTGAACCTGCCGGACAATGTCATCGTGGAAAATGTACATTTGTCAGAGAGTTTGATGCAGTTATCCTATAATATCAGCAGATATAAGGAAGAGCATAAATAGAAACGGACAAGAAGCGTGTAACGGCAGCCGTCTTTATATGGTAAACGTTTACACGCTCTTTTTTATCTGTTGAAATCTGGATATGAGACAGGAGGTGAAACCGTGCAGTACTTTTTTAACAGCAGACAAATGCAGTCCTGTGACCGTCATACCATACAGAGCCTTGGCATTCCGTCTCTTCGGCTGATGGAGCAGGCGGCGTCAAATTGTGTGGAGGTGATGGAAAGAAAAGGACTTGACTTGTCAAAACCCTGTGTTGTCTGCGGATCTGGAAATAATGGGGGCGACGGGTTTGCCATCGCAAGGATGTTTGCCGAAAAAGGGATTGCTGTTCAGGTGTGCATGGCAGGAAATAGATCCCATGCGACTAAAGAGACAACATATCAGATGGAGCGTTTGCGTAAGGTTGGTGTCAGAATCTGTGACGAATTTATTCCAGATGAATATAGTATCATAGTAGATGCTGTTTTTGGGGTCGGATTAAACCGAAAGATCGAGGGGCGTTACAACCAGATCATACGGCAGATGAATGAGGCGAATGCCTTTAAGTTTGCAGTGGATATTCCATCCGGGGTATCGGCTGATTCTGGGCAGATTATGGGAATTGCATTTCGGGCGGACATGACGGTTACTTTTCAGAAAGGCAAAGTGGGAATGATGTTGTCTCCTGGAAGGGAATATGCAGGAAACGTGACAGTCACTAAGATTGGTATCGATACGGCATTGGCAGAGCAGGATCCTGATGTTGTGTTTACGCCGGATAAAGAGGAATATCACAAGATGTTGCCTGTACGCCCGGCAGATTCAAATAAGGGGACATTTGGAAGACTTCTGGTCATAGCAGGGAGCAAAGGAATGTCCGGAGCGGCATATTTAAATGCTATGGCGGCGTATCGGTGCGGTGCCGGACTGGTTCGGATTTATACTCCGGAGGAAAACAGAATCGTCTTGCAGACCCTTTTGCCAGAGGCCATCGTTTCTACCTATGAAAGTTTTGACGAAAATGAAGTGCGCAGCCTTCTTGAATGGTCTGACGCAGTCTGCATTGGTTCGGGAATTGGCACAGGCAAGCTGCCATGCAGGATGTTAAGAACAGTGTTGGAAGCGGCAAAGGTTCCGTGTCTCATTGATGCTGACGGGCTGAATCTTCTGGCAAAACATCCCGAATACTGGGAGATGGCGACGGATATTCCTATTGTGATCACTCCGCATATGAAAGAAATGTCAAGGCTTGTTCATATGGAGGTGCCTGAACTAAAGTCAAAACGAATAAATGTTTTAAGAGAGTTTATAACTGGGCATCCGGCAGTCTGCATTTTGAAGGATTCCCGTACAATTATTGCAGTACCTGAGGAACCGTTTTGCCTCAATCTATCTGGGAATTCTGCTATGGCAAAGGGAGGATCTGGAGATGTGCTTGCAGGAGTCGTATCTGGGCTGATGGTCCAGGGAATCTCGGCAAAAGAGGCAGCCATCCTTGGAGTCCGGCTCCATGGGAGGGCAGGTGATCTGGCTTGCAAGGATAAAGGACCGTATGGTGTAATGGCCAGAGATTTGATTGATCAGTTAAGTGGTGCTTTTTTAGAGATAAAGGAGGAAATATGATGAAGAAATACACGAGAGTCTGTGCAAGGATTGATCTGGACGCAATCGAGTATAACATGGAGATGATGAAAAATAATCTGAAAGAGGGAACACAGATGATATCTGTCATTAAGACAGACGGATATGGACATGGGGCAGTGCAGATCGCCCGTATGCTTCAAGAAAAGGACTATATCTGGGGCTATGCAGTGGCTACACTAGATGAAGCTGTGATTCTACGCAGGAAGGGGATCGAAAAGCCGGTTCTGGTTCTGGGAACAATTTTCCCGGATCAGAGGGCTGCAATGATTGAGCATGAGATCCGCATGACTCTTTATACAGAGAAAATGGCACAGGATGTGTCAGAACTTGCCGGAAGAATGGGAAAGGATGTTTATATCCATATTAAGTTGGATACCGGCATGTCCAGACTGGGATTCCAGATCAACGAAGATAACGCAGATGCGATTGCAAGGATTGCAAAGCTGCCTCATCTGCGCATGGAAGGAATTTATACTCATTTTGCAAAGGCTGATGAAATCGATAAGACATTTACTGACAGACAGATAGAACAGTATCTTTGGATGAAAAAAAGACTGGATGAAAAGGGTGTTAATTTCGAATTTTATCACTGTTCAAACAGTGCGGGAATTATCGATGTGCCGGAGGCCAACATGGATCTTGTACGTGCCGGGATTTCCACATACGGGTTGTATCCTTCCGGTGAAGTGAAAAAAGAAAATGTTCCGTTGAAACCTGCTATGGAGCTAGTAAGTCATGTGGCCCATGTCAAATGGGTGGAAGAGGGGACTCCGGTCAGCTATGGCGGCACCTATATTACAGATCGAAGGACAAAGCTTGCCACGATTCCGGTAGGTTATGGGGACGGTTATCCCAGGAGTCTTTCCAATAAAGGTTACGTATTGATCCATGGACAAAAAGCTCCGATCCGTGGAAGAGTCTGCATGGATCAGATGATGGTAGATGTAACAGAAATTGAAGATGTACAATATGAAGATCCGGTTATCCTCATTGGCCATAGCCAGGATGAAGTACTTCCGGTGGAGGTGCTAAGTGACCTGTCCGGTAGATTTAATTATGAGTTCGTCTGCGATCTGGGAAAAAGAATTCCGAGAGAATTCATACGTCACGGAGAAGTCGTAGAACAGATGGACTGGTTTGGATAAAAGAGATCTGACCTGTCAAATTTCTGGAATACTTCCGAAAAAGCTGGAAATACTAATGGTATCTTAGAAATAATCGGAGTGTGAAAGAAGTGCAGGTAAGGCGAGGAGACATATTTTATGCAGATTTAAGTCCGGTAGTCGGTTCAGAGCAGGGAGGAATCCGGCCGGTTCTTGTGATTCAGAATAATGTGGGGAACAGACACAGTCCCACGATCATCTGTGCGGCAATCACTTCACGGATGAATAAAGCAAAACTTCCGACACATGTAGAGATTGATGCGAGAAAGTATCAGATCGTAAAGAACTCGGTAGTATTGTTAGAGCAGGTGCGGACCATTGATAAGCAGCGGCTCAAAGACATGGTATGCCACCTGGATAAAGAGATTATGGAGAAAGTAGATGAGGCTTTGAGGGTCAGCCTGGAGCTTCATACATAGCAAAGGAGTTAGAAAACAGAGTATGGAAGAGGGTAGTTTATTCCAGAGGATGAGAAACATTTTCCAGGTGGAGGATGAAAAACTAGATGATGGAATGCAGAAGGAGGCGGCAGTACTCATCCGGAATATTTTCCGTTATATGGATAAGGATGCCAAGGATATCATGACACACCGGAAAAACATTGTCGCTATCGATGGGGAAGAGCTGCTAGAAGATGCACTGCATTTTATGTTGGAAGAAAGTTATTCCAGATTCCCGATCTATCATGAAGATATTGATGAGATTACAGGATTCTTACACTTACGAGAGGCGATCACCTGTTATCTGAATGAGAGTCTAAGAAGGATGCCGATAAAAGAATTGACAGACTACATAAGACCTGCAGTATTTGTCCCTGAGACTAAAAGTATTGACACCTTATTTAAAGAAATGCAGGCGGAGAAAAATCATATTGTGATCGTGCTGGATGAATACGGGCAGACCTCCGGACTGGTGGCAATGGAGGATATCCTAGAAGAGATCGTCGGAAATATTCTGGATGAATATGATGAAGAAGAGCTGATGATTACGAAACAGACTGACGGGAGCTATCTGGCTGATGGAATGCTGGATCTTGAAGAACTAGGCGATCTTTTGGCAATCCGTTTTGAAGAAGACGAGTATGAGACATTAAACGGATTTCTGGTGGATCAGCTGGATCGGATCCCAGCAGAAGACGAAAAGTGTGAGGTGGAGTACAAGGGATATCTTTTCACGGTGCTATCTGTAGATAATAATATCATACAAAGAGTTAAGATTGAAAAACAGGATAAAGAGTGATAAAATAGAAAAAGTGTGAAAAGATAAGATACGAAGAGAGGAATTAGGAATATGTCAGGACATTCAAAATTTGCAAACATTAAGCACAAAAAGGAAAAGAATGATGCGGCAAAAGGAAAGATTTTTACGAAGATTGGGAAGGAACTGGCAGTTGCCGTAAAGGAAGGCGGAAGTGCAGATCCGGCCAATAACAGCAGGCTGAGAGATGTGATCGCAAAGGCAAAGGCAAATAATATGCCCAATGATACCATAGAAAGAAATATTAAACGCGCAGACAGCGATGCCAATGCGGCCAACTATGAATATATTACATATGAAGGATATGGACCTAACGGAACAGCAATTATTGTAGAAACGTTGACAGACAATAAAAATCGTACTGCTTCAAATGTCAAAAATGCATTTACCAAAGGAAACGGAAATGTGGGGACTCCAGGATGTGTTTCTTTTATGTTTGACAAAAAAGGACAGATCATCATTGATAAAGAGGAGTATGAAGGAGATCCGGATGAACTGATGATGCAGGCTCTGGATGCTGGGGCGGAAGATTTTGCAGAGGAAGAGGACAGCTTTGAGATTTTGACTTCTCCAGAAGATTTCAGTGCAGTAAGGATTGCATTGGAGGAGCAGGGGCTTCCAATGGCTTCGGCAGAAGTGACAATGATTCCGCAGACTTATGTGGAACTGACAGATGAGAAGGATATTGCTTCAATCCAGAAGACATTGGACATGCTTGATGATGATGACGATGTCCAGAATGTATATCACAACTGGGAGGAATAAAAAATACATGGAAGATTTTAAGCAGGAGCTGGAACAGCTGTTTGATGAAATGATCCGGCAGATACGATTATTTAAGAAAAAGACTTACAGTCCGGCGTTCCTGCGGGCGTACGATCAATATCGAGAGTTGTTTTCCAGGATATCCATATGGTGCGCAGACGCAGAGGAAGAAGAGATTGCTTCTCTTGCCAGGATCATACCAGAGTACGCATACCAGAAAATACAGAGGCTTTCCAAAAGGGACAAGGAAAAGTTCGCCTTAAACTTTAATCTGACGATGGTGGTCTATATTGTGCCCCTGTTTAGATATACCAAGGATCCATACTGTGAGAGAATTACAGAGCAGATGGTTTCTTCCTGGAACCAGATGAAAGTGACAAAAATGGAGATTGGAATGTCAGACTTTGAGAAGATTTCATCAGGATTTAAGAAGTCCTGGTTTTTTAAGAAGTAAGGAGGAGACGATTATGAGCAACTATAAGATTGAGACAAAATGTATTCAGTCCGGATATCAGCCGGGGAACGGAGAACCCAGAGTTCTTCCGATCTATCAGAGTACAACCTTTAAATACAACAGCAGTGAGCAGATGGGAAGATTGTTCGACCTTGAGGAATCCGGTTATTTCTATACCAGACTCCAGAACCCTACGAATGATGCTGTAGCTGCAAAAATATGTGATTTGGAGGGCGGTTATGCCGCGATGCTGACTTCTTCCGGACAGGCGGCAAGTTTTTACGCTATTATGAATATTGCAGCGGCCGGAGACCATATTGTCTGTGCATCTGCCTTATATGGTGGTACATACAACCTATATGCCCATACGATCAAGAAAATGGGCATCGATGCTACTTTTGTAGATCCGGATTGTACAAAAGAAGAATTGGATGCGGCATTCCAGGAGAATACAAAGGCGGTATTTGGAGAGACGATTGCAAATCCGGCGTTGGTAGTTTTGGATATCGAAAAGTTTGCACAGGCTGCTCATGATCACGGTGTGCCGCTGATTATTGATAACACTTTTGCCACACCAATCAACTGCCGCCCCTTTGAGTGGGGAGCAGATATCGTAACTCATTCAACCACAAAATATATGGACGGACATGCAACCTGTGTTGGAGGTGCCATCGTTGATAGTGGTAATTTTGACTGGGAAGCGTATGCAGACAAGTTTCCGGGACTTACAACTCCTGATGAGACCTATCACGGAATTGTTTATACAAAAAAATTTGGAAAGGGTGCCTATATCACCAAGGCAACAGCACAACTGATGCGTGATCTTGGATCCATCCAGTCCCCGCAGAATGCATTTCTTTTGAATCTTGGACTGGAGACTCTGCATCTGCGTATGGAAAGACACTGTGAAAATGCGAAGAAAGCGGCTGAATATTTAAAGAACCATGAAAAGGTGGCATGGGTAGAATGTCCGTCGCTTCCTGGAGACAAATATTATGATCTTGCCAAGAAGTATATGCCAAAGGGTACCTGCGGTGTTATTACATTTGGGCTGAAGGGTGGAAGAAATGCTGCGGTTCGAATGATGGATAGCTTAAAAATGATTGCGATTGTTACACATGTTGCGGATGCCAGAAGCTGTGTCCTTCACCCGGCCAGTCATACTCATCGCCAGATGAATGACCAAGAACTTCTGGAGGCAGGGGTACGGCCTGATTTGATCCGTTTCAGCGTGGGCATTGAAAATATTGAAGATATCATTGAAGATCTGAAGCAGGCGTTGGAAGAAGTATAAAAAATTCAGAACACCTCCATACTAAGAGAAAAGTATGGAGGTGTTCTTATATGGGAAATATAGAGGAAAATCAAGAACAAATCAAGGAAACAGGAAGTTTGGATCTTGGGCAGGGAGAAGAAAAACATCAGATACGTCTGCTGACCATTATTGGAGAGATTGAAGGTCATGAAGCAGTGTCCGGAAGCACCAAATCTACTAAGTATGAACATATTTTGCCTATGCTGGCGGAAGTGGAAGACAGTGATAAGATTGATGGGCTTCTTATCCTGCTAAATACGTTAGGTGGAGATATCGAGGCAGGGCTATCCATAGCAGAAATGATCGCATCTTTAAGTAAACCGACGGTTTCTCTGGTTCTTGGTGGGAGCCATTCGATTGGAGGACCGCTGGCAGTATCAGCCAGATATTCCTTTATTGTGCCAAGCGGGACTATGATCATTCATCCAGTCAGATCAAACGGGATGTTTATTGGTGTTGCACAGAGTCTAAGGAATATGATTCGTACACAGGACAGAATCACCAGGTTTCTCGCAGAACATTCCAGGATATCCCAGAAACGGATTGAAGAATTAATGCTGAATCCCAAAGAACTTGTAAAAGATGTGGGAACTCTGTTGGAAGGCCGGGATGCGGTGAGAGAAGGATTGATTGATGAAGTGGGGGGAATGAGCGATGCCTTGCATAAACTGCACGAAATGATCCGGGAAGAGAGGCATAAAAAGTGTGAAAATTGGTAATGACAGCCTTTTCCAAAAATGATATACTAAAATATAGCATTGCCAATTGTAAGGGGGAAATGTAAAAATGGCTGCCAAATCTAAAAAGAGAGGGAGCAAAAAGAAGACCAGAACAAAACAGAGTTCACAAAATTTCTTGAAAGATGAAATTATTATCTGGCTGACTTTAGCTGTCAGCATTTTGATGTTAGTCAGCATTTTTGGATTCGGTGGATTTATAGGGGAGACTTTTTCCGATTTCCTATTTTTAATATTCGGACTGACTGCATATGTGATTCCGTTTTTATTGTTTGGCGGAATCACTTTTCTCATCTCGAACAAGGGAAACAGGCAGGCATATGTAAAAACTGCGGCAGGTGTTATATTTCTGGTGCTGGCATGTACATTTCTACAGCTGATAGACAGCCAGGGCGGACTGCTTGGAAGTATTCTGGTACACACCCTGACTCCGGCAATCGGAGTTGCGGGTACATATGTGATGGTTGTTATTTTAATGATTATCTGTATCGTAATCATTACGGGAAAATCTTTACTGCAAGGTGTAAAGGTCCAAAGTGATAGAGCTTATGGAAAGGCCAAACAGGATGCAGCAAAGACAATAGAGCGCACAAAAGCTATGAGGGCCAAAAAGACTAAAAAAGCAGGAGAGCGGACAGGGTGGGGAAGGAAGCGCAGCGACCACCATATCGAAGGAGTGTCCTTTGATACAACACTTGCAAAAAGGTCACCGGATGTTAAGGAGCTGAAGTCAGATGGCTCTGAAAAAGAACCAGATTTTCCAATTCACCGAGGATCAGATACACCGTTGTTTATGGAAGCGAAAGAAGAATCTGAAAGATCTCTGGATGAATCTGGGAAGTTGGGAGTTGCTTTGACTCAGGTTCCATCCAGAAGTGGAAAGAAGATGGATGCCGGAGCAATCGCTGATGAGACAGGAGCTGTGGCGGCTGTAGCATCAGCTCAGATGAAGCGGTCTGTGAAAGGTTACCGTTATCCTCCGTTGTCCCTTTTGAAACGGGGAACCAAAGGAGGAGGAGAATCGGATGCTGTACTTCGTGAAACGGCCATGAAACTTCAGCAGACTCTTCAGAACTTTGGCGTTCATGTTACGGTAACGAATGTCAGCTGCGGACCTTCTGTGACCCGGTATGAGTTACAGCCTGAGATGGGGGTAAAGGTCAGCAAGATCGTGGGACTTGCTGATGATATTAAGCTGAATCTGGCAGCTGCAGACATCCGGATCGAAGCCCCAATTCCGGGAAAGGCTGCGGTTGGCATTGAGGTGCCCAACAAGGAAAATTCACCGGTTATGTTAAGGGATCTTTTGGAGTCTGCCGAGTTTAAAAACAGTATTTCTAAGGTCTCCTTTGCCGTGGGAAAGGATATCGGAGGAAAGGTTGTGGTTGCTGACATTGCGAAAATGCCCCACTTGCTGATTGCCGGAGCAACTGGATCCGGAAAATCTGTCTGTATCAATACGTTGATCATGAGCATTCTTTACAAGGCTTCTCCGGATGAAGTAAAATTGATCATGATTGATCCAAAAGTGGTTGAATTAAGCGTTTATAACGGCATTCCACATTTGATGATTCCCGTGGTAACAGATCCAAAGAAGGCTGCAGGCGCCTTAAACTGGGCCGTTGCTGAAATGACCAGAAGATATCAGGCCTTTGCAGAAATGCATGTGCGTGATATGAAGGGATATAATGAAAAGATACGGATGCTGCCGGCAGAAGACGGACAGGATCGTTCTTTGATGCCTCAGATTGTTATTATTGTCGACGAGCTCGCAGATCTGATGATGGTAGCACCAGGAGATGTGGAGGAGGCCATCTGCCGTCTGGCTCAGCTTGCGCGTGCGGCAGGGATACATTTGGTTTTGGCAACCCAGAGGCCATCGGTAAATGTTATTACCGGGCTTATTAAGGCAAATATGCCGTCAAGAATTGCATTTTCAGTCTCTTCCGGGGTAGATTCCCGGACGATTATTGACATGAACGGAGCGGAAAAGCTTCTTGGGAAGGGAGATATGTTGTTTTATCCATCCGGATATCAGAAGCCTGCCCGTGTACAGGGATCCTTTGTCACAGACAAAGAGGTACAAAGTGTTGTAGAATATTTGAAGGAGCATAATTGTGATGTTACGTATGATGAAGAAGTTGTAAATCATGTAAATACTACTCCGATCGGAAGTGGTAAAGGAACAGGGGCCTCACAGGAAGATGACCGGGATGTGCATTTTGTGGATGCTGGAAGACTGATTATTGATAAAGACAAGGCATCTATCGGTATGCTCCAGAGAACGTTTAAAATTGGATTTAACCGGGCGGCACGAATTATGGATCAGCTGGCAGATGCCGGAGTCGTCGGCCCGGAAGAGGGCACAAAGCCGCGGAAGATTCTTATGTCTTCTGCGGAATTTGAACAGTATCTTGAAGAATCGATCTAATCACAGGATTATTTTTAGATAGAACCGGGAGGAATTCATAAAATGAAATGCAGGTATTGTGGATATGACATACCGGAGGGGGAATTATATTGTAAAAAATGCGGGAAGG
Organism: Lachnospiraceae bacterium; assembly: GCA_019424135.1. Taxonomy (GTDB): domain Bacteria; phylum Bacillota; class Clostridia; order Lachnospirales; family Lachnospiraceae; genus Merdimonas. The sequence continues at coordinate 114,963 of JAHYZZ010000002.1, forward strand.
AAGTACAGATTGTACCAGATTATAACCCGTTGGATGATATGTTGACTGCACAGATCAAGGTTTCTTTGGATGGGGATAGTCCCCAGCAGGAAGACTCTTTTGACGAGGCTTTGACAAGCCGAAGAAGTGTGCGAAATACAGGCCGGAATGTAGGACGAAATACAAGGCGCGGTACAATGGAGCGAACACCTGAAATGGATCGTAAGAGAAGACGACAGCAGGCAGCAAGAAAAAAGGCTGCTCTGCGGAAGAAAAGAAGAAGGCTTCTGTTGATGATGGCTTTGTTTTTTGTCTTGATCGTTGCAGCTGTATATTTGATCTACAGTAATTCTTATGCCGGGACTGTGCGAAAAGGCAATCGTGCACTTTCGTCTGGCAATTATACGGAGGCTCAAAACTGTTTTGAAAAAGCGATGGAAAAAAATAATGAAAAACCAGAAGCTTATACAGGTCTTTCGAAGGTATATATTGCGCAGGATGATTTGGATGCAGCGGAATCGGTATTTTTAACCAGCCTGGAAAGTCAGACGGGAAATGCACAGCTCTACGAAGCTTGTATTGATTTTTATATGGATACAAAACAAAAGGAGAAGATTCCGACCTTGTTGGAGGATGCAACAGACGATGTCAGGGAAGCACTGGGAGGGTATATTATAGATGCCCCTCAGTTCAGCTTGGATGATGAGGAGACCTTTGAGGATGTACAAGAGCTGACGCTTACAGCAGGAGACGGCGATACGATTTATTATACGACGGATGAGTCAGATCCTACTACGTCTTCGACTAAATATGCAGATCCGATTCAGATCAGCGAGGGGACAACCACAATTACGGCCATTGCCGTAGATGACAGGGGAGTTCCTAGTCTTCCCGTTAAAAAAAGTTATACGGTGGAATTCCCGATGGTAGACGCACCGGCGGTATCACCTTCAACCGGACAGTATGAAAAGGCAAAACAAATTGAGATCAAGGTCCCGGAAGGGTATGATGCATATTATACAATGGATCAGTCAGACCCTACCACGGCATCAACCAAGTATACAGGGCCGATAGATATGCCGGAGGGAACAACAATCTTTAAGGCGATTCTTGTAGATGGAAGCGGGCGTTCCAGTGGGATAACAACCCGGAATTATGAACTGGTTTTAGAGTAATTATCAATAATGGGCCTTAGATATGGAAATTACTTATACTCATTGAAATGTCTGTTTTACAGAGCTATAATAATTCTGAAGCAAATAATAACTTGTAAAGGAGTGAATTAGCATGGCAAGATTTACATTACCAAGAGACATTTATCATGGGAAAGGGAGTCTGGAGGAACTTAAGAATCTGAAAGGGAAAAAGGCGATCCTTGTGGTAGGCGGAGGTTCTATGAAACGTCAGGGCTTTCTGGACAAGGCTGTGAATTATTTGAAAGATGCCGGGATGGAAGTGGAAGTATTTGAAGGTGTAGAGCCTGATCCGTCTGTTGAGACAGTTATGAAAGGCGCTGAAGCAATGCGTAAGTTCGAGCCTGACTGGATTGTTGCTATGGGCGGCGGTTCACCGATTGATGCAGCAAAAGCCATGTGGGCATTTTATGAGTACCCGCAGACCACTTTTGAGGATCTGATCACACCGTTTAGCTTCCCGGAGCTGAGAACGAAGGCAAAGTTTGCAGCAATTCCTTCTACCTCCGGAACAGCTACAGAAGTAACGGCATTCTCAGTTATTACGGATTATCATAAAGGGATCAAGTATCCTCTGGCTGATTTTAATATTACCCCAGATGTCGCAATCGTAGATTCTGAACTGGTGGAAGGACTTCCAGCCCGTCAGGTTGCATATACAGGAATGGATGCATTGACCCATGCGATTGAAGCATATGTCTCTACATTAAATTGTGCTTATACAGATCCGCTGGCAATTCAGGCTATCGAGATGGTATTTGATTACCTGCCTGCTTCCTATAAGGGAAACATGAATGCAAGAGCACATATGCATGATGCGCAGTGCCTGGCCGGTATGGCGTTTTCCAATGCCCTGCTTGGTATTGTTCATTCTATGGCTCACAAGACTGGCGCTGTATTCTCTACAGGGCATATTACGCATGGCCTTGCAAACGCAATGTATCTGCCTTATGTAATCCAGTATAATGCAAAAGATCCAGTGGCTGCAAAGCGTTATGCAGAGATTGCACGCAGAGTAGGTCTTGAGGGAGTTTCCGAGCAGGCCTTGATCAATAGTCTGCGCGCAAAAATCAAAGAGTTCAATGTAATTCTTGGAATTCCGGCTACTTTACAGGAATTTGGAATAAAAGAAGACGAGTTCAAAGAAAAAATTGCAGAAATTTCTAAAAATGCTGTGGGTGATGCATGTACAGGATCCAACCCGAGAACGATTGATCCTGAAACAATGGAGAAGTTGTTTAACTGCATTTATTATGGAAAAGAAGTGGACTTTTAAAAAAGAAATTTATCAGAAAAAAGGCGGATATAAAGAGTATCCGCCTTTTTTCTGATATTTGTATTTTATTGTGAGATTCGTCGGTTTATTTTGGAATTTGAATGGAGTCACTTGATATTTTGTGTCAGATACATTATTATGGAAGAAGCATAAATTAGATAGATATAGGAGGAAATGAGATGTACAAGATATTAAAAGCCGAAAAGCTGGCTGATATGATCTATCTTATGGATGTTGAAGCCCCTCGTGTGGCGAAGCATTGTATGCCTGGTCAGTTTGTTATTGTCAAAATGGATGAAAAAGGAGAGCGTATTCCGCTCACGATTTGCGATTATGACAGAGAGGCCGGAACGATTACGATTGTATTTCAGACAGTCGGAGCATCTACACATAAGATGGCCGAATTAAAGGCAGGAGATTCTTTCCGCGACTTTACTGGACCCTTGGGATGTCCGTCAGAGCTTGTAGGGGAGGATCTGGAGACCCTTAAGAAGAAAAAAATCTTATTTGTCGGTGGCGGTGTCGGCGCAGCCCCGGTTTATCCCCAGGTAAAATGGATGAAGGAGCATGGAATTGATACGGACGTGATCATTGGATCTAAGACGAAGGATATGCTGCTTTTGGAAGAGGAGATGAAGGCTGTTGCCGGAAATTATTATCCATGTACGGACGATGGTACATATGGACATGCAGGAATGGTTACCTCTATGATTGAGGAACTGGCGGCTCAGGGAAATCGGTATGATGTCTGTGTTGCGATTGGACCGATGATCATGATGAAGTTTGTATGCCTTCTGACAAAGAAGCTGGAGATTCCGACGATTGTCAGCATGAATCCGATCATGGTTGATGGAACCGGTATGTGCGGCGCCTGCAGACTTCATGTGGGTGATGAGATTAAATTTGCCTGTGTAGACGGACCGGAGTTTGACGGTCATCTGGTCAATTTTGACGAGGCGATGAAGAGACAGCAGATGTATAAGACCCAGGAGGGGCGTGCAATGCTGAAATTACAGGAAGGCGACACCCATCACGGCGGATGTGGCCATTGTGGAGGTGACAACTAATGGCTGATATGTTAAAAAGAGTTCCTGTCAGAGAGCAGGAAGCAAAGGTAAGGGCAACAAACTTTGAAGAGGTCTGCTACGGATATAATCAGGATGAAGCTATGGAGGAGGCATCCCGCTGTCTGAACTGTAAGAATGCAAAATGTATTCAGGGATGTCCGGTGTCCATCAATATTCCGGGATTTATTGCAAAGATCAAAGAAGGAGATATTGAGGCCGCCTACCAGGTAATCGGAGAGTCTTCTGCACTTCCGGCTATTTGTGGACGTGTATGTCCTCAGGAGTCTCAGTGTGAGTGCAAGTGTATCCGTGGAATCAAGGGGGAACCGGTATCTATTGGAAAGCTGGAGAGATTTGTTGCAGATTATGCACTGGAGCATGATATCAAGCCTCAGAAGGCAGAAAAGACCAATGGGCATAAAGTTGCTGTCATTGGTTCTGGCCCATCTGGACTTACCTGTGCCGGGGATCTGGCAAAACTTGGCTATGAAGTGACAGTATTTGAGGCTCTTCATGAGCTGGGCGGTGTACTTGTATACGGTATTCCTGAGTTCCGTCTTCCAAAGGAGAAAGTGGTAAAGAAGGAAATTGAAAAAGTAAAAGAGCTGGGGGTAAAATTCGAAACAAACGTAGTAATCGGAAAATCCACCACAATTGACCAGTTGATGGAAGAAGAGAATTTTGAAGCAGTATTTATTGGCTCCGGAGCAGGACTTCCAATGTTCATGGGGATTCCGGGAGAGACAGCAAATGGTGTCTTTTCCGCAAATGAATATCTGACCAGAAGCAACTTGATGAAAGCATTTGATGATTCCTATGACACACCGATTGCTGCAGGGAAGAAAGTAGCGGTTGTCGGCGGAGGCAACGTGGCTATGGATGCTGCCAGAACAGCCCTTCGTCTGGGCGCGGAAGTACATATTGTATACCGAAGAAGCGAAGCAGAGCTTCCGGCCAGAGTAGAAGAGGTACATCATGCAAAAGAAGAAGGTGTTATCTTTGATCTTCTTCGAAACCCGAAGGAGATTTTGGTAGATGAAAATGGATGGGTGAAAGGAATGAAGGTTATCAAGATGGAACTTGGCGAGCCGGATGCATCTGGTAGAAGACGACCGGTAGAAATTCCAGGATCTGAATATGAGATCGAAGTTGATACTGTAATCATGTCTCTTGGAACCTCTCCCAACCCATTGATTGCTTCTACAACCAAAGGACTGGAGACGAACCGGAGAAAATGTATTGTAGCAGAAGAGGAGAACGGACAGACCTCCAAGGCTTGTGTATTTGCCGGTGGAGACGCCGTGACAGGTGCGGCTACGGTAATCCTGGCCATGGGTGCAGGAAAAGCTGGAGCAAAAGGAATTCACGAACTTTTGTCTGCTAAATAATTAACAGGGGACGTAGACTTTTGCAAAAAGGGACAGGGTAAAATGCAAAAAGTCTACGTCCTCGTTTGTCTTCAATAATATAAGGAGAAAAAGACATCATGATGAATCAATCAAAAACAACGATTTCTGACGTTTGTTTTATTGCGATCATGGCGGCGGTGACTGCTGTCATGGCCCAGATTTCGATCCCTATGCCCATGGGGGTCCCTATGACTATGCAGACTTTTGCAGTAACCCTGGCGGCCATTATTCTGGGATCGAAAAGGGGAGCCCTTTCGATTCTGATTTATCTTTTGATTGGAGCCATTGGCGTTCCTGTATTTTCGAATTTTACAGGAGGGATTCCAAGTTTTGTCGGACCAACAGGAGGATTCCTGGTATCGTTTCCAATCATGGCATATCTGATCGGACTAGGGGTAGAATTAAAAAATAAATATTTGTTTATTCTATTTTTGATATTGGGAACCATATCTAATTATGTTGTTGGGGTCTTTTTTTACATGGTTGTCACGGATAATTCTGCGGCAGCTGCCATTACAGCCTGTGTAGTTCCGTTCCTTCCTACGGCTGTAGTGAAGGCCGTCCTTGCATCGGTATTTGGGATGCAGATCAAAAAGAGAATTTCTCCTGTCTTACAGGAAGTTCGGAAACAGTAACTGGTAAAGGAGACATATTTTATGCAGCTTGCATTTGTAACAGCGCTCGGTGTAGGCGGAGCAACGATCATAGGAGTATTAATGGGATTTTTATTCCAAAAGATTCCCCATGAATTTAATGATGTGGTTTTGGGATTTGCCGCTGGTATCATGTTTGCGGCGGCCGTGATCGGCTTGATTATGCCATCAGTTGAGGAAGGGAATATCTGGATAACGCTGGCAGGAATTCTTTCCGGTGCCATATTTTTGACTTTGGTAGATTGCCTGACGCCACATCTACACCATATAACAGGAACGGATCATGAAATCCATTCAGAAAGGCAGAGTCAGTTGGATAAAGTGATGCTATTTGTACTGGCAATTGCCATCCATAATCTTCCGGAAGGGATTGCAGCTGGAGTGGGTTTTGGAAATGAAAACGTCAGCAATGCGATCACTGTAGCAGTAGGAATTGCTTTGCAGAATATCCCGGAAGGTATGGTACTCGTATCCCCATTGATTATTGCAGGGGTGCCAAAGTTTCGTGTCTTCCTTATTGCCAGCTTTACTGGTGTTATTGAAATATTTGGGACCATGATTGGTTTTGGAGCTGTCAGTATTGCCACGATGATTTTGCCTTTCGCACTGGCATTTGCAGGCGGAACCATGATCTATGTGGTTGGAGATGAGATGATTCCAGAGACCCACAGCCATGGATATGAAAGGCAGGCCACTTATGCACTGATTTTTGGATTTATGACCATGTTGCTGATGGATCATTACATCGGTTAGTCAAAAGGAGCGTGAAATGTGAAAATTACATTGATCACAGTAGGGAAGATAAAAGAAAAATATCTGAAAGAAGCAATCGCTGAATATAGCAAACGTCTGAATCGTTACTGCAAACTGGAGATTATAGAAGTGGCAGATGAAAAGACCCCGGATCAGGCCAGCGAGACGTTGGAGGAGCAGATACGGAATAAAGAAGCAGACCGTATCCTGAAATATATTAAAGATGATATGTATGTAATTACCTTGGAAATTGAAGGAAAAATGTTGTCCTCCGAAGAGCTTGCAGACAAGATAGCGTCTTTGGGAATCCAGGGGAAAAGTAGTGTCGCTTTTGTAATCGGAGGATCGATCGGCCTTGGTATAGATGTGCTCAAACGTTCAGATTATGCCCTTAGTTTTTCAAAAATGACATTTCCTCATCAGCTTATGAGAGTGATCCTGCTGGAACAGATATATCGGAGTTACAGGATCATAAATGGAGAACCATATCATAAATAAAGGAAAATATAACAGGGGAGGCGAAGATTCATGAAATTAAAAAATGTATTGATTGTTGTAAAAGATATTGAAAAATCAAAGCAATTTTATCATGATCTATTTGGACTGGATGTCATACTTGATAATGATGTAAATGTGATTTTAACCGAAGGGCTTGTTCTTCAAGATGAAGAAATCTGGAAGAAAGAGATTGACAAAAAGGTCATCTCTAAGAGCCATTCTACTGAACTATATTTCGAAGAGAGTGAGATAGAAGCATTTGTTCAAAAGCTGGAGTCCTGTTATCCATCTGTTCAGTATGTGAATGGGCTGATGACTCATAGCTGGGGACAGAAAATGGTCCGGTTCTATGACCCGGACGGTAATTTAATAGAAATAAGAACACCTGCCACTTATGATCAAGAAGCTATAGAAAATTAGGATTTGTAAATTCCGTTAACGGTAACTGTAAATACAGCCTCTTTTCCGTTTAGCTCATCTACGCCGTAATCGTCTGGAAAGGTAACGGTAACATCTACGGTATCACCAGGGTGGGCACCGATCAGTTGATCCTCAAATCCATCAATGTAGGATCCAGATCCGATGACAAGATCAGTACCTATACCGTTGGTGTTTCCTCCGTTGAATTCTGTTCCATCAACAGTTCCTACATAATCAATATTTACGGTATCTCCATCTTTTACCGTAAGAGAGGCATCCGTTGAGTAGTCAGGCTCTGTGCTGTTATCAGGGGAAGCAGTTTCCTCCGTTTGCTTACTGGAAACTTTGCTTTCATTCTTTTTTTCGGCAGAAGACTGCCAGTAGATGATAAGGGCTGCTGCACAAATCATGGCAACCAGAACCGGAATGACGATTAAAAGTATTTTTTTGATTTTTTTCTTTACAGCTTTTTTCTTTCGTTCCCTTGCCCGGCGTTGTTGAGCCAGTTTCCGATTTTCTTTTTTCATCAGTTTTCCCTCTCTTCATCTATAAATACTCTTTTTATTCTAGCAAGAAAATATGGTAAAAGTGTGTCTTTATTCTCTGTATTTTGAAATGAAAAAAAGTTGACAAGCCATATACAGGCGTCTATAATAAAGGCTGTTAAGAAACAGGCAAGGGAGTCGGAGAAATCCAAGGTTCCCCTGCCTGTTTCTTTATTTTGATGACAGGAGGGTACAATAGCATGAATGATTTTCATTATTATCTGCCGGTGAATTTGATTTTTGGAGCCGGGAAGGCAGAAGAAATAGGCAGAGAAGCTGCAAGATATGGAACAAGAGCGATGATCGTCACAGGAAGAGGAAGTACAAAACGTACAGGGCTTCTTGACAGAACCAAACATTTGCTGGAGGAAGAGGGGATGAAAGTGGTCGTTTTTGATGAGGCCGAGCCAAATCCTCTTGCATCTACAGTGATGCGAGGAGCCGGAATCGCAAGAGAGCAAGGATGTCAAGTGATTGTCGGATTGGGCGGTGGCAGCATTATGGATTGTAGTAAAGCAATTGCCTTTGCTGCCTGCAATGAAGGAAATATTTTTGATTATATTTATGGTGTTAAAAAAGGAGATAAGGCGCTGCCTCTGATTCTTGTACCCACGACCTGTGGAACCGGGAGTGAAGGAAACTGTTTTGCGGTACTGACTGATGATGAGACGAAAGATAAGAAATCCCTGCGTGATTCTCTTGTCATTGCAAAAGCTTCCATTATTGACCCCAAATTGATGACAACGATGCCTTCAAGTGTTCTTGCATCTGTCGGGTTTGATGCATTGTGTCACTGTATGGAAGGTTATTTGAGTAAAAACTGTGATCCGATCACAGAACTTCTCGCTTTGAAGGGTATTTGGCTTTTGGGTAAAAATCTTCCTAAAATATACCGAGAAAAGTCAGAAAGAATCGAGACATGGAGTGACATGGATCAGGAAGCATGGAGCTCCGTTACATTGGCCAGCACTTATGGAGGAATGGTGATCCATCATGCCGGAGTTGCGGCACCTCACGGACTGGAACATCCAGCCAGTGGCCTGCGCAATATCACCCACGGAAGAGGGCTGGCAGCCCTTACTCCTGTAATCAGTCGCAGGTCCATTGCATCAGCTCCGGACAAATATGCACAGATATCCAGACTGTTGGGAGGAAAAGATGAGAACGACTGTGTTAAGATGCTGGAACAGTTTTTAGATCGTTTAAACCTTCGAACTACACTTTCAAAAGAAGGTGTATCCAGGGAAGATGTGAACTGGATGACACAGAATGCATTTAAAGTTTCTGCTGCCAGTATAAAAAATCATCCGAAGGTATTTTCAGAAGAAGAGGTAAAGGAAATATATCTTGAATCCTTGTAAGGGGTATGAAGTTCATGATATCAAAAAGTGGCACTGGAAGGATAAAAACCAGTGCCACTTTTTTGATATTAAAGAGTTGAGTCCTGACAAGCCGGCAGATCTGTGATAGAATATGGAGTACTGGAATGATTATATTTATCATAGATGACGTAAGGAGAATCTGAACACATGGGCAGCGAAGAACAATACACACAGGTTACGGATTTTTTACGGGATATCGAAGAAAAACTAAATAAAAAACAGATGTCCATTGAGGCTTCCCTGGAGGAAGGCCAGAAGGACATTGAACGAATGCACGATTATTACTGGGAAAACTATGCAGAGATGGATCAGTATGGCTATGAGGACTATGATAATCAGCAGGCACTGCTTGGTCAGGTTAACGCCAACCAGGAGTTACTTATTTTAAGGCGGCGGATCCGTAAGATGCTGCGGTCTCCCTTCTTTGGCCGTGTAGACTTTTGCTATGATGGAGAAGAAGAACCGGAAACTTTTTATATCGGAATTGCTAACTTTGCAGAAAGTGCAGGCATGCGCCCCTTAATCTATGACTGGCGGGCTCCGGTCAGCGAGTTGTTTTACGATTATGATAAGGGACCAGCCTTTTATCAGGCTCCGGCAGGAACGATGGATGGCGAGATTACTTCCAAATGGCAGTATAAGATTCGGGATGGACGGCTGATCTATGCTTTTGAAAGCGACACAAAGATTGATGACGAGATCTTGAAAGAAGAACTGGGAACGAATGGAGATATTAAGCTTAAGAATATTGTCCGAACCATCCAGAAGGAGCAAAACGCGATCATCCGTAATACTAGGGATAAGATCCTTGCGATCCAGGGAGTGGCCGGAAGCGGAAAAACATCGGTCGCTCTGCATCGGATTGCCTATCTTTTGTACCATGACCGGGATCATTTGAGATCTTCTGATATTTTGATCCTTTCACCCAACAGCGTGTTTGCAGATTATATTTCCCATATCCTTCCAGAACTTGGAGAAGAAGCTGTGCAGGAGATGAGTTTTGATCTGTTTACCTACCGGGAATTAAAGGATACAGCGCCAGACTGTGAAGACCGGTATCATCATCTGGAACGCCTGATGAAGTTCCCGGATCAAGAGGCCAAGGAAAGATTCCATAGAAAACAGTCTAAAGAAATGGCCGGACAGATTGAAGGATTTTTAGCAGTTCTAGAGGACAGCCTTATGAGCTTCAAAGATTTTGAATATAAAGGGATGAAGAAGACAGAGAGTGAATTGATCCACCTGTTTTATTTTAAATTCCAGAATGTCCCTCTCCTTGCAAGAATGGATGCCATTAGGGAATATCTGACCGATGAGTATGAGACCCTGAGGGGACGGGAGCTTTCTGAGGAAGAATCAGAAGCTGTCTGTCAGAAGTTTTCAGCTTTTTATGTAACAACGGACATTTATCAGATCTATCAGAAGCTTATGGAGTTTTGCGGTTTTCCTGCGCTCCCGGATGTTCCCTATGAAAGAAGGATCGTGGAATATGAGGATGCTGCTCCCATGCTGTATTTAAAGTATCGTCTTCTTGGAAAAGGCTCACATAAAAGAATCAAGCATCTGGTTATTGACGAGATGCAGGATTATTCTTATTTGCAGTATCTGATCCTGGCGGAGCTTTTTTCCTGCAGTATGACGATTTTAGGAGACTGTTTCCAGACCATCGATGATACGCCCCAGGACGTCTTTTTGTTTCTTCCTCAGATTTTCGGAAAAAAGATACGAAAGATTTACCTGAACAAGAGCTATCGGAATACCATGGAGATCAGTCGATATGCTGCCTCACTCCGAAAAAACTCCGAAAAGCCGACACAATTTTTAAAACGACATGGCAGGGAAGTCGAAGAGGAATCCATTCGCGGGATAGATCTTCTTCTGGACCGAATTTTGGAGAGGGTACGTATCCAGGGAGGAGAGGAAAGTTTCGAGACGGCTGCAATTCTGACCATGACAGAAGATGAGGCCTATGATATATGGCAGCTTTTGAAAGACCGAGGAACCGAAGTCTTCTATATCGACCGGGACAGTACCGCCTTTCGGCCCG
>JAHYZZ010000020.1:0-23982 GCA_019424135.1 Lachnospiraceae bacterium
AAGGAAAACGCTGGAACAAAGCAGATGGGACCACAGTAGGAGGCAGGAATGTTTCATCAGAATCGATGGGAAAAAGAATGGACGGTGCTGGAAAAAAGAGAGCTTCGATATCTGGAGCGTCAGCGCGAAGAGAAAAAGCCCACGGCTCTTCGGCAGAAGTTAGAGGAAAAAATCCCGGAAAAACTAGAGGATACTTTGTATGCAGCCTTTGTCAAAGCTTTTGATCTGGTGTTTGAAAAGGAAACCGGGATCATTGAAAAAACCTACGATAAAGAGCAGCGGAAAATGGATTATCAGGTGCGCGAATATGCGGCCGGACTAAAAGAAAACCGCAAGACGGTGAAAGCTTTCGCCCGGCAGTCGCAGTCGTCCAGGGCAAAGAATTTGGCCATTTCCAGTGTGGAGGGTGTCGGGTTTGGATTGCTTGGGATTGGACTTCCAGATATTCCGTTATTTACGGCGGTCATTTTAAAAAGTGTGTATGAGATTGCTTTGAGCTATGGCTTTGAGTATGAAAGTGAAACGGAGCAGTGTTTTATCCTGAAGATGATCGAAACGGCGCTCCAAAGAGGTGAGTTACTAGAACGAAATAACCGTCTGTTGAATACATGGATAGACGGATCCGCAGGTGGAGAGACTGTAAAAGGAAGAAAAGAACAGAGCAAGGAAACAGCGAAGGCGCTGGCGGAAGCGCTGCTGTATCTGAAGTTTTTACAGGGAATCCCGGTAGTGGGCGTGGCCGGAGGAGCGGCTGACGTAGTCTATCTAAAGAAAATTACAGATTACGCAGAACTGAAGTATAAACGACGGTTCTTAAAAAAGAAAATATAGGAGGAAAGAAAAATGGCAGTATTACATTTAACAAAAGAAAATTTTCAAAAAGAGGTGCTGGAGTCGGACATGCCGGTTTTAGTAGACTTCTGGGCAAGCTGGTGCGGTCCTTGTCAGATGGTAGGACCGATTGTGGAAGAGATTGCAGATGAAGTAACGGATGTAAAGATTTGCAAAGTGGATGTGGATCAGCAGCCGGAACTGGCCAGAGAGTATAAAGTGATGTCAATCCCTACTTTTCTGGTGTTCAAAAATGGAGAGATGGTAAAACGGGATATGGGTTATAAGCCCAAAGAGGAGCTCTTGGATTTATTAAAATAATACTTTGCTTTTTTTTACCACTGTGCTATACTGACAGAGACGGGGTATTAGCGCAGTTGGGAGCGCGCCACACTGGCAGTGTGGAGGCCACGGGTTCAAGTCCCGTATACTCCATATAAAGCGAAAAGGGATCCGCATGTTTGGTGCGGATCCCTTTTAGATTGTGTAAAAGTGTAGAAAAAAATCGGGGTAACAGGATTCGAACCTGCGACCTCACGGCCCCCAGCCGTGCGCTCTAACCAAACTGAGCCATACCCCGATAGGTCTATTCTATCGAATTACGTCGAAGAATGCAAGTATTATTTTTCCCATTTTGAAAGAATCTATTCTGTGGTACAATAAGCCTATCAAAGTTATATGCGAAAGGAGTTCGGATTATGAAGGTAATTGTAATAGGACCCAGAGGGAAAATGGGAAAGCTGATCACACAAATGGCTGCTGCAAGAGAGGATATGGAGCTGACAGCAGGCATTGCTCCTAAGGGGAGAGATTATATTGGCATGGATCTGGGGACAGTTGCCATGACAGGAAAGCTGCTGGGAGTTCCGGTGACGGATGACCTGGAAGAGGTGATTGACGACTGCGATGTGATCATAGATTTTTCTACGAAGGAGTCTGCCATGGAGGTGCTGGATCTGGCTGTTGCTCATGGAAAGGCGTTGGTGTGTGGAACGACCGGGTTTTCAGAGGAGGAAATGCAGAGGTTTCGGGATGCGTCTGAAAAAATCCCCATGCTCTATGCGGCAAACACATCCAAGATGGTCAATGTCATGAATAAATTGTTGGAAATGGTAGTTTCTATCTTAAAGGATGACGTGGATATTGAGATCCTGGAGATGCATGACCAATGGAAGAAGGATGCACCAAGCGGTACTTCAAAAGAAATGGGAGAAGTGATGGCGCATGTGATGGGAAAAAATCTGGAGGACATTGCCGTGTACGGACGGGAAGGGGTATCTCCGAGAGTGCCGGGCACCATCGGATATCATTCCCTGCGCGCAGGAAATATCCCAAGCAGTCACACCGTGTTTTTTGGAGGGATGGGAGAACGGTTGGAAATTACCCATCACTCTTATAACTGGGAATGTTTTGCCAGGGGCGCCTGCGACTGTGCGGCTTATCTTGCGGACAAGCCTGCCGGGTACTATACGATCCAGGATGTGCTTGGCCTGGACTAATCTTTATAATAGCGTGGTATCTTTTTCGGCCATGCGCATCTGCTCCAGCCGTTTGATGCGCAGGTCAAGACCAGATTCGGTCAGATAGCGGGAGACACTTTTGGGAACCAGGTGTGTCCATTCATGGTCTGTGGCAATACAGCTGCGAATCCATGTGGCGGTCACACCTTTTTCTGAAAGACTTTTTCTCCATAGTACTTCAACTGTCAGTCCCAGATCTCTTAGGATCTGATATTTTTCTTCATCCCATTCGTCACATAGCCCCATAAAGTAGGTGGCATCTTTGGGGACGTACTGCAGGAGGTACTCTGGACAGCTGATGGGGAAGGGCAGGATATCATATTCGGACTCCGGTACGCGGAACTCTTCCATAGCGCCCCGGATCATCTCATATCGTTCAAAATAGGTCAGAGGGTTGGAAGACCGCTCTGAACGGCGAATATCGTGTATCGAGTCTCTGGTATGAAGACTGTCCGGATTGGTAATCCCGATGTATAATTTTTGGCAGCGCATCTTTGCCGCAAGGATATATTCCATATGTTTTAGATGGAGCGGTTGAAAACGTCCATGTACGACACCTGTCTTGATCATTCTTTTTCTCCTCTTTTTTCATTGATAGAATTAGTATACCCCGACAGCTCTTTTGAATGCAAGAGTCTTTCGTGCAATACAGAGAAGGAAAATATCAAGAAAATATGAAGGAAAAGGGATAATAGTTGCATTTTTGAAGGATTCAGCCTATAATTTTTAATATCAATATTCGGAAAACTAGAAAAAGACAGAGGTATTGCTTATGAAAAAAAGAGTAGTAGTAGCGCTGGGACATCGTGCGCTTGGGACAACGCTTCCAGAACAGAAGGATGCGGTAAAGAAGACAGCAAAGGTAATTGCGGATATGATTGCGGCCGGTTATCAGGCGGCTATCACCCACAGCAATGCGCCACAGGTGGGGATGATCCATACTGCGATGAATGAATTTGGAAAGGCACATCAGGACTATACGGCGGCGCCTATGTCTGTGTGTTCAGCCATGAGTCAGGGATATATCGGATATGATCTTCAAAATGGGATCCGGGAGGCATTATTGGATCAGGGAATCTACCGGACAGTGAGCACCATTTTGACCCAGGTGGTGGTAGATCCATACGATGAGGCTTTCTATACACCGACCAAGGTGTTGGGTCGTTATATGAATGCGGAAGAGGCTACTCAGGAGCGCAAAAAGGGAAATTATGTGGTGGAGGAGCCGGGAAAAGGATTTCGGCGAATCGTTTCGGCGCCGAATCCAGGAAAGATTGTGGAAATCGATGCTATCCGCGCCTTGTTGGATGCTGACCAGGTAGTGATTGCCTGCGGAGGCGGAGGAATTCCGGTGCTGCAGCAGGATAACCGGCTGAAAGGTGCCAGCGCTGTTATTGAGAAGGATCTGACTGCCGGAAAGCTGGCGGAAGAGGTAGAGGCAGATGAGTTGATTATTCTGACCAGTGTTGAAAA
The DNA here is from genome assembly GCA_019424135.1 of Lachnospiraceae bacterium. Classification (GTDB taxonomy): domain Bacteria; phylum Bacillota; class Clostridia; order Lachnospirales; family Lachnospiraceae; genus Merdimonas. The sequence continues at coordinate 3,825 of JAHYZZ010000020.1, forward strand.
AGTAAAAATAAATATGGGAAGGCCAGAAGAGGAAGAGCTTGGTGAAATTACTCTGGAACAGGCAAAGCAGTATATGGAGGAAGGTCATTTCGGAGTTTATAACATGTTGCCGAAGTTCCGTGCATCTACAGAATTTATCGAAAAAGGAGAGGGAAGAAGCGCTCTGATCACATCTTTTGACAGATTAAATGATGCATTAAAGGGAAAGACTGGAACGTGGATCAGAAAGTAAATGTTTAAGAGTGGAGCGAGCAGGGCATACTATCTGAAAAAAGGAGGAGTAATCGATATGAGAGCTCGGGTTGAGGATGGTTGTGTCGCCTGCGGCGCCTGTGTGGCTGCGTGTCCAGAGGTATTCCGCTTTAATGATGACGGAGAGGCGGAGGCATATGCACAGGTGGCTCCGGAGTACGAATATGCGGCCGAGGAGGCAAGAGATGCCTGCCCGGTATCTGTGATCAGTCTGGAAGATTGACAGATAGAGAAGGATGGAAAAAATTTTCCATCCTTTTTTTCTTGACAAATAGGGAGGAATAGGAATATGATTGTACCAACATAATAGTACAAATATGGTTTCGTGGTAAGAGGAGAAAATTATGATTGAGATCAGAGAACTGACAAAGGTCTACAAGCTAAGTAAAAAGCAGATGGCCGAGGAAAAGACAAAGAATCCAAAAAAGACGGCGGTGGATCATCTGAATTTGACGGCGAAAGAAGGAGAAATCTATGGGCTGCTGGGTCCAAACGGAGCTGGCAAGACCACAACCTTGCGCTGCATTTCCACTTTGATACGGCCCACCAGTGGCGAGATTTATGTCAATGGACATGAGGTACAAAAAGAACCGGAGGCGGTGAGAAACTGCATCGGTTTTCTGACAAGTGATATCAAGCTGGATGAACAGTTTGATGTAGACTATATGTTTCGCTTTTTTGGGAGGCTTCACCAAGTGCCAGAGCAGATGATTGAAAAAAGAAAGAAGGAGCTATTTACATATTTTGGAATTCAGGAATTTGCCGGCAAAAAGATCAAAGAGCTATCCACTGGAATGAAGCAGAAGGCGGCTATCGCCGTCAGCCTGGTTCACGATCCAGACATCGTTATCTTTGACGAGCCCACCAATGGGCTGGATATCATTACGGCCAGATGTGTGACAGATTATCTGAAAAAGCTGAAAAACGAAGGAAAGCTTGTGATCGTGTCTACTCATATTATGTCAGAGGCAGAGAAGTTATGTGACCGGATCGGAATCATCATCGACGGCATAAAAGTGGCAGAAGGTACGTTGCATGAGCTACTGACTCAGACGAACGCATCAGATCTGGAGGATGCATTTTTCGAATTTTATAGGGAGAGAAAGGGGGAGGTATAATATGAGCGGGATCGGACAGATATTTGGAAAAGAAATGGCGAGAATTTTCAGAGATAAAAAGATGATTTTTTCGGTATTTTTGCTTCCAGTGATCATTATGATTGTGGTATTGTCGATCATTAATGTACTGTCATCAGGGATGGAAGACGATATTGAATCTCATGTGTCCCAGTTGTATATCATGAATGAACCGGAGTCGTTTGGGCAGATTCTGGATGAATCTGGCATAAAGTGCAAGCGAATACCTGTTGAGAATACAGATGAACTGGAGAATGCAAAGGATAAGATCTTAGATGGAGAAGCAGATCTGATCGTAGAATTTCCGACAGATTTTGAGCAGATGATAGCCGATTATCAGGAAGGAGACGCAGTCCCACAGGTTAAGACTTATCAGAATCCGTCAGAACAGTATTCTTCACAGGCTGCTGATAATCTGGCAAAGGTGCTTGAGACTTATCGGCAGGCTCTTTTGTCCCAGAGGGTCGGAAATATGGAAAGTTTGGTTGTGTTCCAGGTGAATGCAGACAATGATGAAATGTATATTCAGGATGAAGATAAGGCCAATGGGAAAGCCATCGGGATGATGCTTCCGTACTTTATTACGATTCTGTTATTTGCCGGAGCAATGGGAATTGGGACGGACATGATTGCAGGAGAAAAAGAGAGGGGAACTATGGCCAGTCTTTTGGTATCACCGGTAAAGAGAAGCTCGATTGTTCTTGGAAAGGTGTTTTCTTTGATGGTGGTCTCAGGAGTCTCTTCCTTGATCTATGTTGCGGCCATGGTGGTCTGTGCACCGCTGATGATGGATAGTTTCGGCGGAGCAGGGGATCTGAGCATTCACTTGAGTCCGCGGCAGATTCTTATGCTGGCGTTTCTTCTGGTGGCAATTTCTTTTTTGTATTCCAGCATCATTGCGCTATTTTCGGTCTTTGCAAAATCTGTGAAGGAAGCAAGTACTTATGTCATGCCCGCTTATATGCTGATTCTGGTGATTGGGCTGATGACGATGTTTCAGTATGGTGATGTACAGACTTCCAGCTATCTGGTGCCGCTTTATAACGGTGCGCTGGCCCTGCAGGGGATCCTGACACAGGAGACAACGGTGATACAGTATGTGATAACCTTGGCGGAGACGTTACTGATCGGAGGCGTCCTGACCGGTATGATTGTAAAAGCTTTTGAGAGTGAAAAGGTTATGTCTGCTTAACCGACAAAGATACGGCCGCATATACTAAAGCATCAGTATATGCGGCCTTTTATTGCCGTAGTTGCCTGATAATTGTGAAGGGCGGTGTCAGAATGCGGCTGTGTGAGCTGAAAGAAAAAGAGGTAATCAATACCTGCAACTGCAAGAGACTTGGATTTGTGGCGGACCTGATCATAGAGGAATGCAGCGGAAGAATTGAGGCCCTTATCATACCCAAAAGCGGAAAGCTTTGCGGCTTTTTTTGCGATGGTGAGGAATATGTCATTCCCTATGCCTGTGTCAAAAAAATCGGACCGGACATTATATTGGTAGAAATTCATGAAAAAAGTAGGAAATCCGTAGAAAAAGTAATTTGACTTCTCTATGGCGGACAGATATACTAGTAACTGTACAGATGCAATTGAAAAGGATGTTTTCTTTTAGAAAAAGAGAAAGGAACGAACGCTAGAATGAAGTGCCCATATTGTAACCATCCGGATACCAGAGTGATAGATTCCAGACCTGCTGATGACGGCAGTTCGATCCGTAGACGCCGTTCCTGTGATGTGTGCGGCAAACGGTTTACAACGTATGAGAAAGTAGAGACAATTCCGCTGATTGTGATCAAAAAAGACAGTACAAGGGAGCAGTATCATCGCGATAAGATTGAGAATGGCGTGCTGCGGGCATGTTATAAACGTCCGGTGCCGGCAGAAAAGATTCAGGCGGCGGTAGACCGGATTGAAACAAAGATCTTCAGTATGGAGGCAAAAGAAATTCCAAGCAGCCAGATCGGTGAAATCGTAATGGAAGAATTAAAAGGGCTTGATGAGGTTGCCTATGTAAGATTTGCATCGGTATATAGAGAGTTTAAAGATGTAAATACCTTTATGGATGAGTTGAAAAAGATTTTGAAATAAACAATCGAAGATCGGGTGAGATATAGAAGATGAGAACATACAAATTAACCATTTCATATGATGGCAGCAGATATCAGGGGTGGCAGCGTCAGGCAACGACTGACAATACCATCCAGTTTGTGTTGGAGTGGAGCATTGGGAAGCTGGTGGGATACCGGGTGCATGTGGATGGTGCCGGCAGGACCGATGCTGGTGTTCATGCCAGAGGTCAGGTGGCCAGTGTGAAACTGTCTAAGCTCTATGATACCAAGGAACTGAAGGATTCGTTAAATCGGTATCTCCCGGAAGATATCCGCATTGTAAAAGCGGAGTTGGTGAAGAATGGTTTTCATGCCAGAAAGAGCGCCAAAGGGAAAAAATATGAATACTATATTGACTGCCGGGAAAAGCCAGATGTTTTTTCAAGAAGACATTGTTATCATTATCCTCAGAAACTGGACATTGAAGCAATGAGAAATGCGGCGGAGTATCTGATCGGACCGAAGAATTTTACCAGTTTTACAGATGATAAGGACTGTAAGGATCCTGTCCGTCGGGTAACCAATATTAAGATCGTCCGGAATGGAGAAAAGGTAAGGATCACCTATTATGGGACAGGTTTTTTGTATCATATGGTACGGATTATGACAGGAACACTACTAGAGGTAGGAGCTGGAAAGCGTGACGGCTCCATGTTGCCAGTGGTGATTGCAGCAGAGGACAGAAGTCTTGCAGGTTTCCTCGCACCGGCCAGGGGATTGTTCCTGCGCAAGGTTTATTACTAGAAAAATAGATAGCATACGATATAAATGCAGATTGACGGAGGAGGATAAATGAAGTTTGTCTCATGGAATGTGAATGGAATCCGGGCTTGTGTTCAGAAGGGATTTTTGGATGTGTTTAAAAAGTTAGATGCAGATATTTTCTGTATTCAGGAATCTAAAATGCAGGAAGGTCAGTTGGCATTGGAGACGCCCGGGTATTATCAGTACTGGAACTATGCCCAGAGAAAAGGGTATTCCGGAACTGCTGTTTTTACCAAAAAGGAACCGGTCAGTGTATCTTATGGGATGGGAATCGAAGAACATGACAAAGAAGGGCGTGTGATCACACTGGAATACGAGGACTTTTATTTTATTACTGTTTATACGCCCAATTCTCAGAATGAGCTGGCAAGACTTCCTTATCGAATGGAGTGGGAGGATGCTTTTTTAACATATCTGAAGAAGCTGGAAGAGAAAAAGCCGGTGGTATTCTGTGGAGATTTGAATGTGGCACATAAGGAGATAGATCTGAAAAATCCAAAGACGAACCGGAAGAATGCCGGTTTTACTGATGAAGAGAGAGCAAAGTTTACCCAGCTTCTGGAGGCCGGGTTTGTTGATACGTTCCGGTACTTTTATCCTGATGCAGAAGGAATCTATTCCTGGTGGTCTTATCGGTTCCGGGCTAGAGAGAAGAATGCAGGATGGCGTATTGACTATTTCTGTGTGTCCAAATGTCTGGAAGACAGGCTGGTGGATGCAAAGATTTTGACGGATATTATGGGATCTGACCACTGCCCTGTTATGTTGGAAATGAAAGAGGAGGCTTAGGATAGCCTCCTTTTCTGCTACATATTTTTACAGATATCCTCCGTCCATTCGGATGACCTGTCCGGTCAGATAAAGGGGAGATACGGCCACCTGGTAGATGAGCTGAGCCGCTTCTTCGGCAGTGCCAAACCTTCCCATGGGAATGTCATATTCCAGGCTTTTGCGTTCTTCCTCGGTGAACTGGGCATTCATACTGGTGTCGATGACGCCAAGAGAGACGGCATTGACCGGAATGTGACTGGGAGCAAGTTCCTTTGCCAGCGCTTTTGTCAGTCCGTCCACACCGGCCTTTGAAGCGGAGTAGGCAGCTTCACAGGAGGCGCCAGCCGTTCCCCACATGGAGGAAACATTGATGATGCGGCCGGACTGACGGGAAACCATAGAAGGCAGAGCTTCGCGGCAACAGTAGAAGACGGAAGAAAGGTTGGTGCGGATGACATGGTCCCATTCTTCATCTGTCATGTCCATCAGAAGTCCAATATGGGAGATGCCTGCATTATTGATCAGTATGTCTGGTCCTGGACAGTGCCGGGATATTTCACCAAAAACTTCTTTCACCGATGCAGGATCGCCCACGTCGCCGGGAACAATGTGGCAGTCGGCATGCCAGCGCTCACGGATCAGGTCTCTGGTTTCTGCCAGGTCGTTAAGGGACGTTTTGCAGTTCAGGAAGATACGGTAACCATGGGAGGCAAACAAGAGGGCAGTGCTTTTGCCGATGCCTCGGGAAGCTCCGGTAATCAGTACGGTTTGATTTGACATAATAAGACTCCTGTTCTTTTTAAATATATATCATGAGGTGGTGTCATTATGTACACCGATGCTAAGATTATACTCCGGATTCATTGCGAAGAAAAGGTTCAAGTGTTATGATTTACAATAGAAAGAGGTGCAGTATGATCGATAAAGCGATTGAATTTGCGACAAAGGCTCATGAAGGCCAGTTCCGCAAAGGGACAAGCAGGCCTTATATCGTCCATCCCATTGAGGTGGGAAATATCGTAGCAACGATGACGACGGACGAGGAAGTAATCAGTGCGGCGATCCTGCATGATACGATCGAGGATTGTGAGGGGATTTCCCAGAGGGTTCTTGCCCAGACCTTTTCCGAACGGGTGGCCTTAATGGTGGCCCAGGAAAGTGAAGATAAGTCCAGAACCTGGATGGAGAGGAAAACTGCCACGATCGAGCACCTTCGTACGGCCCCCCGGGAGGTGCAGATGATCGGCCTTGCGGATAAGCTTTCAAATATGCGGGATATTGACAGAGACTATCCGACTGCGGGCGAGGAATTGTGGAACCGATTCCGGATGAAGGATAAGGATACCATCGGATGGTACTATAAAGGCGTTAGGGATGCGCTGGAAGGAAGGTTTCGCGGGATTATGGCATTTGAAGAATACTGCAGACTGATCCAGAAAAATTTCGGGTAGAGGAAAAAAGGCAAACATGATTATCAGTGCGAGTAGGAGGACAGATATTCCGGCATGGTATCCGGAATGGTTTATGAATCGTCTAAGAGAGGGAGAAGTACTGGTGCCCAATCCTTATAATCGCAAAAAAGTAAATCGTATTGTTCTGTCTCCGGATACGGTGGACTGCATCGTGTTCTGGAGCAAGAATCCGGAACCGATGCGTCCTTTTCTGCGGGAAATCGATGAGATGGGGTACCGATATTATTTTCAGATGACAATTACGGATTATGGACAGGAGTTGGAGCCGAAGGCTCCGGGGACAGCAGAGGCCATGGCTACCTTTCTTTTGATGAGCGAAGAACTGGGAAAGGAGCGCATGGACTGGAGGTTCGATCCGATTATCCTGACGGAAAAATATTCGAAAGATTATCATCTAGAAAAGTTTGAAATGATGTGTGAGTGGCTGCATGCGGCGACGACAAGATGTATCATCAGTTTTGTAGACGCGTACCGGGGCAGCCCATACCGGGAGCTGGAACAAGAAGAGATAGAAGACCTGGCCAAAGGCCTTGGTAAAATCGCAGGCAGATATCACCTGCCTTTATATAGCTGTGCAGAAAAACTGAATCTGAAACAGTATGGAATCCTACATGGCGCTTGCATTGATAAAGAAAAAATCCATGGGATCGCAGGGTACAAGCTGGATATAAAAAAGGACTCTGGACAAAGAAAGGAGTGCCGCTGTGTGGAGAGCATAGATATCGGCGGGTATGACACCTGTATTGGAGGATGCAGATATTGCTATGCCGTACACAGCGAAGAAAGTGCAAAAAAGAAATATCAGCAGCATGATCCACAGGAACCGCTTCTGGTTGGAAAACTTCGCGGTGATGAAGAGATCATCGATAAAGAAATGCACTCTCTGAGAGATAACCAGATTTCGCTATTCGACTTGCCAGATTTTACATAGTCCGAAAAAGTTTTCCATATGTTGCGGTCGCTTTTTTGAATAAAAGAATTAGGAACAGTATTTTGTCATATCGTCTTCTACATTCTGGATCTGTAGATTTAAACAGGATTCCTCCTCGGAAGATAATGATTCCAGGAGTGAATCCATATCATCGTGAATCTTTGTTGGATCATAGGGAACTTCCAGTGCAAAATCACTGTAGGCGCGGATTTTTTGAAAATAAATGTTGGTATCCGGCTCTTCTTTCCCTTTTCTGCACATCTGATACATCATTACACAATCTGTGGCGGCCGTATCTGTGCATGGTTTACAGATCCATTTCCCAAGATAATAGTGAATTCCGTTAATTTCGTAAATGAATCCAGGCATTTTCAATAATTTTTCCAGCAGCATATAGAAGTACCTCCTTTGAATTTAAGAACATAATATCTGCTTTTATGGTAGCAAAATAGTTGAAGAAAAGCAAGAATTGCGGAAAGGGAAACCATGAAATTGATTCTGGAATTTATGATAACTGTTATTTTACTGACTATTGCTTGGCATGATAAAAAAACACGCAGGATTCCAGATTTTATACTTGCCATTCTTGGGGTTATGGGGATGATGTTTAGGTGTGTGACAGGAACGAGCAATTGGGAAAGTTATATCATAGGGGTTTTTGGTGTCAGCATTTTGCTTATGGTTGTTAGTTTTATGAAACCTGGAAGTTTTGGAGGAGGAGATGTGAAACTAATGGCCGTATCAGGATTGATCCTAGGCTGGGAAAGAAATTTGTATGCCCTATTTTGGGGGATGACAGCTGCAAGTGTTTATTGCATGTGTATGATGACTGCCAGGAGGATCGGCTGGAGGAGTAAAATAGCGTTGGGGCCGTTTTTGTGTGCAGGCATTATATGGGAGTTTTTAAGCTATGAAACAGGAATCTGGTGATTTTTCTGATACCACAGCCAGTGAAAGAGAGCGGAGCCAAGGATGGTGGTAAGGATGTAGATCAAGATGCTTGCCGTATTGCCGGTAAATTGTGCGATAGTTCGGAAAACTTTCTGGGACATGGGATAATAAGGGCTGATATAAAACATGTTGATCGTGCCAAGAGAGTGAAAAAGTACGTTAAAGCAGGTGGCCAAACAACAGCAGCACAAATAGAAAAGTGTGGTTCTTATCCAACCTTTTTTGGAGTAATCGGCTATTTTGCCCAGTCCAGCTGTGAGGCCGAGGACGATCAGCAGAATATGCCATGCAAAGGAGTGGATAGTAAGCGGAAAAAAAGGATAGTGCATTCCGCTGGTGTCAAAAAATGCGAAGATTCCTCCCAGAAGACCATAATCCATGAGAAATGTAAAGATCGTGTTTTGGTATTTTTGTGAGTGAATCCAGGGAACGATCAGACATAAGTACATGGGGATGCTGCAGAGCTGGAAAGGGAAATACCACCAATTGTAGGAACCATGTCCGATATAAAAAGTCAGGCACCATTGCTTCCATATTTCGCTTCCAAACAATACCAGACCACAGCAAAAAAAGAAATATTTATATTTATTCATATTATTTCACCTGTTTATCATATAAAGTGGCTTGAAACACAATTATTATACACCATGACAGATAAATATGCTATAATACTCATGCTGTCCGCAGGATGAGCCTTTTGGCCGTCCCAAAGGACGACTGAGGAGAAAGGATTACCAATCGTATGAGGACAAAGAATGCTTTGATGCTGATTTTGACATCATTTATCTGGGGAACGGCTTTTGTGGCACAGAGTATGGGGATGGATTATCTTGGGCCGCTGACATTTAATGGGGTGAGGAGCCTCATCGGCGGGCTGGCGCTTCTACCTTGTATCTTGATTTTGAAACGATGGAATGAAAATACTGCAAAAAGCAACGAAGAACACGACAAAAAGGAATTGATTTCTGGCGGAATCGCCTGCGGACTGCTGTTGTTTGCAGCAAGCAGTCTGCAGCAGATGGGGATTCAGTATACCACTGCCGGGAAGGCAGGGTTTATTACTGCATTTTATATCGTGATTGTACCAGTGTTAGGAATATTTTTGAAAAAGAAGACTGGTTGGAAGGTGTGGGCGGCAGTAGCACTTGCAATTGTTGGACTGTATTTTCTATGTATGACAGAAAGTTTTCAAGTCGGAAAGGGCGATATTCTGATTTTTATCTGTGCTTTGATCTTTTCTATACATATTTTAGTGATTGACTTTTTTTCACCCAGGGTTGACGGTGTGAAAATGTCTTGTATCCAGTTTTTCGTCTGTGGAATGGTGTCACTGCCGTTTATGTTTCTTTTGGAAACGCCGACCATTAAGGGAATGGCTGAGGGGTGGTTTCCCCTTTTTTATGCCGGGGTATTTTCATGTGGAGTTGCCTACACGCTGCAGATCATCGGACAAAAAAATGTAAATCCGGCGATCGCATCTTTGCTGCTAAGTCTGGAGTCTTGTTTTTCTGTGCTTGCAGGATGGGTCATACTGGGGGAGCAGTTGTCCATGCGAGAAACAGCAGGGTGTGTATTGATGTTTTTGGCGATCGTTCTGGCCCAGCTTCCGGACAATATACAAAGAGAGAAAGGAGAAAGAGTCAAATGAGATTTGTAATTCAAAGAGTAAAAGAAAGCGAGGTAAAAGTTGAAGGAGAAACCTTGGGAAAAATAGGGAAGGGATTTATGGTATTAATTGGGGTCAGCAATTCTGATACCAAAGAAATCGCAGACAAAATGGTTAAGAAAATGTTGGGACTGCGAATTTTTGAAGACGAACAGGGAAAAACAAACCTGTCGTTGGATGCGGTGGGAGGAAGCCTGCTTTTGATTTCTCAATTCACTCTCTACGCAAACTGCAAAAAAGGGAATCGCCCAAGCTTTATTGAAGCCGGGGTCCCAGAAATGGCAGAAGAAATGTACGAATATATTATATCTAAATGTAAAGAACAAGTGGATGTGGTAGAAAGAGGAAAGTTTGGAGCAGATATGAAAGTCAGCTTGGTTAATGATGGGCCGTTTACAATTATCCTGGATTCAGAATTGTTTTAAAATCGTCTAAAGGGACGGAGGATTTTCAGAAATCCCCCGTCCCTTTAGACGATTTTTAGATATAGTAGCTAATTATTTTCTCTATTAAAATTGCCTTATAAATATTAAGAAATAATAAAATACCTTGACATTTTCATATAATATGCATAACATATCCGTTAGTTATCTAACGAATATGTTTTTTTATGGAGGTTTTATAGTGTTTATGGGAAAGGATAAATACGAGGAGTCTAGTATGATGATTCTGCACCAGCTGATGCATTTGAGCGAATATCTGGTGGTACAGGGTCTGGAGAGGCTGGGGCTAAATCCTGGGCAGGCTGGTATATTGTTCTGGCTGGGCCGGGAGGGGGAGCTTTCGCAGAGGCAGCTTGCAAAGAAGGTGGGAATTACGCCGCCTTCTGTGACGACGGCTATCCGGAAGTTGGAAGGAAAGGGTATGATTGAGAAGGAGATGGATCCTCACGACCAGCGAATTTTTCGGATCCGGTTAAGCAAAAAAGGAGAAGCAGCCAGGGAGCAGTTGAGGGAAGAAGTCAAGAGGCTGGAAGAGATTCTTTATCAGGGAATTTCTCATGAAGAAAAGCTATTGCTTAGAAGACTGCTTCTGGATATGAGGAATAATCTAATGGAAGCCAGAGAGTTGAAAGGTATGAATGCTTGTTCTGTTATGGCTGAGGCAAGGTTAAACAAAAAGCTGAACCGGATGGAAGAAAAAGGGGATGCATAACCGTAAGAGTATCAAACAGATTATGAATATGACACGATATTTAAGAAAGGAACAAAGCATATTATGAAAAAACTATTTGGATTTTTAAAACCCTATGCGGCGCAGGTGCTTGTGATTGTATGTGTGCTTGTCATTCAGGCATACTGTGATCTTTCTCTGCCTTCGTATACTTCCGATATTGTCAATGTGGGAATTCAGCAGAGCGGTATTGATGAAAAAGTACCGGAGGCGCTTTCCCAGGATGATTTGACGATGATTCTTGCTTTTGTGGATCAGGATGATCAAAAGGATGTGGCAGATGCCTATGAAGAAGGCGGCAAGAATGGAGAGTACGGCGAGCATTATGATGGGACAGTGATGGTTCTTAAGAAATCTGTCAAAGAAGACACATCGCGCATGGAGAAGCTTGCAGATCAGATGGATACGGCGATGATGATGGCAATGGCCGCAGAAGGAAGCATGGAAGAAAAGAATAGTGACAGTACAGCCGAAAATATGTCTGAGCCGGAAAATGTATCCGGAAATGAAAGCACAGAAATGAATGCGGGTGGAAACGCAACAAAACAGCTTGAGGGTCTTCCGGAATCTATGGTAGAGCAGGCTGTGGCTGCGTATATCCAGTCAGCATATGAAAAAATTGGTATCGATGTTGGACAGATCAGCTCCAGATATATCTTAAAGACAGGCGGAAGAATGCTTGCGCTTGCCGGGCTTGGAATGGCAGCAAGCATTCTGGTCGGACTGATGGCATCCAGAGTCGGTGCAGGTCTTGGACGGGGGCTGAGAAAAAGTGTATTCCATAAAGTTGTAGGATTTTCTAATGGGGAATTTGACAAATTTTCCACTGCGTCCCTGATTACCAGAAGCACCAATGATATTCAGCAGATCCAGCTGCTGACGGTTATGATCTTGAGAATGGTGCTGTATGCACCGATTCTTGCAGTGGGAGGCCTATGGAATGTGATCCATACCAATATGGATATGTCATGGATTATTGCCCTTGCAGTGGTATTGATCTTCCTTCTGGTGGCGGTGTTGTTTACGGTTGTGATGCCAAAATTCCGGGTTTTGCAGAATTTGGTAGACCGACTGAATCTGGTAAGCAGAGAGATTCTGACCGGGCTTTCGGTTATCCGGGCGTTTGGTACGGAGAAGCATGAGGAAAAAAGATTTGATGATGCCAATAGAGATCTGACAAGAGCCAATTTATTTGTCAACAGGGCGATGACCTTTATGATGCCTTCCATGATGCTGATCATGAATGGAATTTCTGTGCTGATCGTCTGGGTTGGAGGACACAGCATTGATGAAGGAACCATGCAGGTGGGAGACATGATGGCCTTTATTCAATATACGATGCAGATTATCATGGCGTTTTTAATGATCTGTATGATTTCTGTTATGCTGCCAAGGGCAGCGGTATCAGCGGAGCGTGTCAGTGAGGTGCTGGACAGTCATACTCTGATCAACGATCCAGTCCGTCCGGAGACTTTGCAGTCATCGGATGGAAAGAGAGGAAGAGGAGAGATAACATTTGACCATGTATCCTTCCGGTATCCGGGAGCAGAGGAAGATGTACTCCACGATATTTCGTTTACGGCAAAGCCGGGACAGACTACAGCGGTCATCGGAAGCACCGGGAGTGGTAAATCTACGTTGGTCAACTTGATTCCAAGGTTTTATGATGTGACGGAAGGAAGCGTTCAGATGGACGGACATGATATCCGAAATTTAAAACAGCATGACCTCAGGGAAATGCTGGGGTATGTCCCTCAGAAAGGGGTCCTGTTCTCGGGAGATATTGCATCTAATATCCTGTTTGGAAATCCAGAAGGCAGCAAAGAAGAGATGGAGGAAGCGGCAAAGATTGCTCAGGCCGATGAATTTATTGAAAACAAAAAAAACCGGTACAAGAGCCACATATCTCAAGGTGGATCCAATGTATCCGGAGGGCAGAAACAGCGGTTGTCTATTGCAAGAGCCATTGCAAAGCACCCGGCAGTGTATATTTTTGACGACAGTTTTTCGGCATTGGATTATAAGACAGATGTGGCATTGCGAAATGCTCTGAGGGAAAAAACGGCAGACAGCACGGTGTTCATTGTAGCACAAAGGATCAGCACGATCCGCCATGCGGAACAGATTTTGGTGTTGGACGATGGGAAGATCGTTGGAAAAGGTACCCATCAGGAATTATTAAAGAATTGTGAAGAATATTATCAGATTGCATCCTCTCAGTTGTCAGAACGAGAACTGAACCGGGATATGAAGGAGGTGGGATAACATGGCACATGGAAGAATGGGAGCACAGATGCCCGGAGAAAAGGCGAAAGACCTGAAGGGAACGGTACGCAAGCTGATGGGATATCTGAAGGCTTATAAGTTTTTATTGATTCTGGTGATTGTGTTTGCCATAGGAAGTACGATCTTTAATATTGCAGGACCGAAGATTCTAGGACAGGCGACTACAGAACTCTTTGAAGGACTTGTAGGAAAAGTATACGGTCAGGGCGGCATAGATTTCGAAAAGATTGCCCGGATCCTTCTTTTGCTGTTGGGACTGTATCTTTGCAGTGCATTGTTTTCTTTTATACAGGGATATCTGATGACTGGAGTATCCCAGAAAATGACTTATCGGATGAGAAAGGAAATTTCAGAAAAGATTGACCGCCTGCCGATGGAATATTTTGACCAGACCACCCATGGAGAAATCTTGTCAAGGATTACCAACGATGTAGATACTTTAAGCCAGAGCCTGAACCAAAGCGCCACCCAGCTGATCACATCGGTGACGACCATCATTGGTGTGCTGATCATGATGCTAAGTATCAGCCCTTTGATGACGGTGATTGCTCTTTTGATCCTTCCTGTGGCAATGGGAATGATCTCTGTGATTGTAAAGCATTCCCAGAGATATTTCCGGGATCAGCAGGAGTATCTTGGGCATGTCAACAGTCAGGTGGAGGAAGTTTACAGCGGACATAATATCGTGAAGGCATTTAATAAAGAAGAAGACGTGATTCGAAACTTTGAAAAGGATAATGACGTTCTTTATCATTCTGCATGGAAGTCTCAGTTCCTTTCGGGAATGATGATGCCGGTCATGCAGTTTGTCAGCAACTTAGGATATGTGGGCGTGGTAATTCTTGGCGGCTATCTGGCTGTCAAGAAAACCATCGAAGTGGGAGATATTCAGTCATTTATCCAGTACGTGCGGAACTTTACTTCCCCGATTCAGCAGGTAGCACAAGTGGCCAATCTCCTGCAGTCGACTGCAGCGGCGGCAGAGCGTGTTTTTGAATTTTTGGAGGAAAAAGAGGAAACACCTTGTACAGAGAATCCGGTATCCACGAAAGGCCTGGAAGGACGAGTGGAATTTGATCATGTTCGGTTTGGGTATAACAAAGAACATACGATTATCCATGATTTTTGTGCAAAAGCCGAGCCGGGTCAGAAGATTGCCATTGTAGGACCTACTGGCGCGGGCAAGACGACTATGATAAAATTATTGATGAGATTCTATGATGTGTGCGGCGGAGCCATCAAGGTGGATGGACATGATATTCGGGAATTTGACCGTGGAGAGCTAAGAAAAATGTTCGGTATGGTGCTGCAGGACACCTGGCTGTTTAAAGGAAGTATCGAGGACAACATCCGGTACGGCAGGCTTAGTGCTACCCACGAGGAAGTAGTGGAGGCAGCTAAGGCAGCCTATGTACATCGGTTTGTACAGACGCTCCCAGGAGGTTATCAGATGGAGCTGAATGAGGAGGCCAGCAATGTGTCTCAAGGACAGAAGCAGCTTCTGACGATTGCAAGAGCCATTTTGGCAGATCCAAAGATTCTGATCTTGGATGAGGCAACCAGTTCGGTGGATACCAGAACAGAAGTCCGAATCCAGAAGGCTATGGATCGTTTAATGGAAGGGAGGACCAGCTTTATCATTGCCCATCGGCTTTCTACGATCCGGGATGCAGATCTGATCCTGGTCATGAAGGACGGAGATATTGTAGAGCAGGGCAGACACGAAGAACTGCTGGCACAGAATGGATTCTACGCGGAACTTTACAATTCACAGTTTGAGCAGAGTGCATAAAGGAGTAAATACAGAATGGATCGGTTAGAACAGCAGTTTCAGTTTATTCAGGAAATTGATAAAGAAAAATTTATCGGCCGTCAGACTTATCTGTCTGACGGCCAGAGAAAGGAAAATGATGCAGAGCATGCATGGCATCTGGCGTTGATGACGATTCTTCTTAGTGATTATGCGAATGAGAAAATTGATGTGCTCAAAACAGTTACGATGCTTCTGATTCACGATATTGTGGAAATTGATGCAGGAGATACTTATGCCTACGATGAAGAAGCAAAAAAAACACAAAAGGATCGAGAAGAAAAAGCAGCCGAGCGGATTTTCGGGCTGCTTCCGCAAGACCAAAGGGAAGTATTCCAAGGGTTGTGGAAGGAATTTGAGGAACAAAAGACTCCGGAAGCAAGATTTGCACGGACGATGGACAACCTCCAACCCATGATGCTGAACCATGTGACAGACGGGAAAGCGTGGGTCGAACATGGAGTGTATCTGGATCAGATTTTAAAAAGAAATGCCATTACGGACAAAGGCTCTGAGATTTTGTGGGAATATGCCCGGGAGCATTTTATCCGTCCCAGTCTGGAAAAGGGACGAATAAAACCCTCCCGGGATGAGGAAGGACCGTTACTTCATGGCCAGTCCTGATAAAATAGATTTTACATGACCGATTTCCTGCTGGGATGCTTTCTCAGCAGGAACATAATAACTTTTTTCCCGGGCGATCTGGTACAGCTTTTCCTGGGACATCTCACATTCGTTGCGGATTTTTTTCAGACATTGTTTTAATTCTTTATTTTCGGTCTGCGGGATCATTTCTCCATAGCGGACCAGTTCTGCATTGACACCGGCAAGTGTGTCGGCAACCATTGTCTTTTCATCTAACATTTTTATGAACCTCCTACAAAAATTTCATCAGGTCCTGCTTGTTTTTCATAGCAGAATCAGCGGCATCTTGAAATAGCTTTTTTACTTCCGGGTCCTGAGCCTGTGAGGCGTAATCCTGCATCTTACATTGGGTTGTATCAAAGCCTCCGATCAGATGGCGCAGGTTCTGCAGATCAAGAATTGAGATTTCAGACATATCCCATACCTCCTTTATCCATAATCATTCATCGGGATTATTTTGTTCGGGAGGAAGGAGAAATATACTGGATGTTTTTGGAATCTGAAGATTTTTCAACCAATGTGAGAAAAATTTTTCTCATGCCTTCATCCAAGGACCATAGGACTTCGGGGTGCCATTGTACACCCAGGGCAAATGGATGATGGGAAAGCTCTATGGCCTCTGTCACTCCATCGGACGAAATGGCTGCAGGCTTCAAACAAGAAGGGATGAGGCGGAGGCATTGATGATGAAAGCTATTTACCTTGGCAGAGGTCCCCAGGAACCGACATAAAATACTGCTTGGTGAAATGGAGATGCTGTGGCAGAGATCCCGGCGGTTTCTGGAAATCTGCATATGCTGCAAAGTATGGACCGGGCGAAGGGAAAGATCCTGATAGATGGTTCCGCCCAGGGCAATGTTCATGACCTGCATGCCACGGCAGATGGCAAGTATGGGAAGACGGGAATCCAGAGCATATCTCATCAAAGACAGATGGAACAAGTCGGTGTCAAGATCGGTCTGTCCTTGGTCTGTCAAAAGCTCTTCTCCAAAGAGAAGGGGTGTGATATCATCGCCGCCGCAGAATAACCATCCATCACAGAACCGGGAAAATTCCCTGAACAACGACACATTTTTTACGACGGGCAGGATGATGGGAATGCCGCCTGCGTGTTCAACTGCGTCCAGATAGGACTGGGATACAAACTGTCGTTTGCCGTCGGATCCACACATCACAATACCAATCACAGGATTCATAAAATGCCTTCTTTCCAAATACGATACAATGGGTGTATACTCATTTTATGAGAGGAGAAGAAAGAATATGAAACTGATAGATCTTCATTGTGATACGGTGTGGAAGCTGATGGATCTGGACAGGAAAGGGAATCTGATGGAGAGTGACTGCAGGATTCGGATTCCGGCAATGAAGCAAACAGGGACAAAAGCTCAGTTTTTTGCCTGTTTTACTTATGCAGACGCATTTGAGGGGAAAGGGGGTTACGACAGCGCATATGAGCATGTAAGCAAGATGATCGCCTTTTTGAAAGAGCAGACAGATATGTTTGCAGATGATATATCCCTGGCACTTTCCAGCCAGGAGATGAAAGAGAATGCCAGATGCGGCAAGATTTCTGCATTCCTTACGGTGGAGGAGGGCGGCATCTTGAATGGAAAAATGGAACGTCTGGAGGAGTTATACCAGCAGGGAATCCGTCTGATGACATTCATGTGGAATAATGAGAATTGTCTGGGATATCCGAATAGTCCAGACCCCTTGGTTATGTGTCAAGGACTGAAATCCTTTGGGATAGAAGTGATAAGAAGAATGAACGAGCTGGGGATGATCATTGACGTATCCCATGCTTCTGACGGGGGATTCCAAGATGTGCTGAAATATTCTAAGATGCCGGTGGTGGCTTCTCACTCCAATTGCAGAGAACTTTGTCCTCACCCCAGAAATCTGTCGGATGAAATGATCCGTGGGCTGGCAAATAAAGGAGGAATTGCGGGGCTGAATTTTTACGGACCGTTTCTGGGTACAGAGGACGAATCAAGGATAGAGGAAATGGCTATGCATGTTTTCCATATGCTGGATGTAGGCGGCAGTGAATTTCCGGCCATTGGCACAGATTTTGACGGGTTTGACGGTATGAAAAGGATGGAGATCCCAGATGCCGGAAGGATGGGGCTTCTCTGGGATGCGTTGAAAAAACGGGGAATATCTGAGAGTCAGTTGGATAAAATCTGGGGAGAAAATGCAGAAAGGATTTGCAATCAAATTTTATAATAAGATACCATTTTATACTAATATAAAGAGGTATAAGTAATAAAAACCCTGGCAAAGAAAACAATATTGTTTCTTTTGCCAGGGTTTTGTTCTTGGTGTTATTTGGAAGCTTTTTCTACTTTCTGCATTTTCATGGCACGAACTTTTAAAGGAAGACCGAACAGATTGATAAATCCGTCAGCATCATGGTGGTCATAGAGATCGCCAGTAGTAAAGCTTGCCAGAGATTCACTGTACAAAGAGTATGGGGAAGTGGTTCCGGCTTTGATAATATTTCCCTTATAAAGCTTAAATTTCACTTCTCCAGTTACATATTCCTGAGTTTTTTCGATGAATGCCTGGATTGCTTCACGAAGAGGAGTGAACCATTTTCCTTCATAAACTACCTGGGATAATTTATTTCCCATCTCCTCCTTTACCTCGTAGGTCGCGCGGTCCAGGATCAGTTCTTCTAACTGTTGGTGAGCTTCGTAAAGGATGGTTCCGCCAGGAGTTTCATAGACGCCTCGGGATTTCATACCCACGACACGGTTTTCTACAATATCGCAGATACCAATACCGTGTTTTCCTCCCAGTTCGTTCAGTTTACGGATAATATCGGATACTTTCATTTCCTCTCCGTTGATACTTTTTGGAATTCCTTTTTCGAAAGTCATAGTCACATATTCTGCCTCATCTGGTGCTTGTTCCGGTGTAACGCTTAAAACCAGCAGATCATCGTAATTTGGCTCTACGGACGGATCTTCCAATTCCAGTCCCTCATGGCTGATGTGCCAGAGATTCCGGTCACGGCTGTAGCTGTGGCTAGAGTCAAATGGAAGGTCGATGCCATGCTGTCTGCAGTATTCAATTTCATCTTCCCGAGACTGCATGGTCCATAGATCTGTCATTCTCCAAGGAGCAATGATCTTCAGATCCGGAGCCAGAGCACGGATACTAAGTTCAAACCGGATCTGATCGTTACCCTTTCCAGTGGCGCCGTGACAGATTGCAACAGCCCCTTCTTTTCTGGCAATTTCCACCAATCGTTTGGAAATGGCCGGGCGAGCCATAGCGGTTCCCAGCAGATATTTGTTCTCATAGATCGCATGAGCTTGTACACAAGGAACGATATAGTTATCACAAAAGTCGTCTACGATGTCTTCGATATATAATTTGGAAGCGCCTGACATCTTTGCACGTTCTTCCAGTCCATCCAGTTCTTCACCCTGTCCACAGTTTACACAGCAGCAAATGACCTCGTAACCAAATGTTTCTTTCAGCCACGGAATGACGGCTGTGGTGTCCAGACCGCCGGAGTAAGCCAATACAACTTTTTCACTCATAATGAAAACCTCCTGAATTTAAATGTATTTTAGGATTTTTTTTCGTTCGCTTAATTGCAAGGAATACTATACACTAAAATTTATAATTATGCAAGAAAAAATTAGTTGACACCAAGAGAGTAATGCTGTACTATATAGGCAATCAATATATAGATAATCTATACAAAAGGAGGGACGAGAATATGAGCATAGATAAGAGCCTGGTATCCGGAAGTACGTCCATGATGGTGATGAAGCTTTTGGAGGAGAAGGATATGTACGGTTATCAGATGATTGCGGCGCTTAAGGAGCGTTCCAATAATGTGTTTGAGTTAAAGGCAGGGACCTTGTATCCACTTCTTCATGGGATGGAGGAAAAGGGATACCTTACTTCCTATGAACAAGAGGGAGGAGGGAAGATTCGTAAATATTATCAGCTGACCCGGAATGGCAGAAGGGTATTAAAGGAAAAAAAAGAAGAATGGAAGATCTACCGCCATGCAGTAGAGCGTGTGCTGCAGGCATCAGGGGAGAATGCCGTAATAGGAGGGATTATATGAAAAGGGAGGAATATTTGCAAAGAACGATAGAGCAGATTCGCTGTGAAAAAGCCAGAGAAGGGGTAAAAAGGGAGCTTCAGAATCATATGGATGATC
>JAHYZZ010000020.1:23992-47359 GCA_019424135.1 Lachnospiraceae bacterium
AAAGGAAGCTTTTCTGAGTGAAGGAATGACGCAGACAGAGGCAGAGGAGGCAGCAGTGAAGGAAATGGGAGATCCGGTCGAGGCAGGAGTGGAGCTGGACCGGATCCACAGGCCGAAAATAGCCTGGCACTGCATCCTTTTAATTGGCATCTTATATTTTGCAGGCCTGATCTTGCAGTATCAGCTGGGGATGCAGACGGAGGAAAGTCGTTTTGCTCCAGGCAGAAGTTTTTTGGATTTTCTGGGATATGCAGGGAGACTATTGGCCGGATTTGCAGTGATGCTGGCTGTCAGCCATGTAGATTACAGCAGGATTGCAAAGTGGGTTCGCCAGATGTGGGTGTTGTATTTTGGGGTTCTGTTTTTGGGTATGACTGTTTTTGGCACACAGGTCAATGGCATGAATTTTAGTATCTACGGAATAGTAAATATGAAGCTGCTGGTCTTTTTATTCCTGCCATTGTATGGAGGACTTTTGTTCTGGTATAGGGGGAGGGGCGCGGGGGGCATTTTGGTTCTTCTTTTATGGAGTCTGCTTCCGGTGATGATTAGTCTTTTTATCCCCAGTATGACCACGGCAGTGCTGCTTATGGTTTTGATGCTTTTGATGCTAACGCTGGTGGTATTGCGCGGATGGTATCGGGTTTCTGCTGCAAAGGCTCTGGGAGTGATCTGGGGAGCTGTTTTTGCGCTTGTGTCGGGAGGAATTGCATCTTGCTTTTGGGTATGGGGGAAAAGTTATCAGATTGACAGGATTTGGGCTTTTGTGATGCCCTATTTGACAGATGCAAAGGGGGAGTTGGAAAAGCTGCGACGTGCAATAGAGGAGAGTCATCTTCTGGGAGCCAGCGCATGGGCGGGAAAGGTTCCAGACTTTGGGGATGGATATTCTTATATGATGACTCATGTGGCTGCTAGCTATGGAATCCTGGCTGCGCTGCTGATTGCTGGTATGATGCTTGCCTTGTTTATTTATTTCCTGAGAATTTCCCTGCGCCAAAAAAATCAGCTGGGGATGATCATGGGAACAGGGTGCGTATTAGTATTGTTGGCACAGACGTTGCTCTACCTGGTGATCAATGGTGGATGGGCTGTGTATGGTTCGATCTATTGTCCATTCCTGACCTATGGAGGGACAGGAATGCTGGTGACGAATATTCTTTTGGGGATTCTTCTTAGTATTTACAGGTATGAAAATATCCCTCTTGTGATACCGGATGTGAGAAGAAGGATTTTAAGAATCCATTGATGAAAAAAATTATAAAAAGAACTTGCATAATATACAATTGAGATGTATAATTATGCAAGTTCTTTTTGTGGACAAAATAATGTTTGAATATCTGACACTTTCATATATAATAGGGAGTGGCAAAATATAGTAAGATAAAGGATGGCGATAGAGAAAAATGATTAAGGCAGGAATTATCGGAGCGACCGGCTACGCTGGCGGTGAGCTGGTGCGTTTGTTGGAGGGGCATAAAGATGTGGAGATCGTGTGGTACGGGTCCAGAAGCTATATTGATCAGAAGTATGCGGATGTGTACCGCAATCTATTTAAGATCGTGGATGCAAAATGTATGGATGACAATATGGATGAACTGGCCAAGGAAGCGGATGTGATTTTTACGGCAACGCCACAGGGCTTCTGTGCCTCCGTAGTTAGCGAAGAGATTTTGGAAAAGACGAGGATCATAGATCTAAGCGCAGATTTTCGTATTAAGGATGTCAGAACTTATGAAAAATGGTATGGGATTCAGCATAAGAGTCCGCAGTTTATCAGCGAGGCCGTCTATGGGCTGTGCGAGATTAACAGAGAGGATATCAAATCAGCAAGGCTGGTGGCAAATCCGGGATGCTATACGACTTGTTCAATTCTGACAGCTTATCCGCTGGCGAAGGAAGGGCTGATTGACATGAGTACACTGATCATTGATGCAAAATCTGGAACGTCCGGAGCTGGCCGGGGAGCCAAGGTACAGAATTTGTTCTGCGAGGTCAATGAGAATATGAAGGCTTATGGCGTAACTACCCACCGTCATACACCGGAGATCGAGGAACAGCTGGGATATGCGGCGGAAGAGCCAGTGATGATCAATTTTACGCCTCATCTGGTACCCATGAATAGAGGAATCCTGGCTACCGAGTACGCTTCATTGAAGGAAGAGGTGAAGGCGGAAGAGGTCCAGAAGATTTACCAGAAATATTATGGAGAGGAATACTTTATTCGTCTCCTTGAACCAGGGGTTTGCCCGGAGACTAAGTGGGTGGAAGGAAGCAATTATGTAGATATTGGCTTCCAGATTGATGCCAGGACGAAGAGAATTGTTATGATGGGGGCAATTGATAATCTGGTAAAAGGTGCGGCTGGTCAGGCAGTGCAGAATATGAACTTGATGTTTGGACTTCCAGAGCAGGAAGGACTAAGATTGGTTCCCATGTTCCCATAAATGGAAGGAGAAAGAAACGATGTTGAGGGTTATGACAATTGATGATTATGACCAGGTATATGCGCTCTGGAAGATGATCAAGGGATTTGGGATCCGAAGTGTGGATGATTCCCGGGAAGGGATTGCCCGGTTTTTGCGCCGTAATCCAACCACCAGTGTGGTGGCAGAAGAGGACGGAAAGATTGTTGGTGCGATCCTTTGTGGTCATGACGGACGCAGAGGATGTCTTTATCATGTGTGTGTGGATCCGGCCTTTCGAATGCGTGGAATCGGGAAGTCCATGGTGGTATTTGCAATGGAGGCATTGAAAAGAGAAAAGATCAATAAGGTGTGTCTGAACGCATTTACGAAAAATGATATTGGAAATGCTTTTTGGAACGAAATCGGCTGGACAAAGAGGGAAGATCTGAATTATTATGACTTTACGTTGAATGAAGAAAACATAACAGCATTTATACAGTAAACATTGAATACGACGGTTGATACGTCAGAGAGGAAGGGATACTTATGGAAATTATTACTGGAGGAGTCACTGCAGCAGAGGGGTTTGAAGCAGCAAGCACGGCGGCAGGGATCAAATATCAGGACAGGACAGACATGGCACTGGTGTATAGTCAGACACCTTGCGTGGCGGCAGGAACCTTTACGACGAATGTGGTGAAGGCTGCACCGGTTCAGTGGGATCGTCAGGTGATCGACAGTGGAGCAAAGGTTCAGGCAGTGATCGTAAATTCCGGGATTGCAAATGCCTGTACGGGATCTGAAGGACTTGGCTATTGCAAGGATACTGCCGAGGCGGCAGCAGAAGCGCTGGGAATCAGCGCTGACGGTGTGGTTATCGGTTCTACGGGAGTTATTGGGATGCAGCTGCCCATTGAAAAGGTAAAAGCGGGGGTCCGTGCCATGGCAGAACATAAGAATGGATCTTTGGATCATGGAACAGAGGCGGCAAGAGCTATTATGACGACGGATACCTGTGAAAAGGAACTGGCTGTCATCATTCAGGCGGGCGGTAAGACTGTGACCATCGGAGGCATGGCAAAAGGCTCTGGAATGATCCATCCCAATATGTGTACCATGTTGGCATTCATTACAACAGATGCGGTTATTTCCAAGGAGACACTGCAAAAGGCACTCAGTGAAGATGTAAAAGATACCTACAATATGATTTCCGTAGACGGAGATACCTCTACGAATGATACCGTGTTGCTTCTGGCAAATGGTATGGCAGGAAATCCTGAAATCCAGTGGGGTACGCCGGAATATGAGGAATTTGCAAAAGCTCTTCATACAGTGAATGAGTATCTGGCAAAAAAGATTGCCGGAGATGGGGAAGGTGCAACCGCTTTGTTTGAGGTAAAAGCTGTGGGCTGTGAAAGCATCGAGCAGGCAAAGACACTTGCTAAATCTATTGTATGCTCTAATTTGACGAAAACAGCCATTGCAGGACATGACGCAAACTGGGGAAGAATTCTTTGTGCTATGGGGTATTCAGGGGCTCAGTTTGATCCAGAAAAAGTGGATTTGTTTTTTGAAAGCAAAGCAGGAAAAATCCAGATTATTAAAAATGGAACAGCGGTGGATTATAGTGAGGAGGAAGCGACCAAGATTCTTTCGCAGCCGGAAGTGACCGCTGTGGCTGACGTAAAGATGGGTCAGGAAAGCGCTACAGCCTGGGGCTGTGATCTGACTCATGGATATATTGATATCAACGCAGATTATCGGAGCTAAAATAGGGATGCCGGAGATGCCGGCACCGGGAAGGAAGCAGATATTTATGAACAAGAGTATGCAAAAATACCTGGACAAGGCAGAAGTACTGATCGAGGCCTTGCCTTATATCCAGCGGTTTAACCGGAAGATCATCGTGGTGAAATACGGCGGAAGCGCTATGGTAGATGAAACTTTGAAAAAAAGGGTGATCCAGGATGTAACGCTTCTGAAACTGGTAGGATTTAAGCCAATTATTGTACATGGAGGCGGTAAGGAAATCAGTAAATGGGTGGGCAAAGTCGGGATGGAACCTGAGTTTGTCAACGGATTGCGAGTGACGGATGCCGCGACCATGGAACTGGCGGAGATGGTGCTTGGCAAGGTAAATAAGAGTTTGGTACAGCTGGTGGAAAGTCTGGGGGTACGGGCTATCGGTATCAGCGGGAAAGACGGGAAACTTCTGACTGTGGAGAAAAAATATGCAGATGGAGAAGATATCGGATTTGTTGGCGATATTAAAGGGGTCAACGCAGATATCCTCTATGATCTTCTGGAGAAGGACTTTCTGCCGATTGTGTGCCCGATTGGGCTGGATGATGAATATCAGACTTACAACATCAATGCAGATGACGCAGCCTGTGCTATTGCAAGAGCTATGAAAGCGGAAAAGCTTGCTTTTCTTACAGACATTGAAGGGGTTTATAAGGATCCGGATGATCCGGAAACCTTAATCTCAGAGCTTCGGGTTTCGGAGGCAGAAGAGCTGATGAAGCAAGGATATATCGGAGGAGGTATGCTTCCAAAACTTCAAAACTGTATTGATGCGATTGAAAACGGAGTTTCCAGGGTGCATATTCTGGATGGCAGGATTCCGCACTGCCTGCTCTTGGAAATCTTTACCAATAAAGGAATCGGTACGGCAATCTTAAATGACGCAGAAGAACGGTTTTACAGCGGAGAGTAAAAGGATGGAGATGAACGTATGACAAATCAATATATAAAGGATACGGAAGCGGTATTGGTGCATACCTATAATCGGTTTCCGGTGGTGTTTGACAAAGGAGAGGGAGTCTATCTGTATGATACAGAGGGAAAAAAATACCTGGATTTTGCGGCGGGAATTGCAGTCTGCGGACTTGGATATGGAAATCCTGAACTGACAGAGGCCATAAAAAATCAGGTGGATCAGCTGATGCATACTTCTAACTTATTTTATAATACATCCTGCGGCATCGCAGCCGATGCGGTGAAAAAAGCCAGTGAAATGGATCGGGTGTTTTTTACCAACAGCGGGACAGAGGCCAATGAAGGAATGCTAAAGGCAGCCAGAAAATATGCATGGAAAAAAGGAACAGGAAGATATGAATTTATCGCCATGGAAAATTCTTTCCACGGAAGAAGCATGGGAGCGCTGTCTGTGACGGAGCATGAGGCATATCGGGCCCCTTTTGAGCCTTTGATCCCTGGTGTCAAATTTGCAAAATTTAATGATTTGGACAGTGTAAAAGCATTAGTGACAGATAAAACCTGTGCCATCATCCTGGAACCGATCCAGGGAGAGGGCGGGATCAATATGGCAGATCCAGAGTTCCTAAAAGGTGTTCGCAGACTCTGTGATGAAGAAGGAATCCTTCTGCTGTTTGATGAGATTCAATGTGGCATGGGGCGCACCGGACAGATGTTTGCATGGCAGTATTACGGCGTAAAGCCGGACATGATGTCCATGGCAAAAGCGATTGGAAGCGGCGTACCAGTGGGAGCATTTGCCATGACGGAAGCTGTAGCCCAATATTCTCTGGAGCCTGGGGATCACGGAACTACCTATGGGGGAAATCCTTTGGTATGTACGGCAGTGGCGAAGACTCTGGAAATTTATGAAAAGGATCATCTTTTACAACATATCCAGGAAGTCGGTAAATACTTGGCAGAGAAATTGGATGAACTTGTAGAGACTGAGGATGTTGTGCTTGAGAGAAAAGGGGTGGGACTGATTCAGGGAATCCGTCTTTCCAAGCCTGCCGGAGAGGTGACGGCAAAGGCGATGGAAGAAGGACTTGTGATTATTACGGCAAGAAGTGATGTGATCCGTTTCGTGCCCCCGATGATTATCACCAAAGAGAATGTAGATGAAATGATAGAAAAACTGAAAAAATGCTTATAGTCATAAAAAAGCCGGTCATGGGAGATACTAGCCGTAAAATAGAGGAGGTATCAGGTATGATCGGTTTTTTAATTGCGATTCTTTCCGGCGCGCTGATGAGCGTGCAGGGAGTATTTAATACCCAGGTGACGAAGACCACAGGCATGTGGGTCAGTAATGTCTGGGTCCAGTTCAGTGCCCTTCTTTTGTGTCTGGCGGCCTGGCTGGTGGCAGGAAGAGATAGTTTTGGGGTAATTGCAAAGGTGGAACCCAAATATGTTCTGCTGGGCGGTGTGATCGGAGCGGGAATTACACTGACTGTGATCAAGAGTATGTCCCAGCTGGGGCCGGCCAAAGCAGCCTTTTTCATCGTAATGTCTCAACTGATCGTAGCATATGTCATTGAGGTACTGGGACTTTTTGGAGTGGAAAAGGAGCCAGTAGAGTGGAGGCGTATCATCGGTATGGTGATTGCTTTGATAGGAGTTGCAATTTTCCAGTGGAAATAGTACAATAGCTTTATCTAGGCATAAGCAGGGTGTTTACAGTTACGACAGACTGTAAAGGAGAATTTTTATGCTGAATAAAAGAAAGAGAAAGGACTTTTTGTTTTTTCTGGCAGTAGCTTTTCTGCTGTGCGGATGTTCTTCAGAGAAAGAACCTGTGCTGGATGAGGTGCAGATTCAGGAAGAGACGGACGAAAGTACCAAAGAAGAAGAGACGGACAAAAATTCCTCTGAAGTCAAGGATACGGTGGTGGTTCATGTATGCGGACAGGTGGTAAATCCTGGCGTCTATGAACTCCCAGAAGGAAGCCGTCTGTATGAAGCAATTCAGGCAGCCGGAGGACTGGGGGAGCAGGCAGCTGCGGAAGGACTGAATCAGGCAGCCAAGGCCCAGGACGGACAGCAGATTTATGTACCATCTGCAGCGGAACTTTCGGAGGGGAAACTGGCACCGGAGACAGCCGGGCAGGAGGATAACAGAGTCAATATTAATACAGCCGGAGAAGAGGAGCTGATGACACTCACCGGGATTGGGGAGGCAAAGGCAGCAGCTATTCTTCAATATCGGGAGGAAAAAGGAAAGTTTGAAACCATTGAAGAGCTGATGGAGATCAGTGGGATTAAAGAGGGCGTATTTGAAAAGATCAAGGATAAAATAAAAGTTTGACAGGGGAGACTTGAATGAGCAGACATGTTTTGGTGGTAGATGACGAGAAGTTAATTGTGAAAGGAATCCGGTTCAGTCTGGAGCAGGACGGGATGGAGGTAGACTGTGCCTATGACGGGGAAGAGGCGTTAAAGCTGGCAAAGGAGAATCATTACGATATGATTCTTCTGGATGTGATGCTTCCCAAGCATGACGGTTTTGAAGTGTGCCAGCAAATCCGGGAATTTTCAGATGTGCCGATCATAATGTTGACCGCAAGAGACGACGATATGAATAAGATCCTTGGACTGGAGTACGGGGCTGACGATTATATCACCAAACCTTTCAATATCCTTGAGGTAAAGGCAAGGATCAAGGCGATCATGCGACGTACCGGGAAACGGGATCAGGAGAAAGACGGTGGAAAAGTGGTGGTCAAGGGAAATATGAAAATTGACTGCGAGAGCCGCAGAGTGATGATTGCGGATCAGGAGATTAATCTGACGGCCAAGGAGTTTGACCTTTTAGAGCTTCTTGCCACCAATCCGGGAAAGGTTTACAGCCGGGAAAATCTTCTAAATATCGTATGGGGTTATGAATATCCCGGCGATGCCAGGACGGTAGACGTACATATCCGGAGACTTAGGGAGAAGATTGAAACGAATCCAAGTGATCCGAAATATGTCTATACAAAATGGGGTGTTGGTTATTATTTCAGGGGTTAAGAAATATCTTACGAACAATATACTGGGAAGTCTTCGGTTTCGCATTATTCTTATGGTGACGTTGGCCGGGGCTATCCCGGCTCTTATTATGCAGGCTGTGATTTTAAACAGCTATGAGACACGGGCAGTAGATGTACGGACTGCCGAGATACAGAATCAATGTACAATTCTATGTAATCAGCTTGGCAGTGCCGGTTCTTTGAACGGGCGGGCTGCTGAGTCTGTCCGGACGGAGCTGGTGCAGATATCCAATATTTATGATGGACGTGTGCTGGTGATCGATCGTAATTTTCAGGTGGAAGAAGATACATACGAGATAGATATCGGGAAAACCATTGTGTCCCGGGATGTGATACACTGCCTGGAGGGGACGGGAACCAGCAATTATGATGATAAGAATCATTATATTGAAGTGACATCTCCAGTTTATGATCCTTCCGGAGAGACCGTGATCGGCGTGTTGTTGGTCAGTGTTTCTACAGATTTCATTGAAGATAATTTAAGTGTGCTGGGAGGAAAAGCTACGGTGGCATGGTTTACCATGACTCTCGTAGTGCTTGTGCTGGCATTTCTTCTGGGATTTGTAATGGTCAAGCCGTTCCAGAGGATTACTCGTTCCATTTCAGCGGTGACAGAAGGGTATGAGGATGATTATCTGAAAGAATATGCATATACAGAAACCAGAGTTTTGTCAGATGCTTTTAACAAGATGCTGGGGAGGATGAAGGTATTAGATGATTCCAGGACAGAATTTGTCTCCAACGTTTCTCATGAGCTGAAGACACCCTTGACCTCCATGAAAGTGCTGGCTGATTCTTTGCTGGCCCAGGAAGAAGTGCCACCGGAGCTGTATAAAGAATTTATGGGAGATCTGTCCGAGGAAATTGAGAGGGAAAATAAAATCATTAATGATCTTTTATCTCTGGTGAAAATGGATAAAACGGCAAATAGTGCTAATACCATGAATATTACTTCTGAGAATATTAATGCTTTAGTGGAAAAAATCTTAAAGCGACTGCGTCCGATTGCGGCTGCGAGAAATATTGAGGTGGTATTTGAGAGCTTTCGTCCGGTTACCGCTGAGGTAGACGAGGTCAAACTGTCTCTTGCGATCTCAAATCTGGTGGAAAATGCAATCAAGTATAATAAAGAAGATGGATGGATCCATGTCTCTTTGAATGCAGACCACAAGTACTTCTATCTGGAAGTAGCTGACTCTGGAATCGGGATTCCGGAGGAGGCCATGGAACATATTTTTGAGAGATTTTACAGAGTAGATAAATCCCATTCCAGAGAAATCGGGGGGACAGGACTTGGGCTTGCTATCGCAAGAAGCGCGGTAGTCATGCACCGCGGCGCAATCAAAGCATACAGCCAGATTGGAGAAGGGACGACATTTATCGTCAGGGTTCCGCTGACATATGTGTTATAAGGAGGAGATCATGAAGAAAAGATACCGTGCCATCAATTCGGCAGTCGTTTTTATGATGTGCGTTATTGTGCTTTTCGGATGTGGCAGTGATGATCAGACAGATCCAGAAAAGATTGACGGAACTTATCTGTGTTTTGTTAATCTTGATGGAGACGGACTGGTGAGGGAAGCCTATGAGATCAAGGGAGATTCTGTGGAGGAAGAGGTAGAAGATGTTTTGTCCGCCATGCAAAGGGAACCGGATTCCATCGACTATAAAAGTGCTTTTCCTAAAAATGTCAAGGTCAGTGAGTGGAGATTCTCTGAGGATCGTCTGGATCTTGAGTTTTCTGACAGTTATCTTCAGATAACAAAGGCTGAAGAGGTGTTGCTTCGAGCAGCAGTTGTTGAGTCCCTGGGACAGATATCAGGGGTGGATGCGGTTTCCTTTTTCGTAGGAGCAGATCCTTTGAAGGATTCGGACGGAAACGAGATCGGTTATATGACGCCGGATGATTTTGTGCAGAATACCGGATCTTCCCTTCGTTCTTACCAGTCAAGAGAGCTTACCTTGTATTTTGCCAATGAAAAAGGGGATGCACTGACTGCCAGGAAGGTCAGTGTACGCTATAACAGCAGTCTTTCTGTGGAAAAGTTGATTGTAGAGCAGATAATCAAGGGGCCGACTGATGGTGAGGGACGTGCGGTGATTGCTCCAGAGACGAAGGTGCTGGGAGTATCGGTACGAGACGGCATCT
Source organism: Lachnospiraceae bacterium (assembly GCA_019424135.1). Taxonomy (GTDB): domain Bacteria; phylum Bacillota; class Clostridia; order Lachnospirales; family Lachnospiraceae; genus Merdimonas. The sequence continues at coordinate 34,339 of JAHYZZ010000020.1, forward strand.
GTTATGTGAATCTGGACGACAGTTTTTTGAACAGTTCCACAGGTGTAGATCCGCAGGTGACCGTTTATGCTATTGTAAATTCTGTGACGGAAAGCGGAAATGCAGGCCAGGTGCAGATCATGGTCAATGGAGAGAGTAATCTCCAATATATGAATCGTATAGATTTAAGCAAACCGATGACCAGAAATCTGGATCTTGTGGAGGGGAAAAATTCTTGAAAAACAGACCGCTGCTTACTTTTTGTTTGATGATCCTGGCAGTGATCATTGTGGCGGTGACGGTCGGGGGAGAGCGGTGTATCCGCCAGCTTAGACCGTCACCACTGGAAACGTATGTTCCGCCAGGGGATGAGATTACGGTTCGAGGCACCGTGTACCAGACGGAGCAAAAAACGAAAGTTCAGGCAATTTATCTTAAAGACAATTCGATTCAATGGAATCACATATCGTTCTATGAAAACAAACTTCTTGTTTATGCAGATCCCGAAATCAGAGTGAAAATTGGAAATGTGATACAGGTGTCCGGAGAGACCTCTTTTTTTGATGTGCCTAGGAACCCGGGTAATTTTGACCAGAAGCTGTATTATCAAAAGATGGATATTCATGGCATGGTCTGGGCAGAAAGACTTAAGATTACGGATGGAAAAGTCTGGAAACTTAAGAATGAACTGGCTGTATTCCGTGCAAGATGGAAGAAAATGCTGGAGCAGTATATGGGGGTCAGAGATGGAGCTTCTTTGGCAGCCATGATGCTGGGAGAAAAATCTGGAATGGACACAGAAGTAAAATCGTTATATCAAGCTGGCGGTATCGGCCATATTCTGGCTATTTCCGGTTTACATCTTTCTTTTCTGGGGATCGGGACTTATCAAATGCTCAGACGGTGTGTGGGCTCTTATGGAATTTCAGGGCTTGTCGGGAGTCTGATCCTTATGGCTTATGTGTTGATGATCGGTTTTACTGTTTCGGTAGTGCGCTCCTTTGTCATGTTTTTGTTCCGGGTGGGTGCTGATATGACTGGTCGGCATTATGATGCACCAACGGCGCTGGCTGTTTCGGCGGTAATCGTACTTTTCTGGAGACCGTTATATCTGTACGATGGAGGTTTCTGGCTGTCTTTTCTGGCTGTACTGGCAATGATCCTTCTTCTTCCGGAGTTCCGGGAACATTCTTTCCAGGGACTATGGGCCAGTTTGTGTGTCAATCTAATGCTTCTTCCCATCCTTCTTTACTATTTCTTTGAATTTTCTGTGTATTCGACGCTCCTGAATCTCTTGATCGTGCCGCTGACTTCAGTACTTCTTATGCTTGGGATGGCGGGAAGCGCCGCCTGTCTGGTGGTTCCTGCAGCAGGCAGCCTGATATTAAAGAGTTGCTGCATACTCCTTGGCTTGGTTGAAAGGAGCTGTGAACTTATGCTTACTCTTCCAGGGGCAAGATGGGTGGGAGGACGGCCAGAATGGTGGCAGATGGCGGTTTATTACGGAGTGCTATTTTTAGTCTTTTTCTTGTGGAAGAAATATAAAAAAACAGCGTTCCTTCTGATCTATGGGCTCGGAGTCCTGGTACTGACCTGGAGGTTTGAGGAAAGGGGAATTTTGTCTGTCACCTTACTGGATGTGGGACAAGGAGATGCTATCTTTATCCGCGGACCTGGAGGGGACACATTCTTGGTGGACGGAGGAAGCAGTGATGTAAGCAAGGCGGGACAGTATCGGATAGAACCTTTTTTGAAGTCACAGGGGACGGGCTGTCTTGACTATGTATGGGTGACCCATGGAGATGAGGATCACACAAATGGGTTGGAGGAACTTTTGAGGCGACAGGATATAGGAGTCAAGATCAAAGCACTGGTGTTTCCCTCGGGGAAGGTATGGGATGAACATCTCAGGGAGCTGGGGCAGCTTGCCGAAAGCTGCGGGACCAAGATTTATATGATGGAAGAGAATCAGACTATAGAAAAGGATGGAGTTGTCTTTACCTGTCTTGCACCGGGTGAACTTTTTAAGAAAGGAGAAATTCCAGAGACCGGAAATGCGTCCTCCCTGGTTCTGTCTCTCCAGTACCAGGGGTTTGACATGCTGTTGACCGGAGATGTGGAGGGAAAAGGAGAGGAGCTGCTTACAGAAAAGCTTGTTAAAGATTATGGAGAGGTGTCCTGGGAGGTGCTAAAGACGGCACATCACGGGTCAAAGAATTCTACAGGAGAGGAGTTCCTGAAAACTGTAAAGCCAAAGTATGCCCTGATTTCAGCGGGAAGAAAAAACCGATACGGTCATCCTCATAAAGAGACACTGGAACGACTAAAAAAAGTCGGAACCAGCATCTGTTCAACACAGGACCTGGGTGCAGTTACCATACAAGTGGTTGAATTTGAAATGAAAATTCAGTATACTATAGAAGGAACAGACTAAGTTCTGTACATAGAGACATGTCGAAACGTGACAGAAAAGAGGTAAAGTAAGATGACGTATCAAGAAGTATTGGAGAATGCAAGGACATGTATCGGACCATTTTGTAAGGCCTGTCCGGTGTGCAACGGAAAGGCATGCGGCAATAAGGTGCCTGGGCCGGGCGCAAAGGGAACCGGAACAGTAGCGATTCAGAACTATGATGCATGGCAGAAGCTTAGCATCAATATGGATACTATCTGTGAAAATAAACCGGTGGATACTACATTTGAAGTATTTGGACAGACCTTTAAATACCCCATTTTTGCTGGTCCGGTGGGAGCAATGAAGCTGCACTATGGTGACAAATATGATGATCTGGAGTATAACAGTATTCTGGTATCCGCCTGTGCTGATGCAGGAATTGCAGCTTTTACAGGAGACGGTACGAATCCGGCCGTTATGGAGGGGGCGACACAGGCCATTAAGGCGGCAGGAGGAAAGGGAATCCCTACCATCAAACCGTGGGATATCCATACATTACAGGAAAAGTTTTCCTTGGTAAAAGACTCCGGAGCTTTTGCGGCGGCCATGGATATTGATGCTGCAGGTCTTCCTTTTTTGAAGAACCAGACACCGCCTGCAGGAAGTAAATCTGTGGAAGAGCTAAAAGAAGTAGTACAGGCAGCAGGAGTACCGTTTATCCTGAAGGGAATCATGACGGTGAAAGGTGCGCAAAAGGCAAAAGAGGCAGGAGCTTCGGCGATTGTTGTGTCCAACCATGGCGGACGTGTATTGGATCAGTGCCCGCCGACAGCAGAGGTGCTTCCAGAGATTGCCAGGGCAGTAGGAAAAGACATGAAAATCTTTGTGGACGGAGGCGTCCGTTCCGGTGTTGACATTTTAAAAGCATTGGCACTGGGGGCAGATGCAGTTCTGATTGGACGTCCGTTCGTGACGGCTGTATATGGCGGAGCAGCACAAGGAGTGTCCGCTCTTGTGGAGAAGCTTTCCTCCGAGCTTTCAGATGCAATGGCAATGTGCGGAGTTCACTCATTGCAGGAGATTACAACAGATTTGGTAAGGTAATTCATGAAAAGCTTAAATGAAGACATTAAGTCGGGAATTTTCAAACAGGCCTACCTCCTTTATGGGGAGGAGGCCTATTTAAAAAAGCAGTATAAGGACAAGATCATAGAAGGAATGTTCCCGGATGGGGACAGGATGAACTATGCTTATTATGAAGGGAAGGGAATCAATCCTGGAGAGCTGATTGATCTGGCGGAAACCATGCCCTTTTTTGCAGACCGAAGGCTGATCGTGGTGGAAAATTCTGGTTTCTTCAAGTCTGCTTCGCCGGAGCTTTCTGACTATATTAAGAACATGCCCGAGACGGCATGTTTTCTGTTTGTAGAACAGGAAGTGGACAAAAGAGGGAAACTGTACAAGGCAGTAAAGGATAAAGGGCGAGCAGTGGAACTTGGCAGACAGGATGAAAAGACACTTTTATATTGGATTGCCGGGACAATGAAACGAGAAGGAAAAAAGATCCGAGAATCTGCGGCACGACACCTCATCAGCCGGGCTGGAACGGATATGGAGGCTTTGGAACAGGAGATGGAAAAGCTTTTTTCCTATACAATGGGACACGGTGAGGTGACCATTCAGGATATCGATGAGATTTGCACCAATCATATCAGCAGCCAGATTTTTGCCATGGTGGAGGCGGTGGCATTAAAACAGCAGAAGAAAGCACTAGATCTTTATTATGATCTTCTGGCGTTAAAGGAACCGCCGATGCGGATTTTGTATCTTTTGGTCCGCCAGTTTAAGCTTCTCATGGAAGTAAAGGATCTGATGCGGCTGGGATATGAAAAGTCTCAGATTGCAAAGGAGGCAAAGCTTCATCCCTTTGTAGCAGGAAAATATATGCAGCAGTGCCGGGCATTTCGGGAAGAGGAGTTAAGAAGTATCCTGGAAGAGGCGGCAGATACGGAAGAAATGGTAAAGACCGGACGTCTGAACGACCGGATGAGTGTAGAACTTTTCATTGTAAAGAACAGCGGGATGTGATATACTACGCTGTACGAAACTGATAAACGGAAAGGGAAGAGAATGAAGTGGCAGGAATAGAGCAGAAAAATATACGAAATTTTTGTATCATCGCGCATATCGATCATGGGAAATCCACTCTGGCTGACCGTATCATAGAGATGACCGGTCTGTTGACCAGCCGTGAGATGCAGTCTCAGGTACTGGATAATATGGAGTTGGAACGAGAGAGGGGCATTACGATTAAGGCCCAGGCGGTTCGGACGGTTTACCAGGCGAAAAATGGGGAAGAATATATTTTCAATCTGATCGACACTCCTGGACATGTGGATTTTAATTATGAAGTGTCCAGAAGCCTTGCAGCCTGTGACGGGGCCATTCTGGTGGTGGATGCAGCTCAGGGTGTGGAGGCTCAGACATTGGCAAATGTCTATCTGGCTTTGGATCATGACTTAGATGTAATGCCGGTGATTAATAAAATTGACCTGCCAAGTGCTGATCCAGACCGGGTCATTGAAGAAATCGAGGATGTAATCGGGATCGAAGCAGAGGATGCGCCGCGGATTTCAGCAAAAACAGGGCAGAATGTGGAAGAGGTTTTGGAACAGATCGTAGAGAAAATTCCGGCGCCGGATGGTAATCCGGATGCTCCGCTTCAGGCGCTGATCTTTGATTCCGTGTATGATTCGTATAAAGGTGTAATCGTGTTTTGCCGGATTAAGGAAGGGCGGGTGAAGAAGGGGACTCCGATCCACATGATGGCTACCGGGGCAAAAGCAGAGGTAGTAGAAGTGGGGTATTTTGGAGCTGGACAGTTTATTCCCTGTGAGGAACTTGCAGCCGGAATGGTAGGTTATATCACAGCCAGCCTGAAAAACGTAAAGGACACCCGGGTGGGAGATACCATTACCAATGCGGAATCGCCCTGTGCTAAGCCGCTGCCTGGCTATAAGAAGGTGAACCCTATGGTGTATTGCGGGATGTATCCGGCTGACGGTGCCAAGTATCCGGATTTGAGAGATGCCCTGGAAAAACTGCAGCTTAATGATGCATCGCTTCAATTTGAGCCGGAGACTTCTGCCGCCCTTGGATTTGGTTTCCGGTGTGGATTCCTGGGACTTCTTCATCTTGAGATTATCCAGGAGCGTCTGGAACGAGAGTACAATCTTGATTTGGTGACAACGGCTCCGGGGGTTATCTATAAAGTCCATAAGACCAATGGTGAAGTCATGGAACTGACGAACCCTTCCAATTTGCCGGATCCTTCGGAAATCGAATATATGGAAGAGCCGATTGTGAAGGCGGAGATTATGGTGACATCAGAGTTTATCGGAGCCATCATGGAATTGTGCCAGGAAAGAAGAGGCGTCTATGACGGTATGGAATACATGGAAGAGACTCGTGCAGTGCTGCGTTATCACCTGCCCCTTAATGAGATCATCTATGATTTTTTTGATGCACTGAAATCTCGGTCCAGGGGATATGCCTCTTTTGATTATGAGATGGATGGTTATGTACAGTCTGATCTGGTGAAGCTTGACATTCTGATCAATAAAGAAGAGGTGGATGCATTGTCTTTTATTGTTCATGCGGATACTGCCTATGAGCGCGGAAGAAGGATGTGCGAAAAGCTGAAAGAAGAAATTCCAAGACAGCTGTTTGAGATTCCGATCCAGGCGGCCATCGGCAGCAAAATCATTGCCAGAGAGACGGTAAAAGCTATGCGAAAAGATGTGCTGGCAAAATGTTACGGCGGTGACATCACAAGGAAGAAAAAGCTTCTGGAAAAACAGAAGGAAGGAAAGAAAAGAATGCGCCAGGTGGGCAACGTGGAGATCCCACAGAAAGCATTTATGAGTGTATTGAAACTGGATGACAAGTGATGAGACCTTTAGAATTATATCTTCATATACCGTTTTGCATACAGAAATGTAAATACTGTGATTTCCTGTCTGCTCCGGCGCCTTTAAAGGAGCAGCAGGATTATGTAGAGAGCCTTTGTCAGACAATCCGGTCTTACCTGGATCTGGCAAAGGCTTATCAGGTTGTCAGCATTTTTATCGGCGGGGGTACGCCGTCTCTTCTTAGTTCAGAACAGATGGAAAGGATCGTTAGGGCCTTGGATGATACGTTCCAGATTGATTCAAAGGCGGAATTTACTGTAGAGGCGAATCCTGGAACGCTTTCTGTGGAAAAGCTTGGGGGATATAGAGATCTTGGCATCAATCGGCTGAGCCTGGGACTACAGTCTGTAAAAGAAAAAGAACTTCGATGTCTTGGAAGAATTCACAGCTTCGGAGAATTTCTCCAAAGCTTCCGATGGGCCAGAGATACAGGGTTTGCCAATATTAATGTGGATCTGATGTCAGGGATTCCAGGACAGTCTTTGGCAAGCTGGGAAGAGAGTCTTAGAACGGTGGCAGAACTTGGACCAGAGCACATTTCTGCTTATGGGCTGATCATCGAGGAAGGGACGCCTTTTTATGAGATGTATGGGGAAAATGGCAACAGAAAACAAGGACATGTGGAAGCACTTCCAGATGAGGAAACGGATCGCAAGATGTATCACCGGACAAGAGAAATTCTGGAAGAATATGGATATAAGCGATATGAAATCTCTAATTATGCAAAACCAGGATATGAGTGTCGGCATAATCTGGGGTACTGGGAACGGACAGAATACCTGGGGATCGGAGCCGGTGCAGCATCACTTATTGACAATCAGCGGTGGAACCAGGGTGAAGAAAAGGTTACTCTGTCCCGGGAGGATCAGATGGAGGAGTACATGTTTCTGGGACTGCGAAAAATGAAAGGGGTTTCCAAGGAAGAGTTTCTGAGGCTGTTTGGCTGTGAAATGGAAGAGATTTATGGGATGGTGCTGAAAAATATGTACGAAAAAAATCTCCTGGAGTGTTCCGGAGATTTTGTACGGCTGACGGAGTTTGGAATTGATGTCAGCAATTATGTGATGAGTGAATTTTTATTATAGTAGCTGAGCCATGATAGCGGCATAGATTTCTTCGTTTTTCTGCTGCCAGTTGTTGGCAATGGTTTCTGCTTCACTTTCTGTAGGGGCGGTCACGGTCAGATCAATGAGTGGAACGCCCTGCTCCAGAACCTGGCAGTGGACAGAATATTCCCGGTTGGTATTGCGGTAGTAGTCTGATTTTACGGACACTTCATTTTTTAATTCATATTTTTTTTCTTTTAAGAATGTATCGATATCGTCCTGAATAGCAGGAGAAATATCGCTTTTAAAAAAATGAAGTGTTTCAGAGCCTTCTTCTGTCAGGTGATAGAAGGTTCGGCTGTGGGTAGATTCTTCCCGGATAAAGCCGGATTCAGTAAGCTCTGACAGTGCCTGTTGGAGCTTAAAATATGTGGTGTATCCTTCATCCAGGATGAATTCGGAGATTTGTGAATTTGTCAGGGGAAAATCCACCTTATTCAACATATATAAAATAATCAGTTTGTATAATTTAAATGTGGATGTCATAAAAAAACTCCTTTCCCTGCCATAGGTCATGTTGTTTTAAATAGTGATGTAGCTGATTTAGTACCCGGCGTTTGTCAAGAGACCATTTGGGTGCAATCAGAAGATCTTTTGGTCCGTCTCCGGTCAGCCGATGAATGACGATATCTGGCCGAAGGATGGTGAGGCACTGACTTATCATTTCTATATATTCTTCCATAGAAGGGAGCCAAAACGGATCCTTTTCATAGAGGGTGGCCAGATCTGTGGATTTTAGTACATGCAGAAGCTGAAATTTTATGCCCTGAATATCCAGTGTGTTGAGATAATGGACTGTGTTAAGGTTCATTCTCAAGTCTTCTCCAGGAAGGCCAATAATGGTATGAACGATTACAGTCAGGCCTCTGGCGCGAAGACGAAGAACGGATTTCTCAAATACAGGAAGTTCATAGCCGCGGCGAATGAGCCTGGCGGTTTCCTCGTGGATGGTCTGAAGTCCAAGCTCCACCCAGACCGGTTTGATCTGATTTAATTCTTCCAGAAGATTTAATACGTCTTGATCCAGGCAGTCAGGTCTGGTGGCAATGGAGAGAATGCGGATATCCGGATGGGTGATGGCTTCAAGAAACAGACTTTTTAATCGGTTTACAGGAGCGTAAGTGTTAGTGTATGCCTGAAAATAAGCGATATATCCATTCCCGTGATATTTGAGAGCGGTCTGTTTTTTCCCCTGCTCAATTTGTTCGGTAACAGATAGCCGCCCGTTTTCAGCAAAGTCTCCGGAACCGCCCTGGCTGCAAAAGATGCAGCCCCTGGTGCCAAGAGTTCCGTCCCTGTTTGGACAAGTCATGTTTCCATTCAGTGAAATTTTATACAATTTTTCTCCGAATATGGCCCGAAGCTCATAATCAAGAGAATGATACCTTTTTTCATTCCATTTTTTCATATCTGCATTTTATCATACCATTACAAATCCGGCATTTCAATAAAAAAAGTCTTTAAAAAGGGAAACCTTTGTAGTATAATACCTTTGTATTTATTTCAGGTCGTATCGACATTGTATCCCGAATTTATAGATAAACAAAAATTATCATTGAATTGAGAATATAGAAAGGATAGATATCATGAGAGAAAAATATGAATCTCTGCCTCTGGCAACCTTGAAGGATCTTGCAAAGGCAAGAGGATTGAAGGGCGTTTCTGCGATGAAAAAAGCAGAGGTGATCGAACGCATGCTGGAAGAGGACGAAAAGGAAAAGCAGACGGAAAGAGAGACTGTTAAAGAGATGTCGGCGAATACAGGTGATAAAGACATCCATGATATTGACAAGCTGGACAGCGGCGTGAAGGCTCATGGCATCCTGGAGGTTTTGCCGGACGGATATGGCTTTATAAGAAGCGCCAATTATCTGCCGGGGGAAAATGACGTATATGTGTCGCCTTCCCAGATCCGTAAGTTTAATTTGAAGACTGGAGATATCCTGGAAGGGCATACCAGGATTAAGACACAGCAGGAAAAGTTCAGCGCACTCTTATATCTTACAAAGATTAATGAAATTGACCCTATGAAGGCGGTACGCAGGTCAAATTTTGAGGATATGACGCCCATTTTTCCCAATGAAAGGCTTCGCCTGGAGTCCGGAAGAACCAGTACGGCTATGAGGATTGTAGATCTTTTGTCTCCCATTGGAAAAGGTCAAAGGGGGATGATCGTATCGCCGCCCAAAGCAGGTAAGACCACATTGTTAAAGCAGGTGGCATTGTCTGTGAGAAGAAATAATCCAGAGATTCATCTTCTTATCCTTCTGATTGATGAGCGGCCAGAGGAAGTGACAGATATTAAAGAGACCATCGAAGGCGAGAATGTGGAGGTAATCTATTCCACCTTTGATGAACTTCCCGAGCACCACAAGAGGGTATCTGAGATGGTAATCGAGAGAGCTAAGAGGCTCGTAGAACATAAAAAGGATGTCATGATCCTGCTAGATAGTATTACCAGACTGGCAAGAGCCTATAACCTGACAGTCCCTCCGTCAGGAAGGACGTTGTCAGGCGGTCTGGATCCGGCGGCGCTGCATATGCCGAAGCGCTTTTTCGGAGCAGCCCGGAATATGCGGGAGGGAGGAAGCCTTACGATTCTTGCGACAGCCCTTGTGGATACAGGCAGTAAGATGGATGATGTGATTTATGAGGAGTTTAAAGGAACTGGAAATATGGAGCTGGTGCTGGACCGCAAGCTTTCAGAAAAGAGAATGTTCCCGGCTGTCGATATTCCAAAATCCGGAACCAGAAGAGAGGATCTGTTGCTTTCGAAAGAAGAACAGGAGGCTGTAGACACCATGCGGCGGGCGCTTAATGGCATGCGTGCAGATGAAGCTGCTGACAATATTTTAAATATGTTCAGCCGGACCAGAAACAATGCAGAATTGATACAAATGGTAAAAAAGACAAAATTAATCTAGACAAGAATTGACATTTATGCTATGATAATATAGCTGTTTAGAAAATGAACATTAATCGCACTTATGGAAGTGCAGATGACAAAATAAAGAAGAGGTGAAAATCATGAAAGAAGGAATCCATCCAGCATATCATCAGGCAACTGTAACTTGTAACTGTGGAAACACATTTGTAACAGGATCTACCAGCGAAGATATTCACGTTGAGATTTGTTCCAAATGCCATCCGTTCTATACCGGACAGCAGAAAGCTGCACAGGCTCGTGGCCGTGTAGATAAGTTCAATAAGAAATACGGAATGGGCAAATAAGCTTACAAGAGTCGGGTTGAGGTTTTACATAATCTCAACCCTTTGTTTTACCGAAAATATTTACGCAGATATTCAGGAGGAAAGCAGCATGAAGTCATCAAACATCGGCGGACAAGCAGTGCTGGAAGGCATCATGATGAAGCATAAGGATGAGTATGCAGTGGCAGTGCGCAAACCAGATGGAGAGATTGCTGTGAAAAAAGATATTTACCACAGCATTACAGGGAATGCAAAAGTGCTGACACAGATCCCCTTTGTCCGGGGAATTTTTAATTTTATAGACTCCATGATCTTAGGAATCAAAACACTGACTTATTCAGCTTCCTTTTTTGAAGAAGAGGAAGAAGAAAAGGAGCTGACAGAAGAAGAAGCCAGGAAAAAGGATATCATGGAAAAATGGCTGATGCAAGGAACGGTTGTGCTTTCGGTAGTGATTGCGGTTGCTATCTTTATGGTACTTCCCTATTTTCTATCCTCCTTACTGGAAGAAAGGATTCCATCCTATCATGTAAGGACGGTGATCGAGGGAGCGATTAGGATCGGAATCTTCGTATTGTATGTGCTTTTGATTTCCCGGATGGAAGATATCCAAAGAACTTTTATGTATCACGGCGCAGAGCATAAATGTATTAACTGTATTGAACATGGGCTGCCCCTTACGGTGGAAAATGTCAGGATCAGTTCCAGGCAGCATAAACGCTGCGGTACCAGTTTCTTATTTTTTGTCCTTGCGATCAGCATTATTTTGCTATTTTTGATCCAGGTGGATTCTACAGGTATGAGAGTATTGATCCGGATTCTGCTCTTACCGGTGATCGCAGGGATCTCCTATGAGGTCCTGAAACTGGCAGGAAACACCGATCAAACATTGGTCAATCTTTTAAGTAAGCCAGGGCTTGCCATCCAGAAGCTGACGACGAAGGAGCCAGATGATTCTATGATCGAAGTGGCGATTAAGGCGGTAGAAGCGGTGTTTGATTGGAGGGCATATGAACGAGAAAATTTTGACACTGCAAGAGATTTATAGAGAGGGTGAACAGGTGCTGGCGGGTGCCGGGATTGAAGATGCAAAACTGGATGCCTGGTATCTTTTGGAGTATGTAACCGGCATAAGCAGGGCTCTCTATTATGGAAATCCTCAGTGTGAAGTGACAAAAAGTCAGGCAGAACAGTATCAGACCTATATCCGACAGCGTGCCGGGCATATCCCGCTTCAGCATATTACCGGGGAACAGGAATTTATGGGATATCCATTTCTAGTCAGCCCGGATGTACTGATTCCAAGGCAGGATACGGAGACGCTGGTGGAGGAAGCTTTGAAAAATACTGTCTGCGGCATGAAAGTGCTGGATCTGTGTACCGGGTCCGGCTGTATTTTGATCAGTCTTTTGAAGCTGTGCCCGGGACTTTCAGGAATCGGGGGAGATATCTCACCAAAGGCGCTGGAAACGGCCCGGGAAAATGCCAGAAGGCTTGGCGTAGATGCGGAATGGATCCAGAGTGATCTGTTCGAACAGATACCGTCAGAAACATTTGACTTGATTGTGTCAAATCCACCTTACATTCCTACTGATGTGATCCGGGAACTTAAGGAGGAAGTTAGACTTCATGATCCATGGATTGCATTGGATGGGAAAGAGGACGGACTGTATTTTTACCGGAGGATCATAGAGGGCAGCATGGAAAGAATCCGGGACGGAGGTATTTTGATGTTTGAGATCGGCTATGACCAGGCACATGAGGTGTCTGAAATGATGGAGAAGTCTGGATATACTAAGATTCAGGTAAAAAAAGACCTTGCAGGTCTTGACCGTGTGGTAACAGGAAGGTACAATAAAGAATAGTGTCTGAACAGACCATATACAAGGAGGAAGAGGTATGTTTGATAAATTAGAAGATCTGGTAGTTCGTCTGGAAGAAATTTTAAGCGAGCTGCAGGAGCCGGATGTGGCAAACGACCAGGAACGCTTCCGGAAATTGATGAAAGAACAAAATGAGCTGACCCCGATTGTAGAAGCTTATCAAGAATATAAATCCTGTAAACAGGCAATTGAAGACAGTTTACAGATGCTGGAAGAAGAATCGGATGAAGAAATGAGGGAACTGGCAAAAGAAGAGCTAAATAGCTCCAAAGCCAGAGTGGAAGAACTGGAGCACGAGTTGAAGATCCTGCTTCTCCCGCAAGATCCCAACGATGAAAAGAACGTCATTGTGGAAATCCGAGCTGGTGCAGGCGGAGATGAGGCTGCTTTGTTTGCGGCAGAGATTTACCGTATGTATCTTCACTATGCCGAGAGCAGACATTGGAAGGTAGCACTGGTAGAATGCGAAGAAATCGG
>JAHYZZ010000021.1 GCA_019424135.1 Lachnospiraceae bacterium
TATTTTCATCGGGAGCCCTCCCTTTACATATTATTCCAGATTTACCACTGGTTTGATCAGGTCCTTAGGTTTGTCTCTCATCATGAATAACGCTTCTTCCAGATGATCCCACCCGTCGAAAACGTGAGATACTAGAGGATGGACATCCAGTCTTCCTGCCGATACCAGAGAACCAAGCTTCTCCATCCGCAGACGTCCGCCGGGCATCAGACCGCCGTTGATCTGTTTGTGCCCCATTCCAACTCCCCATTCTGCACGTGGGATGTTGACATAGGTTCCGCTTCCAAGATAGTTGACGTTGCCGATTTTTCCGCCGGGTTTCAAAGCCTTTACGGCAGATTCAAAGGTCTCGCAGCTGCCACCTGCAATCACGACTTTGTCCACGCCTTTTCCATCGGTCATAGCCAGCACCTGATCCTCGATGGTCCCGTCTTTATAGCTGATGAAGTCTACGGCTCCATATCCCTTTGCTGCCGCAACGCATGCCGGACGGGTGCCGACTGCGATGATTCTGGAGGCTCCGCGTAAATTCGCTCCGGCTACGGCCATCAGACCCACCGGACCGATTCCGATTACCAGCACGGTATCGCCGAACTGTACATCGGCAAGCTCTACGCCGTGGAATCCTGTCGGAACCATGTCGGAAAGCATACATGCGTCTACAGGAGTAATGTTTTCGGGGAGCAGTGCCAGGTTGCCGTCTGCATCGTTGACATGGAAGTATTCGGAGAACACGCCGTCTTTAAAGTTGGAGAACTTCCAGCCTGCCAGCATGCCGCCGGAGTGCATGGAGTAACCAGCCTGTGCTTCCAAAGAGTTCCAGTCCGGTGTAATGGCCGGCACCAGTACCCGGTCTCCCGGTTTAAAGTCTTTGACCAGGGAGCCTACTTCTACGACCTCTGCACAGCATTCGTGCCCGAGAATCATATTGTGGCGTTCGCCGATGGCTCCCTCCCACAGCGTGTGGACATCAGAGGTGCAGATAGCAACAGCAAGAGGCTTACAGATGGCATCCAGAGGGGCAAATTCTGGTTTTGGTTTTTCGATCCAGCCAGATTCGCCGATTTTTAACATTGCATAACCTTTCATTCGCTTCTCTCCTTTCTGAAAAAATAAAGTGTATAGTTTATTTATTTTATCATGACATATTCACAAATACAATAAAAGAAATCGTAATAATTATCACAAATATTTATTAATATATGATAAAATTTAGATAATTAGATCCTCATATGTATGAGAGTGATTCATGTGGAGGGAAAGGAATGGAGGAAAAGAAAATGACGTTTCGTTATGCGAAAGAGAAAGATGCCGGTCTGGTGCTGGAGTTTTTAAAAAGGCTGTCGGAATACGAGAAAGCGGAAGAACATCTGGTTTCGACGGCTTCGATGCTGGCCAAAGAGCTTGGAAAAGAACATGGGGCAAGAGCACTGTTTGTTCTGGCAGAGGGAAAGGAAGTGGGATGTGCTTTGTTCTTTCGAAATTTTTCTGGATATCTGGGACGTTCCGGCATCTTTATTGATGCTTTGATTGTGCTGGAAGAATATAGAGGAAAGGGTTATGGAAAGGCCTTGTTTGAAGAATTGAAAAGAGAAACTGTGCGGATGGGCGGAGTCAGAATGGAATGGCTTTGCCTGGACTGGAATACGCCGTCCAGGCAGTTTTATCAAAATAATGGAGGGCAGCCGATGGAGACTTTCGTCACGTATCGGCTGCCCCTTCAGTAAGCCCTTTTTCGAAACTTGGATATGGTTTTAGGCAGATGCCTGATCTTTCTTTACAACTCTTCCAAGAATCAGTGTTAATACAACGCAGAGGAGTGCGGCTACTACAGCATAGATCCAGGTCATGTTGAATCCGGTTCTGCCGTAGCTGTCCATCCATCCGCCGACTAAGGTATACATAAATACGTCTGGCAGATATCCCAGGGCAGAGGAGATTCCGGATACACGTCCGCTTAGCTGAATGGAGATTCCTGCATCCTGATGTACGGCGAAGTACTGGCTTCTTACAGCGTAGATAAAGAACAGACCGAAGAAGAAGTTTATGATAACAGGGGTGTACATGGCTGCGTTTGCCGGAAGTATCACATATAAAGCGAAGGAAATAGCAAGTCCGATACATCCTGCGATGATCACTTTCATACGGGAGTGCAGTTTGTCAGCGAGAAAACCGCCGATGACACCACCGATGCCCTGAAGCAGGTATCTGACGCCGCCAAGTGTTGCCGCGGTGGTAGCGGTCATGCCACAGAACTGCTGTGCATAAGTGGTTACGTATCCAATCAGTCCATATACGCTGTAGGCAGTAAAGATGATACCAACCAGGAGCCATACTCTTGGAATCAGAAGACATTTAAACATCCCTTTTACAACCTCTCCAAGAGATTCGGTCTGTTCGCCGGTCTTTGTATCTTCAATAAAAAACCAGTTCAGGATACCGATCACAATAACGGTGATGGCACAGACACGGATAGCAGCTGCTGCGCCTGCAATCTCATCAACAAAGGCTGAGAATACGGCTGTCATGGCAAATACCAGCAGAGCGTTGAGAACGCCTCGGAGACCTTCCTGCAGTCCGAAGAGACGTCCTTGCTCTTCTTCAGTACCAAGCATACGGGTCGCTTTGATGCATGCAGACCAGTAAGTGATAATGGTTGAAATGCCCATTAATACGAAGATAATCCGGCTGATGGTAAATCCCGGGAAGGTAGAAAACCACAGACCAAGGATACCAGTTGCCAGGAAGGAGAATGTCAGCAGTTTCCGTGCGGAGAATTTATCTGCGATAATTCCTCCAATGAAATAAGAAAGAGTTGCCATTGTCGCGTATCCGGAAGATAAGAGTCCCATCTGTTCGTTTGACAAATTCATTGCATTTTGGATCGGGACATAGAATGTTTCACGGATATAAGGTAACTGAAAGATGATGCCGGCGCCTGCTGCCAACAGGAGCAAAGTACCGTATTTCTTAATGAATGCTTTGTTCATAAAATTGACCTCCATGTTTCATAGTAAATGTTCGGAGTTTGTTTCCTGCTGCAGTCAGAAAAGTTCTCCGGATTTTTGAATAAAAAAGAGAGAAGTAATGCCTTGGGGGCGTTACTTCTCTCAAACTCTTGTAACTGACTAAAGCATAAGATAATTATGTAAAAAAGTCAATTATCAACAGGAAAAAAGATTAAAATTATAAAAAGTGCATAAAAAAAGTCGAATAAACGGTAGGGTTTTACGAGTGCAAATTGTTGCTTTTTTCTAATTGTTTCGAAAAAAGGAAACCTATGCATGATACCAGGATGACGATGGCAAACACGATGACATAGCCATACCTGGGGAACTGATCCAGTAAAAACCCACTTAGCGAATAGTAAAAGGCATCTGGTGAATAGGCGCAAAAGGAGATGAAACTGATGGATAGTCCATACATGGCAGGAGGAATATCTGCCTCGTCAATGGTGATCAAAGCCATGCTTTTCCCCATATTGATAAATAAACAGGATAAAAAGATACAGATCACCATGATTCCTAAACTATTTGAGGAAAAGATCAGCATTATGACCAGTGATGAGGCGTTCAGGAAGAAGCTGTATTTCATCAGGCGTGCGGCGGAGTGAAAATGATCGGTGATCCGGCCGGCAATGGGAGCGGCAAGAATGGCGATCACATAAGTACGTATCAGAATCATCAGGTTCATGATCTCGTCTGGTATGGAATACATACTGCCAAGGAAAAGCAGGATATAGTTCAATCCTGAGAATCCGATATAGTTTGTAAAAACGATGCAAATGACGGTCCACAGCTTCTTATTCTGCACCAGTTGTTTTAAACATGTTAGATTGATTGGAGCTTGTGGTGCAGTGTCCGTGTGCTTTGTACGCAGGATCAGGGCGGATAAGATTGCCGACAAAATATTCAAGGCAGCAAAAAACACGAAGAGCAGGCGGACCAATTGAGCATCTGCTGCGCTCCTGGATGTGAGATGGAATCCAAGGGCTGCAAATAAGATACCAAGCACTCCGTTAAATACATAAAACAGGCTAAAGACAGTCCCCTGGCAAAACGGGGGACCGATACTGTGTAAAATCTGCAGGTGAGTGGGGTAGAAAACAGCGCCCAGCAAGAAACCGATGATTCCAAAAAGCAGGATCATCACTGGATAGGGAGGAAGGGCTGCAAGCAATAGGGTCAGGATTCCGATCAGCGAAAGAGAAACGCACACCAGACAGCGGGCTGAAAATTTGTTCAGAAAATATGCGCCGAACAGATAAGAAAACATGGAAAAAAGGCCGTAGATACTATAGAGCTGACCCAGACGGAAATGAGACAGTTCCAGGCCGCTTTGCATCAGCTGATAGTACAGACTTTTCATAAAGGCAAGGCTATATACAGAATTATAGGCACAGGCAATGATGAATATCATCAGAATGTGGATCTTTTTTAAATATCTCATAGGCTTTCTCCTGAATAAAAAAAGTCCTGATACCACTTGTATCAGAACTTACTCTTAGACTCTCGTTCTTACTTGCCGTTTATTTGTTCTCATTGTAGAAAGAAATCATCCTCTTGTCAATCCTGTTTTTCTATAGAATTTCAAATGGTCTGAATTGACCTTGGAAGATGTTTCATGGTAAACTTTCTGTAATGAAGGTACAAAACATGAGAGGATGTTTCTCGGTTTTTACGGAAAAGAGGTATTGCATGAGTTGTTTTACGAAAGAAGATTTTTTGCTTGCAACGGAAAAATGTCCGGTTATACCGGAAATTAAAAATGAAGAGTGGCTGGAAGCGCTGGCAGATTCGGACAGCGACCTGGTTTATATCCTTTATGGAGACATCTGTACAATTGCAGATATTGTGAACCGTGTTAAGGAGATGGGAAAGAAAGCAATCGTACACATCGATCTGATTGTGGGGTTGTCAGCCAAAGAGATTAGTGTGGATTTTATTCGAAAATACACGAAGGCAGACGGAATCATCAGCATGAAGCCGACGCTGATCAAAAGAGCAAATGATCTGGAACTTTTTACAATTCAGCGTTTTTATATGATCGATGGTCTGACTTACGCAAATGTTGCCAAGAATGTCAAGCACAGCAATCCGGATGTGGTGGAGTTTATGCCGGCAGGCTTATCAAAACTGATTCCTTATCTGGTGGAAATGATCAATAAACCGATCGTGGTAAGTGGGTTGACCCAGGACCGTGAGGATATCATGCTGGCACTAAAAGGCGGAGCCTATGCCATTGCAACTACGAATCGAGGACTATGGAACTGTTGATATTTGTACAATATGCATAAAAAATCGATAGATTATTTGGCTTTAATCACGATATTGACAATATGCTGATCTTGGAACTATAATAAGGGCAGTTACAAAAGAGCGAAAGAGAGAGTAACTTTTGTCTAGAAGACTGGACAAGGGTTGCTCTTTTTTTGTACCCGAATACGGATTCCGGAGTCTTGAATATGGGGATGTACCGCTCTAAAAATATCAAAAGAAAGTATGGAGGACGAAAACATGAGTGCAAACATTAATGATTTTTCAATGGATTTCTTTTCACTGAAAGGAAAAAAAGCAATTGTAACCGGAGGAAACAGTGGACTGGGACAGGCATTTGCCCTTGCTCTTGCAAAAGCAGGCGCGGACATCTTTGTATTTGCAAATATGAATGATGATGGGACCACACAGAAGCTGATTGAAGGCTGTGGCGTAAAATATGCTTATATGGAAGGCGACATTACAGAAGACGGGATCTGCGATAAGGTGGCAGATGCCTGCGTGGAGACTTACGGGCAGGTTGATATCCTGGTAAACTGTGCAGGGATCTGCATCTGCAAAGATGTGTTGGATTTTGGAAGAGAGTCATGGGATCCGATGATTGCGATCAATCTGACTGCAGCGTTTGAGCTAAGCCGTGCAGTGGCAAGATATATGATTCCACAGAAAAGTGGAAGAATCATTAACATTTGTTCTTTGTTTTCTTTCCTTGGCGGCCTTGGATCTCCGGCATATGCAGCAATGAAAGCAGGTCTGATGGGACTGACAAAAGCTTATGCAGATGAACTTGGAAAATACGGCATTACAGTAAATGGTATCGCACCTGGATACTTCCAGACCAGCATGACCACCGGATCTGGAAGTGCAAATGATGAGAAATACATCAAGATTAAAGAACATGTTCCGGCTGACCGCTGGGGCGAGAGACAGGATCTGATGGGCGCGATGGTATTTCTGGCCAGCCGTGCAGCAGACTATGTCAATGGTACTCTGTTAGTCGTAGACGGCGGATACCTTGTAAGATAGAAAAAAAGGAAGAAGGTATCTGGATTATGAGTGAAAAATACATCATTGGTATTGATGAAGGATCCCAGAGCGCAAAAGTGACAATCTTTGATGTCAAAGGGCATATCGTCTGTGAAGACAGGGCGCCTCTGAGACCTTACGATCTTCCGCAGCCTGGTTATGTCGAGCATCCAGATGATGACTGGTGGGATGCAATCTGTGCAGGCGCGAAAAAGTGTATGGCAAAATTCGAAGGAAATGTACAAGACATTATTGGAATCGGTCTTTGTACCATCCGCTGCTGTCGTGCATATTTGAAAAAGGATGGAACGCTGGCACAGCCGGCAATGAGCTGGATGGATATCCGTGTTTCTAAGCCTTACGAACATGTAAATCCGGACGTGGCCTATATTGTAGCGTCTTCTGGTTATATCACACACCGCCTGACCGGTGAATTTAAAGATACGGTAGCCAATTATGAATATGGCTGGCCGGTAGATGTAGATAAGTGGAAATGGTCTGATGACCCGGAGGCATACAAGGCAACCGGCATGCCAAGAGAGATGTTGTTTGATCTGGTCATGCCAGGAGAGATTCTTGGCTATGTAACCCAAGAAGCGGCTTTGGCAACCGGGCTGCCCCAAGGAGTGCCGGTGGTAGCCACTTCCAATGATAAAGCAGTAGAAGGACTGGGAACCGGATGCATGGGAGATAAAACAGCGTGCATATCCCTGGGGACCTACACCACTGCCATGATGGAAGGAAAAGAGAATTTGAAAGGAACCTCCTATGCATGGCCGAAGTTCTCCTGTGTGCCAAATAAATATTTCTATGACAGCAATGGAATCCGCAGAGGAATGTGGACCATCAGCTGGTTTCGGGATGTGCTGGGTGACAGCTATATTCAGATGGCAAAGGAACAGGGATTGTCTGCCGAAGAGCTGTTAAGTATGGAAGCAGAGAAGGTACCAGCCGGAAGCGACGGCCTGATGACGGTTCTGGAGTGGCTGGCGCCTGTGGATGCACAATATAAGAAGGGCATTATGATCGGTTTCGATGGAAGACATACCAGAGGCCATATTTACAGATCCTTATTAGAGGCAGTTGCCATGACCCTGAAAAAGCATGTGGATGATATGTGCAATGAGATTCATGTGAATCTGGAACGAATGATCATCACAGGAGGTGGATCCAACAGTGATCTCTTCATGCAGATCCTGGCGGACGTATTTAACCTTCCGACGGTGAGAAATGAAGTGAACGGCGCAGCCGGAATGGGGGCAGCCATCTGTGCGGCAGTTGCCACAGGAGTATATGGAAGTTTTGAGGAAGCGGTGGAAAACATGGTGCGGTTTAAGGACACGTTCCAGCCCAATCCAGAGAATGTGGCACTGTATGAGAAGATGCTTCCAATCTACAGTAATATCACCAAATACACGGATGAAGTACTGAAGCAATCCTATGAACTTTTTAATTAAGAAAATGCTATAATAAAAGGAGATTTATCATGACAAAGGAACAGATTTTGGAACAGTTAGGAACTATGCTGGATGCAGACCAGATCAATACAGATGCAGAGGACTTGTATGACGCCTCTGCAGACCGTTATAAAAAATATGCGAAGGCGAAAAAAGTATTGGATAATCCGATCCCGACTGCTATCGTATATCCTAAAAATGTGGAAGAAGTCAGAGACTTGTTGCTGTTTTGCAATGATAACAGAATCAATGTTATTCCAAGAAGCGGAAAGACCGCTACAGAAGGAGGCTTGGAAAACTGGAAAGAACTTGCCCTTGTTATCGATGGCAAGAATTTAAATAAGATCATCAATATTGATACCTATAATATGCAGGCAACGGTACAGTCCGGGGTGGCGCTGCAGGATCTGGAAGATGAGCTGAGAAAGATCGGCTACACCACAGGACATTCTCCTCAGTCCAAACCGGTAGCGCAGTATGGCGGTCTGGTTGCCACACGAAGCATCGGGCAGTTCTCTACCTTATATGGTGGAATCGAAGATATGGTAGTGGGTCTGGAATGCGTATTTCCTACCGGGCAGATCTGCCGCATCAAGAATGTGCCAAGACGTTCCGGCGGACCGGATATCCGTCACATTGCCATTGGCAACGAGGGAACCCTTTGTTATATCACAGAAGTTACTGTGAAGATCTTTAAATATTTCCCGGAGAATAACCTGTTCTACGGATATCTGATCAAAGATGTGGCAACTGGAATTAAGGTACTGCGTGAGGTATTTGTAAACGGATATCGTCCATCGGTAGCCCGAGTATATTCGGAAGAAGACGCTCATCAGCATTTCTATCATTTCCATGATGGAAAATGTGTACTGATCTTCATGGCTGAGGGGGCAAAACCAATTGCAGATGCCTGTGGACAGGGAATCGAGGAAGCGGTTGAGAAATTTAAAGACGGTATCATCAAGAAAGTGGACAGCGCATTGATTGAAGACTGGTTTAACCATCTGAACTGGTCTCAGAAGGATATCGATGATGAAGTACAAGAAATGATCAATAACGACCGTCACAGTGGATATACAACAGAGATTTCCGCAAACTGGGAGACCATTCCAAAGATTTATGACAATGTTATCAACCGGATCCGTACGGAGTTCAAGCAGGCTGATGATCTGGTAATGCTGGGTGGACATTCTTCTCACAGTTATCTGAATGGAACGAACATGTATTTCGTATATCAGTATAATATCAACTGTGAGCCAGAAGATGAGTTCAGAATGTATCATCACCCGCTGCAGACCATTATTGTAGAAGAGACTCTGAAGCTTGGAGGATCCATGTGTCATCATCATGGTATCGGAAAATACCGCAACCAGTGGACAAAAGAAGAGCATGGTTCTGCATACTACATGTTAGAAAAACTCAAAGAGACATTTGATCCGAATGGAGTCATGAGCTTTGGAAATATCTTTTATCAGGAAGAAGGAGCTCATTTCCAGGAGTAGAAGATTAAGAAAGGAACAGAGGGACGTATGAAGATTATTTGTCTGATCAAATTCACACCGGATGTAGATGCATTTGAATATGATTATGAGAACAATGTGCTGATCCGTGAGAACATAAAACAGATCATCAATCCGGATGATGCCTGTGCCCTTGGATACGCACTGGGACTAAAAAAGAAGCATCCGGAGATCTACATCGAGGTAGTGACGATGGCGCCCCTCAGCATCCGCGGCATGATGGAAGATGTACTAAGAAGGAGGGTGGATAAGGGGACGATCCTGTCGGATCCGGCATTTGCGGGAAGTGATACACTTGCCACCAGCCTGATCATCGGGACTTACCTAAAATCGGCAGATTACGATGTGATCCTGACCGGTACGCAGACACTGGATGGGGATACGGCTCATGTGCCATCCCAGCTGGCGGAATTCCTGGGGATCGGCCAGATGTCGGCCATCATGAAGATAGAGGAAGAATCTTTCCTGAACGGAATGCCTGTAGTTGAAGTTGACACGGAAAATTATGTAGATACTTACAAAATCACTTTCCCTGCGGTACTTGGAGTCCGCAGGGAAAGTAAATATCGTTTGCCCTTTGTGCGGTATGCGGATTTGGAAATGGACGTCAGTGACCGTCTTAAGATTGTTGATCATCAGATGCTTAGATTGGATCCGGAACATATCGGGCTGAAGGGATCGGCGACAAGAGTTGTGAAGACCTATACACAAACCTATGAGCGCAAAGAGAAGATTGTGGTGCACAACGATGAAGAAGGTATCGAGACAGTTTATAGATTTTTAAAAGAAAACGGGTATTTGAAATGAAGAAATGTTTGATTTTTCTGGAAAACCAGTATGAGAAATACTGCATAGATCTTTTGAAAACAGCAGAGGAGATGTATGGCGAGGAGTATTACAGCTGTGCGTTATCTCTGGATGCAGACACGGAATTGGCAGCAGGTGCCTTTGACGAAGTAATCAGGATTGAGGATACGAAGATCCAGAGCTATCATATGCATGCGCTGGCCGGAGTGATGAAGGAGATCCAGGAGGATTACCGGTTTGACAGTATTTTGATACTGGCCACACAGATGGGGCGGATGCTGGCGCCGTCGCTTGCTATGGGGATGCAAATCGGACTGGTAGCAGATGTAACAAAAATCGGACATGAACAGGAAGAGATAGAAATGATACGACCGGCCTTTAGTGGAAAAATTCTGGCCGGTATCATAAATACCAGCGGGAGCACGATTATGATGAGCGTGCGTCCAGGTGTGTTTTTGTACGAGAAAGAAAAGACGAAAAATACAAAAGTATGGGGGTATCGGCCAAAGAAGTCTTATGACGTTACGGTGGAACGGATTTCCAGACAGGAAAAACCAAAATCCAGAGATATCCGTGAAAGTGAGATTCTGGTTTCCGGTGGCGGCGGCATCCTGAATGATTTTGACGTGATCGATGGACTGGCCAAAAGACTGGGCGGTATGAAATCGGCCAGTCGGCGTGTAGTGGACAGCGGGAAGGCGGACCGCAGCATTCAGGTTGGTCAGTCTGGAAAAATTGTACATCCCAGACTGTATATTGCGCTGGGAATCTGCGGTATGCTGCAGCATGTGGCAGGACTGAACCATGTGAAACATATCATTGCGGTGAATACGAATCCAAATGCGCCGTTATGCAGTCTGGCCGATATTGTGGTAGAAGGTGACGCCCGGACTTTTGTAGAGAAAATGATAGAGCGGATTGATAGAGAGATGTAGTATTTGCGAGGTGAAGAATATGGAGAAAACGAAGAAAATCCGTTGGGGAGTTTTTTTGATTCCCTGGTTATTATCACTTGCGGCAATTGTGTTGAATTTTGTGAGCGGAGATTTATTTAATTCTACAGTCATGGCAGTGACGAATTTTATTCTGGAAAAATTCTCATGGCTGTTTACGGTAATGTCATTTATCTGCGTAGTATTGATTGTGATTGCTTATTTTACGCCGTTTGGCAATGTCCGAATCGGCGGAAGCAAGGCAAGACCTATGCTGAAACAGTCCAACTATGTATGGATTGTGCTTTGTACCATTATGGCAGCCGGCATTCTTTTGTGGGCATGTGCGGAGCCGATGTGTCATTATTATGCACCGCCGGCACATGTGGAAGCGGAAACACCGGAGGCCATTACGTTCCTGATGAAGAATATTTTTCTGGAATGGACATTTACCCCTATGTGTATCTATGGAATGCCGGCTGCCTTGTTTGCATTCCTGTTTTATAATGCCAAAAAAGAATACTCCATCGGAACCATGCTTTATCCTGCTATTAAGTATGAGCGTGCAAAGAAGCTGTCGCCGGTAGTGGATATGTTATGTCTGTTCGGACTGGTCTGTGGGATGGCTGCCAGTATGGGATCTGCAGTATTTCTCGTATCGGATGGCCTGGACAGCCTGACTGGAGGAAAAATCGAGTCAAACGGGACTTCCTGGTGTATCATCGGAGTGGTTATCGTTGCAGCATTTGTCATCTCGGCGGTCTCTGGAATTACGAAGGGGATTAGGATTTTGTCCACATTTAATTCCAGAATCTACATGGCGCTGGGGCTGTTTGTATTTGTGTTTGGTCCAACTGTTTACATACTTAGTCTGACGTTTGAAACCTTTGGCGCCTACCTGTCTGATTTTATCGGTATCTCGCTTCATATGTCTGCGGCAGACGGAGATGGATGGGCCTACTGGTGGCCGGTGTTCTACTGGTGTAACTGGATGGCATGGATGGCGGTAACTTCCACCTTTCTGGGAAGGATTTCCAAAGGATATACCATCAAAGAAATTATCCGGGTATGTGTCGTGTTTCCATCTCTGTTTTCCGTTGCATGGCTGGGCCTGTTTTCCTCATCCAGCCTGTATTATGAACTGCATGGTGCAGGAATCAATCAGGCGATGACTGAGATCGGTACAGCGGCGGCAACTTATGAGACGTTGAAGCAGATGCCGATTCCTGTGATCACCATATCGGTCTTCCTTTTGATTGTACTGGTATCTTTTGTAACGGCATCTGATTCCAATACCAATGCGATGTCAGGGCTTTGCATGGGCGGACTGACTACAGAAGACCAGGAATCTCCAATGTGGCTGAAAATCGTGTGGGGCACTACAATCGGAGTGATGTGTATTATCTTTATGCTGGCGTTTCAATCCACGGACAGCCTGAAGTATTTATCCAATCTGGGAGGATTTCCCATCGTATTTTTGGTCATTCTGATTTCGATTTCGTTTATAAAGGTTATGATAAATCCGAAAAAATACGATACCTTCCAGGAGGATTACGATGAAAATGGAAGACCCATACCATCCAGGAGGCTGGAAGCGGAAGAGGTCTGACAACATAAAGTTCCGAAGCAGAATGGGTGAGTGATGTGCGTAAAAAATTGGAATTTGAGTATCAATTGAAATATGAAGAAAGTTACGAAACCTTTTATCTTCTTAGTATGAAAGGGGGAAAACAGGCAAGAAATATCCTTGCTGTTATCTTGACAGTTATTGCGGTGGCAATGCTATTGCTGTATTACCAGGACAGCAGCCGGATTCATTACTTTTTCATTGCCATTCTAGATATTGCGCTGCTCTATTATCTGATCTATGTACCGGTTCTGAAGGCAAAAAAGGGCGCCAAGAAAGTCAGCCGGCAGAGAGGGATCTATCGAATCGAATTGACGGATGATGGAAAGATTCGAAGTGGAAAAGAATGTATTCCCATTCGAGGAGATAAAGATGCTCGAGTGATAGAAACAGAAAGGATTTTTGCCATCCGGCCAGATCGGATTCACACATTCTGTCTTCCTAAACGGATTCTAAGAGAAGAAGAAATAGATCAAGTCCGGAAGATTTTGAAGGAGAAGGAGGATTAAACCTCCTTCTTTTTTTCGATTTTTGTCGTAATTTGTCAAACGAATAGACACTCTACTTTGTTCTCTTATGTTATAGTAGTCTTAGAGCTATCAATGGTGTTGTGATGTGAATGCTTTGAGAGAAGAATATAAGGAACGATCAAGATGAAAAGAAAAGAATATCTTATTTTATGTCCCATATTAGTATTGCTTCTGTTTTCGCGCTATGTTCAGAAGCATAAAGAAGGAGAACCAGATGTCATTAGCAGTATGCAAATCAATCTGGATGAAGTACGGATTGTTGTTGCCAATAGAGATCTGATTGAAGATAAAGAAGAGTTTGCCAGACTTCTTATCCAAAAATGCAGGGATGATTCGTTTCAATCTGTTAAATTATCAACAGATTATGGATATGCTACAAGTCTAAAGCTCAGGGTTTATCTATGGGAGAGGCAGATAGAGGGACAAGAGCCGGTAATGATAGTGGAATATATACCTGTTGAATGGGGACAACAGTATGATATTGTTCATGATCCGGAAAAGTTCCAGCTGTATATTGATGGAGAATTGATTGAGGAATGAAATTCTTAAGCCCTTGAGGGAATCGCCGATGGCAGCGGCGATTCCCTCAAGGGCTTTTATGATATCTTTTGTAGGTTTTCCCGTGTTTTATATATAGATTTCATATATGGCTATATTTAATAAATATTTCACAATCATGATAAATTATCATATAATTTAGACATAATATAAAATTATTCGAGTAATTTAGACTATTTCCATGGATATACAATATGTTTAGATAATTTAACTGCAAAAAGGAGGTATATAGAATGAGTGATAGCAAATTGATCAAGTGTGGGAAACTGTTTGATGGTGTTCAGGAGACTCTGCAGCCGGATATGGAGATTTTGGTAGAAGGGAATCGGATTGCTGCTGTAGGAAAGGATCTTACCTGTAAAGAAGGAACGGAAGTGATCGACCTGACGGAGTGTACAGTTACTCCAGGCATGATCGATGCCCATGTGCACAGTCAATATATCGACTGGCCTACCCGAAACCACGATATTGTTTATCGGGGAGCTGCATGGAAGAGTATGTGCCACCTATATAATGCGAGAGAATGTTTATATCGTGGTTTTACAACGATCCGTTCCATTGGAAATTCAACTTATGAAGCCAGAGGAAGTCTTGCAGCCCGCGAGATGATCGACCTTGGACTATTCCCAGGAGCCAGGATGGTAGTAACGCCTCATTATATGGCAGATGTGGGAAGCCATGGAGATCATTCTCAATACCTTCGGACGAATCCGGATCTTGCGGAAGCCTTTGCCAAGATGACACCTACCATTGGGACAGGAGTGGATTTCTTCCGTCATGCAGTCCGCAATGAGATTAAGATGGGAGCAGACTTTATTAAGATCATGATCAATGGCGGCTTTAGTACCCCAAATGATACCCCCGACGATCAGCAGTTAAGTGATGAGGAGATTCAGGTGATCATTGATACAGCCCACGCCCTGGGAAGGACGGTGACTGCGCATATCTATAACTCTGAACAAATGAAAAAGGTGGCCTTAATGGGCATCGACGGGATGGAGCACGGTTCTTTAATTACAGAAGATACGGCAAGAGTGATGGAAGAACGAGATATTTATCTGGTGCCGACCTTCTGCCCATATGATGACATCATCAACTTAAATGAAGAATCTCTGAAGAAGAAGACACCTCAGTTCCAGAAGAAGCTGCGTCAGTATTCGGAAAGACTGAAAGCCGGCCGTGAGACGATCATCAACAGCAAGATCCGTCTAGGGTATGGTACGGATTTTGTGGCAGTACATAATGCCTATGAGAACGGCTATGAATATGAATCCTGGCTGAATTCAGGCATTAATCCATTCCGTGCCCTGAAAGCTGCCACCAGTGTTAATGCCAAAATCCTGGGACTGGAAGATCTGATCGGAAGTATAGAACCAGGAAAAGCGGCGGATATCTCTGCCTGGAAGAGAGATCTTTTGACAGATCCCAAAGCGTTATTGGACTGCGCATTTGTCATGAAGGAAGGAACGGTTTATCCAACCATTAAAGTAGAGTAAAAAAATCAGGATAAGGAACTTTCAGTTCAGATATAAAGAAAGGAAATTACATATGGAGAATGAAGGGAAAAAATATAGCGAACAAGTGACCGTCCGCTGGTATGGTTATATTGTTTTGATTCTTACAATCCTATTTTTCTCAGGGATCTTTTCCTCTGCTGAGGGACCGATTAAAGCGCTGGATTTTACCAATATTTCGGGCTCATTTGGATCTCTTGGGGAGATTGCGGAAGATGCAGGAACCCTTGCGGCTGATTTCAGAGGGACAGGCGGAAGTGGTGCAAGAGATGCCTGGCTTTTTGCCCTGACTCTTGTACCTGCAGTCATGCTTGCCCTTGGAGTGGTGAAGGTAGTGGAATTTTTGGATGGCCTTCGGGCAGCTCAAAAGTTGCTGACGCCTCTTTTGATGCCGTTGATGGGGATTCCAGGAATCTGCGGACTGACTTTGATCGCCAGTCTCCAGTCTACAGATGCAGGAGCGTCTATGACGGCGGAACTGGCACAGGAAGGAATGATTGATGAGAAGCAGAAGACCATTTTTGCCTGTTTCCAATTTTCTGCAGGCGCTACGTTGACAAATTATCTGTCCTCATGTGCGGCTCTGTTCCCGTTTTTATCAGTGCCAATCATCATACCTTTGGTCGTTGTGTTTGTGTTTAAGATATTTGGCGCAAATATGACAAGGATCTATCTGAACAAATTGTGTAAGGGGGAGATCTGATGGAAGAAAGAGTAAAAGAAAAAAAGACGATTGTAGATGCCTTTGTGGAAGGGGCAAGAAATGGTTATAAGATATCTATCAATTCAATGGTGCCCAACGTATTGTTTGCATTTGTTCTGATTCAGATTCTGAACCTGACAGGGCTTTCTGATATTCTGGGGAAAGTCTGTCAGCCAATCATGGGAATCTTTGGACTTCCAGGGATCGCTGCCACCGTTCTTATTGCGGGATTTCTGTCAGTCGGGGGAGGTGTTGGAGCTGCGGCCAGCCTGTATGCTTCGGGAGCGCTGGGAAATGCGCATATTACTATCCTGATTCCGGGAATCCTGTTGATGGGTGCTTCTCTCCAGTACATGGGACGCTGTCTTGGAACAGCGACGGTAAAGAATAAGTATTATGGTTTTTTGATTGGGATTAATGTTCTTAATTCCGTGTTGTCAATGATTGTAATGAGAGTCATCGTATCTTTGTTCTAAAAACCAGTATCATTATGGAAAAAGGGGCGGGAACCAAAGGAGTTCCGCCCCCTTTTAAGAATCATTGATGAAAAAAGGATCCAATGTTATACTGAGATAACGTCAGGAGCAAAAGAAGAGGAAGTGTAAATATGAAAACAGAACAGATATTGCTGGCTCTGGAAATCGGCAGATGTGGATCTATTTCAAAGGCCGCATCAAACTTATATATGGCTCAGCCAAATGCCAGCAGTTCTCTGGGGCTGCTGGAGCAGGAGATTGGCTATCAGATATTTGAGCGAACCTACAATGGAATGCGGGTGACCAAGCAGGGCGAAGCATTCCTAAAGTACGCCCATGCGATCGAACGGAATATAAAGAAGATTTATATGCTTAGTGAGGAAGATACCAGAATTCGGCTTTCTGTGGCGACCTATGCTTATCCCTTTTCGGAAAGAGCGTTTACAAAGTTCTGTACAAACTATATTGATACGGCTCACTCTTTAAATTGTAAACTTCGCAGGATCGGTACCGTCAAGGAGGGGATCGATCTTCTGGATCAAGACCTGGCGGATGTGTCTGTGATTACCTGTAGACAGGAGTTGTACGGGCAATTTGAGAAGGAATTCCAGAAGGAAGGGCTGTGCTCGGAGGTGCTGGCCTATACTACTTTACATGTGGTGCTTCCAGAAAAACATCCCCTTGCCAGTAAAGAGACGGTAGATTTGCAAGATTATGTGGACTATCCCTGTATTTCGAACGAAGGATTGTCCAATAATTATGCTCCGCCAGAGGTAGAAAAATTATTAAAAGAAGTAAAACTGCATATCGTAATGGAACCGGGGGAAGCCAGGTTTCAATTACTGGAAAATTCAAACAGCTTTGTAATATGTACTCCTTATCAAAAGAAAGAATTGCAACGCCATCATCTGGTGGGGAGAAATATTCCAAACGCAAACCGGAGTCTGGTCTTGCTGATGAAGGAAGAGAATCAGCACGATCAGCAGATCCAAAGATATGTCAGCCTTTTGAAAGAGGAGGTTGCTGTGTGGGTGCAGGAGATCGGATAGAAATGAAATACGGACAAGAGTATCATTCCCTGGAACAGGCGTTAAAAGAAGTGTTTGGACAGGACACAAAGATACGCGACAGGAAACGGATGAGTGGGGGAGATATCAATGACGCGTATAGACTAATCCTTACGGATGGAACAAACGTTTTTCTGAAAATGAATACCAAAGCAAGGAAAGAGTTCTTTAGGGCAGAAGTCTGCGGACTGGAAACACTGCGCAGTTTACATGCAGTCAGCGTACCGGAGATTCTTGCACTGGGGACGGATGAAAATAGAAACCAGGCATTCCTTATGATGGAATATATCGAAAGCCAGCGGCCTCAAAAGGCATATTGGGAGGCATTTGGGCATCAGCTTGCAAAGCTTCACCGGTCCCAATGCGGGGAATATGTCCTGGATGCGGAAAAAACGGATGTGTATGGTTTTATAGAAGATAACTTTATCGGGGCAGCGCCCCAGAAAAACCATCCAGATCAATCCTGGATTGATTTCTACCGGAACTGCCGGCTGGCGCCGCAGCTTGACAGGGCGCGGCATTACCTTTCTATGGAGATACAAAGAAAAGCGGATTGGCTTTTGGAACATTTAGATCGATATCTGCGCGAACCAGACTTTCCCTCATTGTTGCATGGAGACTTGTGGAGTGGTAATATAATATGCGGTACGGGGAACAGACCTTGGATTATCGATCCGGCAGTCTATGTCGGGGATTATGAGACAGATCTGGCAATGACACAGCTGTTTGGCAGTCTTCCCCGGATTTTTTATGACGCGTACCGGGAAACCAATCCTGTAACATGGAATGAGTATGAAGAACGAAGAGACTTATACCATCTATATCATCTGCTGAATCACCTGAACCTTTTCGGAAGGGTTTACCTGGGAAGTGTGGAACAGATTATCCTCGGATACGCGGGCTGAGATAAGAAAACTGTATTATATTGGAGGATGATCAAATGGATAGTTGTACATCAGAAGTTGAAAAACCAGTGTATAGGGGGGAAATAGCACTTGCAATCGCTGTGGTCATAAACAGCTTTGGCGTGGTACTGATGCTTTATTCCGGTTCCGGAATATCGGCTATTTCCAGTGTGCCATTTGCCTTTTCGGAGGTGTTTACAAGGCTTTCCCTCGGAACATGGACCTATATCTTTCAGGGACTGTTGGTACTGAGCCTGATGATCTTGCGGAAACGTTTCGTACCGGAGTATCTCTTTAGCTTTGTTGTTGGATTTGTGTTTGGAGAATTACTGGATGTTCATGAATTCTGGATCAGTATTCTGCCGGTAGGAATTTTTTGGCGTGTGCTTTACTTTCTGATCAGTTATCTGCTGATCAGTCTGGGAATCACCCTTTCCAACAGATGCTGTCTGCCGATTATTCCCACGGATCTTTTCCCGCGTGAACTGGCGCAGATTACCGGTATCAAATATTCCAGAATCAAAATATCCTTTGATGTGATCTGTCTGGCTGTTACCGGCATATTGACAGTTACATTTCTTGGACATCTGGACGGCCTTGGCATCGGAACGATTCTGGCAGCGTTTACCATGGGGAAATGCATCGGACTTATGGGCGACTGGATGGACCGCAAGGTTCAGTTCACTTCTTTCTTAAAAGAGCGAAGAAAACGGGTTACCTGTCTTCCATAAAAGATAAGTCGTCTTTTTACCTGCCATGGTGATTTTCATTTCCGTTATGGCCTTTATTGTGTGGACTGTCTGTTTCGTGTTCCGTATCGGATGTATCGGATTGTGTTTTGCCAGAGTGTGTCTCTTCGTCTTCGCAATCATTGCTTTCGAAACTTTGATTGCCGTTATAGGAGTCAATCAGATCATAAATCTCCCGCATGGTCAGATTGCGGACATCATCCAGGGACACGGAAGCATCCAGCTCTTTTAGTATGAGATAGGCTTGATATTTACCAAAAGAGAGTCCCTCTTCATGTGCTTCATGCATTTCTTTGGTATCGCCAGAGTGACAGTGGATATTTTCATGGTCGGAAGTGCAGGATTCTACCGTGCCTAGTATCTCGCTAGATTGTGTTTCGTTATCACCTGCAACAGTCAGAGACATAACTGCATCCTGCGACAGGTAATCCTCGATACTTTGACTGGAGAGGATTTGCTCCAGAGCATCCTGATATTCCATAAATGTAATATGAAGTGATTCGGCCAGATTTTCCCCGTCTTCATTATAGCCGTCTACGGAAACGATACGGTCAAACCGGTTGATCCCCAGTTCTATAGAAGGGTTCACATCGATGCTGATATAGGCGGTCGGAGTCAGGAAAAGATACGTTCCCCCGATTAAAATAAGGATAGCCAGACTGGCGGCAGCCATGGATAATTGCCGAAACAGGGGGTGCAATACTGTTTTACGGCTGTAAATCTTCTTTGAAAGATATTCTTTTGTATGTTCTTTTAATTGATTTTCCGCATGGATTTGATCAAAAGCCGATTTCCAGTTATCATTCATCATCGATCCCCCCTTCCAGTTTGGTCTTTAATATCTGTCTGGCACGTGTGAGAAGAGTATATACTGTATTCACGTTCTTTTTGAGGATACTTCCGATTTCAGCTGCAGAGTAACCTTCGTAGTAATAGAGATATATGACGTCTTTGTATTTTTCAGGAAGAGCCAGAACCGCTTCTAACAGATCAGAATAATCTTTTCTCATCTCCTGGGGCTTTTCTATGACCTGATCCAGGGGAACGGTTTTTCGACGGAATATATTTTTCAGCAGATCTTTACAGGCGTTGATGGTAACTCTTATGATCCATGCCCTCTCATGTTCTGCACTGTCAAAGGGCGCAGTATGAAGAACATATTTCAGAAATACAGTCTGAAATATGTCTTCTGTGTCATCATAATTTTTTAGATGGACCATACAGATCCTTCGGACGGTATCAGCATACTGATCGATCGCCCGGCTGGCCTCTTCCTCGCTGCGCATAACTTTTTCCCCGTTTCTGATTATCTGTGCCCATACCGATGTTCGGCGTGATGTCCTGATCCATCATAGGAATGAGAGGATCCGCTGACGCATCCGGCATGGGAGGTGCTGTGCATATGGTTGTAGCATGTACCCGTGCCGTTCGTGTTCACAGAGCGGTGATCGCAGATTCCGTCACCATCGGAATCGGTGAAACAATGTCCCGATTCACCGCAGTATGTGCATTCGTTGTATTGATTATACTCCGTACCCGTTTGTTTGGCTACGTCATTTTGGTTGCCGGTGGTCCGGCTGAAGGCAAATGCGGTCGTTCCCCCAAGAGTGATTACAAAAGCGGATATGATAATGGCTGCGACTGTTTTTTTCATAGAAATTTCCTCCTTATATTTTTGATTTCATAGATAATACGATTCCTATCGCATCTTTCATTCATAATTATTGATACTTTTACAAAAAATTTCTTGTAAAAATGGTATAATAAAATTGTTTGATATAGAATGAAAAGGTGGAATGGCATGGCTACAGATATGACAGAGGGATCAATCATCCCTCAGCTTACAGAATTTACAATACCACTTGTGCTTGGAAATCTTTTCCAGCTTACATATAATGCGGCGGATTCCGTGATCGTGGGAAAATTCGTGGGAGACGATGCTCTGGCGGCGGTGGGAAGCGCAGGACCGATCATGAATATGGTGATTCTTTTTATCAGCGGGATGTGCATGGGAGCGGGGATTTTGATGAGCACCCAGTATGGGGCAAAGAAATACGACCAGCTGCAGCGGCAGATCAGTACGACCATGCTGGGAGGACTGGCTTTTTCGGCGGTGATTGCAGTGCTGCTGATTGTGTTTTCCTATCCCCTGTTGAGACTTTTGCAGGTGCCGGAAGATATTATCCACTTGGCGGTAATGTACCTGCGTATTGTCTTTGTGGGTCTGATCTTTACATTTGTCTATAATTTCTTTTCTAATACACTGCGTGCTTTGGGCGACAGTAAAGTACCCTTGTATTTTCTGATCATCAGCGCATTTTTAAATATTGTGCTTGATCTTTTCTTTGTAGTTGTGATGAAATGGGGCGTCCCCGGGAGCGCGCTGGCAACCATGCTAAGCGAGGCGCTTTGCTGTCTGTTTTGCATGGTCTATATTAAGAAAAGGATCCCTCTTTTGTGTCTGGGAAGGAAGTGGAGAATCTTTGATGGATCGATCCTGCTTCGGACATTCAACTACGGGATCACAAGTGCGCTGCAGCAGATGTGTATTCAATTGGGCAAGATCTGCGTGCAGACCGTTGTCAATGTGCAGGGAGTTGCTTTTATAGCGGCATTTACCGCAATTAACCGTGTGGACGATTTTGCCATGACGCCCCAGCAGAATATTGCCCATGCCACGACTACATTTATGGCACAGAATAAGGGCGCGGGAAATATCAAAAGGATGAAGAAAGGCTTCTTAAGCTCTATTATTCTTCAGCTTATCTATACGACTGTGATCGCCATCGTCGTGTTCCTATCTTCACACCAGATTATGCAGCTTTTTGTCAGTGATGGATCAGTAAAAGTCATCACGCTGGGAGTGTCCTATCTGCAGCTCATTGCATTTATGTATTTTATGCCGGCGGCCACAAATATCATACAGGGTTTCTTTCGGGGACTGGGAGATCTGAAAGTGACGCTGATCAGTACGATATTGAATATGTCGGCGAGATTTCTGTCGGCGTGGATCATGATACATATTCTTGGCGGAGGATTTGGATGCCTTGCGTGGGCAAATTTTGTGGGATGGATCGTCATGCTGGCTTTTCAGGTGCCGATGATCCTGACAAGGTGGAGGAAGGAGAAGACGGAAGAAAATTAAAGAAAAGAACGATCATTTTTTATACTATGGATGGGAATCAGGAAAAGGCCATAGACAACCGTGTCTTTGGCTTTTTCTTTTTTTGTTTTCCCCCAGATTTTTATCAGGAATAAAAATTTCAATCAACACAGAAAAATATTCTATGTTTTCCCCCAAATGACTCCGCTATACTGTCAATATCAACAAAAGACATGGAAATACCCAAAAGGAGGAAATGTATGATGAAAAGAAAAATGGCTTTGGTGGCAATGGCAGCAGCTCTCACACTTTCAATGACCGCATGCGGCTCAGGTGGTTCTGGTGACGGGGGAAGTTCATCAGATTCTGGAAGCGCTGCTTCGGACGTGGCAAACAAGGATAAACCGTTGGTGTGGTTTAACCGTCAGCCGTCTAACAGCTCCACCGGCGAGTTGGATATGACAGCGCTGAATTTTAACAAGGATACTTATTATGTAGGTTTTGACGCAAATCAGGGCGCGGAACTGCAGGGAACCATGATCAAAGAGTACATTGAGGCCAATATCGATCATTTAGACCGTAATGGCGATGGTGTAATCGGATATGTACTTGCAATCGGTGATATCGGACACAACGATTCCATCGCACGTACCAGGGGCGTTCGTAAGGCGCTGGGTACAGCAGTAGAAAAGGATGGAGCGATCAACAGTGAACCAGTAGGAACCAATACCGACGGTTCCGCCACAGCCGTACAGGATGGAAGCATTGAAGTGAACGGCAAGAAATACGTAGTACGTGAGCTTGCTTCTCAGGAAATGAAGAATTCCGCAGGTGCTACATGGGATGCAGCTACCGCAGGAAACGCAATCGGAACCTGGTCTTCTTCTTTTGGAAAGCAGATCGATATCATTGCTTCTAACAATGACGGAATGGGAATGTCCATGTTCAACGCATGGTCTAAGGATAACAAAGTTCCCACCTTCGGATATGATGCAAATAACGACGCAGTGGCAGCCATCGCAGAAGGATATGGCGGAACCATCAGCCAGCATGCAGATGTTCAGGCTTATCTGACCTTACGTGTACTGCGTAACGCTCTGGACGGTGTAGATATCGATACTGGAATCGGAACAGCCGATGAGGCAGGCAACGTTCTGTCTGATGATGTTTATGTATACAACGAGGATGAACGCTCCTACTATGCATTAAACGT
The DNA here is from genome assembly GCA_019424135.1 of Lachnospiraceae bacterium. Classification (GTDB taxonomy): domain Bacteria; phylum Bacillota; class Clostridia; order Lachnospirales; family Lachnospiraceae; genus Merdimonas. The sequence continues at coordinate 23,464 of JAHYZZ010000021.1, forward strand.
TGCAGTAACCGCAGACAATTATCAGGACTTTACAGATTCCACTAAGGTATATGAGCCGGTATCCAAACAGCTGGATGAAAGCTCACATGCACCCAAGAAAGTATGGCTTAACATCTATAATGCATCCGATAACTTCCTAAGTTCTACTTACCAGCCGCTGCTTCAGAACTATGACAAGCTGTTGAACCTGGATGTGGAATATATCGGTGGAGACGGACAGACCGAATCCAATATCACAAATCGTCTTGGAAATCCAAGTCAGTATGATGCGTTTGCGATTAATATGGTAAAAACTGACAACGCAGCTTCTTACACATCCTTATTGAATTAATCATTACCATTCAAATACAAAACGAAAGACGGTTAGGGAGAAGAAATTCTCCCTAATCCTCTCTTAAAAGAAAAGAAAACAACCAATATGAGCGGACAGGAGTAGTGAAGATGATGGATAAGAGAGAAGATATCGTCTTATCGATCCGTGGAATGAGTAAATCCTTTGGCCGCAACCGTGTCCTGGATCACATCAACTTAAATGTCAGGCGCGGAACGGTTATGGGGCTTATGGGAGAAAACGGCGCCGGTAAGTCGACGATGATGAAGTGCCTGTTTGGTACTTATCAAAAAGATGAGGGAACCATCATTCTGGATGGAAAGGAAGTCAGTTTTTCCGGGCCAAAGGATGCGCTGGAGAATGGAATCGCCATGGTGCATCAGGAACTGAACCAGTGCCTGGAAAGAAACGTAGTGGACAATCTTTTTCTGGGAAGGTATCCGTTGAATTCGGCAAAGATTGTTGACGAGGGACGAATGAAAAAAGAAGCTTCGGAACTGTTCCGTAAGCTGGGGATGACGGTGAACCTGACACAGCCCATGCGGAATATGTCGGTTTCCCAGAGACAGATGTGCGAGATTGCCAAAGCAATTTCGTACAATTCCAAGGTCATTGTGCTGGATGAGCCAACCTCATCGCTGACGGTACAAGAGGTTGAAAAATTGTTTGAGATGATGGAAATGTTGAAGAAACAGGGAATCGCCCTGATCTACATTTCCCATAAAATGGATGAGATTTTCCGGATCTGTGATGATATTTCCGTTTTGCGGGATGGAAATCTGGTCATGACAAAACGTGCAGAAGAGACCAATATGAATGAGTTGATCGCGGCTATGGTTGGCCGTTCTTTAGAAAACCGGTTTCCGCCTGTGGACAACGTGCCGGGAGAAGTGGTGCTGTCTGTTCAGCATCTGTCTACCAAATTCGAGCCTCATCTGCAGGATATATCCTTTGATGTGCGGGAAGGCGAGATTTTCGGACTTTACGGACTGGTGGGAGCCGGACGTACCGAACTTCTGGAAACGATATTTGGCGTGCGGACCCGGGCTGCGGGACGGGTGTATTTTCATGACCGGCTGATGAATTTTACCAGCGCCAAAGAAGCAATGGATCACGGGTTTGCTATGATCACCGAAGAACGTAAAGCAAACGGCTTGTTTCTCAAGGGAGATCTGACCTTTAACACCACGATCGCAAACCTGAAGCAGTACAAGTCTGGAGTTGCCCTTTCTGATTCCAAGATGATTAAAGCGACGGCCAACGAGATCAAGATCATGCACACAAAATGTATGGGGCCAGACGACATGATTTCCAGTCTTTCCGGAGGAAATCAGCAGAAGGTTATTTTTGGAAAGTGGCTGGAGAGAGAGCCAAAAGTATTTATGATGGATGAGCCCACAAGAGGAATCGACGTGGGGGCAAAATACGAAATCTATGAGTTGATCATTCAGATGGCAAAGCAGGGAAAGACGATTATCGTTGTCTCTTCTGAGATGCCGGAAATTCTGGGGATTACAAACCGGATCGGTGTCATGTCCAACGGACAGTTATCCGGTATTGTAAATACGAAGGAGACAAACCAGGAAGAACTTTTGAGACTAAGTGCAAAATACTTATAATGAGGGAGATGGATGGATATGGCTAATGGATATAGTAAAATTCTGACGCCGGAAGAAGAAAAAAAGCTGCGCCGGCCGATAGAAGATTTTGTGGGAAATATTCAGGAAAAGATCGACAGTCTCAGAAAAGACGGTACAGATCAGGTAATTGCCCTGCAAAATTATATGGACAGCACGAAACGTGACCGGAGTCTGTCACAAAATGAAAAAAATAACCGGATTATTCGGGCAAAGGAAGAGCTGGAAAAAGCAAAAGCAGTGGAAGCCCGCAATAAAGGGGAGATTGGAAAGCTGATTGCAGAAGCGGAAGGCTATCTGAAAGAGCATTTTGAAAAAGACTATTATAAACCGGTACAGGAAAGCTGTGCCCTGGAAAAGGAAGCAGCAAAAGAAAAGTATCAGAAAAGAATTGCGCAACTGGAAAAAGAGCATCAGGAAATCCTGGCAAAAATTACCGATCATCATGAGATCAAAGAAGAAAAATACGTATATAAAAACCGCCAGTTTGATGCCAAGATCGAATATCAAAAGGACCTTCAGCAGATCAAGGACCGCAGACACAATGCTTATACATATAGATATCATCTGATCGATCTGCTTCGGATGTCAAAATTTACGTTCCTGGAGGACCGGGCCCAGAAGTGGGAGAACTATAAATATACGTTTAATAAAAGAAGCTTCCTTTTGCAGAACGGATTGTATCTTGCCATTATTCTGATTTTTATCATGCTGTGCGTTATCACACCGATGGTGAAAGGATCGCCCCTTCTGACTTATAATAATGTATTGAATATTCTGCAGCAGGCGTCTCCAAGAATGTATCTGGCGCTGGGAGTGGCGGGTCTGATCCTGCTGACTGGAACAGATCTGTCTATCGGGCGTATGGTTGGTATGGGCATGACCGTTTCGACGATCATTATGCATCAGGGTATCAATACGGGAGCAGTGTTTGGACACGTGTTTGATTTTACGGGTATGTCGATCGGAGCGCGTGTAATCCTGGCACTTGTGGCGTGTATTGTACTGTGTACATTCTTTACAGCTATCGCGGGATTTTTCACCGCAAAGTTCAAGATGCATCCTTTTATTTCCACGATGGCGAATATGCTGGTCATCTTCGGCCTGGTGACATATGCTACAAAGGGTGTTTCCTTTGGCGCCATTGAACCCTCGATTCCGGATATGATCATCCCCAAGATCAACGGATTCCCGACCATCATCCTGTGGGCGGCAGCCGCCATTGTGATCGTATGGTTTATCTGGAATAAGACTACTTTTGGCAAGAATCTTTATGCAGTCGGAGGAAATCCGGAAGCAGCCGCTGTTTCTGGTATCTCTGTATTTGCGGTAACGGTAGGCGCGTTCGTACTTGCAGGAATCCTGTATGGATTTGGGTCCTGGCTGGAATGTGCAAGAATGGTGGGATCTGGATCAGCAGCCTACGGACAGGGCTGGGAAATGGACGCTATTGCGGCCTGTGTAGTTGGAGGCGTGTCCTTTACCGGAGGAATCGGAAAGATTTCAGGCGTAGTTGTGGGCGTGTTCATTTTTACGGCTCTGACATATTCCCTTACGATTCTTGGCATTGATACAAACCTGCAGTTTGTATTTTCCGGAATCATCATTCTGGTTGCGGTAACCTTGGACTGTCTGAAATATGTGCAAAAGAAATAATCTGCATGAAAGCGGAAAGAGCAGGCATTTATGCCGGCTCTTTTCGTTTACATGCCGTCAGACATTTGCTATAATCTGGAATATATAATGAGAGAATACAGGAGAGAGAGATGGATACCTACACTGTGCTGTTGGTGGACGATGAGGAAGAAGTGATCCGTGTCATCCTAAAGAAAATAGACTGGTCCGGCCTTGGATTTTCGGTGATCGGCTATGCGAACAACGGAGTGAAGGCATTAGAGCTGATGGAAGAATACCAGCCGGATGTGGTGATCACAGATATCAAGATGCCTTACATGGACGGACTGGAACTGTCCGGACACATCCGGGCAGATTATCCGGCTACCAGAATCGTGATTTTTACCGGATTTGATGAATTTGAATATGCGAAAGAAGCAGTCCATCTGGAGGTGGAGGAATACGTCCTGAAGCCGGTGAATTCAACAGAACTCTCTGACGTGCTGGGACGCCTGAAAAGGAAACTGGATCAGGAGATTCAGGAAAAGCGCAGCGCCGAGGTGCTGCAGAAGTATTACATGGAATCTTTGCCCTTCCTCCAGGCCAATATTTATTCGGCGCTGATCGAAGGCCGGATTCAGCAGGAAGAATTGGAAAAATACCGGGTAGATTACCAGCTTTCATTTTCGGGACCTCTTTATTGCTGCCTGGTGATTCATACCTCGTCCATGCAGGTCCCAGAAGGGATGAATCCGGTCCTTTTATCCCTGTCGGTACAGCGCCAGGCAGAAGAATTCCTGGGAGAAGGCTGGAGAATACACAGTTTTTCCTATTTGGGGAATACGGTGTTTATCGTACAGCTGAAGCACGAAAATGAGATGCCGGATCTGACGGATGAATGTGACCGGTTCTGCAAATACGCAAAAAGAATACTGGGAGCGGTTGTGACGATCGGGATCGGAAAAGTCAGCGGAGATATTCTGGATATGGATCAGTCCTATACAGAGGCAAGAGCGGCCGTGTCTTACCGCGTGATTTATGGCACGGCCAAGGCGATTAATATGAAGGAGATTGAACCCTGTGACAATCGTAAGATGACCGTTTCCAGTGATATGGAACTGACTAATCTGTTCAAAGCGATCCGGATCAGTGAAGGGGAGGAACTGCAACGGGCAGTCGGACGGTATCTGGAACAGAATATCTTCTGTACAAAGTCCCTGCAGCAATACCAGGCGTCGGTGATGGAGATGGTCAGTACTCTTTACCACTTCGCTTCTAATAATGACATCCGCATACCAGAGTTTATGGATAATCTGAAGACGCTGTATGGAGAAATATTAGACATGGAAACAGAAGCTGTGCGCACATGGTTCTTACGGGTGTGCCAGATCCTGCACGAGAAACTGGTGACGGCGCAGAGCAGAACGACACGGTCTTTAGTGGAACGGGCCAGGGACTATGTGGAACTTCATTACGCAGAAGAAGAGCTGTCTCTGGATATGATCTGTGATGTGCTGGGAGTTTCCAATTCTTATTTTTCGACAGTGTTTAAAAAGGAAACCGGAGATTCTTTTATCGGTTATCTGACCGATTATCGGATGGAAAAGGCGGCGCGCCTTCTGAACGGAACCAATGAAAAAAGCTATATTATTGCAAAAAAAGTCGGCTATGGGGATCCGAATTATTTCAGCTATGTTTTCAAGCGGAAGTATGGGGTATCGCCATCGAAGTACCGGTCGGGGCAAGACAGACAATGAGAGGAAAAGATAAGGAATTGATAAAACGGCTGAAACCGGAAGGGATTCAGTCTATGATCATGATCGTGTTTTCGCTGATCTCCGTTTTCATGATGTTAATCCTGGGGGTGGTGATGTATCTGCGCTTTTCGACTCTGACACGGGAGGAAACAGTGCAGAGCACGCAGACGCTGATGAAACAGACGGGCAACAGTCTGGAGGATTATCTGGTCAGTATGCGTCAGATATCGGATGCGGTTTATTATAATGTGGTGAAAGAAAATGATCTAAGTAGCCAGGACCAGCAGATCCATGCGGGGATGAACCTGCTCTATGAAGCCAACCGTGATAATCTAAGGAGCATTGCCCTTTATAATGCTTCTGGAAGTCTGCTGGCGGCAGAACCGGTAGCGTCCCAGAAAGAAGACCCCAATGTAACGAAGCAGGAATGGTTCCAGAAGGCCATGCAGACAATGGAAAATCTGCATTTTTCTACGCCCCATATCCAGAATCTGTTTGATGATGCCACCATGAACTATTACTGGGTGATTTCTCTTAGCCGTGTGGTCGAACTTACGGAGAAGGGAACGTCTTATCTGGGAGTTCTGCTGGTGGATATGGATTATTCCAGTATCTCCCGCATGATGGATCAGATCAACCAAGAGGGGGGCGGACAGTATTTTTATCTGTGCGACAACAAAGGGGAAATTATTTATCACCCCAGACAGATTCAGATCAGCGAGGGCATCTGTTCGGAAAATCTGGAGAATGTGGTATCATACAAAGACGGCACCTATGATGAGGTTTTTGAAGGGGAGAGGCGGCAGGTGGTTGTTCAGACCATCAGTTATACAGGCTGGAAGCTGGTAGGTGTGATTCCGGATGTTGTCTACATTCAGGGAATCGGTCATATCCGGTATTTTATCATTTTGTTGATTCTGCTGTTGATCATGACGCTGATGATCATCAACCGCGTAGTGTCGGTATGGATATCCAGGCCCATCCTGAAGCTGGATGATTCTGTAAAGGAATATGAGGCGGGGGAAAAACCCCAGATATATATAGGCGGTTCGCCGGAAATACGTCATCTGGGTCATTCCATCCAGGCGTCTTATGAGAAGATTGACGCGCTGATGAAAGAAATCGTTCTGGAACAGACGGAGCGCAGAAAGAGCGAGCTGGATGCGCTGCAAAGTCAGATTAATCCCCATTTTCTGTATAATACGTTAGAATCCATTACCTGGATGGTAGAGGGAGAGCGCAATGAGGATGCCGTATTTATGATCTCCCAGCTGGCCAGACTGTTTCGGATCAGTTTATCTCAGGGACGGACGGTGATCCGGGTAAAAGAAGAGGTTCAGCATGCCCAGAGCTACATGAATATTCAGAAGACCCGCTACAAAAATGCGTTCACGGTTACCTTTGACGTGGATCCGAAGCTGGACAACTATTGTACCGTAAAACTGATTCTTCAGCCCATCCTGGAAAATGCCATCAGCTATGGAATCCATGGGATGGATGAGTGCGGAGAGATCCGGGTAACCGGAAGAGCAGAAGGAGAAAAACTGATACTGACTGTGGCAGATAACGGGATTGGAATGACAGAGGAAGAAGTACGTTATGTACTGACAGATACCAACCTGGTACATAAGAAAGGTTCGGGGGTGGGTCTTATCAATGTAAACAACCGGATCCAGATCCTCTTTGGGAAAGAATACGGTCTGTCAATCAAGAGCGAGCTAGATGAAGGAACGCAGGTATCTATTGTCCTGCCTATCGTAGAGTATTCGGAAGAAAACAGAAAAGAGCTGGAAAGGGGACGCATGTTCAGCATGGAGGAACTTTCGGAGAAAGGGAGTGGGGAATAGAACAGATGAATAAAAGTAAGAAAATATTTATTGCGGCGGAAGCGGCGCTGGCATGCATGATCCTGGCGGTTGTAGGTCTTATGCTCTGGGGGACGAATGAGGCAGAGTATCATGTTTCCGTGATTCTTCCAGATTCGGATAATGGGAAATGGGATGCGTTTCAGTATGGCCTGGAAATGGCCGCTGCCGATCAGGGAGCGGATTTGGCAGTGGTCAGTACGGAAGGAGAGCTGGATGTGGATGAGCAGACGGATTTGATCCAAGATGAGCTTGCCAATGAGGCGGAAGCGCTGATTATATGTCCAGCCTCTGGAGAAGAACTAGACAAAGAGCTGAAAAAGGCTGGCAAACGTGTGCCGGTGATTCAGGTAACAGACCAGTCTGAAAGCAAAGACGCCTCCCTTCCGGTCGTAGAGCCGGATCATTATGAGATGGGAAAAGAACTGGCCAAGAAGATTTTGGAAGACCAGGGGAGGAATCTGCGCGGAAAGAAGATCGGGATTCTGGCTAAAGCAAAAGATTCCAGGGCCATGGAGCTTCGGAAGCAGGGAGTAGAAGACGGTCTTAACGGAAGCGGGGCGGCAATTTCCTGGTGGCAGGAATCGCCGGATACGGAGTATGCAGAATCCTTTTTTATGGAACAGGTGAAAGTGGATCTTGTGGCGGCTCTGGATGATTCCAGCCTGCGGACGGCAGGAGCCTGCGCCGCTTCCAATGATCTGCGCGGAGCCTTGCTCTATGGAATGGGACAGTCTACAGAAGCGGTCTACTATCTGGATACAGGGTATGTGGAATGTCTGGTGGTGCCGGATGATTTTCAGATGGGATATCAGGCCATGACAGAAATTACAGAACGCCGGGATTCTTTTTTCTATCGTATAAAGAATCATACCGTTCCCTACAGGACCGTGCGGCGGCAGGAGCTTTTTCTGAAAGAGAACCAGGATATGCTTTTTACAATGAGTCAATAAATACGGGATGGATGATACAATGGGAAATAACATGAAGCGTCTGGCAGCCCTTGTCTGCTGCGCCGGGGTACTGTTGCTGGCAGCCTGCGCAAATCAGCCGGATCAAGACAAAGACCGGCTGCGAATCGGAGTGACTTACTACAATCAGAGTGATACCTTTTTGGGAGAGCTGTTGGCACGCTTTCGGGAGCAGGTAAAAAGGGCGTCGGATTTTGAAGTTTCGGTTACGGTAAGGGATGCAGAAAGTTCACAGCATACACAGAATGAACAAGTGAAAGAACTGATTGATATGGGATGCAACGTCCTGTGTGTGAATCTGGTGGATCGTGCGGATCCGTCGGAAATCATTGACCTTGCAAAAGAGAATGATATTCCGGTGATCTTTTTTAACCGGGAGCCGGTGACGGAAGATCTGATGCAGTGGGACCGCTTGTACTATGTGGGGGCAGACGCACGCCAGTCTGGCATTATGCAAGGAGAGCTGGCGGCGGATGCGATTCATGGGGATGGTCGGATCGACCGCAACCGGGATGGCAAGATCCAGTATGTGGTGCTGGAAGGAGAGGCCGGACATCAGGACGCCATCATACGGACAGAGAATGCGGTGGACACCCTGAAAAACAACGGAGTGGAACTGGAAAAGCTGGGATACCAGATTGCCAACTGGAACCGCGCACAGGCCCAGAACCGGATGGAACAGATGATCGGTGCGTATCAAAACCAGATTGAACTGGTGCTGGCAAATAATGACGATATGGCCCTGGGAGCCATGGATGCATACAAAAAACTTAATTATACCGAATCCGGGATCCCGGTGTTTTTTGGGATTGACGGGACGGATGTAGGATTGGAAGCAGTCAGGAACCAGACGTTGTCCGGTACCGTTTATAACCCTAAAGAAGGGCAGGCAGAAGCAATGGCAAAACTGGCGGTAGCTGCCTGTACCGGACAAGGAATGGAGGATATCCAGTTTGAGCATCAGAAATACATCTATCTGCCCTACGAAAAAGTGACCATAGATAATGTAGAGGAATATCTGTAATGGGGGCAGATCCCACTGTCGTCAACTTAGTATGCTTACAACAAGACGGAGGCGAAACTAGAGATGAGGAATAAACATACCCCGGTGGAGGTAGAAGTGAAGATACCAGTGTGCGGTCTGGAAGATACCATAAAGGGTCTGGAACAATGTGGATTCTGCCTGGCGGGCACATACCGGGAGGAGGACGTGTATTATAACAGCGTACATTATGATCTGCGGGAACATGACAAAGCCCTTCGGATCCGCCGGGTGACAGATCTGGATACGGGGAAGACCTGGGCAGAGTTTAACTGCAAGGGCCCAAAACTAGATCAGGTATCCGTCTCCAGAACAGAGCTGGAGATGGGGCTTAAGACACCAGAGATTTTGGAAGGGATCCTGGAGGAGCTGACGTTTCTGCCTGTCCCAGGGGCTGTTAGAAAGACACGTTTCACCTATACCAGAGGAAGGATGACCGCGGCCGTAGATCAGGTGGAAGGGCTGGGAGATTATCTGGAGCTGGAGATCATAGGGCAGAAAGAGGAGCAAAGGCCAGCCTGTTTAAAAGAGATTGAAGCAGTCATGAAGGAACTGGGATATGAACAGAAAGATACTATAAGAACTTCCTATCTGTCCATGCTGCAGAAGAAAGAAGCTGTCGCTTCCAAAGGACTGGAACATCCGTGTTTACAGATTAGCGGCGGTGACGCCGGGAATGATGAGATTCCATTTTGACGGGAATTTCAATACGGTGGAGGGCAGCCGCTTTTTTGCCGATCGTATGCCCTATGAGACAGGAGCCATCCTCTGTCTTTTGATGGATGAACTTGAGGTTCCTGACTGGCAGGGAGTTTTGAATCATCAGACCAAGGGAACACAAGGTGGTTTTCTTTCAAATGTTTACAATACAATTCCGTCAGATTGACGCAACAAACTAAAAAAGAAGACACAGTTCTTCCCCTGGTTCCGTGCCGGGGGATTTCTTATTTTGTCAAGGTACGGATGATTCCCTGCTTACTCTATTTGTCAACGAGGTATTGCATTATCAGCAGATAATGTTATAATAACATTGACAGCAGACAATGTAAAATCATAAAGAGGGGTAAAGATGCCAACAATTAGATTTGATTTGAATGAAGAGTACAAAGCAAAACTCGAAGAAGCAGCTGAAGCAATGCATATGAAGGTTCAGGATTATATCCGCTATAAGTTATTTGACATGAAAACGATTTTTACTGCTGATGAAGCTGTTAAGAGAATCCAAAACGGTGATTTTGATGATACGACAAAGTATCCTGACGGTTTTACGTTGCCAGATGTTTATGGGGCTGAATGGACGATAGAACGGGGACCAGCAGGAGTTTTTGGTAAATCATTTTATCATTATGTAACATGTGAGAATCCAGATCTTGGAATTCGGTTTAAAGATATGGGTAAGAATGGAAGACTGGCTCATTACACATTTCATAAGGAGTAACCATGTTTTTCGAATCAGCTGGTTGTGCAAAAATGGTCAAATGTTTTATTATGGCTTTAATGCGTATTTTATGGTATGCTTTGAAAAGTGATCTCGTTTAGAATGAACTGCTATAGAACGGTATTATATAGGTGTATAACAATAGAGAAAGATTATCAGAAAAAGTAAGGTGTAAAGGATGATATCATTAAATGATTATTTATATTCAGGAGATACGGTGCTGAAAATTCTAAAAAAATATGCCAGAGATTTACAAATTTCAGCAGAAAAAAACCAGAATGAGGTGGATCGAATACATTGTGAGTTTTTAAAACGAACTTCGGATCTGTTGGAACATAATGATTTCCTGACGGCCCAATCACAAAAAATCCGGGAGTTTTATAAGTATATGGCTAGGGAATATCCCTATCTTTCATTTACTTTCAAAGGAAGGATCAAATCTCTCATCCGTGCGGAAACAAAATTTAACGGTTATATTGTAGAGTACGTCTATGATCATTATATCACCCATGGAGTCTGTCCACCTTTGGAGGACTTGAAAAAGAAATTAAATGGGTTCCGGGATCTGATTGCATACCGTATTGTCATATCGATGCCGAAATGCCACGTTAAAGACGACAAGGAACGGGAGAATGAGGAAATTCGCAAATTGTATGCTATTGCAAATGTTCTGAAAGATTTTCTGGAAGAACGTGGATTTCGAGCCGAGCCCGCGTTTGGAGTAAAGGAAAGTACTTCTGAATTGTTGAGTGAAGAAGTTCGTCCGTATTACAGAGATTACATCTGCCATGCAAAGCAGGATGGATACAGGTCATTACATATTACTTTTTTTGATGAAAGTGCGAAATGTTACATGGAAATGCAGCTCCGTACTAAGGAGATGGACGACATTGCTGAAATTGGATCAGCGAATCATCTTGGATACGAGAAAAAACAGGAGAGTGTACGCGCAAGGAGAGATGTGATTTCGGAGGGAGAGAACATTTATTTTGATGAGGCATATGAAAGGGTTAGAAAGTTGCAGGAGCTGCAATTGGCAAATGTGGATGTGAACATGTTCTATGCCGAAAATAATAGTCTTATCAATGATGGCTGCGGTCTGTACCGGGGGCGGTTGATCCTGCCGTATGAACATTTATCCAGATTTCAGAATGATCTGATTGATTAGAGAAAAGGAAAAATACTAAGTTTATTGTACCTGTTTTCCGGCATACGCTTTTCTGTAATATTTTATGATAAGTATCAATAGAAGAACAGTTAAGCATTCATACAAAATAATAAACAATTTCATATTCCATACAAAGCGGTTACTCTTTTGAAGATTAGCCGTTTTTTTGTCTGAGAGCGTCAAAAATCGTCATTTTGAAAGAAAATGGTGTAGTGAGCGGTTCGCCGAATCTTTTGAGAAGATGCTTTGTAGGGTGATGACATAGAACTACGCAGGTGTGATAGAATAAGAGGTAGAGGGAGGTGGCGGTATGTTGTCAGATGGCGCAATGATCGTGTTGATATTTGGAGGAATTGTATTGATTCCGCTTGGAACGGTGCTGATTGTGCTGGCGGCTGCGAAGAAACGAAGAAAGCGGAAATATGAAAAATACCGGGGAATGACCCTCGGGACTGTAACATGGATCCGACCCGGTGGAATCGACCATCCAGGCGTGATCCATGCGGTGTACTATGTGAACGGACAAGAGTACAAGATCCGGGAGACGGCAAAGTTAAAATCCAGGACGATTAAGGTGGGGCAGATACCTGTGGGTCAGAAGAAGTCTTTCGTAATGGGTACTGTGTCACAGGGAGATCAGATCTGGATTCGCTATGATGAGCGGCGACCGAAGCGGGCCATTATCTGTGGAAATGATGGAGTGGTTACCGGCTGACGGATGATAAGAATGGTGGGAAGATTTTCCCGTTGTATAGATAGGAAAGAAACGGACGAGATATGGGAAATATAATAGAGATCACAGATTTTTATGCTGCAGAACTGGATGTCTATGCCAGACTTACAGAGGCGCAGCTGTTGAATAAAGACAGGCCTGAGAAAGGGCTGTTTATTGCGGAGAGTCCCAAGGTTGTGATGCGCGCTCTGGATACGGGATACGAGCCGGTGTCCATGCTGGTGGAGGACCGTCATGTGGAGGGAGAAGCGAAAGAAGTGATTGCCCGGTGTACAGAAACGCCGGTGTATGCGGCTCCTTTTCAGGTGCTGACACAGTTGACGGGGTACAGGCTGACTCGGGGGCTGCTCTGTGTCATGCACAGGAAACCGTTGCCTGCAGCTGAGGCTCTGTTAAAGGATGCACGGCGCATTGCGGTTTTGGAAAATATTATGAATCCCACAAATGTGGGGGCTGTCATTCGTTCGGCGGCAGCCTTGAATATGGATGCCCTGGTGCTGACACCGGGCTGCAGTAATCCGCTGTATCGGCGGGCAATACGGGTCAGCATGGGGACGGTGTTTCAGATCCCGTGGACATTTCTGATGGAAGAGGAGGCGGGAACCTGGCCGGTCGAGGGTATGGCCTACCTGAAGAAGCTGGGATTTCGGACGGCTTCTATGGCGCTTCGTCATGAGTCGGTGGAGATCGGGGATCATCGGCTTCGCCGGGAAGAGAAGCTGGCGGTGCTTTTGGGAACGGAAGGCGAGGGGCTGATGGAAGACACAATCCGGAGTTCTGATTATACCATTAAGATTCCCATGACCCATGGTGTGGATTCGCTGAATGTGGCGGCGGCCAGCGCCGTGGCATTCTGGGAACTGGGAAGAAGATAGTTCTGTAGATTTGACGGGGGATCTGAACATACAACAGATATACAGTTTCTGAAAAACAGACGGGAAGTGATAAGATGCGGAAACGAATTTTGCGTGCTGTGATTGTATTTGGTCTTATGATGGTGTTGTCGGTTCAGGCAGTTACTATATTTATAACAGATCCGGTGCCGACAGAATCTGCAGAGGACAAGGCGCAAGAGGCAGCGGTGGAGGAGGAGATACATGCCTGGCTTGCAGGTCGGGATAGTGTCAGCGCGACGGTGCTGGGCGACAGTATTGCAAAGGGATACAGTAAGGATGAGGGCATGGAGATCACACCCTACGGGACGTTGGTTATGGAAGAGCTTGCGGCGGAAAATGATGTTCAGTATGTGCTTTGGAATTATGGGAAGAATGGACTGGACTTGGAACGAATGAATACAATGATTCTGGCAGATGAGAATGTGCTCCGGAGTCTGGCTGCTTCAGACGTTATCTTTATCACCGTAGGATCCAATGATCTTCTGAACGAATTCAAAAATGTAGTCAGGGAGATTCTGGAGACGGACGAAAAGTTTAAGACTGTAAGTGAGGCTTTAGATGTACTGGCTCAGTCGGTGGCTGAGAATCCTATGCTGCTTCTGAAGGTGATCGACGCCATTCAGAACTGGGATTATTCCGCATTTGAAGAACAGTGGATGAAAATGCTGGATACGATAGAAGATTTGAAAAAGGAGGATGCCTGGGTGGTGGTCACCAATATTTACAATCCGGCAGTGAATCTGGAACTCCCCTCCACTATGAACAGTGTGGCAGAGGGTATTATTCGGAATAGGAACCAGATCATCGACTATTATGGGGAGGAATATGGGTATCAGGTGGCTGATGTTTATCATTCTGATATCTGCGAACATGTACAGGAAGACGGGGTGCACCCTGATCAGACAGGACAGCAGATCATTGCGGAACTGATATATGTTCACGAATAGCCGGAAGATGGTCCTGGAATTGATAAGGCAGTTCCTTCAAAATTATTAAAAAACTAGCATTTACCTCTTGGCCCGTTTGGGGTGGTTTTGTCCTGTGGCGTGAGAGCCCGTAAAGCTTTATTTTACAAGGTTTTTACGGGCTCTTACTTTTTGTCTGAGAGCGTCAAAAATCGTCATTTTTTGAAAAAATGGTGTAGTTGGGATGCGAGATAAATGCAATATAAAATTTATGTTTACAGGAGAAAATTGCATTGCTATTGTGCGTACAAATATGTATAATGAAGAAAAGGATATGCGCGAGAAAGGAGCGTTGCCATTATGTCAAAGTCAGCAAATTTATATGTGAGAATAGAGCCGGAGATCAAAGAACAGGCTGAAAAAATCCTGTCCACACTGGGTATTTCTTCTTCCAGTGCTATTAATATATTTTATAAGCAGATTATCTTACAGAGAGGGCTTCCCTTTGAAGTAAAAATTCCAGATAGCACGCCCATAGATATAAGTATGCTGGGAGCAGAAGAACTACATGCAGAGTTGGAGAAAGGATATGCGGATGTAAAGGCAGGGCGAATTAAAGATGCAAAAACGGCTTTTGCAGATATTCGTAGAGATTATGGCTTATGATTTTTAAAGTAATAATATCGGCACAGGCTGAAAATGATTTGCGAGGGATATTTGAATATATCGCTTTCGAGCTTTTATCGCCGGGAAATGCTGAAAAGCAACTGGATTGTCTGGAAAAACAGATATTAGGTTTAGATGAAATGCCGGAACGTTTTCCAAGATATGGGAAAGAACCGTGGTATAGCCGGGGATTACGTTTTACTTCAACAGATAATTATATTGTGTTTTATATTCCAGATATAGAAGAACAGACTGTAACAATTCTTCGTGTCATGTATAGCGGACGCAACATAGAAGAACAGTTAAGCATGACTTATATGGTTTACTGATATATAATATTTACGGAAAATGCATGGTATTTCAGAAATGCACGTTGAAACTCAAAAAGTGGATATTCAAGATGGAAAAGTAGATATTGGAAATATAAAAGTGGATATTGATAGTGTGATTTCTGGAAGAGAAATAATCTTTCTGCTAAAACTATGGTTCATATCAGGAAACTTTTCGATAAATTTGGTTTTGACCAAGTACTTGGCAGAAGTGTTGTTATGGAACTTCTCGAATTGAAGGAATCGGGGCATCTAAATTTCTTGCAAATTTAGTGGAGGCAGAAATCATAGAACCTATGTCTGGATATGGGAAAGGCAAATATAAATTTAAATCAGGATTAATGAAAAAGTAAAAGGATAACGTCTGTACTTTTTAAAATCAGGAAAGGTGCAGGCGTTATTTAATATTAGAAAAATATTCAAAAATTAGCACTCACCTCTTGGCTCGTTTGGGGTGGTTTTGTCCTGTGGTGTCAGAGCCCGTAAAGCCTTATTTTACAAGGTTTTTGCGGGTTCTTACTTTTTGTCTGGGGGCGTCAAAAATCGTCATTTTTTGAAAAAATGGTGTAGTAAATGGTGTAGTAAAAAGACTATATGGTTATAAAAGACGAAAGGAACAATTTGTGATCTATAAAGGGAACTGTTACACTGGTAAAATAGAAAGATAGAAATATTTGGTGAATAAGATTCGGTTATATTCTCTACAAATAGAGTAAAAATTACATTATGAAAGAAGTGAATCATATATAAGCAATAACAAAAAGGGATAAAAGGTAAATCAATAATATATGTTATTCGCAACTGTACAAATATAAAAGTCGAGTTCGAATAAATCCTATTTTATGGAACGGAAAACCATATGAAATATATTAAAAAGTTTGTAAAATAATGCTTTATGAAAAATGGGAGCTTAATGTAACGAGTAAGCGTACGAGGTATGATATTTTAAAATGTCATTTTTGAAGCATGACAATTATTATTGACATATTCAGTTGGTTAGAATATAATAGGTTTAGCTAAAAAGAGTTTTTAGATAATATCTGTTATTTATTAGACATGACAAATGAGGTGAGAGGATGAAATTGCAGGACCTTGCGAGTGTTCGTACTGGATTGGTTTTGTCAAGAAAGCAATCCAAGGAACTTACAGATTATCGCTATCCTTTAATCAATTTACGTTGCATTGAACAGGAGGGTAACATTGACTTAAACAAGGTGGATATCTACGAAGCGAGAGAGTCACTGAAGAAAGAGTACCTCTCTCGACAGGGAGATATTGTTGTTCGTCTCACTGCACCTTATACGGCAGTTTTGATTGATGATACTACATCGGGAATGGTAATCTCCTCAAACTTTGTGGTGATCCGAATAGAGGATAAACAGTTGCTTCCAGAGTATCTTTTTTGGCTGCTAAATACTCAAAAGATGAAGCATAAAATTTACGAAAACACGACCAGCAATATGCTTGGTGCGGTAAAAGCAAAATTTCTAATGGAATTTGAGCTTACGCTTCTTCCTGCTGAGATTCAGCAAAAAATCGGACAAATAAATTTGCTGGCAAAGAAGGAACGCCAGCTACTTAAAGAGTTGTCAGCAGAAAAAGAAAAGTTGTATTCGAACTTGCTGGATCAGGCGTACAAAAGAGCAAAGAAAGGAAAATGAAGATGACAACGAGAAAAGATATTGAGCAGGTCTTGTGGAATGCCTGTGACAGTTTCCGTGGAAAGATTGATAGTTCCCGCTATAAGGATTATATTCTTTCCATGCTATTTGTGAAATACCTTAGCGATGTCTCTAAGGAAAAACGAGATGAATATATCAAGCAATATGACGGCGATATGCGCCGGGTAGATCGAGCCATGAACCGAGAGCGTTTTGCAATGGATGAGCAGTCCACTTTCAACTATCTTTACATCAACCGTAATGATGCGGAAATTGGTCAAAAAATCAATGTAGCTTTGAATCATATTGAGGAACGCAACAGCGGAAAGTTGCGCAATGTATTCCGAGCCATTGACTTTAACTCGCAGGTGGATTTTGGTGACCCCAAAGAGAAAAATGCAACTCTGCGGAATCTACTAGAGGATTTTAACAGTTTAGATTTGCGTCCCAGTCAACTGGGTTCTGCCGATATCATTGGGGATGCCTATGAGTATATGATTGCTATGTTTGCTTCTGACGCTGGAAAGAAGGGCGGAGAGTTCTTTACGCCTAGTCAGGTTTCAGAGTTGGTAGCTTCATTGGTACAGCCTAAAGAGAACGATCGTATCTACGACCCTACCTGCGGGAGTGGTGGTTTGTTGCTGAAAGCGTACAAAAAAGTCCTCAGCGGCAAAGTGGCTATTTATGGTCAGGAACTCAATGCACAGACTTGGGCTCTCTGCACCATGAATATGTTTTTGCACGGTGTGGATGATGCTCGTATCTGGCAGGGGGATACCCTTTCTAATCCTCAGAATATTGAAAATGACAACTTAATGAAGTTTCAGGTGGTAGTGGCGAATCCCCCATTCAGTCTGGACAAGTGGGATAGTGGTTTCCTATCGGAAGCTGAAGTAGACAGTAAGGGCAAGAAAAAAATGTCTGCTGAACTGGATCAGTATCACCGTTTTGATTGGGGGGTACCGCCTACTTCCAAAGGCGACTACGCCTTTGTGCTGCACATGCTTTCTTGCCTGGATGCAGAAAATGGCCGCATGGCGGTGGTACTGCCCCATGGTGTCTTATTCCGTGGAGCTAGCGAGGGAAAAATCCGCCGTCAGCTTGTGGAGATGAACCTGTTAGATGCGGTTATCGGTTTACCGGCCAATTTATTTTACGGTACTGGTATCCCCGCATGTATCTTAGTGTTTAAGAAGAATCGAAACTATCGGGATGTGCTGTTCATCGATGCTTCTGGGGATAGAAATTTTGAGAAGGGTAAAAACCAGAATATTCTGCGGGACAGCGATATTGCACGTATCGTCAGTACTTATGAAGCGCGACAGAACATAGAAAAGTACAGCTATGTGGCTCCTTTTGAAGAAATTAAGGAAAACGACTTCAATTTAAATATACCAAGGTATGTGGATACCTTTGAGGAGGAGAAACTGGTGGATATTGATGAGGTGCAGCAAAACATTAATAATATTGAGGCGGAACTGGCTGAAGTGCAAGCGCAAATGGCAAAGTATTTAAAGGATTTAGGATTATGATTGTTTAGGAGGATATCAATGAGTATTATTAAGTCTTTTTCTGTAGGCGAAGGTGATATGTTTTATATTGATCATAATAGTGATAATTTTTCTATTATTGATTGTTGTATGGATGATAGCAACAAAGAGGTAATTACCCAAGAAATTAGGGATAAAAGTAGCAAAAAAGGAATAGTTCGTTTTATTTCTACTCATCCTGATGAGGATCATTTACAGGGATTAAAATATTTGGATGAGCAATTAGGCATTGTTAATTTCTACTGTGTTAAAAATAGTGCTGTTAAGGCCGATGAAACTGAAGATTTCAAGCACTATTGCACACTTCGAGACGGAGAACATGCCTATTATGTCAGCACGGGCTGTTCTCGAAAATGGATGAATATAGGTGATGAGACTCGTGGCTGTGCGGGGATCAATTTTAAGTGGCCTATTACAACAAATGAGAATTTTAAGGAAGCACTTCTCACTGTTACAGATGGTAAAGGATTTAATAATATTTCTCCAATTTTTACCTACTCTGTTGAAAACAATGTTGTTGCTATGTGGATGGGAGATATGGAGCAAGATTTTCTGGATAAGATTAAAGACCAAGTGAAATGGCCAAAGGTCGATATTTTATTTGCACCGCACCATGGCAGAGCTTCGGGGAAAGTATCAAATGATGTTCTAAAAGAATTGGAACCTAAGATTATTGTAATCGGCGAAGCACCCTCAAAATATTTAAATTATTATCAAGGATATAATACCATTACTCAAAATAGTGCTGGTGATATTGTATTTGACTGTAGTGGTGATAAGGTTCATATATATGTGTCTAAATCAGGATATAGTTATGATACATCTTTTCTTGTAAAGAAAGACATTCAAAATAGCGAATATGGAACTTATCTTGGATCGTTTACACCGAAAGGAGCAGAGTAATGGAAATTAAAGTCCCATTCTATAACATTTTGAATATGTTTTTAACTGGACTGGTATTTCTCGGCGGATGTGTAATTATATTTCCGGATTCTACCGCTGCAATATTCAATAGCGACATAATTAAAAACCTTGGAGCGGGGCCTGAGATTGTAATTACTGTTTGTACATTTGCGGTAGCATATGAAGTTGGACTCATTATCAACCGTATTGGATCAGTTATACTTGAGCCTTTTCTTAAATGGGTCAGACTGATTCCATTCAATGATAACTACACACTATTTAACCAAAAGAAAAAGGAATATTCCATTATGAGTACCTTGTCCAGAGAATATGCCCTATCCCGTACTGGAATTGTCCTATTTTTTTTGCTACTTATATTGTCTGCACTTAAAGGAAAGTGTTCTTTGGTAGTTATATGCGCTGTTATAACCGGAATTTATTTTTTATCATGCAGAAAACATGCAGGAAAAATAGTTGAACTTATGCAGAACGGCTAATTCCTAGGTGGGAATTGGTGAGCAGCGAGTATAACGGTCACTGTTGGAGGGAGATGAAAGATGATATGGAACAGATGTGAAGCGTCTGAAACCGTAGAATGGAATATTGAGATGAAAGTATAAACTGTTGATGTAATAAAGAAACAAGGAGATAAAGATATGAGTGTGCTTAAAGTTGCTGACTTTTACTATGGTGCTTTTCTATCTGCATTGTTGAACTATGGGAAGAAAAAACCTTCTCTGTTTGATAGAGCCGCAAATAAGGATTCTAGAAGGATTTACTGTTTGACGACAGAAAATAGCACTGAAGACTATATTATTTTTACGAAAGCTGTTATGGCCCAAGATAATAAGACGGAAAAGTTTGAGCATTGGATCTTCAATTTTGATAAAGACGAAATCAAAACATTAATTGATCTTCATAAAGGATATGGTAATGTTAAACTTGCGCTTATTTGTATCAAGCCCGGCTTAACGGATAGCGAACTTGCTTTGTTGGATTATGAAAATGCTATGGATTGTCTTGGGGTAAATATAGGAGTGAAAAGTCGAACCATCAACATTAAGTACTTAAAAAAATCTAAGAAAGGCGAAGGGGCAACGGGACAAGGTAAAATTGGGTTGCGTGCATTTGGTTCTGGTCGAGACGAAAAAATTGATGGTAGAGATAACACGATTAGGATTCCCCGGGATGCACTGAAAAAATTATAAGAGGTGCTGAATATGATACCAGAAATTAAACAGCGAATCGAGCAGATATGTCAGGGCAATGTCCCTGAGGGGTATAAACAGACAGGGCAAAATATTATACCCCAAGGTTGGAAGAAATTGAGTTTTGAGCAAGTTGCAATGGTTCGTTCAGGTCTAGTTTCACCCAAAACAGAACCGTATTCGTCTATGTTATACATTGGACCTGAAAACATTGAGAAGGACACAGGAAGAATTCAAAATGTAAGGTTTGCAACTGAACTTGGATTAATTTCAGGAAAATTTTATTTTGATGCATTCTCAATTGTGTACAGTAAGATACGACCAAACCTTAACAAAGTATGTGTGCCAGATTTTGAGGGAATATGTAGTGCAGATTGTTATTCAATAAAGGTGAGAGAAAATATAGACAGGAACTATTTGTTTGCCCTCATGTTGTCACATCAGTTTTATAAAAGAGCCGTAGCATGTTCAATGAGAACAGGAATGCCTAAGATTAATCAGGATGATTTGAATACAATTTGCCTGGTATTTCCTGATAATTTAGAAGAACAACAAAAAATTTCTGCTATTCTTACTACTCAGGACAAAGTGATTGAGCTGAAGGAAAAGCGTCTTGCCGAAAAGCAGCGGCAGAAAAAGTATTTCATGCAACAGCTTTTGACCAGCAAAAGGCGTTTGCCGGGGTTTAGTGGTGAATGGAAAACGGAACGTCTAGGAAAGTTGTTTCATGAACGTAAAGAAACAAACTGCGAAGGATTAGAGATGCTAGCCATTACGGGAACACAAGGCATCATTCCAAGAAAAGAGTTGGATTTGAAAGACAATTCCAGCAATGATAAATCAAAATATTTGAGAGTTTGCGTTGGGGATATTGGATATAACACAATGCGAATGTGGCAGGG
>JAHYZZ010000022.1:0-23821 GCA_019424135.1 Lachnospiraceae bacterium
AAGGCATAAGAGCAGCAGGAAGAGAAAAGGAAGGATATCAAGAAACATTTTTTTTCGGTCGATTTTGGAACTGATTCCTGTATCTACTTCCATCAGCGGTTCATCCTTTCCGGTGGCGACGGCAGTCAAAAGCAGTACCAGGGACAGACCTGCATAGGGCAGGACTGCCGCAGAAAACTGACTGACGGAAAGACCGGAAATAGAATATAAATATAAGTTCTGAGGGTTTCCGATGGGGGTAGCCATACTTCCCAGATTTGCGGCAATGGTTTCCAGTACCACTAGCTTTACAATCCGGTCTTCATACCCGGTCATCTGAAATACCAGCATGGTAAAAGGGACAAAGGTAAGCAAGGTCACATCATTGGTAATAATCATACTGGAAAAGAAGCATAGAAGGACCATGACGGCAGATAAAGCCCTAAGGCTTCTTGCGTGTTTTAGGAGTGCATGCCCCATCAGGGTAAAAGTCCCCTTAGATCGAAGACCTGCCACCAGGATCATCAGGCAGAATAAAAGGGCAATGGTCCGCCAGTCCGGGTAGGAGAGGTAACCCTCATCAGGTCTTATGAGAAAGGCGGACAGAATCGCCAGAAAAAGAGATACACAGAATACGGTTTCGTTTTTTGCTATATTTTTCAGAATTGTTTTTACCATTTTCGATAGATGCCTCCGATGCTTAGGATGTTAACATGTTAGGTCGGCGCGAACTGGCTGTTATACAGATTGGCGTAGAAGCCTCCCTTAGCCAGCAGCTCTTCATGAGTACCCTGCTCTATGATATGACCCTGATCCATGACCAGGATCAAATCTGCGTTTTGAATGGTAGAGAGTCTGTGAGCGACGATAAAGCTGGTGCGTCCTCTCATCAGGCTTTCAAAGGCTCGCTGGATTCGAAGCTCCGTCATGGTATCGATGGAAGAGGTGGCTTCGTCCAGAATCAGCATTGGCGGCAGACACAGCATAATGCGAGCGATGCAAAGCAGCTGTTTCTGACCCTGGGACAGATTTTCGCCGCCTTCTGTAATAATTGTATCATACCCTTTGGGCAGCCGCATGATAAAGCTATGGGCGTAGGCTTTCTTTGCGGCTTCCACGACTTCTTCTTCCGAGGCATCCGGCCGTCCGTAAGCGATGTTGTCACGGATGGAAGCAGATCTAAGCCAGGTTTCCTGGAGGACCATTCCGTAGCTGCTGCGCAGAGACTGGCGGGTCAAAGTGCGGATATCGTGGCCGTCTACCTTGATGGAGCCGGAACAAACATCGTAGAAGCGCATCAACAGATTGATCAGAGTTGTTTTTCCGCAGCCGGTGGGGCCGACGATGGCAATTCTCTGTCCGGAAGCTACTTTCAGGTTCAGGTCCTGGATCAGCGGAAGGTCCGGGGTATAAGAAAAATCAACGTGTTCCAGGCGGATATCGCCTTTTGGGTCTGAAAGAGCAAGGGCATCGGCGGGTTCAGGTGTCTCTGGAGCTTCTTCCAGAAAGGCAAAGACTCTGGCGGCAGAAGCGATGGAGTTCTGAAACTCAGTAAGGACACTGGTGATGTCGTTAAAAGGTTTGGTGTATTGATTGGTGTAACTTAAAAAACTGGAAAGCTGTCCGACTGTCAACATTCCATGGAGTACGCCAAAGCAGCCTGCAATCGTCACGCCGGCATAGATACAAGAGTACATAAACCGGGTAGCCGGGTTGGTAATGGAGGAAAAGAACGTGGCTTTCAGGGAGTATCCGGACAGTCTTTCGTTGATTTCTTCGAATTCCCGGACAGCCTCTTCTTGATGGCCGAAGGCCTGAACGACTTTAATGCCTCCTAGCATTTCGTTGGTGAAACCGGTCAATTCTCCTCGAGTCTCGGACTGTTTTTTAAACATGGTAAAAGATTTTTTAGAAATAAAATTCGCCACCAGAAAGGACATGGGGCTTAATACCACGACAACCAGCGTAATCAAGGGGTTGATACTTAGCATGAATCCAATGGTGCCAAGAATTGTTACGGAACTGGTAAAAAACTGAGTGAATCCAAGGAGCAGACCATCGGAAAATTGATCGATGTCCGTGATCACACGGCTGATCAGATCTCCGGAAGAGTGACGGTCTACATATGACAGAGGAAGTTCCTGAAGATGTTCAAAAGCCTGAACTCGTAAGGAGCGTACAATTCGGTAGGTGATCAGGTTGTTTACATGATTCATGATCCACTGGGCGGCGGCAGTTATGATGATGGATACCGCAATGCCAGAAATCAATGTCATCAGGACGTGGAAGTTTACCTGGTGTTTACCGGCAATTGCGTCAACGGCGCGGCCAGTCAAAATCGGAACATACAGGGTCAGCGCAACAGTAATCACAGACAGCGCCAGAGACAACACAACCAAAGGCCAGTAAGGCCGGATGTAACAGAGGATCTGGCGAAGTGTCTGCTGATGATTGGCGCTTTTTTGATTTTCTGATTTAGGCATGAGAAGAAACCTCCTTTCCGGCGGACTGTGATGCACAGATTTCCTGATAAACTGGGTTTGAGGCAATCAGCTGCTCATGTGTGCCGCAGCCGGCCAGATGACCATCTTCTAAAACAAGGATTTGATCAGCATTTTTTACCGCTGATACCCGCTGGGAAATTATGAACACTGTGCTGTGCCCGGTGGTGTTTTTCAACGCTTTGCGCAGTCTGGCATCGGTTGCAAAATCCAGGGCAGAAGCGCTGTCGTCCAGGATTAAGATTTCTGGAGAGCCCACCAGAGCCCGGGCAATGCAAAGCCTTTGTTTCTGCCCCCCAGAGAGATTGGAACCGCCCTGTAAAATAGAAAGCTCCAGGCCCTGGTGTTTGGAATCTACAAAGTCTTTGGCCTGGGCTGTAGATAGGGCCTGATAGATTTCTTCATCAGAAGCGTCACGTTTTCCCCACTGCATGTTCTGGCGAAGTGTGCCAGAGAAGAGAGCGGCCTTTTGCGGAACGATGCCGATATGAGAGCGGACAGAGGAAGGGGCCAGTGCAGACAGCTCTTGGTTAAACAGACGGATAGATCCTTTTGTTATGTCATAAAAGCGGGGAATCAGGGCGGCGAGAGTAGATTTTCCTGAACCTGTCCCGCCGATGATGCCGATCGTTTCTCCTGCCATAGCAGTAAAGGTCACGTCGTGCAGGGCTTCGTTTCTGGAACCTGCGTATTGGAAACTGACATGGTCAAAAGTGACCGCCGGTATCTGGGTGTCCTTCTTTTCGGGGATTTCCAGAGAGCATCCTTCTTCGCTCACTGAGGGCTGCAGGTCAAAGATAGCATTGACCCGGGAAAGGCTTGCCATAGCCCGGGATAGCAAGATGATCAGATTGGCCAGCTTCACAAGTTCGGTAAGAATCTGAGACATGTAATTGATCAAGGCGATGATCTGCCCCTGGGTCAGGCTTCCGGCATCTACCTGGAGACCTCCGAAATACAGGATGGCAATGATTCCAATGTTGATGATCACGTAGGTCAGAGGATTCAAAAGAGCAGAAATTTTGCCCACAAAGACCTGTTTTTGATAAAAGGTATCTGTTTCGTTACGGAACTGTTTTTTTTCAGACTCCTGTCTGGAAAACGCCCGGATCACCCGAATCCCCAGTAGATTTTCACGAGTCCCCAGTAAAATCTTGTCCAGCTGCTTTTGTACTTTTTTGTATAAAGGCATGCTGACCAACAGGATAGCAAAGACCACGATGAGAAGGACAGGGATCGCCACAGCAAAAGGCAGCGCTGCCTTCATGTCTACGGTAAAAGCCATGACCATGGCGCCAAAAACAACGAAAGGAGAGCGCAGGAATAGGCGGAGAAACATGTTGACTCCGTTCTGGACCTGATTGATGTCTACAGTCATCCGGGTGATCAAAGTGGAGGTGCCGATGGCATCGATTTCCGGATAGGACAGATGGTTGATGTGGGAGAACAGATCCCTGCGCATCAGCATTCCGGTGGAAATGGCAGATTTTGCGGCAAAATATTGGGCTGTCAGGGAAAAAGAGAAGCCCACGATTCCAAGGATGACCAAAAGCCCGCCCATTTTCCATAGGTAGGCAGGATGGTTTCTGGCGATGCCGATGTCGATCATGCTTGCAACGACCAGTGGAACAAAAAGTTCAAAGGTGGCTTCCAGCATCTTAAACAGCGGGGCAAGCACAGTGATGACGGGATGATATTTAAGGTAACTTAGCAGTCGTTTCATAAGGATGTTCCTCCTGGCTGTGAATTTGTTTGATTTGCCAGTTTTTCTTTCAG
The DNA here is from genome assembly GCA_019424135.1 of Lachnospiraceae bacterium. Lineage (GTDB taxonomy): Bacteria > Bacillota > Clostridia > Lachnospirales > Lachnospiraceae > Merdimonas. Next base: position 4,257 of record JAHYZZ010000022.1, read on the forward strand.
GTTTTTGTACATAGCTGCGGAAACAGGGGCGTCTACCTGCAGGCGGCGGGCCTCGCGGACAATATATCCGCTGAAGGTCTCAAGTTCAGTGGGGCGGCCTGCATTTACGTCGCGCTGCAAAGAGCTGGTGGCATTTTCGGACAGTTCATGATAAAAGCGGTGGATGATCGCGTTTTTGTGCTTTTCAGAAACATGGATCCCTTTTTTGAGGGCCACCTGATAAGCTTCTGTCACCAGTGCTTCATATTGGGCTGCTTTCACGGGGTCACTTCGCAGTTGGCCGATCGTGTGATTATAAAGAGCGGTTTCCACATTATAGGCACAGTTTAAAATATACTTTTTCCAGATATCTGCCTGAATATCAGTGCTGGTACGGCAATCAATTCCGGCGCCGTTTAGCAGAGCTGACACGCTATCAACGATGGCAGCCTGTCGGGAATCGGCATCTTGAATACCAACATACAGGTTCGCAAAATTTCCCTGTTGTATGATCGTAGTATTATTTTGAGCAAAAGCAATGATATAGATGAGGGAATCAACAACGGTTCCGGCGTGAAGAAGCCTGCGTGTCCGTTCTCCGGGGTCGGCCCCGTTCATGACAGGGATGATGATAGTGTCTGGAGAGATGCAGCCATTCAGGCTTTGACAGACCTCCTCTAAAGAATAGTTTTTGACACAAATAAATATATAATCCTGGACCGGGAGTTCGGATGCAGACTCCACAACTCTTTCCGGGCGGACATTTCTTTTTCCCCGGTAGTCGCTGTGCAAGGACAGGCCGTTTGCCAGGAGGGAGAGTTTCTTTTGTCCCCGTGCCACGAAAGAGACATGTGGATAAGTGTCAGCCAGCAGGGCGCCAAGATAGCCACCCACGCCGCCTATGCCGATCACGGCAATTTTTTTATCTTGACAGGTATACAAAGGTTACGCCTTCTTTCCTTATTATATATAAATGATACGCTTTATTGTAACACATCTGTTTTGTATGCGCCATTGTAATTATTTTTTTTCGATTGGGTCTGTTATGAAAGAGAAACATGTAAAATTAAAAAAATTATTGACAAGACTTGACAACCTGTGATAACATAGAAAATGCGCTATTGTGGAAACTTATGCCATAAATCCTTGTATACAAGAGGGAGAACATGAGAAATCCACAGGTTTTGCAACTGTTATGGGCGACTCGTAGCCCGACAAAAAATATATGAGGAGTGAAACGTCAATATGGAGAAAAACAGAATTCGTCCCATCAAAAGCGGAAAGAGTTCACGCATGAGCTATTCCAGGCAAAAAGAAGTGCTTCAGATGCCGAATTTGATCGAAGTCCAGAAGGATTCTTACCAGTGGTTCCTGGACGAGGGATTAAAAGAAGTGTTTGATGACATTTCTCCGATTACTGATTATAGTGGTCATCTGAGTCTGGAATTTGTTGATTTTACCTTGTGCGAGGACGATGTGAAATACTCGATCGAAGAGTGTAAAGAGCGGGATGCAACTTACGCGGCACCGCTGAAGGTAAGGGTAAGGCTTCATAATAAAGAAACAGATGAAATCAATGAGCATGAGATCTTCATGGGCGACCTGCCGCTGATGACCAGCACTGGAACGTTTGTGATCAACGGCGCGGAGCGTGTGATTGTCAGCCAGCTGGTGCGTTCGCCTGGAATTTATTATTCCATTGCACATGATAAATTAGGGAAAAAATTATTTTCTTCGACTGTGATCCCGAACCGTGGGGCATGGCTGGAGTATGAGACTGATTCCAATGACGTTTTTTATGTACGTGTAGATAGAACGAGAAAGGTGCCGATCACTGTGCTGATCCGTGCGTTGGGAATCGGTACAAATCCGGAGATCATCGAACTGTTTGGCGAGGAGCCGAAGATCATGGCCAGCTTTGAAAAGGATGCGGCTACCAATTATCAGGAAGGGCTTCTGGAATTATATAAAAAGATTCGCCCGGGAGAGCCGTTGGCAGTGGACAGCGCAGAAAGTCTGATCACCAGCATGTTCTTTGATCCAAGACGTTATGACCTGGCAAAAGTCGGAAGATATAAATTTAATAAGAAACTGATGCTCCGTAACCGGATCAGCGGCCATGTACTGGCAGAAGATGTGGTAAGTCCGATCACCGGAGAAGTGATTGCCGAGGCAGGCACCAAGGTGACCAGGGAACTGGCAGATGAGATTCAGAACGCGGCAGTGCCGTATGTATGGATTGAGCGCCCGGACGAGGAGAGAAATATCAAAGTTCTATCCAATATGATGGTAGATATCACCTCTATCGTAGATATTGATCCGAAGGAGGAAGGGGTTACAGAACTGGTATACTATCCGGTGCTGGCAGGAATCCTGGAAGAGACCGCAGGTGACATTGATGAGCTGAAGCATGCCATCAAGAGAGATATTCATGATCTGATCCCGAAGCATATCACAAAAGAGGACATTTTGGCGTCCATTAACTATAATATACATTTGGAATACGGCATTGGAAACGATGACGATATTGACCATCTGGGCAACCGTAGGATCCGTTCCGTAGGAGAGCTTTTACAGAATCAGTACAGGATTGGACTTTCCAGATTGGAAAGGGTCGTAAGAGAACGTATGACGACACAGGATCTGGAAGGTATTTCTCCCCAGTCTCTGATCAATATTAAGCCGGTGACGGCAGCAGTCAAGGAGTTCTTTGGATCTTCTCAGCTGTCACAGTTCATGGATCAGAACAACCCGCTGGGTGAGCTGACTCACAAGAGACGTCTGTCTGCCCTGGGGCCAGGAGGTCTGTCCAGGGACCGTGCCGGATTTGAGGTGCGTGACGTACACTATTCCCACTATGGAAGAATGTGTCCGATTGAGACGCCTGAAGGTCCCAATATCGGACTGATCAATTCACTGGCATGTTATGCGAGAATCAATCAGTACGGATTCGTGGAGGCTCCGTATCGCAAGATCAATCATGATGATCCGAAGAATCCGGTGGTTACGGATGAAGTTGTATACATGACAGCGGATGAGGAAGACAATTACCATGTGGCACAGGCTAATGAGCCGTTGGATGAGGAAGGCCACTTTATCAATAAAAATGTATCCGGTCGTTATCGTGAAGAGACACAGGAATATGAGAGAAGCATGTTTGACTACATGGATGTATCTCCGAAGATGGTATTCTCTGTGGCGACTGCATTGATTCCGTTCCTGGAGAATGACGATGCAAACCGTGCGCTGATGGGATCCAACATGCAGCGTCAGGCGGTTCCCCTTTTGATGACCGAAGCGCCGGTTGTGGGAACGGGTATGGAAGAAAAGGCAGCGGTAGATTCCGGTGTCTGCGTGATTGCTGAACAGGGCGGTGTAGTAGAGCGTTCCACCTCTGCTGAGATTACCATCCGTCAGGACGACGGCAATCTGAAGAAATATAAGCTGACCAAGTTTTTAAGAAGTAACCAGAGCAACTGTTATAACCAAAGACCGATTGTCTTTAAGGGAGACCGGGTAGAGGCTGGCGAGGTAATCGCAGACGGACCGTCTACTTCCAATGGAGAGATGGCTCTTGGAAAGAACCCCCTGATCGGATTTATGACCTGGGAAGGTTATAACTACGAGGATGCAGTTCTGTTGAGTGAAAGACTGGTACAGGATGATGTTTACACATCTGTACACATTGAAGAATATGAAGCGGAAGCCCGTGATACCAAACTTGGGCCAGAAGAGATCACAAGAGATATTCCGGGCGTGGGTGATGATGCACTGAAAAATCTGGACGAAAGAGGAATCATCCGCATTGGTGCGGAAGTGCGTGCCGGAGATATTCTGGTAGGTAAGGTAACTCCTAAGGGAGAGACTGAGTTGACTGCAGAGGAGCGTCTGCTCCGTGCAATTTTTGGTGAAAAGGCACGAGAAGTCAGGGATACTTCCTTGAAGGTACCGCACGGAGAATATGGAATCGTCGTAGATGCCAAGGTCTTTACAAGAGCAAACGGCGATGAACTGTCGCCGGGTGTGAATCAGGCAGTGCGCATCTACATTGCACAGAAGAGAAAGATCTCCGTTGGAGATAAGATGGCCGGACGTCACGGAAACAAGGGTGTCGTTTCCCGTGTACTTCCAGTAGAGGATATGCCCTTCCTTCCAAATGGACGACCGCTGGATATTGTATTGAATCCTCTGGGTGTGCCTTCCCGTATGAATATCGGGCAGGTGCTGGAAATTCATCTGTCCCTGGCGGCAAAGGCGCTGGGATTCAATATCGCCACACCGGTCTTTGACGGTGCGGATGAGAACGATATTATGGATACCCTGGATCTGGCCAATGACTATGTCAACTTAAGATGGGAAGAGTTTGAGGCAAAGCATAAAGAAGAATTGCTTCCGGAAGTGCTGCAGTATCTGTCTGACAATCGTGAACACAGAAAGCTCTGGAAGGGTGTGCCGATTTCCAGAGATGGTAAAGTACGTCTCCGGGATGGAAGAACGGGAGAATTTTTTGACAGCCCGGTTACCATTGGGCATATGCATTACCTGAAGCTGCATCACCTGGTAGACGACAAGATCCACGCACGTTCTACCGGTCCATACTCCCTGGTAACTCAGCAGCCCCTGGGTGGAAAAGCTCAGTTCGGCGGCCAGCGTTTTGGAGAAATGGAAGTTTGGGCGCTGGAAGCATACGGCGCATCTTATACATTGCAGGAGATCCTGACTGTAAAATCCGATGATGTGATCGGACGTGTGAAAACTTATGAAGCGATTATTAAGGGTGAAAATATTCCTGAGCCAGGTATTCCAGAGTCCTTTAAGGTGCTATTGAAAGAACTGCAGTCTCTGGGACTGGATGTGCGCGTTCTGAAGGACGACAACACAGAAGTCGAGATTATGGAAACGGTAGATATGGGAGAGACCGATTTCCGTTCCCTGATTGAAGGAGACAGAAAATACCGACAGGACGACAACCTTGGATCCCAGGGCTACACAGAGCAGGAATTCCAGGGGGAAGAACTGGTAGATGTAGAGGAAGAACCGGAAGATGACAATTATGAACTGGAGTTTGAAGAAACTGATGACTTTGCATTTGATGATTTATCAGATGATGAATAGGAGGGAGTGCCAGGATGCCAGAAAATAATAAAGAACAAGCCTATCAGCCAATGACGTTTGATGCGATTAAGATCGGTTTGGCATCGCCTGAAAAGATTCTCGAATGGTCCAGGGGAGAAGTCACAAAGCCGGAGACCATTAACTACAGAACGCTGAAACCGGAAAAGGACGGATTGTTCTGTGAGAGGATCTTCGGACCAAGCAAGGACTGGGAGTGCCATTGTGGAAAATATAAAAAGATCCGTTATAAAGGCGTGGTGTGTGACCGCTGCGGAGTGGAAGTTACGAAGTCCAGTGTGCGCCGTGAGCGTATGGGACATATTGCCCTTGCAGCACCGGTATCCCATATCTGGTACTTTAAGGGAATTCCAAGCCGTATGGGACTGATCCTGGATCTGTCCCCTCGTACACTGGAGAAGGTCCTGTATTTTGCTTCTTACATCGTATTGGATAAAGGAGAGACAGATCTTCAATATAAGCAGGTACTGTCTGAGCAGGAATACCAGGAGGCAAGAGAAACCTGGGGAAACAACTTCCGTGTAGGCATGGGAGCTGAGTCCATCAAAGAACTATTGGAAGCAATTGATCTGGATAAAGAGTATGAGGAACTGCAGGAAGGATTAAAGGGAGCAACCGGACAGAAACGGGCGAGAATCGTGAAACGCCTGGAAGTTGTGGAGGCTTTCCGTGAATCCGGCAACAAGCCAGAGTGGATGATCCTGACTGCGATTCCGGTGATTCCGCCAGATCTTCGTCCTATGGTACAGCTGGATGGCGGACGTTTTGCTACCAGTGACTTAAACGATTTGTACCGCCGGATCATCAACAGAAATAACCGTCTGAAACGCTTGCTGGAACTGGGCGCGCCAGATATTATCGTTAGAAATGAAAAAAGAATGCTGCAGGAGGCAGTAGATGCGCTGATCGACAACGGCCGCCGCGGCCGTCCGGTCACAGGCCCTGGAAACAGAGCGCTGAAATCTTTGTCTGATATGCTGAAGGGAAAATCTGGACGTTTCCGTCAGAATCTGCTGGGAAAACGTGTGGATTATTCCGGTCGTTCTGTTATCGTTGTAGGACCGGAACTTAAGATCTATCAGTGCGGTCTGCCAAAAGAAATGGCGATCGAATTATTCAAGCCGTTTGTGATGAAAGAGCTGGTTCAAAACGGTACTGCTCATAACATCAAGAATGCTAAGAAGATGGTTGAGAGACTGGAATCTCCGGTATGGGACGTATTGGAAGACGTTATTAAGGAGCATCCGGTTATGCTGAACCGTGCCCCCACGCTGCATCGACTTGGAATTCAGGCGTTTGAGCCGATTTTAGTAGAGGGTAAGGCTATCAAGCTGCATCCTTTGGTATGTACCGCTTATAATGCCGACTTTGATGGAGACCAGATGGCTGTTCATCTGCCGCTGTCTGTTGAAGCACAGGCAGAGTGCCGGTTCCTTCTGCTGTCACCGAACAACCTTCTGAAGCCTTCTGACGGAGGACCGGTTGCGGTTCCTTCTCAGGACATGGTACTGGGAATCTATTATCTGACTCAGGAGCGTCCAGGGGCAAAGGGAGAAGGAAAGGCCTTCAAGAGTGTCAATGAAGCGCTGCTTGCCTACGAAAATCAGGCAATCACTCTCCACTCTAAGATAAAAGTCCGCGTGAAAAAGGAGATGCCGGATGGAACGGTGAAGAGTGGAACGATCGAATCTACACTGGGAAGATTTTTGTTTAATGAGATCATCCCCCAGGATCTGGGATTTGTAGATAGAGAGCAGGAAGGCAATGAACTGCTTCTGGAGGTGGATTTCCATGTTGGAAAGAAGCAGCTTAAGCAGATTTTGGAGAAAGTAATCAATACCCATGGGTCAACCGCTACAGCAGAAGTGCTGGATGCAGTAAAATCGATCGGGTATAAGTTCTCTACCCGTGCAGCCATGACCGTATCCATTTCCGATATGACGGTGCCTCCGCAGAAGCCGGAGATGATCAAACAGGCACAGGATACGGTTGATAAGATCACTAAGAACTTTAAACGTGGTCTGATCACAGAAGAAGAACGTTACAAAGAAGTGGTAGAGACCTGGAAAGCGACTGACGATGCGCTGACAGAGGCACTGCTTTCTGGTTTGGATAAATATAATAACATTTATATGATGGCTGATTCCGGAGCCCGTGGTTCTGACAAGCAGATTAAGCAGCTGGCCGGTATGCGTGGTCTGATGGCTGATACGACAGGACGTACCATTGAGCTGCCGATCAAGTCCAACTTCCGTGAGGGTCTGGACGTATTGGAGTACTTCATGTCCGCACATGGAGCCCGTAAGGGACTTTCCGATACAGCCCTTCGTACTGCTGACTCAGGTTACCTGACCAGACGTCTGGTTGACGTTTCTCAGGAACTGATCATTCATGATGTAGACTGTGCGGAGAACAGTGCAGAGATTCCGGGAATGTATGTCAGGGCGTTTATGGAAGGAAATGAGGAAATCGAAAGCCTTCAGGAGCGTATTACAGGACGTTATCTGTGTGAAGATATTAAAGATAAGGACGGCAATATACTGGTAAAAGCTAACCACATGGTAACACCAAAGCGTGCAGAGCTGATCATCAAGAAGGGTGTGGACGAAAAGGGAGAGCCGCTGCAGAAGATTAAGATCCGTACGATTTTGACCTGTCGTTCTCATCGGGGCGTATGTGCGAAGTGCTATGGCGCCAACATGGCAACAGGCGAGCCGGTACAGGTTGGAGAGGCAGTCGGAATCATCGCCGCACAGTCCATCGGTGAGCCGGGTACCCAGCTTACCATGAGAACCTTCCATACTGGCGGTGTAGCCGGTGATGATATCACACAGGGTCTTCCTCGTGTTGAGGAGCTTTTTGAGGCGAGAAAACCGAAGGGACTTGCGATCATTACTGAGTTCGCAGGAACTGCGTCCATTAATGACACGAAGAAGAAGCGTGAGATCATCGTGACCAATCATGAGACCGGGGAATCGAAAGCATACCTGATTCCATACGGCTCCAGGATCAAGATTCAGGACGGTGTTCAACTTGAGGCAGGCGATGAGCTGACCGAAGGTAGCGTGAACCCCCATGACATCTTAAAGATCAAGGGCCTGCGTGCGGTACAGGATTATATGATTCAGGAAGTACAAAGAGTATATCGCCTGCAGGGTGTTGATATCAACGATAAGCATATCGAAGTGATTGTTCGCCAGATGTTGAAGAAGGTACGGGTAGAAGAAGCAGGAGATACAGACTTCCTGCCTGGCACCAATGTAGACCGTCTGCTATTTGAGGATGTTAATGAACAGATGGAAAAAGAAGGAAAGACTCCGGCTACAGGAGAGCAGATTATGCTTGGTATTACCAAGGCATCTCTGGCTACCAATTCCTTCCTGTCTGCAGCATCTTTCCAGGAGACCACAAAGGTACTGACAGAGGCAGCCATTAAGGGCAAGGTAGATCCACTGGTTGGACTGAAAGAAAATGTTATCATTGGTAAACATATTCCGGCTGGTACTGGCATGCACAAATATCGTGACATCAAACTGGATACAGAACTGGAATTGGATGACGAAATCCTGTTTAATGAAGAAGGCGCTGAAGATCTGGAGGGAGAAGTTCCAGATACAGAACAGATGACAGAAAACGCAGTGCTGACAGAGGAAGCCAACCAGGCTGAAGCAGAAGGGGCTGTATCCGATCCGGATGATCAGGAGCTGGTAACAGTAGAAGAATAGAGAGGAAAAGGAGGAAAGCAAGGAAGGCTTTCCTCTTTTGACATCCCAAAAAGGAGGCAAGGATATGGCATTGGCAGATATCGGAGGAATTTTGTCAACAACAATCACAGGAGCAATTTTACTGATTGTGATCCTGTGGGTCCTGCGATGCATGTGGAAAAGAAGAAAGCAGCATGGATCTTGCTGCGGCTGCTGTGATGGATGTATCCAGGCTGCCTGTTCCTCCAGGAAAAGGGAGGAGAAGAATGAGGATAGAAATTGACATTTTTCGGGGATAAGATTATAATAAAACCAAACGAAGTCGGTAGTGGGTCAAGCTGCCGATTTTAAATGTCTTTATTTAAGAAAGGTTGGGGAAAAAATGGACCAGAACAAAGTAGCCAGAGTATTAAAATCAATGGAAGAAAAAGGAGTTCCACAGATGATCGTATCGGATCCGGTAGCGATTTTCTATCTGACCGGAAAATGGATTTTCCCGGGAGAAAGACTTTTGGCATTATATCTGAATGTCAATGGCAATCACAAAATGATCATCAACAAATTATTCCCACAGGAGACAGACTTGGGCGTAGATATCATTTATTATGATGATATTGAAGATGGTGTAGAGATCTTAAGCAGATATGTAGAGAAGGATAAGGTCATGGGTATCGATAAAACATGGCCGTCTAAATTCTTGATCCGTCTGCAGGAGCTGGGCGGAGGAAGCAAGTTCGTCAATGGCTCTCCGATCATTGATTATATCCGTATGGTCAAAGATGAAAAAGAGCAGGAACTGATGAGAGAGTCCTCCAGGATCAATGATATTGCAATGGAAAGAATTATTCCATGGGTAGTGAAAGGGCTGACAGAAAAAGAACTGAACGCAAAAATGCGTGAGATTTATAAAGAGCTGGGCTGTGAAGACGTTTCCTTTGATCCGATTACAGCATATGGACATGGCGCAGCAGATCCTCATCATGTAACAGATGATTCTAAGGGAAAACGTGGCGACTGTGTCATCCTGGATATCGGTGGATTCAAGGATAATTATGCATCTGATATGACCAGAACAGTATTTATCGGCGAAGTATCCGACCGGGCAAGAGAGATCTATGATATCGTCTGCGAAGCAAACAGACGTGGTATTGAAGCAGCGAAACCGGGCAATCGTATGTGCGATGTAGATCTTGCTGCAAGAAATTATATTGAGGAAAAGGGATACGGAGAGTATTTTACGCATAGAACCGGACATTCCATCGGACTTGAAGATCATGAGTTTGGCGATGTTTCTTCTGTAAATGAAGATATCATCCAGGTTGGACAGTGTTTCTCTGTGGAGCCAGGTATCTATCTTCCAGATGAAAATATCGGCGTACGTATCGAGGATCTGGTAATTATTACAGAAGACGGATGTGAAGTCCTGAATCACTTTACCAAGGATTTAATTGTGGTTCCAGAAGAATAATCAAAACGGACAGGCTGTATGGCCGAAAATACAAGGAGCAGGGATTCTGATTGTAGAATTTCTGCTCCTTATATGTTACAATTGGTGCAGATAAGGACCAGGAAACAAAGGAGGAGTCATAAGATGGACCGGGAACAGGCACACGAAATCCTGATGAAGTATATGAAGGGAGAAAACTATATCAACCATTCTTATGCTGTGGAAGCAATCATGAGAGGGCTGGCGAAAAGGCTTGCCCCCGATGAGGTTGAATACTGGGGGATTGTAGGACTATTACATGATTTGGATGAGGAGCAGTGCGACTGGCGAAGCGATATGAGTGTACATGGACCAACATCTGTGGAAATTCTAAAGAAAGAGGGAATCGAGGATAAGGTGCTGTTTGATGCAATCTGTGCACATAACCCCAAGAGCGGCGTAAAAGCAAAAACAAAGCTGCAATATGCGGTTCTGTCAGCAGATCCTATGAGCGGATTTGTGAAGGCAGTGGCACAAATTTATCCGGATAAAAAGATCGCCAGTGTAAAACACAAGTCAGTGATGAAGCGTTTTAATGAACGTAGATTTGCTGCCGGGGCAAACCGGGACTATATGGAAGCCATTGAGTTTACGGGCCTTAGCCTGGATGATCTGATTGATGTGGCGCTGGAAGAGATGGGCGCTATCTCAGATGTTCTGGGATTATAAAAAATGATGAGAGGGTTAATATTATGAAGACAACACTGATCATTATGGCGGCCGGAATCGGTTCCCGCTATGGGCAAGGAATCAAACAGCTGGCAAAGATGGGAAAACACGGTGAGATCATCATGGACTATTCCATTTATGATGCAAAGGAAGCTGGTTTTGACAAAGTCGTATTTATCATTCGAAAGGACATCGAACAGGAGTTTCAACAAGTGATCGGAAATCGGATTGGGGAGCACATCGATGTAGAGTATGTGTTTCAGGAACTTTCCGATATTCCGGAAGGATTCCAGGTACCAGAAGAAAGAACGAAGCCCTGGGGGACTGGACAGGCCATCCTCTGCTGTAAAGATGTGGTAAAAGAGCCGTTTGTGATCATCAATGCGGATGATTATTATGGAAAAGAAGCCTTTCGAAAGCTGCATGATTTCCTGACGGCCGGGGAAGCCTGTGATGCCCAGTTTTGTATGGGAATGGCCGGATTCGTATTGAAAAATACCTTAAGCGACAATGGTACCGTAACGCGTGGAATCTGTAAGGCGGATGAAGAGGGCTTCCTGACCCATGTGGTGGAGACGACCGGAATCGGCAGAGATGAGAATGGAAAACTATTCTGTGATAATCCACAGGTACAGGGGTGGTTTACGGAAAATGAGCGGGTATCCATGAATATGTGGGCCGGAGAACCATCGTTTATTGCATATCTAGAGGAGGGGTTCCGGGAATTTCTGGCGGATGGATCAGGAGATCCCTTGAAAAAAGAATATCTTTTGCCCACCATCGTGGATCAATTGATCCGGGAAGGACGGGCAAAAGTGAAGGTACTGGAGACGCAGGATAAATGGTTTGGAATCACCTATAAAGAGGATAAGCCTGCTGTGGAGGAAGCTTTCCGGCAGCTGATCGAGGATGGGGTGTATCCGGAAAATCTGTGGGGACTGAAAGATGAACATCAATGATGCAGTCCGGCAGTTTGAGGTATATCTAAACGGCTATGACAGACAGGATGATAAGATCCTTTTAAAAATCACCCATACGTATGGCGTGATGACGTGCAGTAAAAAAATAGCCCGGAGAATGGAGCTTAAGAAAGAGGACGTGGAGCTTGCCCAGATCATCGGGCTTTTGCACGATATCGGAAGATTTGAACAGATAAAAAGGTTTGACAGTTTTGAACCGGGGACGATGGATCATGCAAGTTTCGGCGTGAAAATGTTGTTTGAAGAAGGGATGATCCGGCAGTTTGTAAAAGAGGATGACTGGGATGGCATCATTAAGACAGCCATTGAAAGACACAGTGATTTTCAGCTGAAAGGGATCAAGGATGCAAGGACTTTGCTTCATGCCAGGATCATCCGGGATGCGGACAAGCTGGATAACTGCCGGGTCAAGCTGGAAGACCCGGTGGAGACTTTTATGGGGGTGTCCGCGCAAGAGACGGGGCGTTCCCTGATTAGCCCCAAGGTGATGGAGCAGTTCCGGAGGAAGGAATCGATCTATTCGCCTTTTAGAAAGACAAAGATGGATTATTGGGTTTCCTATCTTGCTTATTTTTTTGATCTTAATTTCCAGGTCTCTTTTCAGATGATCCAGGAAGAGGATTATGTTGCAAGACTTGTAGCCAGGATTCCTTATTTGAATCCGAAGACAGCAGAACAGATGAGAGAAATCGAAGAAGTTTTGGAAAAGTATGTCCAGGAGGAGGCGGGAAAATGATCATACAGAACCTGGTAGAAAACCAACAGGCAGACAATGGATGTCTGGCGGAGCATGGACTGAGCGTTTATCTGGAAACGGAACAGCATAAGGTTTTAATTGATACCGGGGCATCAGATGCATTTTTAAAGAATGCCAAAATGCTGGGAGTCGATTTAAATGCTGTGGATACCGTGATTCTAAGTCATGGACATTATGACCATGGCGGGGGGATTTTGGCTTTTTCAGAAGTGAATCCACAGGCAAGGATTTATCTTAGGGAAGGGGCATTTGAAGGGTATTATCATGAGAGGGAGAGCGGAATCGATTATATCGGTCTGAATCCGGAAATTAAGAAGCTTTCCCAGGTGGTGATTGTCAGTGGAGATCTGAAGATAGATGAAGAGCTTTCGCTGTTTACCAATGTGACTGGAAGGCGGATGTGGCCGGAAGGAAATCGAGAGCTAAAGGTGAGGAAAGACGGAGCGTTGGTACAGGATGCCTTTTCCCACGAACAATATCTGGCTGTGTCCTGTGAAGGAAAAGAACTTTTAGTCTCCGGCTGTGCCCACAATGGGATTTTAAACATTTTGGACCGGTATTGTGAGCTTAAGGGGAGATATCCGGATCTGGTGATCAGTGGATTTCATATGATGAAAAAAGGAGAATATACACGACAGGAGGAAGAAACGATTCGGAAGACTGCCAAAGTGTTGAAAGAGATGCCGACAAGGTTTGTCACCGGTCATTGTACCGGACTTCCCGCCTATGAGATTTTAAAAGGGATCTTGGGAGAACAGATCCAGTATCTCTCAAGCGGAGAAAGACTGGATCTGCAGAAAGTTTTTTATTAGATAGAAAGGGGCCTTCCGTCCAGATTCTTCCAGGTGAAGGTTCCATCAAAGATGATATACCCATGTTCAGATCCTTCTTTTGGAATGGATACGGAACCCGGGTTGATATATGTGTAAGCACCCATATCCTGGTTTGCCGGGATGTGGGTGTGTCCGTTTAAGAGAATGTCTCCCGGTTTTAGCATAGGGGGAGTCTGGGGATTAAAATGATGCCCGTGAGTGGCGAAGATGGTCTGGCCGTTGACCTCCAGCAGACAGTATTCGGCCATGATGGGAAATTCCAGGACCATCTGATCTACTTCCGTATCGCAGTTGCCGCGGACACAGAGAATGTGTTCCTTTAATGGATTCAAAAGGGCGATGACCTTTTTGGGGTCATATTCCCTGGGAAGATCATTGCGCGGACCGTGGTAGAGGATGTCGCCAAGGAGAAGGAGCCTGTCCGCCTTTTCCCGATGGTAGGCCTCAGTCATCTTTTGACAGTAGAATGCAGAACCGTGAATATCAGATGCGATCATTAATTTCATGGATAGTTACCTCCTGTTTTTCCATGAATTCATTGTATCAAACCGCTGGTGAAAAGACCAGCCTTTTTCTTTTTGTTTGATTCGCACCAGGGAGGCCAGCACTTGTGCACTTCCCTCCACACCCAGCAGACTGCTGTTGAGAATCACATGTTTATGAGCCGGGTCGCCGGGAGCATAGTGGGCGAACCGGCGGTGATATGCCAGACGCGCGCTGTCTACATTGGTGATCATACGACGGGCAGTGATGCGGTTCATGCCCAGCGTTTCCACACAGTTTTTGAGACGGTCTGCGTAGGAAGCATAGATATAGACATGAACAGCATTAGGGTGATCTGCCAGTACATAGTCAGCGCATCGTCCGACGATAATACAGGAATCTTTTGCTGCGAATCTGCAAATAATATCTGACTGGACCTGAAAAAGCTTCCGCTGGTTTTCTTCGGAATCGGTGCCAAGAGGAAAGAGCATCCTAAAAAATCCAGAACTTTTTTCTTCCTGGGTGCTGATCACTGATACTGGAAGGTTTATACGTTTCGCAGCTTCTTCTACAATATCCCTGTCATAATATTCCACCTTTAATATTTCAGAAAGCCGCTTGGCAATGGGTCTTCCCAGACTGCCGAACTCTCTTGTAATGGTTACCACATACTTTTCCATAAATTCTCCTGCCTTTCCGGTTTGTATGGCGGCTTTTGGTTAAGATGCCAGGAATCTGGAAAGGAAAGCCTGAGTACGATATTCTTTTGGTGTTTCCAACACTTCTTCCGGGGTTCCCTCTTCTACAATATAACCGTCTGCCATAAAGATCACACGATCAGCCACGTCCCGGGCAAAGGACATTTCGTGAGTCACGATGACCATCGTCATCCCTTCTTTTGCCAGTGCTTTCATGACATTGAGTACTTCCCCTACAAGTTCAGGATCCAGTGCGGAAGTCGGCTCATCAAACAGAAGAGCGGTCGGATCCATCGCCAGAGCTCTGGCGATGGCTACACGCTGCTGCTGACCGCCGGAAAGCATATCCGGTTTTGCTGAAGCTTTGCTTTCCAGCCCTACTTTTTTCAACAATTCCATGGCGTAGTCCTCTGCCTGCGATTTTGTCTTATGCTTGGTGAGTACAGGTGCCAGTGTAACGTTGCCCAGGACTGTTTTTAGAGGAAACAGGTTGAAACGCTGGAACACCATGCCTACTTCTTCGCGGAATTTGCGGATATCAGCTTTATCATTCATCAGATCTTCGCCTTTATAATAGACGTTTCCAAACGTTGGCTGTTCCAACTGATTGATACATCTAAGCAGAGTGCTTTTGCCGGAGCCGGAAGGTCCGATGACGCACACAACTTCGCCCTCATGGACATCCAGGCTGATATCTTTTAGGACTTCCAGATCACCAAATGATTTCCCTAAATTTTTTACAGAGATTAAAGTTTCAGACATGTAAGAAGACCTCCTTTATTTTGCTATTTTTCGCTCTACCATGCGCTGCAGTATCATCAGAATGGACAAAAGCAGAAGATAGAACAGTGCACAAACGGTATATGCAGGAATGGTATTAAAGGTACGAGCTACGTAATTCTGGGTCTGTCGGGTGATCTCGTTGACCGAGATAATGGAAAGAAGGGCGGTGTCCTTTACCGATATAATGAACTGGTTAAAAAGGCCGGGAAGCATGGATTTAAAGGCCGGGGGGATGACGATGTGCATCAGAATCTGCCGCTTTGAAAGCCCCAGAGAAGCTCCAGCCTCCTTCTGACCTGCATCCACACCTTCCAGGGCGCCTTTTACAATGGCAGATATAAAAGCCCCTGCGTTTAATGTGATGACAATGATACCGGCCAGGGTACTGTCCAGAACAAAACGGCTGCCGATGACCAGTGTAATGATGGCTGGTACCACAAAGTATACATATAAGGCCTGAACCACCAGAGGAGTACCTCTGATGATCCAGATATAAACGGAAGCGATTCCCTTGGCGGCCCTGCTGTGGCTCTGCAGTGCATAACCACTGACAGAGCCAAGGAGGAATCCTAAAATGATTCCGGTCACCGCTACCTGGAGAGTTACCTTCAGACCCTCAAAAAGCATTGGTATCATGATGGATAAAAAATCTGTGTTCATAAGAAGGACTCCTTTATACTTCACACCATTTGGCGCTTAATTCGTCCAGTACACCTTCCTCGGATAAGTACTGGATGGCTTCGTTGAACCAGTCTGTGATTTCCGGATATTCGTCACAGATGGAGAAAGAAAGGGCGATGGCATAAGGTGCCTGACCATTGTAAAACTCATCTCCGACAATCTTTAAGTTGATTTCTCCGGTGCTGATAGAATAGGCGGTACCAGGTGCGTCGTAGATTGTGGCATCTGCCTGTCCGTCTTCTACAGCGCGGTAGGCAAGGGCCTGGGAGTCAAAGGTCTGCAGACAGCTCTCGGGAAGGTTTGCCGCAGCATATTCATAGGAGATGGTTCCTGTCTGTACAGCTACCGTATAGTCGCCGCTCTCCAGATCTTCTACGCTGGTGATGTCGTTATTATCTTCTGCGACAACAACAACGATGCCGGCATCGTAGTAGGTATCTGTAAAATTCATATTTTCTTTTCTTTCATCGGTTGCACAAAGGGCAGCGGCAGCCACATCAATCTGATTCTGGGTAAGGGAAGTGGTAAGTGCACCATAATCCATAGCCTGAATGGTGTCGTCTGCAATTTCAAATCCCAGAATATCCTGCAGATGATTCAGAAGGTCGATGTCATAACCCTGAAGAGTCATGCCGTCATCTCCATAATAGGAGAAGGGAGCGTAGGTTCCAGAGGTTCCTAGTGTTAAGGTTACACCCTTCAGAGCGTCTTCGCAGTCCAGCCCGGTGCTTTTGCCAGAAGAAGCATCATCAGAAGCGGTATCGTCAGAAGAGCTGTCAGAAGATCCGGAAGAGCTTGTGCAGCCTGCAGCTAAAGAGGATACCATAGCACACATCAGTAAAATGGAAACAAGTTTTCTTTTCATAATATTTTTACCTCCGTTATGTATTCTAGATCAACAGCCTTTGGCCTTAGACAGGGCAAGTCAAACAAAAACGGCAGACAAGACGTCTTTATGAGCGCCGTTGCCTGCCGAATGTTTTGCTGTTGAACTATACCGGCATTATATCTCCGGTCAATGATTCTGTAAAACAAGTTTTTTTCATCTTTCCATAAATATTTTGCATGTCAGACGCAGGAAAAAATAAAAAACTTGATTTTTTTTAAGATATCTTTTATAATGTTTGGAATAAAAAAGATCAAAGGCTAACGAAGGCGTTTTCCGTGAGGAAACGCTTTTTTATTTTAGGAGGCGAAGTCTATGGATATCAGTAAATATGCTCTTTTTGCCGACGTTGCAGATACCTGTAATTTTACAAAAAGTGGGGAGCGGATGGGATATACCCAACCTGGGGTCAGCCATATATTGAAAGCAATGGAAAAAGAACTGGGATTTTCATTGTTTTTAAGGGGGCGTCAGGGTGTGTCAATGACTGCGAATGCCAGGATCATACTTCCTCTGGTACGGGAGCTTTTGTCGGTCAACGAGCATCTGGAGCAGGTGATTCAGTCAATAAACGGCCTGGAGACCGGGCATCTTACGATCGCCTCTTTTGCCAGTATTTCCTGTAACTGGCTGCCAGTGGCATTGCGCCGGTTTCAAAAAGAATATCCGGGGATTGAGGTGGAACTTTTAGAGGGGAATACGGATGAAATCCAGGAATGGCTGGAAAACAGCAGAGCGGATTTTGGGCTTTTAAGCAGAAAAAATATAGGAAATCTAAAATGGTTGCCCCTGTATGAAGAGCCTCTGGTTGCGATCTTTCCAAAGGATTTTTATCTGCAGGATGAGGCACCGTTTCCCCTGGAAAATTTCTCAGGAATGCCGGTTATCATCTCTGCTATTGAGGATGACTATGACTTGCGTGATGTGATCCAAAGAGGGAAGATTACTCCAAAGATCCGGGTGTCATCCAAGGATACCCATGTAATCATGTCAATGGTGGCAAACCATCTGGGAATCAGTGTTCTTCCAAGACTCGCCATTGAAAAAGAAAAAGAAAGGATCCAGTATCGTCCATTAGAACCAATGATTACACGGCAGCTGGGAGTAGGCGTGTGCTCATGGAAAAAGCTGACACCTGCGGCTAGAAGATTTATCGCCCTTTTGCAGGATATGAGGGACGGGAACGAATTGGGAGATTGATTTTGCAGTACAATCAGAGTATAATTTTTATAAAACAACAAGGAAACCGGAGAATAAGAGGATTCAAAAAGAACGGGGGGAGTTTTTGTGACAGAAGAATTGATTAAAGAGTTGAAACGGATTCAACAATGCTTGATAAATGTAGATATGGAAGGTGAAGACTGGGAAGAAAAAATGGAAGCAGTGCACAAGCTGGAAGATGTGGTGACCTATCTGAAAGACGAGTTGGGAAAAGGCATTGAATTTTAGTGGCAAGGAAGGACGTAGCTCTTTTGCAAAGGGCTACGTCCTCAACTGCATTTTAGGGTGTACCCAAATGAATTATGCTTCCCATCTTCCGGATGCGCCACAGGGCAGCACCAGGCCGGTGCTGGTGACGGGAAGGCCGATTTCCTGAGATGTTACGTGACCGTGGAAGGGTTTTAATTCTGTACCGATCATATAAGTCAGCACTGCCGGGGCAAGACCGGTCGTGTAGGAGTTTACGAGGAAAAACAAGGGCTGTTCAGATAAGATCTTTGTACATAACTGGATCAGCGGGTGAATGGCATCCTCGATCTTCCAGATTTCACCTTTCGGACCACGGCCATAGGAGGGCGGATCCATGATGATGGCATCGTAATGATTTCCTCGGCGGATCTCCCGTTCCACAAATTTCACACAGTCGTCCACCAGCCAGCGGATTGGTTTGTCTGCCAGTCCGGAGGAGACTGCATTTTCCTTTGCCCAGGAGACCATACCTTTGGAAGCGTCCACATGGGTAACACTGGCTCCGGCAGCAGCTGCCGCCAGGGTGGCTCCTCCAGTGTAGGCGAACAGATTCAAGACTTTGACAGGACGGCCGGCTTCTCGGATTTTTTTTGAAAACCAGTCCCAATTGGCTGCCTGCTCTGGAAAAAGGCCCGTGTGCTTGAAGCTGAAAGGTTTCAGATTAAAGGTCAGATTCTTATAATGAATCTGCCACTGTTTGGGAAGGTCAAAAAATTCCCATTCGCCGCCGCCTTTTTTGCTGCGATGGTAGTGGCCGTTTTTCTGCCGCCAGCGGCGGTCTGTGCGGGGAGTATTCCAGATGACCTGGGGATCTGGACGAACTAGGATGTAGGATCCCCATCGCTCTAGTTTTTCTCCCTTGCTGCAGTCTATCACTTCATAATCTTTCCATTGATCAGCAATCCACATATTGATTTTATCCTCTCTTTTAATTGTAAATTTCGTACTTGTTATGCCGCATACAGCGGGATTCTCTCAGAAATTATATCATGAAGAAGAGCAAAAGTGAATTCCTTCCTTTCT
>JAHYZZ010000022.1:23831-39908 GCA_019424135.1 Lachnospiraceae bacterium
GGCGCTGCTGTGGCAGGAATCGTTTTCCAGATGTAAAATGATTTATAAAAAAACTCGTTTTGAATACAAAGGTCAGGCTTTTTATAATAAGAATAGTGACAGTTATGGGGTTATTGATTGGTTAGAAAGCTGAAGGTGTAAAAAGGATGCTGATTGATCTGCATATGCATGAAATGACATGCTCAAAAGATAGTTTTTTGGAACTGTCCCAGATGGTTGAAATTGCCAGGGAAAAAGGCCTTGATGCGATCAGTATTACAGATCACGACAGTATGGGGCTGAAAGATTTTGCAGCTGAATATTCTGAAAAGATAGGGTTCCCGATTTTTACAGGAATCGAATACTTTTCTCTCCAGGGCGATATCGTTGCGTTTGGAATAAAAGAATATCCCAGGGAACGGATACCGGCCCAGGAATTTATTGATCTGGTCAAAAGTCAGGGAGGAATTTGTTTTGCGGCCCATCCGTTCCGGAATAATGGAAGAGGATTAGGGAAACACTTATGTGAAGTAAAAGGGTTGGATGGCCTGGAAGTATTAAATGGGAGTACTTCTGCCGCGGCATGCCGGAAAGCGGCAAAATATGCTGGAAAGCTGGGGCTTCACACCCTGGGAGCCAGTGACTGTCATGTGCCGGAAAAAGTAGGTGTATGTGCGACCTGGTTTCCAGAGGAAGTGCGGACGCTTAAGGAGTTTTTGGAAGTATTCAAAAAAGGCGGATTAAAACCGGCATGTTATTGTAAAGGTGCTTATCGAATTCTGGAAATGCGGGAATATGAGAGATTTTGCTCTCCAAAGCTCTATGCGGGGCAGTCCGGATAAAAGAAAGGCATGAAAAAATATTTTTATAAATCATGTAAAAGCCATTTACCTTTTTGCGGCATAATGATAGAATGTGTCTATAAGTGTTGAAGGTAATATGGCGGAAAGGAAAGGCGAGATATTATGATTACAGTCAACGCTATGGGTGATAATTGCCCGATCCCGGTTATTAAGACCAAAAAGGCAATGCAGGCGCTTACAGGACCTGAGACGATCGAAGTTCTGGTGGATAACGAGATTGCTGTCCAGAATGTAACCAAGATGGCATCCAGTTCCGGAGGACAGGTTTCTTCTGAAAAACTGGGAGATGCAGAGTTTAAGATCACGATCCAGATGGAAGGAGCTCCGGCAACAGATGATACAGAAGAAGTCAACTGCGTTCCGGATAATAGAGGAAATCTGGTCGTTGCTATCTCTTCTGATCGTATGGGAAGTGGAAATGATGAACTTGGAAAAGTTCTGATCAAGAGCTTTATTTTTGCTGTCACACAGCTGGATACATTGCCAAAGACGATGCTGTTTTACAACGGCGGTGCCACACTGACGACAGAAGGATCCGATTCTTTGGAGGACTTGAAGTCTTTGGAAGCTCAGGGAGTAGAGATCCAGACATGTGGAACCTGTCTGGACTACTATGGGCTGAAAGAAAAACTGGCGGTTGGATCAGTGACGAATATGTACAGTATCGTTGAGACACTGGCTGGAGCATCCAAGATCATAAAACCTTAATTAAGAAATATTTTGTAAGATCATTATGTTTAAAAGAATCCACAGGGGACGCCGCAATATGAAAAGGAAGGCTTTTCCTGTGGATTTTTTATGGGCAGATCCAAAAGTGCCTGTGATGTTTGGAGAGGAGGAGAGAAGTTACTATGATTTCTGATGTCAAATTAACCAGTTTAAGTAAGACTTCAGGCTGAGCGGCCAAAATAGGTCCTGAGACCCTTGCCCAGGTTCTGGGTAAGCTGCCGAAGTTTCATGATGATCATCTCATCGTCGGAATTGAGACGTCCGATGATGCGGCAATATATAAAGTAACAGATGAAATAGCTATGATACAGACGGTGGACTTTTTTACACCGATCGTAGACGACCCATATATGTTTGGACAGATTGCCGCAGCAAATTCATTGAGTGATGTGTGGGCGATGGGAGGGGAACCCGTTGTGGCGCTGAATATTGTGGGATTTCCAAACTGTCTGGATCCGGCTATCCTAGGAGATATCCTGGCCGGTGGAGCAGATAAGGTAAAAGAAGCAGGCGCGGTTCTCGTAGGTGGTCATTCGGTACAGGATGATGAACCGAAATACGGACTTTGTGTGTCAGGGTTCGTGCATCCGGATAAGATTTTCAAAAATTATGGATGCCGACCGGGGGATGTACTGGTGCTGACCAAGCAGATCGGAAGCGGAATTATCAATACAGCTGTAAAAGCGCAGATGGCATCGCCGTCCGCGATCCGTGAAGCGCAGACTGTTATGGCATCCCTAAATAAAAAAGCAAAGCAGGTAGTGGAAAAGTATGACGTATCTGCCTGTACAGACGTTACCGGTTTTGGGCTTTTAGGCCACGGTGTAGAAATGGCCGAGGCCAGTGAAGTGACGCTGGAGTTAAAGGTAAAGAACATCCCATATCTTGCAGATGCCATCGACTATGCCAAAATGGGTCTGGTGCCTGCAGGCGCTTATAAAAACCGGGGATATTCCATTGGAAAGGTGGATACAGAAGGCGTAGAAGAGCATTATCTGGATCTGCTGTATGATCCACAGACTTCCGGCGGACTTCTGATCAGTGTATCTGCGTCACAGCTTTCTCAGATGATGGCAGACTTTGCTGCAGCAGGTATGGAGACAAAAGTGGCAGTGATCGGAGATGTCAAAGAAAAAAGTGATAAATTGATTCGCTTGGTTTAAGAGAGGAAACAAAACATGAACAAGAATGTGTATTACCGAAAGATTCCAAAGGTAGACATCTTGCTGGAGGACGAAAGGATCCGACAGATGATTACAACCTATAGTAAAGATACCGTGATGGAATCTATCCATATTGAGACAGACCGTCTGAGGACGTTTATTGGAAGCTGTGAAGAAGAGGATCTGATAGAAGAGAGGATCGAAAGCCTGGTCAGCGAGATCGGCAGGACGGTGGAGGCTATGCATACGCCGAATATGCGTCCGGTGATCAACGCTACCGGGACGATCTTGCATACGAATCTGGGAAGAGCGCCGATCAGTCCAAAGCATATGAAACGGATCGCTGAAGTGGCATCGGGATATTCCAATCTGGAATACAATCTGGAGGCCGGCAGACGTGGGGAACGGTATTCACATTTTGAAGAGTTATTGTGTAAGTTGACGGGTGCGGAAGCGGCCATGGCTGTTAATAACAATGCCGCTTCCGTGATGCTGATCTTAAGTTCCCTGGCAAAGGGCGGCGAGGTTGTGGTTTCCAGAGGAGAATTGGTGGAGATTGGGGGAAAGTTCCGGATTCCGGATGTGATGGAGCAAAGCGGAGCTTTTCTTGTGGAAGTTGGAACAACCAATAAGACGCATTATGATGATTATAAAAATGCAATCACTGAGGAGACGAAGGCACTTTTAAAGGTGCATACCAGCAACTATCGGATTGTGGGCTTTACAGAGTCAGTGGAAATTGATGAACTGATTGGCCTGGCAAAGGAGCATGACCTGCCGATTATCGAAGATCTGGGAAGCGGTGTTCTGGTAGATCTTCAGAAATATGGACTGACCCATGAGCCGATGGTGCAGGAGTCTATTGCCAAGGGGGCGGACGTGGTCTGCTTCAGCGGCGATAAGCTGCTGGGCGGGCCCCAGGCCGGGATCATTATCGGAAAAAAGAAATATATTGACCAGATGAAGAAGAATCAGCTGACAAGGGCGCTTAGGATCGATAAGTTTACAGCAACAGCCCTGGAACTGGTGCTGCAGGAATATCTGTCAGAGGAGACAGCCGTTCGCAATGTGCCGGTCCTTCGGATGATTACAAAGCCATTGGATGAGATTGAAAAAGAGGCGAAAAGCTTAAACAGGATGCTTAGGCGCAGCGGATTTTCGGCGCAGTTCCAGGTGGTGGAGTGCGAATCACAGGTGGGCGGCGGTTCTTTGCCGCTGGAGCGCATCCCAAGCTATGCAGTGGCAGTACGTCCGCAGAAGATGAGTATCCCGCAGATGGAGGAGCAGATGCGCCATCTTGCAGTACCAATCATTCCAAGGACGGCGAATGACACCATCCTTTTAGATGTAAGAACGATAGATCACTTGCAGTTTAAAGTGATAGCAGATCAATTTAGGAGCATGGAAGATGAAGAATATAATCATAGGAACGGCGGGACACATTGATCACGGAAAAACGACGCTGATCAAGGCATTGACGGGCCGAAACACAGACCGTTGGGAAGAAGAACAAAGAAGAGGAATCACCATTGATCTGGGGTTCACCTATTTTGACCTTCCCGGTGGTGATCGGGCTGGGATCATTGACGTGCCCGGACATGAGAAATTTATCAACAATATGGTGGCAGGAGTCGTCGGGATGGATCTGGTGCTCCTGGTGATTGCAGCGGATGAAGGCATCATGCCGCAGACCAGGGAGCATATGGACATTCTGGAGCTTCTGGGGATTGAGAAGAGTATCATCGTTTTAAATAAATGTGACCTGGTAGATGAGGAATGGATCGAACTGGTGGAGGAAGAGATTCGGGAGGAACTTCCTGGGACCTTCCTGGAGCATGCACCGGTTGTAAAAGTGTCGGCAGCCACTGGCCAGGGACTGGATCAATTGGTGGAAGTGATTCAAAAGATGGCGGACCAGGAGGTTGTGGCAAAGGATATCCATACGATTCCAAGGCTTCCGATCGACCGGGCGTTTACATTGTCTGGATTTGGGACAATCATCACAGGGACGCTGGTGTCTGGAACCATTCGGAAGGAAGATACGCTGGAGATGTATCCCATCGGGAAAGAATGCAAGATTCGCAGTATTCAGGTGCATGGGACAGACCAGAAAGAATGTTATGCCGGTCAGCGGGTGGCGATCAATCTTTCTAACGTCAAGAAAAAGGAAATCAAAAGGGGCTGCGTACTGGCGCCGCCGGACAGCATGAAGAATACAGATATTCTGGATGTGAAGATGAACATTCTGGATTCTTCCATGCGTGTGCTGACGAATCATTCCAGACTTCATTTCTTTACAGGGACCAGTGAAATCCTCTGCCGTGCCGTATTACTTGATCAAGAGGAGATTGGCCCTGGAGAGAGCGGTTACGTGCAGCTTCGGTTGGAGGAAGAGATTGCCGTGCGCCGGGGAGATAAGTTTGTAGTCCGGTTTTATTCGCCGATGGAAACCATTGGAGGCGGTGTGGTTTTGGAGCCGAATCCTGGAATCAAAAAGCGGTTCCAGTCAAGTGTTATTGAAGAACTAAAACGCAAGGAATCGGGATCCACTGCGGATGTGATCGAGCTCCATGTCAAGAAACATGGGGACACTTTGATCACTCTTTCTGAGCTTGCCAGACTGACGGCACTTTCTCTGGATGAAGTTAAGATGGATGTAAAAGAGTTGGAAGAACAAGGCTTGGTGGCTGTGTTTGAAATGCGTAAGGATACGTATGTCTGGCATGAGGATTCGATCCGGGAGGCTCAGCGGACACTGGTAAAAGCATTGGAGGAGTATGAGACAAAATATCCGTACCGCTATGGCATGAAAAAGGCGGAAATACAGACCATGTATTTTCAGAAGATCAAGCCGAATGTGTTTGACCGTATTGTAGAATTTTTTGTAGAAAAAAGCTGTATTAAAAGAGCGGAAGAATTTTTATGTACGCCGGGATATGAAGTGAAAAAGGATAGCACCTATCAGAAGGTATCTGAGAATTTTCTGGATGTCTTTGAAAAGGCAGGATATGATTTCGTTCGTTATTCAGAGATTGATCTGAAAGGAATCCCTAAGGATACGGCAGATGATATCCTGAATATTTTGCTGACGGAGAAAAAGGTTGTTCGAGTGACAGATGAGATGTACACTCTGGCAGAATACATGGAGCAGGCAAAAGAAAAGATTAAGGCACACTTGGCGGAAGATCCGCTGATTACTATTGCCCAGGTAAGAGATATGTTTGGAACCAGCCGAAAAAGTGCAAAGCCGATCTTGGAGTATATGGATGCCTTAAAGATTACCAAAAAGATGGGGGCAGAAAGTGAAAGGGTAGCATACTAATGAATTTGAAACAATTAGAAGCATTTGTCCAGGTCGCGGAAGGAGGAAGCTTTTCGAAGGCGGCTAAGGAATTATTTTTGACTCAGCCAACGATCAGTGCTCATATCGCTTCGCTGGAAAAAGAATTAAACGTCCGACTGTTTATTCGTAATACAAAAGAAGTCAGTCTTTCGGAAGATGGCAAGGAACTTTATAAATATGCAAAGCCGATGCTGGATCTGGAGCGCAAAATCGAGGAGCGTTTCGGAGGCGAAGAAAAGATGGGAAAGCATTGTGTGACCATCGCAGCATCTACGGTGCCGGCACAGTATCTGCTTCCAGAGATTCTTAAAAGGTATAATGAAAAGTATCCGGAGGAGCAGCTGAAAATTTTGGAAATGGACAGTGCTAAAGTGGTGCTTAGAGTGATCGACCACATGGTAGATGTGGGGCTGACCGGTACGACTTTGGAGAAGAAGCATTGCAAATATATGCCGTTTTATAAAGACCAGCTGGTCATTATTACTCCGAATACAGAGAAGTACCAGAAGATTCAAAAGGAGTTTCAAGGGGATATTTCCTGGATTTGCCATGAATCCTTTATTATGAGGGAGGAAGGATCAGGTACGCGTAAAGAAGCAGAGAAGCAGTTTGAGCGTGCCGGAATCGAAGTGGAGAAACTGGATATCATTGCCAGTATTGAGAATCAGGAGACGATCAAAAAATCAGTGACCCAGGGACTGGGAATTTCGGTGTTGTCAAGGCTCGCCTCCCAGGATGAGGTGGCAGAAGGTCATATGCTGGCCTTTCCGATTCCCGGAGCTGACAAAGGAAGAGATATTAACCTGGTATATAATAAAAATTACCAGTTGACCAGATCCGCAGAGCGTTTTATTAAGATTGTAAAAGAGGTATACAAATTAGAGAAGTAAATTTAGGGAGTCCGGTATAGAAATTTTCTATAACAGACTCCTTCTATCAACGTTTTTGATTAGACGAATGCTGATTTTCAGAATATACTAATAAATAGAGACAAAGAGTGTCTCCCGGAAAGGATGGAATAATCATGATTTATATGGATAATGCCGCAACAACAATGCATAAGCCCCAGGAGGTAATCGATGCGGTGGTGGCGGCCATGAGTTCTATGGGAAATGCGGGAAGAGGTGTGAATGAAGCTTCTTTAAGTGCCTCCAGATTGATCTATGATACAAGGGACAAGCTGTGCCGTTTATTTGGAGGAGAAGATCCAAGACAGATCGTGTTTACTGCAAATTCAACGGAGAGCCTGAATATCGCAATCAAGGGGATTCTGAATCCGGGAGATCATGTGATCGCGACGATGTTGGAACACAATTCTGTGCTGCGCCCTCTCTATGAGATGGAGAAAAAGGGAGTGCGGCTGACGATTGTGAAGAGTAATCCGATGGGGAGATTTGATATTAAGGATATTGAAGATGCGATCGCACCTGATACAAAAATGATCGTCTGTACAAACGGCTCAAATCTGACGGGTAATTATGTAGATCCGGAGCCGATTGGGACGCTGGCAAGGAAACATGGGATTGTGTTTGTTGTAGACGCGTCTCAGACTGCTGGAGTGTTTCCCATTGATGTACAGAAAATGAAGATAGATGTACTTTGCTTCACCGGGCATAAAGGAATGCTGGGGCCTCAGGGAACCGGCGGTATGTATGTCCGGAAAGGTTTAGAGATCCGCCCGTTGTTGTCTGGCGGAAGCGGAGTGCAGACTTACAGTAAGACGCATCCTTCTAAGATGCCCACCGCTCTGGAGGCGGGCACTTTGAATGGCCACGGTATTGCAGGCCTTCATGCTGCCGTGGAGTACCTGGAAAAAACGGGCGTGGACAATATCCGCGCCTGTGAACAGGGCCTGATGTGGAAGTTTTATGAAGGGGTGAAAGATATTCCAAATGTTAAGGTGTATGGAGATTTTTCTACAAAAAATCGCTGTGCCATTGTGACATTGAATATTGGGGATTATGATTCTTCTGAAGTAAGTGATGAGCTTCTTAACGTATATGGAATTTCTACCAGATCCGGCGGTCACTGCGCGCCGCTGATGCATGAGGCGCTGGGAACGGTAGAACAAGGAGCGGTAAGATTTAGTTTTTCTCACTATAATACAGAGGAGGAAGTGGATACGGCCATCCGGGCGATCCGCGAATTAGCAGAAGAGTAAAGAACTGCAAGGTATGAGAGGTACAAGGAGGAGAAACATGAATTTATCAGATTCAAAGAAGAAACTGGCACTGGCCGGTGTGGTATGCGGAATCGTAGCGGCACTTCTGGCATATTTTGGAAATCCGGCGAATATGGCATTTTGTATTGCTTGTTTTATCCGGGATACGGCGGGTGCATTGGGAATGCATCAGACGGAGACGGTACAGTATGCAAGACCAGAGATCATCGGTCTGGTTCTGGGGGCGTTTTTGATTTCGGTAGCGACAAAGGAATATCGTTCGACAGCGGGCTCATCGCCCATGATTCGTTTCCTGCTGGGGATTATTATTATGATTGGAGCCTTGGTGTTCCTTGGATGTCCGCTGCGTATGGTCATTCGCATGTCGGCAGGTGATCTAAATGCATGGGTTGCATTGATTGGATTTGTCCTGGGAATCGCAACAGGTGTATTTGCTTTGAAAAAAGGCTTTAGCCTGGGACGTTCCTATGTGGCGAATAAAGAAAGTGGAGCAGTCATCTCCGTGATTGTTATTGGAATTTTGATTTTGGCGCTTTTCACAACTCTGTTAAAAAGCAGTGAGACGGGACCGGGAAGCATGCATGCACCAGTGCTTATAGCGCTTGTAGGAGGTCTGGTGTTTGGAGCCTTTGCCCAGAAGTCCAGAATGTGTTTTGCCGGAAGTATCCGTGATATTATTCTGATGAGAAATTTTGACCTGATTTGTGTGATCGGAGGATTATTTGCGGTTATGCTGGTATTCAACCTTGCGACCGGAAGGTTTGTACTGGCCTTTGATACCCCGGGAATTATCGCTCATTCCGATCATCTATGGAATATTCTGGGGATGTATACCGTAGGATTTGCAGCAGTGCTGGCCGGCGGATGCCCCCTTCGGCAGTTGATCCTGGCAGGCCAGGGGTCTTCTGATGCAGCTATGACGGTAGTGGGAATGTTTGTGGGATCAGCTTTGTGTCACAATCTGGGACTGGCAGCCAGTGGAACGGCATTGGATGCAAAAACACAGGGGGTTGTTGCAGGAGCGGTACCGTTTAACGGAAAGGTTGCATGCATTATCTGTATTGTTCTTTTGTTTGTAATCGCATTTACGAATAAGAGAAAGGTTGAAATAAGTAAGAAAGCGTAGTATCCTAGGAAAGAAGGTAAAAACATGAAGGAAGTAGATGCAAGAGGATTGTCCTGTCCTGAGCCGGTGATGTTGACAGCCGAAGCGCTGAAAGGATCCACGGAGCCGGTAAAAGTGCTGGTGACGGAGGCTCATCAGAAGACCAATGTGGAGAAATATGCTAAGGATCACGGCAAAAAGACCACATCGGTGGAAAAGGACGGATATATTGAAGTGGTGATTGAGTAACATGAGGAAAAAAGAATTAAAGCTAGTTGTAACCTTTCACACAACTGCGGACGCCATGGCCATGGAAAAGGTCTGCAAGGAACAAAACGCCCCAGGGCGGATTATCCCGGTGCCAAGAGCTATCTCGGCAGGCTGCGGACTTTCCTGGTGTGCGGATATTTCCGACAGAGAGAAGATTGCGGAAGTGATGAAAGAAGCTGGAATCGAAGAAGAAGACATGCATGAATGTATGGTGTAAAAAGGTGTAACCAAAAAAGAGCTGCGCTCCAGAAAAAGGGCGCAGTTTTTTATACGCGAAAAACGACAGTTCCCTCAGTAATATCTGCCGTTTAAACGAAAGCTATTGCATCATTTTCGTTACTGGTTAAAATATAGCCATAGCATATGTGAGAGCGGAATACAAAAAAGGAAGAGAGAAAAAAGAAAGAGGGAAGAAAAAATGGAAAAGAAAAAGAAAATCTCGGTATCTCTGACAACACAGATTTTGATTGCTACAGTAGGCGGAATCGTCTTTGGTGCCTTGGTAGGACCTTGGGCTGAAAATCTGAAGTTTATTGGAGATATTTTCTTGAGATTGATTCAGATGTCAGTTGTGCTTTTGGTCATGTCCTCTGTTGCGGCAGCTGTTGGAGGCGGAGACGGAAAAGATGTGGGAAAGATGGGGGTACATACCATCAAATGGATTGTGGTATTTACTGCTGTGGCAGCGGCGCTTGGAGTGGCGTTGTCGATGCTGGTTAAGCCGGGACTTGGCATTGATCTTTCCGGGACTGAAGAAGTGGCAGAACAAGCAGTAGAGTCTTCTTCGTTGCAAGAAACCTTGTTGAACTTTGTGCCGACCAATATTATTGAGTCTATGGCAGACGGTTCCATGGTGCCTTGTATCGTTTTTGCCATTTTCTTTGGAGTGGCAATGGGAGCATATACCCGTCAGAGTGGAAACCGTAACATGGCAGACTGGGTGATCGGTCTGAACAAAGTGATTACGAATATTATCAAAACCGTTATGTATATTGCACCGGTCGGTATTTTCTGCCTGTTGGCAGATGTGGCTGGATCCACTGGATTTGCAGTCATCATTCCAATGGCAAAATTCCTGGGTGTACTTTTGATTGGTGATGTGATTCAATTTCTAATCTACGGACCGGTAACGGCGGCTCTGTGTAAGGTCAATCCGCTGAAGATGCCGAAAAAGTTTGGTAAAATGTCTCTGATGGCAGTGACGACCACCTCTGGAGCAATCTGCCTGCAGACAAAGATGGAAGATGCCGTAACGAAATTTGGTGTCAGCCGCAAAGTAGCTGATTTTACAGGGCCAATTACGATGTCTATGAATAGCTGCGGTGCAGCGATGTGTTATGTGACAGCCATCTTCTTTATGGCACAGTCTACGGGAATTGAGATGAGCGTCTATCAAATGGGAATGGCCATCCTGTTATCCTGCCTGATGTGTATGGGCACCATCTCTGTTCCCGGAGGATCAGTGATTGTCTACACATTCCTGGCATCATCACTGGGACTTCCGATGGACAGCATTGCAGTACTCATCGGAATTGACTGGTTCGCCGGAATGTTCCGTACTCTGATGAATGTAGATGTAGATGTCATGGTAGGAATGCTGGTGGCAAAAAAACTGGGCGAATTGGACCTGGATGTCTATAACGACAAAAAGACCGTTGCATACGAATAAGCCATTATCTAACAAATCATACATAAAACTTTCATTGGGGACGGGGGATTTCTAGAAATCCCCCGTCCCCAATGAATTTTCCACATAATAATCCCTCAAATTTGTCCACATTCTGGGGATGAGTGTTCTTATAAATGGCGGAATGAATGGTTTTATGGTATGATGGTTTCAGTGGTAGGTGGTTGGAAGGATACAGGAATCGGAGGACGTAAGATGAGGATACATATGGAGAGTCTGGTCTTTGAGGTTACGTTAAATATTGCACTGTTGGTGTTGGCGTCTACTTTGCTTTCGAAGGTCCAGATTATTCAAAATATGATTTCCCAGGAACGGCGAAGAGGAATCGGGCAGATATTTCTTGCAGCAGTGTTTGGCGCTCTCATTATCCTATCGGTATATACGGGGATTGAGATCAATGGCTACAACATGAATACCAGGGTGATTGCATCCATTGCGGCGGGAATCTTGGGCGGTCCGGTGGTTGGAATGTATGCCTCGGTGATTGGTGCAGTCTGTGTTTACTTTTTTTCCGGGGCCCAGGCTTTTGCTATGGCGTCTGCGTTTTCTACGGTTCTGTTTGGGCTTCTGGGAGGCGGATTCTACCCTTATTTTCAGAGAGGGAAATGGAAGTATCGGGATCTGTTTTTTTTAACTTTCTTTGCGGAAATTTGTGATCTGGTCGTTCTTCTTCGGATGGTCAGTCCGTTTTCTCTGGCCTTGGAAACGGTGGTTCAGGCGGGTCCGTTGATGACGGTCATGAATTCCATCGGAATCCTCTTGTTTATCTCTAGTTTTAATCACATTTTTATCCGGCAGGACATTGAGAGCAGCAGGCAGCTTCAGAGGGCATCAGAGTTGGCGAAACGATGTATTCCTCTTCTTGGAAATGGACTTCAGGATGATAAAAACATGAAGGAACTCGTAAAAGTACTGCTGGAAGCCGGCGGATGGACAGGGGTAATTGTGACAGACCGGACAAGAATCCTGGCTTGGGAGCAAAAGGAGCAGGAAGAAGAAAAAGATCCAGTGTGGCCGGGAAGCCTGCCGGGCCGGGATGGAAGCACCAAGGGAGGAGAAACGACAGAGATCTCAGCGAACCTTCCTCAAATGGATCAAATTCCAGAGATTGGCCTGGAATCCATGGAAAAAGGAGAGCTGATCATTGAATATAAGGTGCCAAGGAACAGTGCTTGGTATGAATGGATGAAGGAGTACTCTATGGCGGCAGCCCCGTTTATCATCGATAAAGAGTCGGTTGGTAGTCTGATTGTCTGGACCAGGAGACAGTGGGTGTTTCGGCAAAGTGATGTGGAGCTTTTACAGAATCTGGTAGGAATCGCATCAGCCCAGCTTGCCATGTCTGAGCTGGAGCAGCAAAGACGTCTGCGCCAGGAGGCAGAGTTTAAGGCGCTGCAGTTTCAGGTAAATCCTCATTTTTTATTCAATGCACTGAATACAATTTCTTATGTCAGCAGAGAAAATGGAGAGCGTGCCAGAGAGCTTCTGATTATTCTTGCCGACTACTTCCGGTATAATCTGGGAGAAGGGCGGTATATGGTGCCGATGACAGAAGAATTGAAACATGTGCAGGATTATCTGGAAATCGAAAAGGCAAGATTTGAAGACAAACTGGAGATTACCTACGAACTGCCGGACCAGATGGAGGTTTGGATTCCAACACTAATCCTCCAGCCTATTGTGGAAAATGCGGTTCGGTATGGGATTGGAAAGGACGGAATACGGAAGGTATATATTCGGGTTTGTGAAGAGGAGCATTGTTTTCTAGTCAGCGTCCGTGATCAGGGAAAGGGATTTCCGGAAGAAGTATTGAAAAAGCTGGAAAAAGATGAAGCAGTAGGAGGAAGTATTGGGCTTAACAATGTTAACCAACGGATGAAACGAACCTATGGCAAAGAACACGGAGTGCAGATTTTTACTTCAACGGAAGGAAGCAGTGTGAATTTGCGTTTTATGAAGGAGTTCGGGAAGGAGAAAGGAAAGAATGACCAGAATCGCAGTCGTTGACGATGAAAGACCGGCGAGAAGTGAGCTGAAATATCAGCTTGGAGAGCTGATTCCAGAAGCGGTCATCGAAGAAGGAGACTCTGGCGCGTCTGCTCTTAAGATGGCCGGAGAGGGGAAGTATGACTTGTTTTTTCTTGATATCAATTTGGGTGATATCAGTGGAACAGATCTGGTGAAGGCAATCCGTACCATGCAGCCAGATGCGGGGATTATATTCGTAACCGCGTATTCTGAATATGCGGTAGACGCTTTTGAGCTCGGCGTAGAAGATTACGTCATGAAACCATATGATAAAGAGAGGATTCGGAAGGTTCTAGACCGGACTATGGAGAAAAGGAAGGAGGGGGACGGGAAAAAACTACAAAAGAAAATTGCCATCAACAGTGACGGAAGGACTGTGTTTGAAAATATCAGTGATGTGGTATATATTGAAACATATCGCCGGGGATGTTTGATTCATACGACAGAGAGGGAATATTTCGAAGGAAAAGGGATTGGTGATTTTGAAAAGAAGCTAGAGGGAAGAAATTTTTTTCGTTGTCATAAAAGTTATCTGATCAATCTTGAAAAGGTCAGAGAAATCTTCCCCTGGGGAAATAACAGTCTTGGGATTAAGATGGAAGGGTATGAAAGGACAGTGATCCCGGCAGGACGGGAAAAAACCAGAATGCTGAAGCATTTGCTGGGATGGTAAAAACCGCTGTATAGCAGAAAATGAAATGCTATACAGCGGTTTTTAAACGCCGTGTACAAAAGAATCCAGAACATGGGGCAATAGCTTTGTGCTGTATTCGCTCAAGGAATATTTACCGCGGAACAATGCCCAGTCGTAAAGAAGCGCCCTCTCGAACATGGCATAAATTTTCATAAGTTCTTTGGCGGAACTGGTCGTTTTAAATTCGCCGTTTCTTAGCCCCTCTTCCAGTATTTCTGTTATCCATTTAAAATAAAACCGCTTGCTGTCAGACAAAGATTTTTTTCCCTTCGTAGTCAGCTGGGATGAATAGAGAAAAGCGAGAAGGTCAATATCTACACTGGTCTCAATCATATAAAATAATTCATGGTTTAGAAACAGAAGTTTGTCATAAGCGGACATATCCGGATCGATTGTGCCGGCCAGTTCTTCGTATTTCTGATCAAACAAATCTGACAAAGAATTCAAAAGAGCTTCTTTTCCTTTAAAATAATGATAGAATGTGCCTTTTGAAGTTTTGGAGGCGGCAATGATGTCTTCCACGGTAGTCTGTTCGTACCCTTTTTTGTAGAATAGATTCCAGGATGCTTTTACAATCCGGCTTTTGGTGGAAATTCTTTTTCGCGGCATTGACCCACTCCTTCCTGATGGCTATCGCTTAGTGCTTCTGATAGATAAAAAGCAGAAGCGGATTAGTCTGCTAACCCGCTTCTGCAGCCGTTTTACGAACCCTTTTATGTACTAGACTAACCTACCTGGAATCCGTATTTCAATGGATCTGTAGGATCGATCAGATAGGTAGCAACACCTGTCAGGTAAGCGCTTCCGGTGATCATCGGGATAACTGCATCATAGTCAGCTACCTTTGTTGTCTCTTTAATCACACCCTTGAAGATGCTGCCCATAAAACTTTCATAACGGAACTCTTCTCCGACTTTGATCTCGCCCCATTTGTAAAGGGTAGCAAGTTTCGCGCTTGTTCCTGTTCCGCATGGGGAACGGTCAGCCATTGCGTCACCAAAGATAACTACGTTCCTCAAGTTTGCCTTGTCCGGATTGGGTGTCGGGCCATAGAACTCTACCAGGTCAACAGAATCAATGTCAAGCAGAGGATGTTTCACAGGAATTTCTTTGCTGATTGCATCCAGAATTTCCATACCCAGCTTCTGGTAAGCCGGAACTGTTTTTGCATTAATTTCTCCGATATCAAGCTGTGTGGTATCGACCAGGGCGAAGAAACTTCCGCCAAAGGAAATGGTAAATTTGATTTCCTTTCCGTCAATCGTTACAGACTGATTTTCCTTATAAACAAATGCAGGAACATTCGTCAGGGTAACGCTTTCAACTTTTCCGTCTTTTACAGTTGCTGTGGTACGGATCAGACCTGCCGGAGCATCCAGAACGACTTCATTTTCGCCTTCGTGAGACTCTACGAGACCAGCTTCGATCGCAACTGTAACGGCTCCGATAGTACAGTGTCCGCACATATTCAGATATCCGCCTGTATCCATGAACATGACACCAAAGTCAGCCTCTTTGTTGACTGGCTCGCACAAGAAAGCTCCGAACATATCATGATGTCCTCTTGGCTCAAACATCAATGCGGTACGAACGTTATCGTAGTTTTCCTCCATCCATTTTTTCTTTTCAATCATGGTATTTCCCTGAGGCTCCGGGAATCCGCCGATGACCATACGGCAGAACTCGCCTTCGGTATGAGCGTCTACAACCTGAAGAGCAGCCTCAAACCGGTCAAAATTGACATTCGCTTTTAACTCCATAATTTGTCCCTCCTTAAATATAGTATGAAGTCGCTTATAGATAAAAACTATAAGGTGTTATAAAAACACTTGAAAAACCTCCCCTGGCCTTTCCTGTGTCTTTTGTAAAATAGATATTGACAAATAATAAACGACAGTTTTTTAACAAATAGACTGCGTTCTAGTACCGCGTTCAGTTCTTATTCTTTATTATGGAGGAAAGAGCTTGAAAAGTCAATGCTTTTTTGATATTATAAAAACAAATAAAAAGTGTTGAAAAGTGCAAAAAATTATG
>JAHYZZ010000023.1:0-24579 GCA_019424135.1 Lachnospiraceae bacterium
CCTGCCTAATCTGACGGAATGCTTTCTTTTAACTGGACATCCCTACCAGATTACAGGAGACCACCGGAACGTTCTGGGACTTTGCAAAGAACTTCAGTCTTATGGAGCAAAAGATATTGTGATTACCAGTGTTCCAAAAGATGACTGTAAAAAAGGAATCGTTCTGTATGAAGATCATTCCTTTTTATATCTTGGCAACGGTGAGATGCTGGGGGAGTATCACGGGACAGGAGATGCCTTTGATGGAATGTTTTTGGGCAGATTGTTACAAGGATGTTCTCTTTTGGAAAGTGTACAGGCAGCTCACGCATTTGTGTGCGCCTGCATCCGGGAAAGTGAAAAATATGCATATCCAGAAAGAGAAGGGCTTCTAATCGAGAAAACATTACACAAACTCGTATAAATTCGGCTCTTTTTGACCAATACTGTACTAAAAAAGGAGTAGTCTGTATGAAAAACAAGTACGGTATCGGTTTTTTTGCGACAGCAATCATTCTGCTTTTGGTACTTACCGGAGCTTACCAGTTGACTTATCATAAAGCAAAAGAGCGGGCAGCGCTGGATATGGAGGAAACAACGGAAGAAGAGAAAGTTCCCAAAGTCCGGTCTTCTGATGAGGCAGTTGCCGCTGAGGGAGAGGCCTTAAAGGAGGACGCCTACTACCTGATGGAAGTAAACGGATATATTGTAGTCTATCTTAGTGATAAGGAAACTCCTTATGAATATACGGATATTCCATATGATGAACTTCCTGCACTGGTGAGGGAGGAGATCCGTAATGGAAAATATATAGAAAGCACAGAGGAATTGTATGGTTTTCTGGAAAATTATTCCAGTTGACCGTCATTAAAAAGAGATGGGGATAAAAATCATGGATAAACAAAAGATTGCAAGAATCAATGCATTGTATCATAAATCAAAAGCGGAAGGGTTGACTGCGGCTGAGAGAAAGGAACAGCAGATTCTGAGACGGGAGTATATCGATGCGTTTAAGCAGAGTCTCCGCAGTCAATTAAACAATATTTCCATTCAGGAGGTTGATGGGAGTATTACCGATCTGGGAGAAAAATTTGGAAACCGAAAGGGAGATTAATATGTTGATAGGATTGCCAAAAGATCCGGTTCTTTTGCTTAGTGTTGTCAATACAAAGATCCGGGATGATTATCACACATTGGATGCGTTGTGTGATGACATGCATGCAGATAAAGAGGAAATTATGAAAAAATTGAAAGGAATTGGTTATGAATACGATGAATCTGGACATCAATTTATCTGATGAACTGCCGGAAGACGAGACCAGCCGCCAGTATTATTACATAGAAAAAGCCAGAATGTATGTTCAAAAAATGTCCCAGGAACTGGGAAGACCACTTACATTTTGCGTCACAACCTTCGGTTGTCAGATGAATGCAAGGGATTCTGAAAAGTTAAGAGGAATTTTAAAGGAAATAGGTTATCTGGAAGCAAAAGAGGAACAGGCGGATTTTGTAATCTATAATACCTGTACTGTAAGGGAGAATGCAAATACCCGGGTATATGGACGTTTAGGACAGCTCAAACCCCGGAAGATCCAGCAGCCCCACATGATGATTGGGCTGTGCGGCTGTATGATGCAGGAGCCACAGGTTATCGAAAAACTGAAGAAAAGTTATCATTTTGTAGACATTATCTTTGGTACCCACAACATCTTTAAATTTGCAGAGTTGATGGTGCGCAGATTTTCTACAGGAAAACCTGTGATAGA
This sequence comes from Lachnospiraceae bacterium, assembly GCA_019424135.1. GTDB lineage: Bacteria > Bacillota > Clostridia > Lachnospirales > Lachnospiraceae > Merdimonas. The sequence goes on from JAHYZZ010000023.1 coordinate 1,746, forward strand.
TATCTGGGAGGGAACGGATCAGATTGTAGAAAATCTTCCGAATCAGCGAAAGTATTCCTTCAAGTCCGGTGTCAATATCATGTTCGGTTGTAATAATTTCTGCAGCTATTGCATCGTGCCTTATGTGCGTGGCAGAGAGCGTAGCAGAGAACCGCAGGCTATTCTTCAGGAAATTCAGAGGTTGGCAGACGATGGCGTGGTTGAGGTAATGCTTCTTGGGCAGAATGTTAATTCTTATGGAAAAACACTTAAAGAGCCTCTTTCCTTTGCAAAGCTTCTGACTCAGATCGAAAAAATTGAGGGTATCAAAAGGATCCGTTTTATGACGTCTCATCCCAAGGATCTTTCCGATGAGTTGATTGAAGTCATGAGTAATTCTAAAAAGATTTGTAAACATCTGCATCTTCCCGTTCAGTCCGGAAGCAGCCGGATCCTGAAGAAAATGAACCGCCATTACACAAAGGAACAGTATCTTGAACTGACAGAAAAGATCCGCAGGGCTGTTCCTGATATTTCTTTAACGACAGATATCATTGTCGGATTTCCGGGAGAAACGGAGGAAGACTTTCAGGAGACCTTGGATGTTATCAGAAAAGTTCGGTATGACAGTGCGTTTACCTTTGTCTATTCTAAACGAACTGGCACGCCGGCGGCAAAAATGGAAGATCAGGTGCCTGAAAACGTGGTAAAAGACCGTTTCCAGCGCCTTTTGAAAGAAGTACAGGGCATTGCCGCAGAGGTCTGCGCTGTTCATGAGGGGACCATACAGGAAGTGTTGGTGGAATCTCTAAGCGAACATGATCCGTCCATGGTTACCGGAAGGCTTAGTAATAATCTTCTGGTGCATTTCCCTGGAGATCCGTCCATGATCGGAAAGCTTTTGCCGGTTCATTTGGAGGAATGCAAGGGATTTTATTATCTGGGGAAGTATCTGCCATCTATAATTTGAGAAAAAACGCTCACACTATGAATGTATAAACAGATAGTGAGGGCGTTTTTCATGAAGAGAATCAGTGAATATCTTTTTTTATGGACTCTGGGCGGATGCCTCTATTATAGTTTTGAACTGTTGTTCCGGGGATTTTCCCACTGGTCCATGTTTGTGCTGGGAGGCTTAAGCCTTCTGTTTTGCACAGTACAAGGACAGCTGATTGGCTGGGAGGATCCGATGTGGATTCAAATTGTTCGATGTACCGTTTTCGTCGTATCTTTGGAATTCATCACAGGGCTCATTGTAAATAAATGGTTCGGGCTGTATATCTGGGACTACAGTGACCAGCCTTTCCAACTGTTTGGTCAGATCTGTCTTCCTTTTGCTGTTATTTTTTCAGGGCTTTGTGCCTGTGGAATCTGTCTGGGAGGTTATCTGGCTTTCTGGCTGTATGGGGAGTCGAGGCCCAGTCTGCATTTTTTGTGAATTGCACACGACCTTAAATGAGAAATTCTCTCTTTCTTATTTTGAACATCAATGCTATAATATACTGTAAAAATCCATACAGAAGAGGAGAATAACTTTGGCAGAATTAACACCGATGATGCAGCAATATATGGAAACAAAAAAAGAGTATCCGGACTGCATCTTATTCTATAGATTGGGTGATTTCTATGAGATGTTTTTTGATGATGCCCTGACGGCCTCTAAAGAGCTGGAGATCACTTTGACTGGAAAAAACTGCGGACTTGAAGAGAGAGCTCCTATGTGCGGAGTTCCCTATCACGCTGTAGACGGCTATCTAAACCGTCTGGTTTCCAAAGGATATAAAGTGGCAATTTGCGAACAGATGGAGGATCCTGCAACGGCAAAAGGTCTGGTCAGACGGGAAGTCGTACGGATCGTTACCCCGGGAACCAATCTGGATACGCAGGCCATAGATGAGACAAAAAATCAGTATATCATGTGCATCGCCTATATTGCAGACCGGTATGGGCTGTCCGTAGCAGATGTGACCACTGGCGACTATTTTGTCAGTGAGATCGCAGACAGTGAAAAATTATTTGATGAGATTTATCGTTATATGCCCTCAGAGCTAATCTGCAATGAGGCTTTTTATATGAGCGGAATGGACCTGGATCTTTTAAAGGAAAAGCTTGGGATTACCATTTATACACTGGATGCCTGGTATTTTGATGATGATATCTGTGCACAGACTTTAAAAGATCATTTCCATGTAAGTGCTTTGGAAGGTCTGGGACTTGGAGATTATGACTGCGGAATGATCGCTGCGGGAGCGCTTCTTAAGTATCTTCTTGAGACACAAAAACAGGATTTGTCTCATATTACAGGATTGTCTGTTTATGCCAGCGGAAAATATATGTTGTTGGATAGTTCTACGCGCAGAAATCTGGAGCTTTGTGAAACCCTTCGGGAAAAACAAAAAAGAGGATCTCTTCTCTGGGTGTTGGACAAAACCAAGACAGCGATGGGAGCCAGAACACTCAGAAAATATATTGAACAGCCGTTGATTGTACGGGCGGAGATTGAACGCAGACTAGATGCGGTAGAAGAATTAAAAGATCAGGCCATTTCCAGGGAAGAGATCCGGGAATATCTGTCTTCTGTTTATGATCTGGAGAGACTGATGTGTAAGATCACATACCAGTCTGCCAATCCTAGAGATTTAATTGCATTTGAACGGTCCCTATCTATGTTGCCCCACATTAAATGTCTTCTGCAAGATATGAAGTCGGACCTTTTAAAGGAGCTTTGCCAGGATTTGGATCCTTTAGAGGATTTGTGTACCTTAATTCAGAATGCCATCAAAGAGGATCCGCCCATCGCCATGAAGGAGGGCGGCATCATTAAAGATGGCTATCACGAAGAAGTGGATCGTCTCCGGAAAGCAAAATCTAATGGGAAGGAATGGCTTGCAAAGCTAGAAGAGCAGGAGAGGGAAAAGACAGGTATTAAAAATTTAAGAATCCGTTATAACAAAGTATTTGGCTACTATCTGGAAGTAACCAATTCCTTTAAAAATCTTGTGCCAGAGTATTATACTAGGAAACAGACTCTGGCCAATGCCGAACGCTATATCATCCCTGAGTTGAAAGAACTGGAAGATACGATCCTGGGCGCCGAGGACAAGCTTTATGCATTGGAATATCACTTATACTGCGAAGTCCGGGATACGATTGCGTCAGAGGTTTTAAGAATCCAAAAAACGGCTAAGGCAGTTGCCGGTATTGATACCCTTGCTTCCCTGGCTCTGGTGGCGGAACGGAACCGCTACGTAAGACCGAAGATTAATGAAAAGGGACTGATCGATATCAAGGACGGACGCCATCCAGTAGTGGAGAAAATGATTTCCCAGGATATGTTCATTGCAAACGATACGTATCTGGATGACAAAAATAATCGGATTTCTATTATTACTGGCCCGAATATGGCCGGAAAATCTACATATATGAGGCAAAGCGCCCTAATTGTTCTGATGGCCCAGGTTGGATCTTTTGTCCCGGCGTCTTCTGCCAATATCGGTCTGGTGGACCGGATTTTTACCAGAGTCGGAGCATCTGACGATCTGGCCAGCGGACAGAGTACGTTTATGGTTGAGATGACGGAGGTGGCCAATATTTTAAGAAATGCAACCAGCAAGAGTCTTCTCATCTTGGACGAGATTGGACGGGGAACCAGTACCTTCGATGGTTTAAGCATTGCCTGGGCTGTTATTGAACATATCAGCAGCAGCAAACTTCTTGGGGCCAAGACCTTGTTCGCTACGCATTATCATGAGCTGACAGAGCTGGAGGGTAAAATTGGGAATGTCAATAATTACTGTATAGCTGTCAAAGAAAAAGGTGATGACATTATTTTCCTGCGGAAAATTGTAAAGGGCGGTGCGGATAAAAGCTATGGAATTCAGGTGGCAAGACTGGCTGGCGTGCCAGAATCTGTGACAGACCGTGCGAAAGAGATTGTCGAGGAACTGATCCAGGCAGATATTACTACCCGAATCAAAGATATCGCGGCACAGAGTGTGGATAAGCCTAAGATTAAAACCAGGCATTATGACGAAGTTGATCTGGCTCAGATGTCTTTGTTTGATACGGTAAAGGATGATGATGTGATTGAAGAGATTGAAAATCTTGACCTGGCAAATTTAACTCCGATTGATGCACTGAATACGTTATATCAGCTGCAGAATAAACTAAAAAACAGGTGGTAATCTATGAGTAAAATACAGATATTAGATCCTGTCACCATAGACAAGATCGCAGCCGGAGAAGTGGTAGAACGGCCGGCATCCATCGTAAAAGAACTAACTGAAAATGCGATAGATGCGGGAGCCAGCGCCATTACCGTGGAGATTGAGGAAGGTGGGATTTCCTATATCCGCATTGCAGATAATGGTTGTGGGATTGAAAAAGAAGAAGTCCCGACCGCTTTTCTTCGGCATTCTACCAGCAAAATACATTCTGCAGACGATTTGCTCCATATTCATTCGCTGGGCTTTAGAGGGGAGGCTCTGTCCAGTATCGCGGCAGTATCTCAGGTAGAGATGATCACTAAAACGCCGGAACAGACATTTGGAATCCGCTATAGAATCGAAGGCGGCAAAGAGACAGGAATAGAGGAGACCGGGGCGAAAGACGGCACGACCTTTATCATCCGTCAGCTTTTTTATAATACACCGGCCAGACGGAAGTTTTTAAAAACACCGATGACGGAGGCAAGCCATGTCAGTGATTTGATGACCCATATGGCGTTATCTCATCCGGAGATTTCCTTTCAGTTTATCAATAACCGTCAGTTACGAATCCATACTTCGGGAAACGGGAATCTTAAGGATGTCATCTATCATGTATATGGAAGAGAGATTGCAGCGAATCTTCTTCCTGTGGATATAAAAATCCAAGGAATCACAATTACAGGATTTCTTGGGAAACCGGTGATTTCCAGAGGAAACCGAAATTTTGAAAATTATTTTATCAATGGAAGATATGTCAAAAATTCCATTGTATCTAAGGCCATTGAAGATGCCTATAAGGATTTCACCATGCAGCACAAATATCCCTTCGTGGTACTTCAGATCACAATGGATGGAAAAGAAGTGGACGTTAATGTTCATCCGGCAAAAATGGAAATTCGTTTTCAGAATCAGCAGGCGGTTTACAATGCCATCTATGAGGCTGTTGACCAGGAACTTCACGCCGAAGAGCTGATTCCACCAGTAGATTTGGACCAGCCTGTCTCCAAACAAAAGATGGAAGGAGCGGTTGCCGAACCGGTTCCGGAAAAGATGGTTTCCAGGCCTGTCAAATCTTTACCGCCAAAGGAAGAGAGAAATCTTGACTATTTCATGCAGAAAATGCGCGAAAGGGTACGGGCTTATCATGATCACTCATCTCAGGCAGAAGTTACTGGCAAGGGACAGATCTATCGGCCGCAGGTTCAGGCTGACCGAATCCGTGAAACCGCTGTTGAGGCCAAAAAAAAGGCGAAAAAAGAAAATGGAGAAGTGGTAAAAGAATCCCTAAGACAGATGGATCTTTTTGAAGAAAAGCTTTTGGATCGGGAGATAAGGGCACAGTACCGGCTCATTGGGCAGGTGTTTGATACCTATTGGATGGTAGAATTTCAAGATAAGCTTTATATTATTGATCAGCATGCAGCTCATGAGCGGGTTTTGTATGAACGGACATTAAAAAGTATGAGGACCCGAGAATATACTTCGCAGTTGATTAGTCCGCCTATTATTTTGGATTTAAGTATGCAGGAGGCGGCGCTTTTGCGTGATTATATGGATCAGTTCACGAGGATTGGGTTTGAATTCGAAGAATTTGGACAGGATTCTTTTGCAGTCCGGGCTGTTCCGGATAACTTGTTCAGTATTGCCAAAAAGGATCTGTTGATGCAGATGATAGATTCTTTGTCCGATGAAGTCAGCCGCAGACTTTCCCCTGATCTGATCATTGAAAAGGTGGCATCCATGTCCTGTAAAGCGGCTGTAAAAGGAAATATGCGGCTGTCTGCTGCTGAGGTGGATGCTTTGATCGGAGAACTTCTTCAGTTGGAAAATCCATACCATTGTCCCCATGGAAGACCTACTATTATCTCTATGAGTCGGCATGAACTGGAAAAAAAGTTTAAGAGGATTGTGTGATGATGAAGAAACCATTAGTAGTCCTGACTGGGCCTACGGCTGTCGGAAAAACCAAAATGTCGATTGAACTTGCAAAAGCGGTGGGCGGAGAGATTATTTCGGCAGATTCTATGCAGGTATACCGACATATGGATATTGGATCTGCCAAGATCCGCCCAGAGGAGATGGAGGGGATCCCACACCATCTCATCGATGTGCTGGAACCATGGGAAGAGTTTCATGTCGTAAAGTTTCAACAGATGGCAAAAGCAGCTATGGAAGAAATCTATCGAAGAGGTCACATTCCGATTCTGACCGGCGGGACAGGATTTTATATCCAGGCAGTTCTTTACGATATTGATTTTACAGAAGAAGAATCAGACGAGGCTTATCGGGAAGAACTGGAACGCTTTGCGCGGGAAAAAGGATCAGATATACTCCATGATCTGCTGAAAAAAGCGGATCCCAAATCAGCAGAAGAAATTCATCCTCATAATATCAAACGAGTGATTCGAGCTCTGGAATATCATCATCAGACGGGAGAGCGCATCTCTGCACACAATGAGCGTGAGCGAAAGAAAAGCTCTCCTTATGACATGGTATATTTTGTGCTGAACGATGACCGGAAAAAGCTTTATGAACAGATCGACTGCAGGGTAGATCAAATGCTGGAAAAAGGTCTTGTTGACGAAGTGAGAAACTTAAAAAAACTTGGTTGTACAAAAGAAATGGTTTCCATGCAGGGGCTTGGCTATAAAGAGATTTTCGAATATCTGGAGGAGGAATGCAGTCTTGAAGATGCCATTTATCGCATTAAGAGGGATACCAGGCACTTTGCAAAACGACAGATCACCTGGTTTAAGAGGGAGAAAGAGGTGATCTGGATCAATAAACAGGAATTTCAATATGACGAAAAACGCATGATGACATACATGCTGGAGAAGATTAGACAGAGGGAGGGAGTATCATGTTTCAACGATTCTTTGGAGGATCCAGGTTCCTCAAGAAAATGAATACACTGATGGAATTGTATGCCTGCAGCCATAACACACAGGCTACATATCGGGAACTTACGCAACTCAAGCCGTTGATTCGGACAGAAGGGGAGCGGGCGCTTTATGAACTGAATCGGGCATCGCTATTGTACGACATGAAAAAATTCCGTGAGGCGGCAGATGTGATTGTGGAGATTCCGGCTTTGAACCCGGAGTTTGATGCGAAATGTGCTGCTATCAAGACAATGATCATGAATGCATTATAGAAAGAAAGAGGAAATTCAAAGTTATGATACAGGGAAAAGAAGAGATATATAGACAAATGGGAATCCGCAAGGGGGTGCTGGAGTTTGGAAATCAGATTATCTCTGGGTTAAAAGAGCGATTTGACGTCATCGATGAGACGGCAGAATATAATCAGATGAAGGTGGTTTATGCCATGCAGAAGAACCGTGTCAGCGAGGCCTGCTTTCAGTATGCCAGCGGTTATGGTTATGACGATTTGGGCCGGGATACCTTAGAAAAGGTGTATGCCTCAGTTTTTCATACAGAAGATGCGCTGGTACGTCCACAGATTACCTGTGGAACCCATGCTTTATCTCTAGCGTTGGCTGCCAACCTGAGGCCTGGAGATGAGCTGCTGTCACCGGCAGGGAAGCCTTACGATACCTTAGAGGAGGTCATAGGCATCCGTCCTTCTAACGGATCACTTGCAGAGTATGGGATTACATATTCACAGGTGGATCTTCTTCCAGACGGAACGTTTGATTATGAAAATATTCGTAAGGCTGTCACAGATAAGACAAAGTTAGTTACGATTCAGCGATCCAAAGGATATCAGACCAGACCCAGCTTTTCGGTTGGACAGATCGCAGAGCTGATTACCTTTGTAAAGGAACAGAAGCCGGATGTAATCGTGATGGTAGATAACTGCTATGGGGAATTTGTCGAAACCATTGAACCCAGTGACGTGGGAGCAGATCTGGTGGTTGGATCTCTGATCAAGAATCCAGGAGGCGGTCTTGCCCCGATTGGTGGATATATTGCCGGGCGAAAAGATCTGATTGAAAACTGTGGTTACCGTTTGACTTCCCCTGGCCTAGGGAAAGAGGTCGGGGCATCACTAGGTGTCATGCAGTCTTTTTATCAGGGGCTTTTCCTTGCACCCACCGTGACGGCATCAGCACTGAAAGGTGCTATCTTTGCCGCAAACATTTATGAAAAGCTTGGTTACCCGGTGATTCCAGACGGACGGGAAGACCGGCATGATATTATTCAGGCGGTTACATTTGGAAAGCCAGAAGGAGTCATTGCCTTCTGCCGGGGAATCCAGGCAGCGGCTCCTGTGGATTCTTATGTGACACCAGAGCCGTGGGCGATGCCCGGCTATGACAGTGACGTGATCATGGCGGCAGGTGCTTTTGTACAGGGCTCTTCCATTGAACTGAGCGCAGATGGGCCAATCAAGCCTCCCTATGCAGTTTATTTTCAAGGGGGGCTGACCTGGCCCCACGCCAAACTTGGAATTTTGATGTCGTTGGAGTATCTGGTGAGGGATGGGATTGTTACCTTGTAACCCCTTATATAAAAAGAGGAGAAAAAGAAATGAAACGTATTACAATCATCGGAGGCGGCGCTTCCGGAATGGCGGCGGCAATTGCTGCTGCCCAGGAAAATTCGTCTGCCCAGGTGACGGTGATAGAACATAAACAGCAGTTGGGCAAGAAGATTCTGGTGACTGGAAATGGACGATGTAATTTGACCAACCGGTATATGGCGCCGGATTGTTATCGGGGGGAAAACAGGAACTTTATTGAAACTTTGCTGTCAGGTTTTGGATGGCAGGATACAGTCCGATTTTTTGAAACACTGGGGCTCCCGGTCAAAATGAGAGGAGATTACGTATATCCTAGATCTGACCAGGCTTCTTCTGTCTTAAAAGTCATGACAAGACGGATGAAGGAGCTTAAAGTTTGCCGGATACTTGATACTCATGTAACGGATGTGGTTTATGGAAAAAAAGGCTATATAATCTATACCGAAAAGGAGAAATTTCAGGCGGAAAAAGTAATTTTGGCCTGCGGCGGAAAATCTGCTTCGGTACAAGGCTCCGATGGATCAGGATATATAATTGCAAAATCTCTCGGACATACGATTATTCCAGTGGTACCGGCGCTGGTCCAGCTTAAGGTGAAAAATCATCCTCTATCAAAGGCCTCCGGTGTACGGACGGATGCAAGAGTGAGCGTCTACATAGACGGACAATTGCAGGCTGAGGATCTGGGCGAGATCCAGATTACAGCTTATGGGATCTCCGGTATTCCGGTTTTCCAGATCAGCCGGTATGCAGCAACTGGACTGTATCGCAGGAAGAATGTACAGGTGTTGATCGATTTCATGCCGGAAATGTCTGAAAAAGAGTTGAGAAGATTTTTTCAGAAAAGAATGGGATATTTAACATATCAGAATGCTGAAGATTTTTTGCTGGGATGCTTTCCTGAAAAATTGATCAGCCCCATTCTTCGTCAGGCAGAAATCGGATCAGGCATGAGTGTTTCTAAAATAGGACACTATGAACTTTCGCGTTTGGTTTTGGCTTGCAAGAAAATGATGCTGACTATCTCGGGCACAAATGGTTTTGACAATGCACAGGTTTGCGCCGGAGGAGTATCCACAAAGGAAATTGATCCAAAAACTATGGAATCCCTTTTTCATGAAGGATTGTATATTGTTGGTGAGCTTTTAGATGTAGACGGAATCTGCGGCGGCTATAACCTTCAGCTGGCATTCGCCAGCGGGATTACTGCAGGCAGGAATGCAGCAAGATATCGGTAAACGGATGATCTTTCGTTCCTGCCGATTTGCATTGTGAACTTATAGCTATTATGAGGTATAATAGACATTAAAATAAATAAGGAAGTGAGAAGATGCCTTTAAAAAGAGATCTGACAGGAAAAAGATTTGGCATGCTGACAGCACTGAGTCCTACCGCCTGCCGTGAAAGCGGATATATCGTCTGGACATGCCGCTGTGACTGCGGCAGAGAATGTATGGTAAGTACACGCAAGCTTAGGCGCGGTGTTGTAAGAAACTGCGGTTGTGTCCCTCCGAAAAATGCCCATCACGGAAATGTACCGGAAGATCTTACCGGACAGAGATTTGGTATGTTGACGGTATTGGAAAGAGCCAAAAACCGGAATGGACGGACTGCATGGTTTTGTCAGTGTGACTGTGGTGGAACAAGAGTTGTTGCCTCAAGAGAACTGAAAGCCGGAAAAATCAAAGATTGTGGATGTAGAAAAGCAAAATATCAACTTGTCTCCATTTAAAATATGTTTTATACTGATTTCGTAAATCCGGATGGGAGCATCTCCTCTCATCCAATTTAATGAAACCAGGTGGACGAAAGCCCGTCTGCGGGCTTTTTTGTCGTATAGGAGGGGAATCAGTGATTCGCATACAGCAATTAAAATTACCAATCCCGCATACGGAGGCAGAATTAAAAGCTGCACTTCAAAAGCGTCTAGGAGTTGAACGGGAAGCTCTTGTTTCTTATGAGATACGAAAACGTTCCGTGGACGCAAGAAAGAAGCCGGAGCTTTTTTATGTATATACGGTGGATGTAGAAGTGAAAAATGAAAAGGCTCTAAGAGGCAGAAGATATCGGAAGGATGTCCTGTTTATGAAAAAAGAAAAACCTTATCGAATCAGGATGACCGGAAATGTCCGTCTGCAGGAACGTCCGATTATAATTGGCACTGGACCTGCTGGATTGTTCTGTGGACTTGAACTTTCCAGACTCGGATACCGGCCGCTTCTTCTGGAACGTGGTGCTCCTTTGGAAGAACGAATGGGGGATGTAGAACAGTTTTGGAAGACAGGAAAGTTAGATTCAGAGTCCAATGTTCAGTTTGGAGAAGGAGGCGCCGGGACATTTTCAGATGGGAAGTTAAATACGCTGGTCCATGATTCTTTTGGGAGGGGCAGGTATGTGCTGGAACAGTTTGTCAAATGCGGAGCTCCAAAAGAGATCCTTTATGAAAATAAGCCTCATGTGGGGACGGATGTCCTGTCGGATGTGGTGAAGAATTTGCGTAAAAGGATTCTTGATCAGGGAGGAGAGATTCGTTTCCACAGTAAAGTAACAGATTTTCAGTTTCATGAGACTTCTTCCGGACGCCGTCTTAAATCGTTGACAATTACGGATACCAAAAACGGAAAGCAGGAAGAATTGCCGGTCTGTGTTGCTGTTCTGGCGGTGGGACACAGCGCAAGAGATACTTTTTCTATGCTGTTTCAAAAAGGTGTTCCCATGCAGGCAAAGTCATTTGCTGTGGGGGTACGGATTCAGCATCCCCAGACCATGATTAACAATTCTCAGTATGGAGCAGAAGCTTTTAAAGATCTGGGCGCAGCAGCGTATAAGCTGACAGCCCGCCTTTCCTCTGGCAGAGGCGTCTACACGTTCTGCATGTGTCCGGGAGGTTATGTGGTGGATGCATCTTCAGAACATGGAAGGATAGCAGTTAACGGCATGAGCTATCATGCACGGGATGGAGAAAACGCCAACAGTGCTGTGGTTGTTACTGTGGATCCATCAGATTTTAAAGAGGATACCCCTTTGGCCGGAATGGAATTTCAGCGAAGGCTTGAGAAAGCCGCCTGGCTTGCAGGAGATGGGAAGGTACCAGTGCAGTTGTTTGGAGATTTTTGTAAAGACAGAAAATCAGAAGGTGCCGGTGAAATTAAGCCGCAGATTTATGGCAGATATACATGGACTAATATCCGTGCAGTTTTTCCAGAAGAGATTGCTTCGGCCCTCGAGGAAGGCATCCGTGAATTTGACCATAAGATCCATGGATATGCAAGGCCAGACGCTATTTTGTGCGCAGTAGAAAGCAGGACTTCTTCCCCTGTCAGGATTCCCCGGGAAGAGAACCTGGAAAGTCAGGTGCAGGGCCTCTATCCCTGTGGAGAAGGTGCGGGTTATGCAGGGGGGATTATGTCGGCTGCCATGGACGGCCTTAAGGTGGCGGAAGCCATCGCAGGAAATTACTTTATTTGACAATGGGGCTTTCGGTTTAAGAAATATTTAATGGGATTACCCTATACACATTTTCGGAAATGTGATAAAATGTATTGAGTTTTGAGTGAAACTGCTTAAGATGAGGAGGAGTACATATGAAGGGAACAGGAAGCAAAAACGCCTGGGCTTTATTTTTGCTGCTTCTGGCAGGAATTGTACTTGGAGGATTTATCGGCATGCTGGCAGAAGGAGTGCCGGCTCTTGACTGGCTTGCTTACGGCCAGTCCTTTGGCCTGGATGAGCCGATCGTGCTGAATCTGGGTGTTCTGGTCGTAACCTTTGGCCTTTCGATAAAGATTACCATTGCAAGCATTATTGGCGTGATTCTTTCAATTTTCGTTTATCGTTTCTTATAATTGTATGTAAATTCTATCTGGAATATCGCACGAATCTAAAGAGAAAATGAATCAGCCAAATACGATGAAAGAGATACCCGAAGCAGAACGGCCTTATGAGAAATGTGAAAAAATGGGGGCTGAGGCTCTGACGGATGTAGAGCTTTTAGCTGTCCTGTTAAGGACCGGGACCAGAGGTGAAAATGCGGTCTCCCTCGCCCGGCGCATTCTGTATAGTGCAGGAGAGACCGGGATTCTGGGAATCCATCAGTTCAGCCGTGAGCGGCTTATGAAGATTAAGGGGATTGGTAAAGTCAAAGCAATCCAGATTTCCTGTATCTCAGAACTTACAAAAAGACTTGCAAAAGCTTCTTGCGGTGATTCCCTTTCGTTTTCCCATCCGGAAACGATTGCCCGGTATTATATGGAAGATCTCCGTCATGAGAAACAGGAGGTCATGAAGCTTTTAATGTTGAACTCAAAAGCCAGACTGATCGGAGAGGTGAATGTGTCCAAAGGAACGGTAAATTCATCTCTGATTACTCCGCGAGAGCTTTTTATTGAAGCACTGCAAAAAAATGCAGTGTCCATTGTGCTTATGCATAATCACCCCAGCGGTGATCCGACTCCCAGCCGCGAAGATCTGTTGACAACGAAGCGAATCCTGGATGCAGGTGCGCTGATTGGAATTGAGTTGTTAGATCATATCATTATTGGCAATAATTGTTATATCAGTTTCCGGGAGGAGGGCATATTGTAGAAAGGATTCTGACAGATGGCAAGAAATATATACGGCCTTGATCTTGGATCCTATGAGATCAAGGTTTACGATAAGAAAAAAGATACCATATGGAAGGAAAAGGATGTACTGGCGCTGACAGAAAAGAAGGAAATCTTTGCTGTCGGCGATGAGGCATATGAGATGTATGAAAAGGCTCCCTCCAACATTGAAGTTGTTTTTCCTATGAAGGAGGGTGTGATTTCACGGTTTACGGATATGCAGTTTCTGTTGCAGAGCCTGCTAAAAAAGGATCGCCAGTTTGCCCGCGGCTCAGAATATGTGATTGCTGTTCCTACGGATGTGACTGAAGTTGAAAAAAAGGCGTTTTTCGATCTTGTGATCCACTCTAATGCCAAGGCAAGAGAAGTTAATATTGTGGAACGTGCCATAGCCGATGCTGTTGGCCTGAATCTAGATGTGGAAAATACAAAAGGGTTGATGATCGCTAATTTCGGCGGAGAGACAACGGAACTGTCGGTACTGGCCGGGGGCGGTATGGTGCTAAACCGACTTTTAAAGATTGGAGGCCGTACCTTTGACGAGGCAGTCATCAGCTTGATCCGTCACAGCCACGACTTTTTGATTGGAAGACATACTGCTGAGAATCTGCGGAAAAGCTTCGGAGTTTTCACCAGTGAAGTGGATGAGGTCATTCAGGTGGCCGGGAGAGATCTGATCACCCGAGTTCCGATGCAGAAACCGATTTCTATTAATCTTGTAAGGGCAGCTATGAAAGAGCCGCTTTTAGAATGTGTGCGGGCGATTCAGTCTCTTCTGGACCGTACGCCGCCAGAGGTTCGACATGCCATTGTTGACAACGGGATATTTCTGACTGGCGGTGTGGCTCACACAGCGGGGCTTGAAACCTATGTCGAAGAGATGATTGGGATCCGGTGCAGGACAGCACTTGAACCGGATGTCTGCGCGGTGTCTGGCTTAAAGAAGATCATGGAGTCAAAGGAATTAAGGAAACTTGCATATTCAATGTTAGAAGAAAATTATAGGTGGATGAGATAATATGAAAATTAAGAACCAAACATCCATGCCAGGTAAATACTGGCTGATCATTCTGGCTGTCATCTGTGTTGCACTTTTGGGGATCGAAAGTGTCTCGGACGGCGGGGGACCGCTGCGGTTTGTGGCAAATTATACAATCATTCCTATGCAGAAAGGAATCAGTTATGCCGGAAGATACTTAAGCGATCTTTCTGATAATTTTGAAACGCTGGAAGAAGTGCGCTCTGAAAATGAGAAACTGCAGTCCAGAGTGGACGAGCTGACCATCGACAATACCAGGCTTAGACAGGAACAGTACGAATTGGAACGGCTCCGGGAACTTTATCAGCTGGATGAAAACTATTCGGATTATGATAAGATTGGTGCTCATGTAATCGCCAATAACGGGAGCAACTGGTTTAACGATTTTACCATTGATAAAGGGAGCAATGACGGCATCAAGGTAGATTGTAATGTTTTGGCCGGAAGCGGTCTGGTAGGAATTGTGACAGAGGTGGGGCCGGATTATGCAAGGGTTCGTTCAATCATCGATGATTCCAGCAACATCAGTGCCATGATCTTGTCCACTTCAGATATTTGTGTGGTCAGCGGAGATTTACAGCTTGCGGCCAACGGAAAAATACGCTTTGAAAATCTTCCAAACAATGATAATGAGATTAAAGCGGGTGAACAAGTGGTGACTTCCCACGTGAGCAGCCGATTTGTTCAGGGGCTATTTATTGGATATATCAGTGAAATCCAGGTGGATTCCAATAATCTGACCCGGTCAGGGTATATTACTCCGGCCGTAGATTTCAGCAACCTGCAGGAAGTATTGGTCATTACCACGACCAAGCAGGAAATGGTAGATGGAGAGACAAAGTCCGGCGAAGGAGAGTAGGATATATGAATATCAAGAGAAAAATCATTACTTTTGTCATTATTCTGGTCTGTTTTCTTCTGGAGTGTACCTTATTTGCCAAACTGTCTTTTGCAATGATCAAACCAAACCTTTTGATCATTGTGACTTCTTCCTTTGGATTTATGCGTGGAAAGAAGTCGGGGATGTTCGTAGGATTTATCTGCGGGCTTTTGACAGATCTTTTCTGGGGGGACATTCTTGGCTTTTACATGCTGATCTATACCTTGATCGGCTATGTAAACGGCTTTTTCAGACGGCTGTTTTATGACGATGACATTAAACTGCCGATCGGGCTGATCGCGGCAAGTGAACTGGTCTATGGACTGCTCACTTATTTTTGCCTGCACCTTCTGCAGGGAGAATTTGATTTTCCGGGATATCTGTCGGGAATCATCATACCGGAACTGGTATATACCATTTTGGTGACATTGCTGCTGTATCAGATTATCCTACAGATCAACAAGAAACTGGAAGCAGAAGAACAAAGGAGTGCAAGTAAATTTGTTTAATTTATGGGAAAAAATAAGATACGGAATCTCTGAAGTTATGCAGTCTAGAACTTCCGTGGCTGTTATTGTCTTTTGCGTGATGGCCGCCATCCTGGTCCAGCGCCTGTTTTATCTGCAAATTGTCTGTGGCGCAGACTATGCGGAGGATTATGAGCTTCAGATTCAGAAGACCAAAGAGACCGAAGGAACCCGTGGCAATATTTACGATCGAAATGGCAACCTTTTGGCATATAATGAGCTTGCTTATTCTGTGACATTTGAATATAGCGATGACTATAAAAATAAGGAACTCAATCAGATTGTTTCTACCGTTATTCAGATGGTAGAGGCCAATGGGGATTCCGTTATCAATGATTTTGGAATTGTATTAGACAATAATGATAATTATATCTATATTGCTGACAGTGATACAGAACGACTTCGGTTCATCGCTGATGTCTTTGGCCTGCGCACCATTGACCAGCTGGATGATGACCAGCGGAACATCTCAGCAGAAGACCTGATTGACTATCTTTGTACAGATGAGGTTTATGGCTATGACATCGATCAGAGCAAGATGAGTCGTACCGAGGTCTTAAAGCTTGTAAATATCCGGTATGCCATTTCCCTGAACAGCTACCAGCAATGGTTGTCTACGACTATTGCAGAAGATGTCAGTGACGAAACGGTCGCAGATATAATGGAGCATCTGGATACACTTCCGGGAGTCAGCATTGAGGAGGAATCACTGCGTCGATATACAGACAGCTATTGTTTTGCCAATATGATTGGATATACCGGGCAAATATCCAAAGAAGAGTATGATGCCCTTTCCAAGGAGGAACAGGAGGAGTATTCTTTGACAGATACTGTAGGAAAGTCCGGACTTGAGAAGGTCATGGATTCCTACCTGAAAGGTGAAAAGGGCAGTGAGACTTTGTATGTTAACAGTGTGGGACGCGTCATTGATCGTGTGAAGAGCAAAGAAGAGAAGGCGGGGAATGATCTGTATCTGACAATTGACGCTAATCTTCAGAAAGCGGCTTACCACATCATTGAACAGGAGCTTGCAGGTATCCTTCTGTCAAAGATTCAGAACACACTGGATTTTGACCGTACTAAGGTAGATGATGGAAGTGATGTGATTATTCCGATCGGTGATGTTTATAATGCGTTCATCGACAATGAGATGGTGGACATGACTCATTTTGGAGCAGAGGATGCCAAAGCTGCGGAAAAAGAAGTCTATTCTGCATTCACTGCCAGAAAAGAACAGGTTTTACAGGAGGTAAAAAACATCCTTTCTGATCCGAATGCCAGTGCCTATCAGGATGCGGGGCGGGAGCAGCAGGCTTATCAGAGTTATATTGTAAATACGGTGTTAAACCAAAATTCAGGAATCCTGATGAGTGATGCCATTGATACCAGTGATAAGACCTATAAGGCATGGCGGGAAGAAGAGACTATCAATATATACACTTATCTTAATTATGCGATTTCAAAAAACTGGATTGACACTTCGCTTTTAAAAGATTATGTGTCTTCGGAGGGAGAATATTCAGATTCCAGTGAGACCTATCAGGCTATTATTGACTATGTTATTGATGCTATCAGTGATGACACAGAGTTTGACAAAATGATCTATCAGTATATGATCAAAGCTGGTTCTGTCACGGGAAGACAGCTATGTATGATCTTATATGAACAAGGGGTACTGACTTTTGATGAAGCCCAGTATAATGCGCTGAACTCCGGAAGTACCGCGGCTTATGATTTTGTGCGCAGTAAGATTCAGTCTTTGGAAATCACGCCAGGTGAACTGGGGCTTGAGCCCTGTACCGGTTCCTTGGTCATGACAGACCCAAAAACCGGAGAAGTACTTGCCTGCGTATCCTATCCTGGATACGATAATAACCGGCTGGCTAATACGATGGATTCCGATTATTATAATAAACTGAATAATGATAATGCCAGTCCAATGTATAACACAGCCACACAGGAGCGTACGGCGCCGGGGTCCACTTATAAACCTTTGGTGGCTCTCACCGGTCTTACAGAAGGTGTAATCGATACAGGCACCTATTTTACCTGTCATGGAGAATATGATAAGGTGGATCCGCATCCCAGATGCTGGATCTATCCCAATGCCCATGGAAGTCTGTCGGTGGAAGGAGCAATCCAGAATTCCTGTAACTGCTTCTTCTACGAAGTAGGGTACCAGCTGAGTCTTGACAGAAGCAGTGCTACTGTGGACGAAGATGGTGACGGCACTCCAGACAATGTAACGTTTTCCAGTGATCTGGGTACGGATACCCTGCGGAAATATGCAGTGAAATTCGGTCTCGGCGACACATCAGGACTTGAAATCCCGGAATCGGATCCACAAATTTCTGATGAAACTTCTGTCCTGTCAGCGATCGGTCAGGGGAATAATAACTTCACGACCAGTCAGCTTGCCAGATATATTACTGCCGTTGCAAATGAAGGGACGGTATACAATTTAAGTCTGCTGGACAAAGTGGTCTCTGTGGATGGTGACACAGTAGAAGATTTTACTCCAGAGGTAAAAAACACCATCACGGACATTTCTTCTTCAAGCTGGACAGCTGTCCACAACGGAATGCGCAATGTCATCTCTGTATCCCAGGCACATGTGTTCAGCAAACTGAATGCCAGCGGAGTAGAAGTATCCGGCAAGACCGGTACGGCTCAGCAAAGTGCTACCCATCCGGATCATGCGCTGTTTGTAGGATTTGCCCAGAGCAACGATCCAGAGGTTGCATTTGCGATCCGTATTGCTAACGGTTATAGTTCTACTTATGCGGCTGAGATCGGCAATGATGTGATGGAATATTATTATCAGATTACACCGGAGGAAGAACTGATTACCGGAACAGCTTCTGAGATTGCCGCTAGCACGACGGGAGATTAACAGAAAGGATGGTTTTATGTGAAAGATTCTGTGCTCATTAAGAGTAACAAATACGGCATTACCATAAGATCTAATCCTGAAGCACCCTTCGAGATGCTTCTTATGGAGACGGAAGAAAAGTTTCGATCCGCAGAAAATTTTTTTAATCATGCGGACATGGTGGTGGAACTGGAAGGCCGTACTTTCACAGAAGAAGAAACAGCCCGTATAGTTGAAACGATACAAGCTGCTGCAAAGATACGGATCCTTTGTCTGATTGAAAAGGATGGGGAAAAAGAAAAAAAGTACAGACAGCTTCAAAAGAAATGCCTGGAGACTGTCCATGAAAAAGACGGTCTGTTCTATAAGGGTACTTTAAGAGAAAGACATCGTCTGGAAGCGGAGACGAGCATCGTGATCATCGGGGACGTAGAAGACGGAGCAATCGTGACGTCAAAGGGAAATGTCGTGGTGATCGGTACGATCCGCGGTTGTGTAACTGCCGGTGCATCCGGCTGCCGAAGTGCGTGGATCGCTGCTCTCCATATAAATTCTAAACGTCTTAGGATTGGAGAGATTGAAGTAAAACCAGTTATAGGAGGAAGTTATTCATGGGCGAAGTTATTGTAATCACATCAGGGAAAGGCGGGGTCGGAAAGACTACCACCACTGCAAATATCGGGGCAGGATTATCGAAACTGGACAAAAGGGTTGTGGTGATTGATACAGATCTGGGACTTCGGAACCTAGATGTGGTGATGGGTTTAGAGAATCTGATTGTTTATAATCTGGTGGATGTGATCGAGGGTACCTGCCGTCTGAAACAGGCCTTGATCCGGGATAAGAGATATGAGAATCTTTATCTCCTTCCATCTGCCCAGACCAGAGATAAAACTGCAATTTCTCCGGGCCAGATGAAAAAGCTGACTTCGGAGTTAAAAGAAGAATTTGACTACATACTTCTGGATTGTCCTGCCGGGATTGAGCAAGGATTTCAAAATGCCATTGCCGGTGCAGACCGCGCTGTCGTTGTGACGACTCCGGAAGTTTCAGCAATCCGCGACGCGGATCGCATCATTGGTCTGTTGGAGAGTCAACAGATTCAAAAGATTGATTTAATCATCAATCGAATACGAATGGATATGGTAAAGAAAGGTGATATGATGTCTGTTGATGATGTAACGGAGATTTTATCCATTCCGCTGATCGGAGCTTTGCCTGATGATGAGAAGGTAGTGATTGGAACCAACCAGGGAGAACCGGTGGTAGGTCTTGGGGGACAGGCCTCTGAGGCATATATGAACATCTGCAAACGGATTATGGGACTGGAAGTCCCCTTCCTTGATTTAAGCGGGAGCGGCGGATTCTTATCCAGGCTTTCCAGCCTGTTTAAGAAAGATTAGGAGGAATCAGTATGCTGAGGAGATCTTCTGTTTCGATTGCCAAAAACCGTCTGAAAGCACTGGTCGTTTCAGACAGGGTAAATTGCACGCCGGAAGCTTATGAAGCTATCTGCCGCGAATTGTACGAAACTTTATCAAAATATATGGAACTTACAGAAGATGATTTTCAAGTAGAGATCAACCGTACTCAGGTTGTTATCACATTTTTAGGAGAAGAAGCGTGAGATTACCAAAATTTATAAAACGGTACCATTTCAAAGATTATAAAATGAGCCTTGTATTCCTGGTTGTAGCATTATCTGTCATAGGAATCTTTGTGATTGGAAGTGCAGAACCGGATAATCAGTCCAGACAGATCATTGGCCTTGTCATTGGTTTGGCTGTCATGCTGGTTGTCTCTTTGATGGACTATGTCTGGCTGATGGATTTTTACTGGCTGATTTATGGATTTGTTGTCTTGATCCTTGGAGCAGTTCTGGTGATAGGAACAGAGGTAAATGGTGCGACTCGGTGGATCAACCTTGGATTTACAAATTTTCAGCCATCTGAACTTGCCAAGATCTTACTGATCCTGTTCTTTGCCAGATTTATTACCGATCATGAAGAAGATATTAATGATAAACGAACACTGTTGAAATACGCTTTTTTATGTGCAGTTCCACTGGGACTGATCATTGTAGAGCCTAATCTTTCAACCACGATCTGTACTGCTTTAGTACTCTGCCTTTTGATCTATATCGGAGGCTTAAGCTATAAATTTATCGGGACGGTTCTGGTGATACTGATTCCGCTGGCTGTTATTTTCTTAAGCATTGTAGTTCAGCCGGACCAGACGCTTCTAAAAGACTACCAGCAGGAACGTATTCTTGCCTTTCTGGAACCGGAAAAATATGCCAGTGATGGCGCTTATCAGCAGAGAAATTCTGTCATGGCTATTGGTTCGGGACAGCTTACTGGAAAAGGGTTAAACAATAATACGACAGACTCTGTCAAAAATGGAGATTTTATTCTGGAGCCAAGCACAGACTTTATTTTTGCAATTGTAGGTGAAGAACTTGGTTTTATTGGAAGTTGTATTATTATTGCTTTATTATTATTGATTGTGATACAATGTATATTGATTGGAAGACGATCGCAGAACCTGTCAGGCCGGATTATCTGCTGCGGAGTAGGAGGTCTGATAGGGGTACAAAGTTTTATTAATATCGGTGTTGCTACACAACTGATTCCAAACACCGGGGTTCCGCTACCGTTCGTAAGTTATGGCCTGACATCTTTGGTCAGTCTGTATATTGGTATCGGTCTTGTCCTGAATGTTGGATTACAGCCGAAAAAATATCAGTAAGGAGTGAAAAACATGAACATAGGGCTGATAGCACATGATTCCAAAAAAACATTGATGCAAAATTTCTGCATTGCTTACAGAGGAATCCTGAGTAAGCACAATCTGTATGCGACTGGAACCACAGGCAGACTGATTGAGGAGGTTACCAATCTAAATGTTCATAAATACCTGGCAGGGCCCCTCGGCGGAAAACAGCAGCTGGGTGCGCAGATTGCCCAAAATGATATTGACGCCCTTATCTTTTTGCGAGAGCCTAATGATCCTAAGCCACATGAGCCGGATGTCAATGACGTTATACGGTTGTGTGATATGTATAATATTCCTATGGCGACCAATCTTGCCACGGCTGAATTGATTATATTAGCAATAGATAGAGGAGATCTTGACTGGCGTGAAATGTATCGGTAATTTATTCAGACTTACGGCCGCTGTTGCATGTGGGGCAATATTGTTGACAGGCTGCTCCTTCTTTGAGACAGAAGATGTGGTTGTAGGATATGAGAAGGAAAACTATAATCAGAATATTTATCAGGACAGTCTCTTTGCTTCGGATCTATGTGTAGCTGATGGAGATGTAGAGATGGCGGGGGCTCCGGAGACTTCCGGCCTTCATGCGGCAGCATTGTTCGATGTAAACGAGAGTAAAGTGGATTTTGCATATCAGGTTTTTGACAGACTATATCCTGCCAGTACAACTAAGATTATGACGGCGCTTCTGGCTATCGAATATGGCGATCTGTCCCAAAAAGTAACTGTATCTGAGGCCGCTTCTTCTACTAGTTTTGCGGCAGATGAATCGGTGTGTGAGATTGAAACTGGAGATGAACTTACCTTAAATGATCTCCTTTATGGACTTTTAATGTGTTCTGGGAATGATGCAGCTGTTGCCATTGCTGAGACAGTCAGCGGAAGTGTCGATGAGTTCGTGGATTTAATGAACGAACGGGCCCAGGAACTGATGGCTACTCAGACACATTTTGAAAATCCTCACGGTCTTCACAGTGAGAACCATTATACAACGGCTTATGATTTGTATCTGATTTTCAATGAATGTATCAAACATGATGAGTTTTTGGAAGTTATCAGCGCTGATTCCTACACTCCGGACATCACGGGTGCGGACGGAAATCCCAGGAATCTGGAATGGGAACCAACAA
Organism: Lachnospiraceae bacterium; assembly: GCA_019424135.1. GTDB lineage: Bacteria > Bacillota > Clostridia > Lachnospirales > Lachnospiraceae > Merdimonas. The sequence continues at coordinate 24,245 of JAHYZZ010000023.1, forward strand.
ATTTTTATGCTACAGGCGAGGCCGAGTCACCACAGAATGTTACTTTGGTAGGCGGTAAGACCGGCACTACCCAACTTGCAGGCAATTGCCTGATCCTGTTGGAAAAGGATTCCCAGGATCACCCATATATTTCGATTGTAATGGGAGCTGATACGAAAGATCTGTTGTATCAGGATATGAGTACGTTGATAGAAAATATTCCAGAGAATACAGATTCTTAAGAATGAGAGGGGCATCTCTGAAAAGGGATACCCCTTTACTCTATGAAGAACTTGAGATTCTTCCGTACAGGCTGATCAGATACAGCCCGCATAATCCTACCAGCGTATAGATAA
>JAHYZZ010000023.1:24589-25844 GCA_019424135.1 Lachnospiraceae bacterium
AGGACAGGTTTCCAAAAAGGAACGCCACAAGATCAAAACGGAAGATACCAACTAACAGCCAGTTGACGGCACCGATGATTACCAGAGTCAAAGCGGTGTAATCAAACCATTTCATATGAATTCCTCCTTTTTTCATACTACCATTAGTATGGCAGCTCTAAAAAATTTTATTCATGTAAATGTGAGGTTTCTTTCATGATAGATGAAAGGTTTTATTATCCTTATTCAAAATATCTAAAAAATAAATATGGCGAAAAGGTCTACAAACTGCCTGTAAATCTTCCGGTAGGATGCCCAAACCGGATGAACGGACAGGGATGTTCTTTCTGTGCCGGATGCGGCACAGGCTTTGAGTCTGTGGATTCATCTGTTCCGGTAAAAGAGCAGTTGGAGATGGTCAGACAGCACATTGCAAGGAAGTATCATGCATACAAATATATTGCTTATTTTCAGAATTATACCAATACTTTTCTGCCCCTGGAAGAATTTGAGACCTTTCTTTTGGAGGCGGCAGAGGTAGAGGGAATTGTAGAAATTGCTGTGTCAACACGGCCTGACTGTATTTCTCCCCCATATCTTGAAGCGCTTGATCGGATTCGCAGAGAATACGGCTTGCAGATTACTGTAGAGCTTGGTCTGCAGACAGTCAATTACCATACCCTTCAATCCATCGGGCGTGGGCATACGCTGGCGGAATTTCTGGATGCAGTTCTTCAAATCCGCCCGTTTGGTTTTGATATCTGTGCCCATGTGATTTTAAATCTTCCGGGAGATAACCGCACAGATGTGATCGAGACCGCAAAGATTCTGTCTGCGCTCTCGGTTCATATGGTAAAACTGCATTCTCTTTATATCGCAAAAAACACCAGGTTGTGTGAAGAGTTTGAAAATGGTACAATAACTTTATGTTCGAAAGAGGAGTATCTGGAACGTGTGGTCTTGTTTCTAGAGTATCTTTCACCAGACATTGTTGTAGAACGGCTTTTTAGCCGGATTCCTGAAAAGGATTCGGTCTTCTGTAACTGGGGAATCAGTTGGTGGAAGCTTAAAAATGAGCTTTTTGAACTCATGGAACGCAGACATACAAGACAGGGAAGAAAATTCAGTTATCTGAATGGTGCGGCGCTGAGGTATATCCCGGATTGACGCATTAGACAGGAAGGCAGGAAGCAGTATTGGCAGATAAAAAATTAACAAATATAGAGATATACCGTAAAAAATGGAATTTTAATATTGGGATCCTGATTTTTGGCGT
>JAHYZZ010000023.1:25854-32609 GCA_019424135.1 Lachnospiraceae bacterium
TATTTATCTGGTTGTCACGGTACTGATGTATTTGACAGGAAATCATGTGACGATTTATGAAGTGCGTGAAGGATCCATTCAAAAAGATAATGCGTACACTGGTTTGATCCTCCGGGATGAGACAGTTGTCCAAGCCGATGCAGAAGGTTATGTAAATTATTTTGCGAGGGAAGGCAGTAAAGTAGGCGCGCAGACCAAGGTATTCAGCTTGTCATCAGAGGAGCTTACATTTTCAGATCCTTCTTCTTCTGAGGCGCAATCATTAACCGCAGAAGAACAGTCGGCAATCCTTCAAAAGACCCAGAACTTTAGCGACAGTTTTCAGAACGAAAATTTCGAGGATGTTTATTCATTAAGGGACAGTATTACTACGGTTCTCGATAGTAAATCCAGCCAGAGTCGTCAGGCACAACTTGAGGAGATGGTTGCATCCAAGACTTCAGGAGTTCAGGTCTATCAAGCATCTTCTGATGGTATTATTGTCTTTTCTACAGATGGTTATGAGAATCTTACCGTTGATGACGTGACAGAAGAGATGCTTGCCAGGGCGGATTATAAAAAAGTCAGTCTTCAGGATAATACTCAGGTAAAAACCGGGGATCCTGTATATAAGCTGATTCGTTCAGACAAATGGAAGATTGTCATTCAGCTGGACGAAGCCACAGCCAAATCGCTGGCAGATACGTCCAGTGTATCTATCGAGTTTTCAAAAGATAATGAGACTGCCACAGCTGCATTTGAGATTCGAAGATCAGGAGATATGAATCTGGGTGTTCTGACCCTAGATTCTTCCATGATCCGTTACGTCAGTGACCGGTATGTGGACATTGAATTGATTCTGGAAGATCAGTCTGGACTTAAGATCCCCAAATCCTCTGTGATTGAACGGAAATTTTATACCGTCCCGGAAGATTATATGACACAGGGAGGCAATTCTAATGAAACCGGTGTTTTGATTGACGACGGATCTGACAGTGCAAAGTTTCAGGAAGCAGACGTCTATTATCGAGATCATGAAGCCGGTGTTGTTTATTTGGATATGGATCTATTTGAGGAAGGAACTGTTCTTCGTAAGGAAGATTCTGATAAAACTTATACAATGAAAGATACGGCAGTACTTCAGGGTGTCTACAACATCAATAAAGGTTATGCGGAATTTCGGGAGGTGACGATTTTAAGCGAAAGCGATGAATATTATATTGTCGAATCTGGAAATGAGTATGGATTATCTAATTATGACCATATCGCACTAAGCGGAGAAGGTATCCGTGAAAACGATGTTGTGTTCTGATGTTTTGCTATTTTAAATCATAAGGGAGAGATGGAACATGTTACAGGAAAATCTTGTACAAGTAGAAAAAAACATTGAGACTGCATGCCAACGTGCTGGAAGAAGCCGGGACGAAGTAACACTGATTGCGGTCAGCAAGACCAAGCCAGTTCGTATGTTGCAAGAAGCTTATGACCTGGGAGTCAGGGTGTTTGGTGAGAATAAGGTACAGGAGATGACAGAGAAGTATGAAGTCCTTCCAAGAGATATCCACTGGCATTTGATTGGACATCTACAGAGAAACAAAGTCAAATATATCATTGATAAAGCAGAGTTAATTCATTCTGTAGATTCTCTTCGTCTTGCCGAAACCATTGAGAAAGAGGCTGCGAAGCATCAGATGACGGCCAACATACTGATCGAAGTTAATGTGGCAAAAGAGGAGAGCAAATTTGGATTGATGCCGGAGGAATTGGATAGTTTTGTGGATAAAATCTCTGTTTTTCCACATATCCGTGTAAAAGGTCTCATGACGATCGCTCCCTTTGTGTCCAATCCAGAGGAAAATCGCCCGATTTTCGCCCGTTTGCGTAAATTATCTGTTGACATAGCAAGGAAAAACATTGATAATATTACTATGAGCATTTTGTCCATGGGTATGACGAATGATTATCAGATTGCCATTGAGGAGGGCGCTACCATGGTCCGGGTGGGAACCGGTATTTTCGGTGCGCGCAATTATGCTCAACAAGGAAACGTAAGATAGGAGATTAAACAATGGGAGTATTGGACAAGTTTTTAGATATTATGAAACTGAACGACGGGGATGATTATGACGACGACTTCTTCGATGACGATTATGATGATGATTACGAAGAAGAAAAGCCAAAAAAAAGTTTGTTCAGCCGTTCTAAAAAATATGAGGAGGATGAAGATGAAGATGAATCTTACGATGTAGCGCCAAGATCCTCCAGGAGCTCTTCACACTCCAGCAATAAAGTGACTCCGATGCGTCAGCCTGCAAGAAGGAATAACGTGAGCATGGAAGTATGCGTGATCAAGCCTACATCTGTTGACGATGCCCGTGAAATTACGGAAACTTTGCTGAGTGGACGTACGGTGATTCTGAATTTAGAGGGGCTGGATCTGGAAGTGGCACAGCGTATTATTGACTTTACCTCAGGCGCCACTTACGCGATCAGTGGAAACTTGCAGAAGATTTCAAATTACATATTCCTGGTAACACCTACAAATGTAGATATATCCGGAGATCTTCAGGATCTGTTAAACACTTCCTTTGACGCATCATCCATGCGTACCAGGTTTTAAGTATGAATAAAGAAGAGATTTTGTTACAAAAACGCTTCGGAGAACTTTCCAGAGCTGCTTACAACCGGGGGATTGTTACTTTTTCAGATTTTCTTAATCTAAATGAATTAAATATCTTACATACGACTCCGAAAGATCAGTTTTTATGCCGTTATGAAACTTTCGGAGGCTATGGTTTTTCAGAGCGTCAGATGGCTGCATTTCTACCTGATGCTCTTTATTATGACTATCAATATCCGATTCAGACAATAGAGATTACTCCTTCCAGCAAAAAGTTTGCCGAGGATCTGACTCACCGTGATTATCTAGGAGCAGTCATGAATCTTGGAATTGAACGTTCAAAAATTGGAGATATCCTGATTTTAGGAGGAAGTGCAATTTTATTTGTAAAAGAAGAACTGGCTGGATATATTACCGATCAGCTTACCAGAGTCAGACATACTGTTGTAAATACAGCCCTTCGTGATGGATTTCAAGAAGACTATCAGCCGGTTTATGAGACAATAAAAGGAACCGTTGCGTCTGTACGCCTTGATACCGTTCTTTCACTATCCTTTCCTTTCTCCAGAAGTAAACTGACCGGTTATATTGAGGGAGGAAGAGTTTTTGTAAATGGCAGACTAATCTCCAGCAATGGATACCGTCTGAAAGAAGGAGATATTATCTCTGTAAGAAAGATGGGACGTATAGTCTATGATGGTATTCTTTCGGAAACGAAAAAGGGAAGATATATGATATCTGTCCGGAAATTCCGATAATTTTTCGATGTGGAGGAAGACTATGAATATAGAAAAACGCAGATATATCAATTGTTTTAAGGCACTGGCAGTCGCTTTCGGACTGATTTTATTTGACCAGTGTACCAAACTGCTGGCAGTCGAACACTTGAAAGGACAGAAACCATTGGTGATTATTGACGGTGTTTTTCAGCTGGAGTATCTGGAAAACGCAGGAGCTGCTTTTGGCATCTTCCAAGGGCATCAGATTTTCTTTATCATCAGTGCGGTGCTGATCAGTGCGGCAGTGATCTGGTTTTTTTGGAAAGTTCCCATGGAATCTCATTTTTTTCCGCTTCAGACCTGTGCAGTCTTAATTTTTTCCGGTGCCTGGGGAAATTGCATTGACCGGCTGAGTCAGGGCTACGTGGTAGATTTCTTTTATTTCATTCTGATCCGTTTCCCTATCTTTAATGTGGCGGATATTTACGTTACTGTCTCGGCTTTTTTACTTGTTGTCCTATTGTTCTTTTATTATAAGGAGGCTGACCTTGAAAGAATACTTCACCATCGAAAGTCAGGAAGGAGAGAGAGTTGACCGTTATCTGGCAGAAGAATTGCCAGATCAGTCCAGATCCTATCTACAGAAGCTGATCAAGGATGGGCATATCCTGGTAAACCAAGAGAAGGTTAAAGCAGGGTTCCGACTTGCAGCAGGAGATGTGATCGAGGTAGAGCTTCCTCAGATTCAGGAACCGGATATTCTTGCAGAAAATATTCCTTTGGATATCTTGTATGAGGATAAAGAACTTCTTGTAGTAAATAAGCCGAAACAGATGGTGGTTCATCCCGCCCCAGGACATTATTCCGGCACGCTTGTCAATGCACTGATGTATTACTGTGGCCAGGATCTGTCTGGAATCAATGGGGTGATGCGTCCTGGGATCGTACACCGTATTGATATGGATACGACAGGATCACTGGTCGTATGTAAGACGGATCTGGCTCACCAGAGTCTGTCGGCACAATTAAAAGAGCATTCGATTCATAGAGTTTATGAAGCAATCGTTCATGGAAATATCAAAGAAGATGAAGGAACTATCAATGCACCGATTGGACGTCACCCGACAGACCGTAAGAAGATGAGCGTTCATGCAAAAAATGGAAAACCGGCGATTACCCATTACCGTGTGCTGAAACGATTTGGAAATTATACCTATATCCAATGCCGTCTTGAGACAGGACGTACCCATCAGATTCGGGTGCATATGGCCAGTATTGGCCATCCGCTTCTGGGAGATGAAATTTATGGACCAAAAAAATGCCCTTTTCCAAAACTTCAGGGACAGACGCTTCATGCACGTATTCTAGGATTTATCCATCCTGTCACTGGAAAATATCTGGAAGTTGAAGCTCCTCTTCCACAATATTTTGTGGAATTATTAGACAAATTGATGTATAATACCTAATATACGATAAAGGAGCGTGAATAGTATGGCAAAAACATCCACTATTATTACTATTGGAAGACAGTATGGAAGCGCAGGCCGGGAGATTGGATATAAAGTGGCCGATGAGCTGGGAATTAAACTGTATGATAAGGAGATGCTAAATAGAGCAGCGAAGGAGAGCGGTATTTGTCAGGAATTGTTCGAAACGCATGATGAAAAGCCCACAAACAGTTTCCTTTATTCTCTGGTCATGGACACCTATTCTTTTGGATATTCTTCTGGAAGTTACACAGATATGCCAATCAATCATAAGGTGTTTCTGGCACAGTTTGATGCGATCAAAAAGATTGCGGAAGAAGGGCCATGTATTCTGGTAGGACGTTGTGCGGATTATGCACTGGAAGATTTCGATAATGTATTGTCCCTTTTTATCCATGCTGACCTGGATGCAAGAATCCGCCGGATTGCACGTATTTATGATCTGACGGATGCGAAAGCAAAGGAGATTATCCAGAAGACAGACAAAGAACGGTCCAGCTATTACAATTACTACAGTAATAAAAAATGGTCTTCAGCAGAAAGTTATGATATTTGCCTCGACAGCTCCGTACTTGGAATCGAGGGAACTGCAGAAGCAATCATCAAACTGGTGGAGATCAAAGAGCGGGACGAGAAAAAACGTCTATAATTTTTCATTATCATCTTACATGAGGAATTCTTTGCGGCCATCCTTGGATATTTCCATTCAGGATGGCCGTAAACATTCTCTGTTTTACTCCTGGATTGTCTTTATTTAAATCTTTGATCAGATCCTTGGCATATTGTCTCTTTGTATAACCATCGATGGGACATCTGCTTTTTACGACCGGAAGAGCATACTTATGCTGAAAACCAATGACATCCGCCTCATCCACAAACATAATCGGTCGGATAACAGTCAGATCCATACGATCCAGATAGGTTTTGGGCGAAAAAGAGTAAAAGCGTCCTTCAAAAAAAAGGGAAAGGAGCATGGTCTCCACAATATCGTCTTTATGATGCGCATAAGCCACCTTATTGCATCCCATATTTTTCACTTCCTGGTTCAATGCACCTTTACGCATTTTGGCACATAAAGAGCAAGGGTTCGATTCCTTTCGATCCTCAAATAAAATATGTGCAATATCCGTCTTTACAATGTGGTATGGAACATTAAGTTCCCTGCATAATTCTGTTACTGGCGTAAAATTACAATCTTTATAACCAAGATCTACCGTAACAGCACTCAGATCAAATTTTTTCGGATAGAATCTTTTTAACCCATGCAGTGCATAGAGAAGGGTTAAACTGTCTTTACCGCCGGAAATCCCGACAGCAATATGATCCCCTTCCTGTATCATCTGGTATTCGTCTACTGCTTTTCTTGTATAACTTAATAATTGCTGCAATTTCATATTGTCTGGTATCCTTTCCATCAGCTTTCTCTTAATTTTACAGCTGAGGCAGCCTTACGGCGCCTGTCTTCATCAATGGCTGCATAATGTTTTTTGGTCGTATTGACGTCTTTATGCCCCAGCACATCCGCCACGAGATAGATATCGCCGGTTTCCTTATAAAGGGAAGTGCCATAAGTGCTTCGTAGTTTATGGGGGGTGATTTTTTTATATGGCGTCACCTCTTTTGCATACTTTTTAACCATGTTTTCAATAGCCTGTACACCCATCCTTTTTTTCTGTGTGGACAAAAAGAGAGCATTTTCATTACCTGGTAAAGGAGTAACAGCCTTCCGATCCCCGGTGATATAATTTGAAAGAGCTTTCGCTACCTCATTACCGAAATAAACAACCATCTGGTTGCCACCTTTTCTGGTGACAGTAATCCCGTTATTTTTAAAGTCAACATCTGTAAGATCCAGTCCTACACATTCAGAAACACGAATTCCGGTACCCAGAAGCAAGGTTAGGATTGCAAGATCCCGGTCTCTGGTCTTGTGGTAATAAGTAAGAGCCT
>JAHYZZ010000023.1:32619-39375 GCA_019424135.1 Lachnospiraceae bacterium
CCTGACCTGTCAGTTTATTTCCCGCAGATTCCACATAATCCAGAAGAAGAGCCACCTCATCTGCATCAAGTCTTACAATAGCTTTTTCATGTATTTTAGGCATATCTACCAGCAATACTGGATTTTTTGAAATAACCTGATGCTTAAAATAATAATTATAAAAGCTTCTAAGCGCAGACATTTTTCTTGCAAGACCTTTTTCCCCGTTTGTGATCATTTCATGGTCGCTGTCACGCCGGTATACCTTCAGATATTCCATATATTCCTCAATATCGACAGGCTCCAGACGCTCCAGATCCTGTACAGTAAACTGATCCACTGTATAGTTTTTATAAAGGGGATTATTCTCCATAAGAAAATGAAAAAAAACACGGATGTCATATGCATAATTCATTCGCGTTTTTGCAGATGACCGTGGTTCGATAGCCCGGAAAAAGTCTTTCGCAAAAGGCGGAAGGGTTTTTAAAACCTCACGCAGCCTTAGTGTCTGATCGATTCGAACCTGTTCGTGGTATGTTCTGGTTTCAGCCATAATTGATACATCCCTCTAAAAAATAATAACACTCGTTAAAATCTGATATATTATATCATACTCTTATTAATTTGTCTATATCATTTGGAAAAATCGGTATTTGACGTATAGATTGATTTTTGATTGGAAAGATACAACTTATCAAAAAAAGAAGTACCCGGAACTTTTGCTCCGGATACCTCTGTGGGTGAGTATAATATATATAAGATCCTGAAAATATCTTATATACCAAAAGTATTTACAGACAGAAGCTAGCGTTCTCCCGTTTTAATAAAACGAATCAGCTTTTCTACGTCTTCAAAGTCATCGTAATCTCCGGATATGCCTTCCCGGTGGTACACAACTTTGTTTTTTTCATTTTGCTCAAGACAGTCCAGCAATTCCTCCATGCCGTATCGCCTGATGAACAGTGTAAACCCATAGGGTTTGATTTTTCCAAGCATTCCCCTTTTGCAGTCCTGGTCACACTCGAAGCAGTGAGAAATGTGTTTCTCCAAAGTGCATTTCCTGTTCTCACACCAGTCCTTATCCGGACACTCTCCTGAATCGCAGCCATGACATTCCGTATTCTCTCCGCAAAGACAACAGGCAAGACCGCATCTGGCTATTCCCAGTTCTCGATTCATAGCATACTCCTCTGTCTGTTCTTTCTATCTATCTATTCTCCATAGTAAACCACGGTAAGATACTGGCCTTCCTGTATGGCATCTGTCGCCAGCCCGTTAATCTTCATCAGCTCACCGACATACTGACGGATCTGCTGATTGTCTCCATTGGTATATTCTGATGCGATATCCCATAAGGTATCGCCGGATTGGATCTCAATGCTCTTAAAATATTTCTGCTCATTTCCAGCGCTCCTGGAATCATCATGCGCATCGGCAAGGCGGCTCCCGGCTATAATGCTAAAACACAAAATGAGAACAAAAGTAGCCGCGAAAAAAGACATTTTTTTCAGATAAACTTCTCTTCTTCTCTTACATAAATGATGCAATCTTCTTGTATTCATAACTCATTCCCTCCATTATTATTTATCATCCCCGTCTGACATTCTTCGATCATCTATTATCTATCGAACGAATGTTCCTCCTTGTATGTGACCATTATATAATCCGAACAAATGTTTGTCAATAGTTTTTCTCTAAAAAATCGAACATATTTTCTGGAAACATTTGTTTGCTTTTTAGATTCTGCTATGTTAAAATATTTTGTAAGAAATGATTCTGGAGGTACATTATGTCACAGGGAAAGATCAGCGCGAAACAGCTTGAAATATTGGAATATATCAAATCACAGATCCTGGAGCGTGGATTTCCGCCTTCAGTACGTGATATCTGCGAAGCGGTTCACTTAAAGTCCACTTCTTCTGTTCACTCCCATTTGGAGACTCTGGAGAAAAACGGATATATCCGCCGAGATCCTACGAAGCCAAGGGCGATTGAGATTTTGGATGACTCTTTCAACCTGATGCGCCGCGAAGTGGTTAATGTGCCTATGGTCGGCCGTGTTGCTGCCGGGGAACCAATCCTGGCTGAGCAGAATATCGAGAACTACTTCCCGATCCCGATGGAATTTATGCCAAATAACCAGACATTTATGTTAAAGGTACGCGGTGAAAGCATGATTAATGCCGGAATTTTAGACGGAGACTTTGTATTAGTCGAACAGGCGCAGACAGCTCATAATGGAGATATGGTTGTCGCTTTGATCGAAGATGGAGCTACTGTAAAGACTTTTTATAAGGAAGAAGGCGTGATTCGCCTGCAGCCGGAGAATGACAGCATGGATCCGATCATTGTAAGAGATGTTCAGATCATGGGGAAAGTTATCGGCGTGTTCCGGTTTTTCTAACCAAATAACGGACTGATTGTATGTATGAACAATCAGTCCGTTATTTGTCATCACGAAAGCTAAGAAACAGGATAAAGAATGGCCAGCCGTCAACAAGCTGACAGCTGGCCTTAGTTTTTTTCTATTCAAGTTCTTCCGGCGTTACCCGTCTTCCATCGTTCCAGATACGTTCCAGATTATAGAAGCTTCTGTTCTCCCTTTCAAATATATGCACAATCACATCGCCATAATCCAAAAGTACCCAGGTCCCTGAGTTTCGTCCTTCCTGTTGGCGGATGGAAAATCCGTTCTCGTGCAGTTTCTCTTCCACATTGTCTACCAGTGCCTGGATCTGACTATCACTTCCTGCACTGCAGATGACAAAATAATCTGCCAGTATGGAAATCTGTGAGATATCGATCATAACGATATCTTCTCCCTTTTTATCCTCCAGCGCCTGATAGACCAGTTTCAGCATGTCTTTCGACTGTTCCATGCAACATCCTCCTTTTATATCTTAACTATTCCTGTTTTTCTAATTTGATACGGTAATAATCATAAGTCTTTTCTGTCATGGGGTCAATCGGTTTTCCCAGGCTTTCCAAATACTCCAGGGAGTCCTTAAGAATCCGGTAGAGACATTCATCAATATCTTTGAATGCCAGATATCTTACTTCTTCCATATTGGGCAGCTCCGGCCGTCCAGGTTCAATATAGTCTGCAATATAAATGATTTTTTCCAGCAGGCTCATATGAGGGCGTCCCGTGGTGTGGCTGGCAATGGCGCTGATAATCTCCTTATCATCCACATGATACTTCTTTGCGGCCAGGAAGGCTCCCAGTTTCGCATGAAGAAGGCTTGGATTTGACCGCTCCACATCAGACACATTCAGATGATATTTTTCACACATGCGGATCTTAGAATCTCCGGGAATACATTTGGCGCAGTCATGCAAAAGCCCCGCCATCAGTGCCTGTTCTACCTCCGCGCCGTGGCACATGGCCATAGAAGCTGCCGTATACATTACGCCCAGTGTATGTTCATAGCGTTCCTTATCAAGTTCTGTGATCAGTTTTCTTCTGATTTTCGTGATTTGCTGATTCATAAGACTACCATTCTTTCTTCAATGACTGTTACTGTTTATCGGTACAGCTCATGCTCTTTGATATATGATACGACAGACTCTGGCAGGTAAGAAGAAATATCTTGCCCTTCCTTGATATACTGCCGGATCTCATGAGAGGCCACATGCATCAAAGGGGTCACCAGAAGACGGATATCTGCATGATACTTCTCTCTTAGTTCGTGGATCTTTACTTCCATCAGCTCCCGGGAGTTGACTTCATCCCGGTAGGCTGCCAGAATCGTGCACAGAGGAAAGATCCTCTCCGGGTGGATCCAGGTCTCGATGCTGTAAAGAGAATCTGCCCCGATGATAAAAAACAACTGATTATCCGGATATCTGGCATGAAAATATTCCAGTGTCTGAAAGGTACAAGATACCTCTGTCCGCTTTGTCTCATAGGCTGATGCCTTAAAATAAGGGATGCCGGAAACAGCAAGACGAGTCATTTCCAGCCTGTCTGATGCATCCGCTTCAATCTGGCTGTTTGCCTTATGAGGCGGATTCCCATTGGGCAGAAACCATACCTGATCCAGTTCAAACGCCTCATATGCCGCCTGTCCCAGCATCAGATGTCCATTATGAATCGGATCAAAGGTCCCTCCCATAATTCCAATCTTCATGCACGCCACCTCATTCTTCTTATGGAAGCTGGATCCTTTTATTTTTGTCCTTGCCTTCCTTATACAGGACGATCTTTTTCCCGATCACCTGAACAACCTGGGAATGGGTGCGCTCAGCGATCACCTCTGCCAATGCCCGGGGATCATCGGCACAGTTTTTTAAAACACTGATCTTGATCAGTTCCCTGGCGTCCAGAGCTTCCTGAACGGCCTTTGTAAGTTCTGGCGTCATACTGTTTTTTCCAATCTGAAAGATGGGGTCCATGGTCATGGCCAGACTCTTTAAATATGCTCTTTGCTTTGTCGTCATCGTACAAACTCCTTATTTATAATAGTCGAACTGCAGTCCATACATACGGACTGTATCGCCCTCCTGGATACCTGCCTCTTCCAGCTCGTCCAGGATCCCTGTGTCCTTTAAGAATTTCTGAAAGAAGGTAAATCCTTTTTCCGAATCTAGATTGGTATACCCAAGCATCTTTTCAATCTTCGGACCTTCTACCACGTATACATCATCTTCTTTTGTTACAGTATAAGGAAGATTTTCGTAGAGAAGCTCCTCCTCCGGGAAATATTCCTGCTGGAATACTACCGGTTCTTGATCCATCTTAGACAGCTGATCAGATACATAGTACAAAAGCTCCTGGATTCCTTCACCTGTAACACCGGAGATTGGAAATACCCGGTATCCCCTGGGTTCAAATTCCTTTTTCAGGCGTTCGACAGGATCTTCTCCCTCCGTATAGATCGCATCTGTCTTATTGGCAGCAATCACCTGAGGACGCCTGGAAATCTCAGGATTATAGGCCTTAAGTTCCGCATTGATTTTATAAACATCTTCCACTGGATCACGGCCTTCTGTACCGGCCGCATCTACGACATGAATCATCAGCTTCGTCCGCTCAATATGTCTCAAAAACTCATGTCCAAGGCCCAGTCCTTCGGAAGCTCCCTCGATCAATCCCGGGATGTCAGCGATCACAAAACCTCTTCCATCTGCAAGATCCACAACCCCCAGATTCGGGTTCAGGGTCGTAAAATGATAGTTGGCAATTTTGGGTCTGGCATTCGTGACTCTGGAAAGAAAGGTGGATTTTCCCACGTTTGGGAAACCAATCAGTCCCACATCTGCAATCACTTTTAATTCCAGTTGCACCCACAGTTCTTTGGAAGGCTGTCCTGGCTGAGCATATTTGGGGATCTGCATGGTCGCTGTTGCAAAATGCTGGTTTCCAAGGCCGCCTTTTCCGCCTTTTAAAACTACTTGTCTTCGATTGTCGCCGGACATATCCGCAATGACCTTTCCAGACTCTGCTTCCTTGACTACAGTTCCTTCTGGAACTTTCAGCACGATGTCATCTGCGTCTTTCCCATGACATCTACGCTTGCCTCCTGGTTCTCCGTCTTTTGCTGCGAACTTTCTTCGGTGGCGGAAATCCTGGAGCGTATTCAATCCCTCATCTACTTCGAAAATCACATCCCCGCCACGGCCGCCGTCCCCGCCGTCTGGGCCGCCGTTGGGAACATAGAGCTCTCGGCGGAAGCTTACATGTCCGTCTCCGCCTTTTCCTGATCTAATCAAAATCTTTGCTCTGTCTGCAAACATGGTATTTTCCTTTCCATAATCATTATACTTCCATCAGTATACCAAAAAAGAGTGCTGCATTCAACTGTCTCCAGTCCTCACGCAACACTCTTATGATACCCTGATTACTCAGCTGCTACCGGATAGATAGAAACCTGCTTCTTATCTCTTCCTTTTCTCTCAAATCTTACAACACCGTCCACCAGTGCAAATAATGTATCGTCGCCTCCGCGTCCTACATTTACACCTGGGTGAATCTTGGTTCCGCGCTGTCTGTAGAGAATGTTGCCAGCCTTAACAAACTGTCCGTCCGCTCTCTTTGCGCCAAGTCTTTTGGACTCAGAATCTCTTCCGTTTTTGGTAGAACCAACACCTTTTTTATGAGCGAAATACTGAAGGTTTAATTTCATCATGGTTGCTGCACCTCCTCGAATGTTAAATCAATATATTCTGCATAGTTCTCGTCATCTTCCATCTGTGTCAGACCTAAGGCCATCGTCTTCATCAAAAGATCCGTCTCTTTTGAGGGTTTGCTGATAAATCTCATAGCCAGGACTCCGTCTGCTTCTGCTCCAGAAATGGAAATCTCTGCGTTTGTATAAAGTTCCAGTGCATTGATCGTATTGATCATCAACACGGAAGCCGCTGCACAGACAATGTCATCACCTGTCTTTGCATATCCGGCATGTCCTTGGGCAGAAAAGCCTGTATATTCACCCTTTTTATTCTGATAGATGGTTACATGAATCATTGGATACTCTCCAAAAAATTAAGCATTGATCTTGTTGATCTTTACAGCAGTGTACTGCTGTCTGTGACCATTTTTCTTATGGTATCCAGTTTTTCTCTTAAACTTGTAAACAATGACTTTCTTCGCTTTTCCGTTTTCTACTACAGAAGCCTCAACGGTTGCTCCTTCTACGGTCGGATTACCGATCTTCAGACCGTTATCGCTTACTGCAAGCACCTGGTCGAATGTATAAGTCTCTCCGGCCTCTACACCAAGCTTTTCTACTTTAATGATATCGCCTTCGGCTACTTTGTACTGTTTACCACCTGTTG
>JAHYZZ010000024.1 GCA_019424135.1 Lachnospiraceae bacterium
GATTATTGCAAGAACTTTTTTTGAAAATGATTTCCCATCCTTTCACGGCTTACACAAAAGCCTGGTATAGCCAGTAAATGATGATCACCAGCAATACGACTCCAAAAAGCTTGTCCATCTTTTCCCAGTCGCCAGTGATGACAGAACCAGCAATCAGCACTACTACAATCGCAATCAAAATAATTGTCAACATTCAACTTTTCTCCCATCTACTTATTTTTCTCTGATATATGCACAGTAACCTGGGGATATGGAATCTCAATCCCACTTTCGTCCAGCTTCAGCTTGATCTTCTCCAGAATCCTCCATTTTGTCGGCCAAAATTCCTCATTTCTTACCCAGGCTCTTGCTCCGATCACGACAGAGCTCTCAGCAAGGTCGTCTACAAAAATCAGGATCTCCTTATCCTGCATGACAGCCGGATCTTCTTTCACGATTTTTTCAATCAGCCCCTTTGCTTTCCGAAGATCCGCTTCGTAAGAAACAGAAATCTTCAGATCCAGCCTCCTTTCATCTTTGGCGGTTGCATTTGTCAGACTGTTATTCGTCAGCATGCCATTGGGGATCACGATAGTCTGATTGTCAATGGTAGAAAGCTTGGTATAGAAAATCTGGATTTCTTTTACGGTTCCCTCTTTCATGTTCGTATCTTCTACAATATAATCTCCTACCTCAAAGGGTTTCAAAAGCAGGATCAGTACTCCTCCGGCAAAATTAGAAAGACTCCCTTGCAAAGCCAGTCCCAAAGTCAGTCCGCTGGATGCCACCAGTGCTGCCACCGAGGCAGTATCAACGCCGAACCTGGCTGCGATACTGAAAATCAACAGAAAATACAGCCCATATTTTAAAAGGGAATCTACAAACGTAGCCACCCCTGCATCCGCTTTGGAACGTTCAAAAGATTTCCGGACAATTTTGCGGACCCACTTAATCAAGGCTCTTCCAATGAAGAAAAACACCAATGCTAGGACTACCTGCAAAGCAAAGCCGATGATCTGAGGAATGTTATCCTGAATCAACTGTGTCATCCGGCTGACTTCCTTGACTGTATCCTGCGTTACCTCTGCAACTTCCTCTGCCGCCGATGCATCATCTGCTGCGGCCAGTACCATCTGATCGATCATTTGCATCCTCCTTTAATGCCAAAAGCGCACTCAAATTTCCCCTTTTATCTCCTGTCGTACGGTGAGAAAACAAAAGTTTAGGATTGCAGTGGGTGCATAGATTGGTCACTGCCATGTGTTCCGGCAGAATCCCAGCCTCCTGAAAAATCAGTTCATTTGCCCGCCACAGATTCAGCTGATACTTTCCAGTATCTTTCCGGTAGAACAATTCCTTCCAGTCTTTCCTTGAAAAACTGTCTTTAAATCTGTCAATTACGTCTTCACTGACCTCATAACAATCCTGGCAGATGGATGGTCCGATGGCTGCCACCACATCTTTTGGATCTGTCCCATAAACCTCCTGCATCTTCTCCAACGTAATCCGTCCCATACGGTTTACCGTTCCTCTCCACCCAGAATGGCTAAGCCCGATAACTTTGCGTACTGGATCTACCAGATAAAGGGGCACACAGTCTGCGTAAAACGTTACCAGACAGATTCCCGGCACATCTGTCACCATTCCATCTGTTTCCATAAAACGTTTTCCCCGGTCTTCTTCTCTTACGACCGCCACATTGACCGTATGAGTCTGATGTGTGAAAGTCATATCCTCTACCCGGACACCAATGGCTCTTGCAAGTCTCCTCTTATTTTCCTCCACCGCCTCCGGATCGTCTCCTCTAGTCGTACTGATATTCATCGTAGAACAGTACCCCTTACTGACTCCTCCCAGCCTCGTAGTGAATCCATGTTTCACCACCCCAGTCTTCTCAAGAAGTGGATACACCAAATAAGGGACGCCGTTTACCACTCTTTCTTCGATGATCTTTTCATGATTTTTGTATTTTAATCCCAGACTCATTTTATTCTCCTAACCGCCAATGTAATCAAAGGCATTTTGATACAGATGGATCTGATCCCCCATAATACTTACTACATCAAATCTACACTCAACATCTGTCATTCCTTTTCCTGTAAGATAATAAAGGGCGCACATAGAAAGTTTTCTCTGTTTCCTTTCATTCACCGCCTCCGATGGCAGTCCTGCCCCCATATCCGAACGGTATTTTACTTCACAGAACACCAGACAATCTCCATCCTTTGCGATAATATCAATCTCGCCTCTGCGACACCAGAAGTTGTATTCCAGTATCTGGTATCCTTTCACTTTCAAAAACTCTCCGGCCATCCTTTCATATTTGGAGCCGGTTTTCCGGTAATTATTCTCCATCCTCACCTGCTAAATATATTTTTTGATAAATGACATCCGATGGATCGGCGACGGTCCCAGCCGTTTCAATCCTTCTAGATGTGCCCTCGTTCCATAGCCCTTGTTGTGGGCAAAATCATATCCTGGAAGTATCTGTTCATATTCCTTCATCAGCCTGTCTCTTGTGACCTTTGCAATGATACTTGCTGCAGCGATAGAAACACTTTTTGCATCTCCTTTGATGATGGGGACCTGAGGGATCTCTACCTGTGGAATCGTCACCGCATCATTCAGCAGAAGATCCGGTATAACTTTCAGATTTCCGATGGCCATACGCATGGCTTCATAGGTCGCCTGCAGGATATTAATCTCATCAATTCTTGCAGGACTTACCATTCCGATTCCTGTCGCCACTGCGCATTCCATGATCTCATCATAAAGCATTTCTCGCCTTTT
This sequence comes from Lachnospiraceae bacterium, assembly GCA_019424135.1. Classification (GTDB taxonomy): domain Bacteria; phylum Bacillota; class Clostridia; order Lachnospirales; family Lachnospiraceae; genus Merdimonas. The sequence continues at coordinate 2,770 of JAHYZZ010000024.1, forward strand.
TTCCGACAACTTCTTGGAATCATTCAGATGCAAGATCATATGGTTTTTTGGCAGGATCACCGCGCCTGCCACCACCGGCCCGGCAAGCGGTCCCCTGCCCACCTCATCGATCCCGCAGATATAGCCGCAAGATGCATATTCTTCTTCATATATGCTCATGGCCTTGATCCGCGCTGTTTCCTTTTCCAGTTTTTCTTTCTGTTTACGAAGCCTTTCCTCTTCCCGCTTATTCATGCTGGATCACCCCGATTTTATCAAAAGGATAAATGCGTACCCATGCTCTTCCTAACAGATCCTCCCGGTGGAGTACGCCCACATTGGGCTCCCGGCTGTCTGTGCTGTGGTTCCTGTTGTCTCCCAGCACAAAATATTCGTCCGGCCCCAGGGTAATCGGCTCTGCCGCAATTCCTGCTGATTCCATCACCTCTGTGCCATAAATATCAGAGGATAACAGTTCCCCATTGATATAGACGTATCCGCCTGCAATCTGAATGGTTTCTCCTGGCATGCCGATGATCCTCTTAATATAGTATGTATTTTCTTCATATTTATAGGGAAAAACAATAATGTCAAATCGTTCCGGATCTTTAAAATGATAAGTCAGCTTATCTACGATCAGATTATCTCCATCACTTAAAGTAGTCTCCATGGACTGTCCGCTGACTCTGGTTCTTTGTCCTACATAGGTAATAATGACATAAGTAAGCCCTACAATGATTAATATATAGAGAAGCCAACCAAAAAGCTCTCTTAAGATGCCTCTTTCTCTTCTGTGTCGTCCCATGAATACCCAGGCCCCTTTCTGACTTATACGTTATAGATTCTATCATACTTTCGGCGGATATTCCACTGTCAACCTTCCAAGCTTTCCTCCGCGGAAATCATCAAGAAAAAGCAGAGCTGCCTTTTTGATATCCAGCTCCTGACCTTTCAGCAGACAATTTCTGCTCCTTGCAATCTCTTCCAACAGCTGATAAGGATCTTCCGAAGCTTGAATTTGATACTTTTCTTCCAGAACCCCACTATAAGCGCTGTTCATAAACTGGATCAGTTCTGCCGCCAGATCCTCTGTATTTACGATCTCATCTTTGATAGAGCCAATGAAAGCAAGCCTAAGGCCAACACTTTGATCTTCAAATTTTGGCCAGAGGATCCCTGGCGTATCTAAAAGTTCCACCTGTTTATTCAGACGGATCCATTGCTTTCCCTTGGTTACCCCTGGTTTATTCCCTGTCTTTGCACAAGCTTTACCGGCCAGAGAATTAATGAAAGTGGACTTTCCCACATTGGGGATTCCGACCACCATAGCACGTACCGGACGGTTCAAGATTCCTCTCTTCCGGTCTCTTTCTATCTTTACCCGGCAGGCTTCCTGGATCACACTGTGTACACTCTTCATCTTTCCTGCGTTTCGCGAATTCAATTTGATAACTTCAAATCCCTGCTCTTTGAAGTAATCTTCCCAGGCAGTGTTCCACTTTTCTTCTGCCAGATCAGCTTTATTTAGAATGATCATTCTTGCCTTATTCCAAGCCAGCTGATCAATATCCGGATTTCTGCTGGAAAGAGGAACCCTGGCATCCACCAGCTCGATTACCAGATCAATCAACTTCATATTTTCCTGCATCATACGTTTCGCCTTTGTCATATGACCAGGATACCACTGAAAATGCATAATACTCTCCTCTTCTATGTTAAATACACTGATTACTTTACCAATCCAAAATGCTCTTTCGGTGAAATGACGAACCAGGCCTTTCCATAAATATATTCCCGCTTCACATTTCCCACATCTGCATTTCGGCTGTCCTCACTATTTTCCCGATTGTCGCCAAGCACAAAGTATTCATCTCCGGCAAGCTCCAGCTTCCCGTCTACGACTCCCACATCATCGATATTTGTTGTCTCATAATCCTCATCCAAACGCTCACCGTCAATGTAAACGCGGTTTTCAATGATCTCCACCGTCTCTCCGGGCAGCCCCACAATCCTCTTAATATAATAATGATCATTTTCATTTCCTTTGGGCTTAAATACAATAATATCTCCCCGCTTTGGCGTCGTCGCATTATATACAATCCGGTTGACCAGCACCACATCCCCGTTCCTTAAGACCGGACTCATGGAATCTCCCACCGTACTGACTCTTTGTCCAAAATACCAGACTGCCACATAGGCGAACAGGCAAACAACCGCGATCTCAAATACCCATTTCCCAATCACCGGCAGATATTCCCATTTTGGCCTCAGCTTTTTTCTAGGCTTAATATAACCAAGTTGGTTATTTCCGCCCTTTCGGCGCTTAATTCCTATCTTTTCAAGGATGGATCGCTGTCCCGGCTTCCTGGGTCTTCGCCGCTTTGGCTGATATCTGCGTCTTGCTGTACGTTTCATCACATCACCCTATATATCAGAAAAAGGACAACATACATTATGTACTTGTCCTTTTTTCATTCACAACTATTTTACTAATTCTTTTACCTTTGCCTTCTTACCAACACGGTCTCTTAAGTAGTTCAGTTTCGCTCTTCTTACTTTACCTCTTCTGATAACTTCAACCTTCTCTACATTTGGTGAATGCAGCGGCCATGTCTTCTCAACACCGATTCCGTTAGAATTCTTTCTTACAGTGAAAGTCTCTCTTGCTCCGCCACCCTGTCTCTTCAGGACAGTACCCTCGAACACCTGGATTCTTTCACGGTTTCCTTCCTTAATCTTACCATATACCTTTACGGTGTCTCCCACATGAAACTCGGGTGCAGCTTCCTTTAACTGAGCTGCTTCAATGTTCTTAATAATGTCATTCATACTGCGTGACCTCCTTAATTACTTGGATGTTCTTAAATACAAATGTACCAGAGGACCATCTCTTTTCTCTTCACAGCATGTAATAGTTTATCATACCCCGCCAGAGATTGCAAGCACTTTTTGGTAGAGGACGTAGCCCTTTGTAAAAGGGCTACGTCCTCTTTTGCCAGTCACCCTGTACCTTTTTGTCATTCAGGGTGTACCCTTCTTACAATATATCTATATATTCCCCTGCCAGGGCCTTATTCATACTACGGACTGCACAAAATTTTCCGCACATACTGCAGGTGTCACTATGGTCGTCTTCCGGCTTTCTGCTGTCGCGGATTGCCTTTGCAGTTTCTGGATCTAAGGCACAGGCGAACTGTCCATCCCAGTCCAGATTTCTTCTGGCTTCTGCCATCCGGTCATCGATTTCTCTGGCTCCCGGGATGCCTTTTGCGATATCCGCCGCATGCGCCGCGATCTTGGATGCAATGATCCCCTGCTTGACATCATCCACATTTGGAAGCGCCAGATGCTCTGCCGGTGTCACATAACAAAGGAACGCAGCTCCGCTCATAGCCGCCACGGCTCCGCCGATGGCGCCGGTAATATGATCATAACCAGGAGCGATATCGGTTACCAAAGGTCCCAGTACATAAAACGGCGCGCCCATGCAGATGCTCTTTTGTACTTCCATGTTCGCAGCCACCTGATTCAGCGGTACATGTCCGGGGCCTTCCACCATGACCTGTACGTTATGTTGCCATGCACGCTTTGTCAACTCTCCCAGACGTACCAATTCTTCAATCTGGCATACATCTGTTGCGTCTGCCAGGCAGCCTGGCCGGCAGGCATCCCCAAGAGAAATTGTCACGTCATACTCTTCACAGATATCCAGGATCTGATCAAAATATTCATAAAACGGGTTTTCTTCCCCCGTCATACTCATCCATGCAAATACCAGGCTTCCGCCGCGGCTGACAATGTTCATCTTCCGTTTATGCTTGCGAATCTGTTCGATGGTCTTCCGGGTAATCCCACAATGAAGCGTTACAAAATCCACACCGTCTTCCGCATGAAGACGAATAACATCAATAAAATCCTGAGCTGTCAACGTGGCCAGATCTCTCTGATAATGAATCACGCTGTCATATACAGGAACCGTCCCGATCATTACCGGGCACTCGCTAGTCAGCTTCTGGCGAAAGGGCTGGGTATTCCCGTGGCTGGACAGATCCATGATTGCTTCAGCGCCGAGCTCTACCGCGCTCATCACCTTCTTCATCTCAATGTCATAATCCTTGCAGTCCCTGGACACGCCCAGATTTACGTTTACCTTTGTCCGAAGCATACTTCCGATCCCTTCCGGATCCAGACACTTATGTCTTTTATTCGCACAGATCGCCACCTTTCCCTCTGCCACCAGCTGCATCAGTTGTTCCTCATTCATCTGTTCTTTTCTGGCGACTGTTTTCATTTCCGGCGTCAAAATTCCTTTTCTTGCCGCATCCATCTGTGTCGTATAATCTCTCATCTTTCTGCCTCCATTTTTCTAAATAATTTTGTCTGTTATTCCCAAATCTGCCTCATGACTCCGCCCTTCTCCAGTACAGTAACTAGAAGGAATGCCAGAATGCTTCCTGCTGTCGTAGAGATCAAGAAGGGAATCACATAGACAAACAACCCGGCTGGTCCGGCACCCATCAGGAACTCTGCAACAGGATAGGCCGCAAGTCCACCAAGGATTCCCGTTCCAAAAGCTTCCGCGATACAGGTCATTTCCAGCTTCCGCCATTTTGCATAGACCACCCCACAGCAGAGCGCTCCAATCATACTCCCCGGAAAAGCCATCAGACTTCCAATCCCCAGAAGATTCCTAAGAAAGCTGGCGCAAAAAGCGATGCCTGTCCCCCACCAGGGTCCAAGCGTAACCGCTGCCAGAATATTGATCATATGCTGCACCGGTGCACACTGACTTCCAGCTACCGGGAAACTGATCATACTCCCGGCAACTGCAAGCGCCGTCAACACTCCTGCCATGGCAAGCTTTCTTGTTGTCCTTTGCTGTGTCATATCTGCATGCATCTCCTTTCTTGTAGATGATGGAAATCATGCCAGGGTACAAAACCGCAAAAAAACAGAGACGCGCAGGGCACCTCTGTCTTCATCATTCTCGGTATAGATTCCCTACGTTGGCATTATCCAAATCAGGTCCTGGGTCGAAGCGGCATTACGCTTCCTCTCAGCCGGCTTTTCCGCCAGCTCCCCATATATTTACATGACATATTATAATAGAGTTCTCCTGGTTTTGCAACCATTATTCCTGTTCCTTGCCTTTCCCCTCTTCTAAAATTCTATCAGCCAGCTTTCGTTCTTCCTTTGTAAGTTTTGCCTGTTCCAACAGATCCGGCCGGTTCTTCGCCGTACGGATCACCGACTGCTCCCGTCGCCATTTTTCAATATTAGCATGATGTCCAGACAAAAGCACCTCTGGTACCTGTTTATCATGCCAAATCTCAGGTCTGGAATACTGGGGATATTCTAGCAGATAATCCTGAAAACTCTCAAACTCGGCAGACACGTCATTGTGGAGTACTCCCGGAACCAGTCGTGAAATAGCATCTACCATGATCATCGCCGGCAGTTCTCCACCCGTCACCACATAATCCCCGATAGAGACATAATCCGTTACGATCTCTTCCAGTACGCGCTCGTCAATTCCTTCATAATGTCCACATAAAAATACCAGGTCATCTTCCCTGGCAAATTCTTCTGCCATTTGCTGATGAAAGGTTCTGCCCTGAGGGGAAAGATAAATCACTCTTGGCTTCTTTTTGATCCTTTCTCTAAGCGCTTGGTAGCACTGATAAACCGGTTCTGCCTGCATCAGCATTCCCGCGCCTCCACCATATGGATAATCATCCACGCTCTGATGCTTATTAAACGCATAGTCTCTGATATTTACCGCCTCAATATTCAATATGCCATTCTTTGAAGCCCTCCCGATGATGCTGGTGTTCAGTCCTTCCATCACCATCTCCGGGAACAAGGTCATTATATAAAAATTCATCCTCTGCACTCCTATATCAATCCATCCATCAAATGTACGGTCATCTTTCCTGCCTCGACATCTACACAAAGAATACAGTCTTTGATGGCCGGGATCAGAACCTCTCCATAAGAAATGCTCTCTACCACATATACATCATTAGCTCCCGTCTCGATCACATCTTTCAAAACACCGAATTTTTCTCCATCTTCTGTCTCCACCTCAAGGCCGATCATATCTGCAATATAGTACTCATCTTCCTCAAGGGGAACTGCATTCTCTCTGGAAACCAGAAGGGAACACCGTCTGAATTTTTCTACCTCATTGATATCGTCGATTCCACGGAACTTCACGATTACAAACTGTTTAATAAACTTCACACCTTCGATCTCCATGTGAAGCATCTCTTTTCCAGTATCTAGAACCACATCTTTTAGATTCCGGAATCTGGCTGCATCATCCGTCGTTGGAAACACTTTGACTTCTCCGCGAATCCCATGGGTCTGTGTGATGACCCCTACCTGCAGTAATTGTTCCATATTTCTCTCCATTTCACTTCGGCACGGAAGCACTCTTTGCTCTTTTTGGCCGGATATTTCGTAAAAAACAGGGCAGACGCCCCATTTGCGTGTCTGCCCTTCCTGAATGGGCTCTCCCATTCCATTAATCCAAAATATCAACGATGACTTTTTTATCCTCTTTCGCAGCGGCCGCTTTCACGACTGAGCGGATTGCTTTGGCGATACGTCCTTGCTTTCCAATTACCTTTCCCATATCAGAATCGGCAACCCGAACCTCCAGGACCGTCGTTTTCTTATCCTCCCGTTCCGTCACAACCACGCTGTCCGGATCATCCACCAATGCTTTTGCAATCACTTCCACCAATTCTTTCATCGTGTGCACCTCCAAAGTATGCTTTATTTCTCAATACCTGCCACTTTGAAAATCTTGCTGACAGTCTCTGTCGGCTGTGCACCGTTTGCCAGCCATTTCTTAGCTGCTTCCTCGTCTACTTTGATCGCACTTGGGTCACAGTTTGGATCATAGGTTCCAATTTCATCAATGAACTTTCCATCTCTTGGTGATCTGGAATCAGCCACGATGATTCTATAGAAAGGAGCCTTCTTCTGTCCCATTCTTCTTAATCTAATTTTTACTGCCATGTTTCATTACCTCCATCATTGTAAATATTTGATTTTTTGAAATATATATAACGCGTCATGCGCGATATACCGTATATCAGAACGGAAGTCTGAACTTTCCTTTTCTTCCGCCTTTGCCTACCATTTTCATGAGCTTACGCATTTCGCCAAATTGCTTCACCATCCGGTTTACTTCACTGATATCAACTCCGGCACCTTTTGCAATCCTGTGCTTCCTTGACGGATTGAGAAGGTCTGGATCTCTCCTCTCCGCCGGTGTCATAGAATAGATCATGGCTTCCATTCTCGCCAAATTTTTCTCCGCCTGAGCGGTCTGTTCATCATCCAGATTTTTCATCTTCTTTCCGCCCATGGCTCCAAGGCCGGGCATCATGCTCATAATACTTCCCAGGCCCCCCATGTTTCGCATCTGCCTCATACTCTCCAGATAATCGTCAAAATCAAACTGAGCTTTCTTAAGCTTCTGAGTCATCTGCTTTGCTTTTTCCTCATCAATCTGAGCTTCTGCCTTCTCGATCAGTGTCAGCACGTCTCCCATGCCTAAGATTCTGGATGCCATGCGGTCTGGATAAAACTGTTCCAAATCCGAAAGCTTCTCGCCCATACCCACATAAAAGATAGGCCTTCCCGTCACCGCCTTAACTGACAGCGCTGCACCGCCTCTGGTATCACCATCCAGCTTTGTAATAATCACCCCGTCAATACCGATTTTTTCATGGAAGTCTTTCGCCACATTCACAGCGTCCTGACCAGTCATGGCGTCAATGACCAGGATGGTCTGATGCACTGTCACTGCCTCTTTGATCTCTCGCAACTCAGCCATCATATCTTCATCAATATGCAGACGTCCCGCCGTATCCAGAATAACGATATGATTTCCATTCTTTTTGGCATGCTCCAAAGCCGCCTTGGCAATATTGGCCGGCTTGTTGTTTTCTCCCATGGAGAACACTTCCACGCCTTGTTTTTCTCCATTGACCTGCAGCTGTTTGATCGCTGCCGGGCGGTAGACATCGCAAGCCACAAGAAGTGGTTTTTTCCCCTTCAGCTTATACTTTCCTGCAAGCTTGGCCGTTGTGGTCGTCTTACCAGCTCCCTGAAGACCGACCATCATAATCACTGTAATGGCGCTACCTGGCTGAAGTGCGATCTCCGTCGTCTCAGAACCCATCAGCTTTACTAGTTCTTCATTGACAATCTTAATCACCATCTGTCCCGGATTCAGTCCATTCATCACGTCCTGTCCGATGGCCCGTTCCTGAACATTTTTAATAAAATCTTTGACTACCTTAAAGTTGACGTCTGCCGCAAGCAGTGCCCGCTTGATCTCTTTGAGCGCCTCTTTTACATCTTCTTCTGTCAGCCTTCCTTTACTGCGCAGATTTTTAAATATATTCTGAAGTTTTTCTGTCAAACTGTCAAATGCCATTTTATAACTCCTCTATGATTTCATCGGATATCCTTCGAATCCTAGCAATCACATCCTCGGTATTATACTCCTGATAACCTTCCAGCAGCTCATCGATCTGCCGCACCTTTTCCTTCACAGCCATAAAGCGCTTTACCAAATGCAGCTTCTCTTCATAGCCGGCAAGGGTCTGACTGCACCGTCGAATCAGATCATGGACCCCCTGCCTGCTGATCCCGGCTTCTTTTGCAATCTCCCCAAGGGAAAGATCCTCCTGGATAAATTGCCCGTAAATTTCTTTCTGATGCTCTGTCAGCAATTCTCCATAAAAATCAAAGAGTAATGCCTGCTCTAATATTTCATTCACTCTTATCACCTGTGCTATCATACATGAAAAAAGAGCGGGTGTCAAGTGTTTTTTCTTGACACCCGCTGCTTTTTACCACATAAGAAAGGATTCCACATCCAGACATCTCCTCCCTATTCTCTTCTGTTCCAGCTCGCGACAGGTCTGTATTAATCTCAGTTTTATCTCTACATTCTGTGCATCCGGATATTTTGACAGATACAAGGCCACAGCTCCAGAGACCACGGGAGCCGCCATGGAAGTCCCGCTTTTCACGGTATAATATCCATATTTTCTGCCAAATCGACTACCACAGGACAAGATCTGATACCCCGGAGCCAAAAGATCTGGCTTCACCACACACTCCTTGGTAGGCCCCTGGCCGGAACAATCCCGGATCTTCATGTCTGTCTTAAGTGCTCCTACTGTGATGACTTTCCGGCTGGTCCCGGGAACTGCCACCGTTCCCTCTCCCGGCCCTTGATTTCCTGCGGATACGACGACTATAAGCCCTTCATTCCACATCTGTTCCACCGCTTCCACAAACTCCTGTTCTTTCTTAAGATCTAATCCAGTCTTTGCCCCCACAGAAAGGTTCACAATCCGGATTCCCATGCGTCTTCTATTCTCCAGCACCCACCTGATGCCTGACAGAATCGTCTCTACGTCCCCTTCCCCTTTCTGATCCAGCACTTTAACTGCCGCAACCTCTGCTCCCGGTGCGATCCCGCTTAAGATTCCTTTCGACATTCTCCCATCTCCAAGGAGGATTCCTGTCACGTGCGTTCCATGTCCGCTGTCGTCATATGGCTCCTTTCTATGCCCCGTCATATCTTGAAAACTGACCACCCTGCCTTCAAAATCCGGATGAGGAGCAAGCCCCGTGTCCAATACTGCTACAACCACGCCTCTTCCTCTTACTCTGTTTTCTAATGTGTCTTTACACCGGTAATGGATGATTTTTTTCACTCTGTCCATAGATAAAAACCCTTTTTTTTCAGAATATTCGGAAAGAAATGGATCTGGAACCGCCTATTGATTTCCAGGAAGATTTGTCGTAGTATAAAATGATGTAAGGGGATTATCTAAGGGGAGGATCGGATATCATGGAAGACAAAAACTATTATGATATATTAGGTGTGTCAGTAAAAGCAACTGCAGAAGAAATCACTGCTGCCAAAAATGCTCTGGCAAAACAGTTTCATCCGGATGCCAATTTAAAAAACGGCATCGATACCACGGAAAAGATGCAGGAAATCCTGGAAGCTTACCATGTACTTTCTGACACCGCTAAAAGGGCCGAATATGACCGTAAGATCACTGGCCGCCGTAGTGTCATGCAAACTTATGACCTGCGTAGATCCGCTGGCGACAAGGAGACGCAAACCGGATTTGTCGTGTACTGGAAATCAGCCAATGATCTGTACGACATTATCGCAGAAAGCGACGTCTTGTTTAAGGAAAAACAACGCAGTGCCCGGCTGACCCAGCTTTCCATGGAAGCTATCAAGCATGTGCTTACTCTTCGCAGTGCACAAATTCCAGAACGCTACTGGCATCCGGATATCATGAACTGGCTGTTGTTTACCTGGTATAAAAACAGAAACATCACTATCTCCTATCTGCTGACCCTGTATGATGACCATGTAAAAAAGAGCGTGTCCGCTTTGGACAAGCTAAGACTTCAGAAGAAATCTTATCAGTTTCAGCATTCTGTAAAACGGCTGGTAAAATATTAAAAAAGGAAATTTCACACATCAAAGTCCTCCGCATATTATGTACTGTAAACATCAATAACGGAGGATTTTAACATGAGTGATTTAAGTGCTACAAACTGTGGATGCGGCTGTGATTCTGGAATGGGAAGAGGCGGCTGTGGATTTGGCGACAACAGTTGTCTGTGGATCATCCTTCTTCTGTGTTGCTGCGGAGGTTTCGGCGGCAATAATGGATGTGGATGCGGCGACAACAGTTGTCTGTGGATCATCCTTCTCCTGTGCTGCTGCGGAGGTTTCGGCGGCAATAACGGATGCGGATGCGACTGCTGATCCCTTAATCAAAAAACGGCGGGGTAAAACATCCCGCCGTTTTTTATTAACGTCCGTGCTGATATCTGTTCAGATGAGATTCATGCTTCTCCTTCGCTTTCTCTTTTTCTTCTTCTGCTACTTTGATTCTCTTTTTCAACATACAAGCTTCATCTATCTCATATACTTCATTTCCGTCGATGATCAAACGTCTTTCCATGGATGCCCCTCCTTTTAGATTCTTTTTTCATTAATATATGTTTCCACTTCTCATAATTCTTATACTTTCTTCATAATATAGTTACAACGTTACAGGAGGGAGTACTCATGGAACCAAAATCCCCAAGACTTATGACGCCTTTTGACAGTCTGGTTACACCGCCGGATCTCTATACACTAAAACTTCTGCTTCCATACACCCCGCCCTCGGCCCAGCATTTTCTGGCGGTCTATATCAAATTTGCCGAACTTCGCCAGACAATAGAATCGTTCCGTGGATTTCCCTCTTCCTCCCATACTCCTGAGATCTTCAATGAACTAAAGCCCTACATGGGCCAGGAAGCACAGGATACTTTTGAACAGATGGAAGTCATGATGAATATGATGGAAATGATGCAGCATACAGACGCCGCTGATTTTATGCAGGATTTCATGAAAGGAGGATTTGATGAAAATGAACGAATGGATCGACCATCCGATGATGAAGGATATGGATCCGGTGAAACTGGAACTGATCCGCCGGGCTGCCAGTAAAACAAAAGGGAAAAGCGGGAAGGCTCTGGCTCCCGTCATGATGACCCTGATCACCGGTGCAAGAAAGCAGGGTATCCATTTTACTCCAGATGAGATGTCCTTGATCGTCTCTATCCTGAAAGAAGGAAGTTCAAAAGAAGAGCAGGCTCAGATTGACCAGATGATCAAAATGATGCGTGGATTTATGAAGAAATAAAAGAAGTGGGGATCCCTTAGATTCCCACTTCTTTTCGCATCATGCGGACTTCTTTACGAAGCTTTGCCTTTTCCCATTCTTCCCTTTCTTCGTCTGACGTAAGTTCCAGGCGGGGAACTGCGCAAGGCTTATCGTTTTCATCCAGAGCCACCATCGTAAAATAAGCTCTATTAATGGGGGTCCTGACTCCGTCCAGATCCTCCACATAAGAATCCACACGGATCTCCATGGATGTATTTCCCACATAGGTAATCTTTCCACAGATCACTACCACATCTCTTTGGTAGGCTCCCTTAAGGAACCGGAGGTTGTCCACGGAAGCCGTAGTTACATTCATGTGGGAATGGCGCTTTGCCACTAGTCCTGCCAGCTCATCAATCCACTGCATCAGCACGCCTCCAAAAAGACGTCCGGCAGCGTTCAGATGATTGGGACGGACAATATGAAGCGTCTCGGTAGCGGAGTCTGATACCTTTTTTGTCTTCATCTCCATTTGCTTTTCTCCTGCTTTCTATTTCTAATATTTTTATTAGATTTCCCGTCACGCCCTTTCATTATATCATAAGATTTGATATACTAAAACTGATTTTTATGAAAGGGTGTCTGCTATGAGAAATATTAAACTCACCATTGAATATGACGGCAGCCGCTACCAGGGCTGGACCCGTCTTGGGAAAAACGAATCCAATAATACGATTTCAAATAAAATTATCGAAGTATTAAAAAAAATGACCGGAGAATACCTGATTGAGCTAAACTGCGGGTGCCGGACAGAAGCTGGAGTCCATGCCTATGCACAGGTGGCCAATTTCAAGACAGAAAGCGATATGCCTATCCAGGAAATCAAGCATTATCTAAACCGCTACCTTCCTATGGACATTGCTATCACAGAGGTAGAAGAAGTGCCTGAACGCTTTCATGCGCAGCTTAATGCCACCTCTAAGACCTATATCTATCGGATGACCATCGATGATGTTCCCAGTGTTTTTGACCGGAAGTACACCTTCCACTGCTACCAGATTCCGGACAAGAAGCTGATGCAACAGGCTGCTGTTCTGCTGCTTGGAAAGCACGACTTCTACAACTTCTCTTCCTCCAGGAAAAGCAAAAGTACAGAACGGGAAATTTATGACATCCAGATCTACGGTGATACGGAGGAAATGCAGATTCTCATCCATGCCGATGATTTTCTGCATAATATGGCCCGCTTTATCGTCAGTATCCTTCTGGATATCGGCTTTGGCACCCGAAAAAAAGAAGATATCGAAGATATCTTTTCTGGCATCCAGTATCCCGGCGATCCCTGTGATCCCAAGGGACTGTATCTCCAGGAGATCACTTATGGGCAATAGGAAGTAAACTCCGGTGAATATTTTGCCGCTACCTTTATTGCCTCGATCATACTGACGGCAGACGCCTTTCCGGTGCCTGCAATATCAAAGGCCGTACCGTGATCTACGGAAGTCCGTAAGATCGACATTCCATTTGTCACGGAAATCGTCCGGTCAAAATCCAATGTCTTTGCAGCGATGTGTCCCTGGTCATGATACAGGGACAACACACTGCTGTATTTTCCACAGGCTGCCTGGTGAAAAACGGAATCTGCCCCTATGGGTCCTTCCACGTCATATCCTTCTTCCTTCAATGCTTCGACTGCTGGAGCAATCTCTTGAACTTCTTCCCATCCAAACAGCCCATGCTCACCACTGTGGGGATTTAACCCAGCCACTGCCATAGTTCCGTCCTTGATGCCCAGCTTCCGAAGAGCTTGTGTACACCGTTTCACATAATCTATGATTCTATCCTTCTTGATCAAATCCAACATTTCCCTCAAAGCTACATGTCTGGTCAGGAAAAAAACCCGTAGACCTCTCGTCTCAAACATGGTCAGAGGATCCTTTGTCCCCGTCAGCGCACCAAAAATTTCCGTGTGACCGATATAATCAATTCCGCCAGCCTTTAACGCCTCTTTATTGATGGGCGTTGTAGCCACTGCATCCACCTGTCCGTTCATAGCAAGCCGAATACTGGTCTTTATATACTCATAGGCCGCTTTTCCGCACTTTGCATTTACGGTTCCCATTTCAAATTCTCCGGGACTTAAGTTGGCAAGATCGATCAGATTCAAGATCCCGGGGCGGTAATCTCCCTCTTTCGGATCTGACACGCAATGTATCTTTAACAGCTTAGCCCCAACGGTCTTTATGGCCTGCTCCATAATTCTCCTGTCTCCCACCACAAGACATTTTGCAACCGTTGCAACTTCGGCTGAGGCAGTTGCCTTTGCCACAATTTCCGGCCCAATCCCCGCCGGATCACCGATAGGGACCACAATCCTTGGTCTACTCATCCTCTTTTCTTCCCTTCTCTATCCATTTTCTCCACAGCATCCTTACAGACCCTTTTCCTTCGTCCAGTAGAAGTCCAGGAATGGCGCGTGGCGCATTTGAGCTTTTCTGCAAACTTCAGAAATGCAAGGGCCTTATCCTGTGTCATCTCTTACGATTCCTTTCTGATTATTTCTCCAGATATTCCTGAAGAGCTTGATACTGTCGCTTCATCAGCCGATATCCATGTTCATAGAAATGCATCAGCGTATCATAGTTTTTCTCAAGTCTTGAAACGGTTGGAATCAAAGGCCTAAGCACAAAGATCTTTCCTTCGTCCTCCAACTTTTCCACCAGCTCCATCTGTTGATTGTAGATCATATTCCTCCGAACCGCAGCGCGTACCAGATTGGGATACTTCCTGTAAGCCCGTCCATACAGGCTTTTGACCCCTCTGGACGTAGGTTTCTTCCGATATCCTGGATTGCGGGTCAGGATTACGATGATCTTATCATTGCCATGCTCTAAAGCCCGTTTTACCGGTATGGAATCCGCCAGGCCTCCATCCAGATATGGCACCCCGTCTACATTGACAATCGGAGAGACCAGAGGCATACTGCTGGATGCCCGGCAGATCTTCATCAACCGCACTTTATTGCTTTTCTCTGTCATATACTCTGCCTTCCCGGTAATACAGTTCGTTGTGACAATCTCACATACCATCTCCGAAGAAAAATAGGTATCATAGTCAAAAGGAAAAATCTCATTGGGATATTTATCAAATACCATATCCATATCCAGGATGCTCTTTTCTTTGATAAATTTACGAAACCCATAATAATAATCATATTCTTTTTCTTTATGAATCATACAGTCCCTGGTCCTGCCAATCTGCTTTGACACATAGTCTACACCGTTGCAGGAACCGGCAGATACGCCAATCACATGGGACGTATAAAAATCTTGTTCCATTAGATAATCCAGAGCACCGGAAGTAAAGACTCCTCTGGTGGCTCCTCCTTCTAAAACCATTGTTGCTTTGATCATAGGCGCTACCTCACTTTCTACCGGATATTATATACCGATTCTTTGATTTGGAAAACCATAACTTTCAAGGAGCTCTAACTTTTTCACACTGGGTGTCTTTATCTCCTTGCCATTTCCGGATATATTTGCTAAGATAGGCAATGTATGACATTTTTATATAAGGAGTTAATCTTATGATCAGTACAAGCAATGTGACGCTGCGCGTCGGCAAAAAAGCTTTATTTGAAGATGTAAATATTAAATTTACCGAGGGTAACTGCTACGGGCTGATCGGAGCCAACGGTGCCGGGAAGTCTACCTTTTTAAAAATTCTTTCCGGACAGTTGGAGCCTTCCAAAGGAGAGGTCATCCTCACACCGGGGGAACGCCTTTCTTTCCTGCAGCAGGATCACTTTAAATATGATGAATATCCGGTGCTGGATACAGTCATCATGGGAAATGCCCGTCTCTATGAGATCATGAAGCAAAAAGAAGTCATCTACGCCAAGGAAGATTTTACAGATGAAGAATCGTGGTATCCCATGACCGTTATTTCTTAAATAAAGTCTGCACCCAGATCGCAGACATTGATTACGGCAAGATCAAGCTCTATGCCGGAAACTATGATTTCTGGTATGAGTCCAGCCAGCTTTTGATCCGCCAGATGAAGGAAGCCAATAAGAAAAAGGAAGAAAAGATCAAAGAGCTGCAGGAATTTATCTCCCGGTTCAGCGCCAACGCTTCCAAATCCAAGCAGGCAACTTCCAGAAAGAGAGCCCTGGAAAAGATCCAGCTGGACGATATTCAGCCCTCCAGCCGGAAGTATCCTTATATCGACTTCCGCCCGAACCGCGAGATCGGAAACGAAGTGCTGACTGTGGACGGCCTGTCTAAGACCATCGACGGTGTCAAAGTCCTGGACAACATTTCCTTTACACTGAACCACGATGACAAAGTCGCCTTTGTGGGAAGCAATGAACTGGCAAAGACCACCCTCTTCCAGATCCTGATGGGCGAGATGGAACCGGACGAGGGAACCTACAAGTGGGGGATCACCACCTCCCAGGCCTACTTCCCGCTGGATCACGGCGCTGAATTTGACAATGACTACACCATCGTGGAATGGCTGACCCAGTACTCTGATGAAAAAGACGTAACCTACGTGCGCGGCTTCCTTGGCCGTATGCTTTTCTCCGGTGACGACGGCGTAAAAAGAGTCAGCGTCCTGTCCGGAGGAGAAAAGGTCCGCTGTATGCTGTCCAAGATGATGATCTCCGGCGCTAATGTGCTGATCCTGGATGAGCCTACCAACCACTTGGACATGGAGGCCATCACGGCACTCAATAATGGTATGATCAAGTTCCCGGGCGTGATCCTCTTCACTTCCCGTGACCACCAGATCGTCCAGACTACGGCTAACCGGATCATGGAGATCGTTCCAGGCGGAAAGCTGATCGACAAAATCACCACCTACGATGAATACCTGGAAAGCGACGAAATGGCGAGAAAACGTCAGACCTACTCCGTACAGACGGAAGATGAAGATTAAGATTTTTGAATGTTCAAGTTATCCCGAATCGTATTTTTATAAAATTCTGCAAAAAACTCTGCATGAGAAATTATCTTTCTCATGCAGAGTTGCATTTATCTATCCGTACTATTTTCTTTCTATGACACTGCTAGCGGATCTTCTCCGGGAATCCCACCTTCTTTTGTACCTTCCGCAAAGTCTTATTGGCATAATATCCCGCTTTTTCCGCATTCTTTTTAATGATACCGTCAATATAAGCCTTATCTTTCTCCAGACGGCCTACTTCTTCTTGCAGCGGTCTTAACAAGTCGCACACTGCTTCTCCCACTGCCACCTTAAAGTCGCCATACCCTTTGCCTTCAAACTCTTTTACCGTCTCCTCCGGCGTCTTTCCGGTACATGCACTGTAGATATTGATCAGGTTCTTAACCCCCGGCTGTTCATCTCGGTAGAGGATCTGTGCCTCAGAGTCTGTTACCGCACGTTTGCATTTGCGCATGATCGTATCCGGGTCATCCATCAGATAAATGCTGGCGTTAGGATTCTCATCGGATTTGGACATCTTTTTGGACGGATCCTGCAGACTCATGATCTTTGCTCCTACCTTTCCGATATACGCCTCCGGGATCGTAAACACATCTCCATATATGTTATTGAACCGCTCTGCAATGTTTCTGGTCAGCTCCAGATGCTGCTTTTGATCAATTCCCACCGGCACAACATCAGCCTGATATAAGAGAATATCTGCTGCCATCAGCACCGGATAAGTAAAAAGACCTCCATTGATATTGTCTGCATGTTTTGCCGCTTTATCCTTAAACTGGGTCATCCGGTTCAGCTCACCCATATAGGTAAAGCAGTTTAGGATCCATGCCAATTCTGCGTGTCCAGATACATGAGACTGATAATACAAACAGTTCTTTTCCGGATCTAATCCTGCCGCAATATACAAAGTTAAAAGCATCCTTGCCCGCTTTCTTAACGTGGCAGGATCCTGTCTTACTGTAATCGAATGCATATCTACCACGCTATAGAAGCACTCGTATTCATCACTTAATGAAACCCAGTTTTTTAATGCTCCCAGATAATTTCCAAGAGTCAGATTTCCTGTCGCCTGCATGCCGCTGAATAATACTTTTTTATCTCCTATCATTTTTTCTTCCTCCATTTATCTTATCTATTGAGCCTGCGCTTACCTAGGCGTCTTCCGCCCATGGATCCTTTACATTCTGATAATATACCACATTCTCTGAGAGGATCTTTGGCACGCCGTCTGTGACCTCTGCCACCGTCACTGCACAGTTTCGGTGTACTCCATCTCCCCAGTAATTGGATAAAGGTTCCCCTTTCATATTATTCAGAAGTCCTGCCAGAGCCGCTCCATGAGTCGTGATCAGAATTGTCAGATCCTGATATTCCTTCTTTCGATACAGCTCCTGCAAAAATTGTCCAGTCCTCTTTTTGACATCTGCAAAGGACTCCCCTCCGTTTGGCGGCTGATATCCCTCCGGGTCATCAAAAAACCGATGAAAGTCTTCCGGAAGTTCCCACCCTTCTTTGGAACAGCATTTCCCTTCATAATCTCCAAAGGCCATCTCCATGATCCTTGGCTCATCCAGGATCAAAGTCTTCCGGTCTTTCAAAATAATCCTTGCTGTCTCCTTTGCCCTGCATAAAGGACTGGATATACAAAGATCAAAAGGAACTTTAGCAAGCCCTTGAGCCGTCTGCCTGGCCAAAAGCTTTCCCTGTTCGTTCAAAGGGATATCCACCTGTCCCTGGATCTTTTTTCTTACATTCCAGTCTGTGATTCCATGTCTAACCAAATATAACTTCATCTTCTGCCTCCTATACACACGAAGTAGTATAGCACATCTGCTGACAATTTACATTAGTAAAATCAAAAGAAAACTGGTATACTAGTACAAGACCGGTATCTTCGCATTCCGGAAGCACAAGAAAAGGAGTTGTTTGATAATGGAAAAAATAAAAAGCTTTACTGTAGATCATATCCGCCTGGTTCCGGGACTCTATGTCTCCCGTGTTGATTATGTCTGTGACAATCCGGTCACCACCTTCGACATCCGCATGACCAGTCCGAACGACGAACCGGTGATGAATACTGCAGAAGTACATACCATCGAGCACCTGGGCGCCACGTTTCTTCGCAACCACAAGACCTGGGCAGACAAAACCATCTACTTTGGACCTATGGGATGCCGGACGGGATTTTATCTGATTCTTGCCGGGGAATACTCATCCTCGGATCTTGTACCTCTGATGAAAGAGATGTTTACCTTTATTGCAGATTTTCAGGGAGATGTGCCGGGCGCTGCCGCCAAAGACTGTGGCAATTACCTGGATATGAATCTTCCCATGGCAAACTATCTTGCCCGAAAATATCTGGATGAAGTTTTGACGAATATTCATGAATCACAATTGGTTTATCCTGTGTAGTTCAAAGAGGCCACCTCTTTTGGTGGCCCCTCTAAAAACATGACGTCTCATTCCTTTTTGCTCTGCGTATCATGTTCAATCTTAATCTGGCAGACTTTCATAGCTTCCAATGCATTTTGATGACTCTCCGGCGTAACTCCCGCACAACAGCTGGCATCTACGGTTACCGGCACCTCCGGAAGATACGCTTTCAAAATCATCGCATTTGAGATCACGCAGATATCGGTGCATAGCCCAATGAGGGTGATGGATTCAATCCCTGGCTCTCCCTGCTTTTTCAAATCCTCGTCCTGAGTCTTCAAAAGCGCTCCAAGTGCTATACTCCCAAAAGAGGGCTTATCGATAGGTTCCTCCTCCCTAAGTCCCTCAATCTGTGGTGCCAGTTCCCAGCCTTTCGTCCCACGGATACAATGCTCCACCGGCAGATTTTGTCCTTCCTGCGTCTTTAGATAATCCTTCTCATGAGTATCTCTTGTAAACAGGACTCTTCCCTCGAAGCTTTTGATCTTCTCTGCCACTCGCGGCACAATCTCCACTGCCTCTTTTGTACCAAGGGCTCCGTCGATGAAATCATTCTGCATATCCACAACCACCAATATCTTCATTCGTCATCTCTCCTATCTTTTACTCCATATTTCCCGGAAATTTTGGAATCCCGTCAAAACCAGCTTTTAGGTCCTCATCCGTTGGGATATAATCCGTCATTTCTCCATTATGGAACTTCTCATAAGCCATCATATCGAAATACCCGGTACCGGTCAAACCAAAGACAATGGTTTTTTCTTCTCCGGTCTCTTTGCATTTTTCAGCTTCGTCTATAGCCACTTTGATAGCGTGACTGCTCTCTGGTGCTGGAAGAATACCTTCTACTCTGGCGAACTCTTCAGCCGCCTTGAAAACCGCTGTCTGTTCCACTGATCTAGCCTCCATATATCCGTCCGCATATAACTGAGACAAGATGGAACTCATACCATGATACCTAAGCCCTCCGGCATGATTCGGAGATGGAATAAATCCACTTCCAAGGGTATACATCTTCGCCAGTGGACACACCATTCCCGTATCACAGAAATCATAAGCATAAACGCCTCTGGTCAAACTTGGACAGGACGCCGGTTCCACAGCGATAAATTGATAATCCTTCTCTCCTCGTAGCTTTTCTCCCATAAATGGAGAGATCAGACCTCCCAGGTTCGATCCGCCTCCTGCACAGCCAATAATCATATCCGGCACAATCCCGTACTGGTCAAGCGCTGCCTTCGTCTCCATTCCGATGATGGACTGGTGAAGCAGCACCTGATTTAACACACTTCCCAGCACATAACGGTATCCTTCATTTTGCATGGCAGTCTCCACCGCTTCCGAGATCGCACACCCAAGGCTTCCACTGGTACCCGGATGTTCCGCCAGGATCTTCTTTCCAATCTCCGTGTCCATGGACGGCGACGGTGTCACACTTGCTCCATAAGTACGCATCACCTCACGGCGGAATGGCTTTTGCTCATAAGAACACTTTACCATGTACACCTTACAATCCAGTCCCAGATAGGCACACGCCATAGAAAGAGCGGTTCCCCACTGTCCGGCTCCTGTTTCGGTCGTAACGCCCTTCAATCCCTGTTTTTTCGCATAATAGGCCTGGGCTATAGCGGAATTTAACTTGTGGCTTCCACTGGTATTATTGCCTTCAAATTTATAATAGATCTTTGCCGGCGTCTGTAGCTTTTCTTCCAGGCAGTAGGCGCGTACCAGTGGAGACGGTCGGTACATCTTATAGAAATCTTGAATTTCCTGAGGAATATCGATATAACGGTGATCATTATCCAGCTCTTGTTCTACCAGTTCCTCGCAGAATACTGCCGATAATTCCTCTGCCGTCATAGGCTTTAATGTCCCAGGATTTAAAAGCGGTGCCGGTTTATTTGTCATATCCGCCCGTACATTATACCAGGTCTTTGGCATTTCGCTCTCAGATAGATAAATCTTATAGGGAATCTTCTGGTCTCTTGCATCTTTCATAGTTTTTGATCTCCTTTCCTAAATCACCTCAGAGCTCTGATAGAAGCCCTGGTCTGAATAATGATGGAATAAGGATTCTTAACATAATAAAATGCCCTTATCCCATACAGTTACATCTGCTGGGACAAGAGCATAACTCACAACTCCTGCGGTGCCACCCGGCTTGGTGCGTCTTTTCGCACCCACTTAATGCGTACCAACATACGCCGGTCTTGATAACGGAGAATCCTCTCCGGCTCCCCTACTTGGACTTTGCCGTTTGGTTCGCCCTTGGAAGTCCATTCTCTGCCATTCCTTTCTGCTGCAATCCCACCGCCTGCAGCTCTCTGTAAGAGGCATCTGACAAATACTCACTCTTCTTCAACGGTTTTAAAATATTTACAGATACTTTACCACCATTATATGCAGACGTCAATACTTTTTTTACAATTTATTTTTACGAATCCTCTCCTCTTTCTTCACAAATGGCTGTTTCAACTTATCAGTCCCCAAATCCTCTGATACTGCTCTCATATACAGGCTGTATCATACCGGCATTGATCTAGCGCCTATAAAAAGAACCGGAACAATTCTGTTCCGGTTCCTATGATTCATCTGATCTATAAATTAAGCAAGCTTTGCCTTTGCCGCTTCTGCCAATGCAGCAAAACCATCCTTGTCATTGACTGCCATCTCAGCCAGCATCTTTCTGTTCATATCTACATTTGCCAGCTTCAGTCCATGCATAAATTTGCTGTAAGACAGGCCATTCATTCTTGCAGCCGCATTGATACGTGCAATCCACAGCTGACGCATCTGACGTTTGCGCTGCTTTCTTCCTGCATAGGAAGAAGCCAAAGCTCTCATGACAGACTGTTTTGCCACTCTGTACTGTTTAGAGCGTGCTCCTCTATATCCTTTTGCCAGTTTCAAAGTTCTGTTATGTTTCTTCTTTGCGTTTAATCCGCCTTTAATTCTTGCCATCTCTTATTTTCCTCCTTCTATCGCCACTGATATCTTACAGATATGGTAATACTTTCTTCATATTCTTAACGTTGGTTGCATCTGTAACAGTCGGCTTTCTAAGATTTCTCTTTCTCTTCGCTGATTTCTTAGTCAAGATATGGCTCTTATAAGCTTTGTTTCTTACTAACTTTCCTGTACCTGTTTTTTTGAAGCGCTTTGCAGCTGCTCTATTTGTTTTGATTTTTGGCATAATAAGCTCCTCCTTAAAAATAAAATGTATTTTTAACGTTTTTCAGTTAAAACCATGCTCATGTTTCTGCCTTCCAGCTTCGGTGCCTTCTCAACGACTGCCATATCTTCCAGCATCTTCGCAAAATCATCCAGAATATGTCTGCTCTGCTGTACATGGGCCATCTCACGTCCACGGAACCGCAGTGTGACTTTTACCTTATTGCCCTTGCTGATAAACTTCTTTGCATTATTGACCTTGGTATTCAGGTCATTGGTGTCGATATTCGGAGAAAGACGTACTTCTTTAATTTCTACCGTCTTCTGTTTCTTCCTCGCCTCTTTCTCCTTCCTTGCAAGCTCATACTTATATTTTCCATAATCGATGATCTTACATACCGGAGGCTGTGCCTTCGGGGCGATCTTCACCAGATCCAGTTCCGCTTCCTGCGCAATTTTCATAGCTTCCCTGGGCGACATAATCCCTATCTGTTCTCCGTTCTCTCCAATTACCCGGACTTCTTTGTCACGGATCTGCCCGTTAATCATTAACTCGCTAATTGTCCTGTACCTCCATTACAAAAAAATAAGTGAACAGTTCGAGACTATCCACTTGCATATCAGCACAAAAAACATTATCATATAAGATACATTTTTCTACACAATATCAAACCAATAGTCACTCACTTGTGCTATGGTGAGAGTGGATACTCTTCTTTCTTTTTCATACAAATATTAATCTATCATAGTTCTTTGTTTCTGTCAACCTCTATCCATTAAAAAAATAGTTGATTTTCTCCCTTGTATCCTATGCAATCTTTCTATATAATGAAAAACACGTATATAAATTCATTGAGGAGGATTTCACAAATGAAAAACAGAAGCAGTTTTTCCGGCAAACTTGGTTTTGTCCTTGCAGCTGCCGGTTCTGCCGTAGGTCTTGGAAACATCTGGCGTTTCCCATACCTTGCGGCACAATATGGGGGCGGTACATTTCTTCTTATCTATCTGATCTTGGCTGTCACATTTGGATTTTCACTGATGATCGCCGAAGTTGCCATCGGGCGAAAGACAGGTCTTAGCGCCATCGGCGCCTTCAAATCCCTGGATTCCCGTTTTGGTTTCCTGGGGATCCTGGCAGCTCTGGTGCCAATCATCATCTTCCCTTATTATTCTGTGATCGGCGGATGGGTCATCAAATACTTTTTTGTCTTCCTGTCTGGAAACGTCTCTTCTGCCGCAGGAGATGACTATTTTACTGGTTTTGTAAGCAATACTTTTGAGCCACTTGGCTGGTTCCTAATTTTCCTTGGCATCACCGCTGTCATCGTTCTTTTCGGAGTGGAGAAAGGCATCGAAAAGGTGAGCAAGTTTTTAATGCCTGTGCTGGTCATTTTGGCCATTGGTATTTCCATCTATTGCCTGACCATGGATGGGGCCCTGGACGGTTTCGCCTATTATGTAGAGCCTCATATGAGCGACGTTTCGGCTAAGACAATTCTGGCAGCCATGGGACAGCTCTTTTACTCTATGTCTTTAGCCATGGGCATCATGGTTACCTACGGCTCCTATATGCGCAAAGATACAAATCTGGAAAGCTCTGTACGACAGATTGAGATTTTTGACACGGCCATAGCTTTTCTGGCAGGTTTGATGGTTATTCCTGCAGTATTCGTCTTTTCCGGCGGAGATCCAAAGATTTTAAAAAGCGGTCCAAGCCTGATGTTTGTGATCCTTCCAAAGGTTTTTGACACCATGCACTTTGGCAATGCCGTTGGTGCAGCCTTTTTCCTGCTGGTAATCTTCGCGGCACTGACCTCTTCCATCTCCCTGATGGAAACGATTGTATCCATTTTTCAGGATAAATTCCACTGGGCGCGCAGACATGCCTGCCTGTTCGTGGCTGTAATGTCATTGGTCCTGGGGATTCCATCCTCCCTTGGTTTTGGACCGTTGTCCTTTATCACATGGACTGGTATGACCATCCTGGATATCATGGACTTTGTCAGCAACAGTGTACTGATGCCTATTGTAGCTTTTTTCACCTGTATCTTTGTTGGCTTCTTCATCGGACCAAAAAGTATCTCAGAAGAGGTTCGCATCACCAATGGAAAGTTTGCGGGAGAAAAACTATTCAACATCATGATCAAATGGGTCACTCCTGTCTTTCTGATCCTGATCCTGGTAAGCTCAGTAGCCAATGCCATGGGTTGGTTCACTCTTTAGAAATATCTTTAAGCTAAAAAACCTGCGGCATATGTCCGCAGGTTTTTCTATCAAATATAAAAGTCTTATGACAGCTCCAGTTTTCCGGTATATAGCTGATAATAAGTTCCTCTCTGAGCGATCAGATCTTCATGATCCCCTCTTTCAATAATCCTTCCATGCTCCAATACCATAATCGCATCACTGTTACGGATCGTGGAAAGCCTGTGGGCAATCACGAATACAGTCCGTCCCTTCATCAGGTTATCCATACCCTGCTGGACGATACGCTCCGTTCTTGTATCAATACTGGAGGTTGCCTCGTCTAGAATCAGCACCGGCGGATCTGCAATGGCCGCCCTTGCGATAGCAAGAAGCTGTCTTTGCCCCTGAGAAAGTTCTTCCCCGTCTCCACTTAGCATCGTATCATAGCCCTTTGGCAGCATCTTGATAAACTGATCTGCATAAGCAAGTTTCGCCGCACTGTAGACCTCTTCATCTGTTGCTTCCAGCTTTCCATAACGGATATTCTCCATAATCGTCCCGGTAAACAG
This sequence comes from Lachnospiraceae bacterium, assembly GCA_019424135.1. Lineage (GTDB taxonomy): Bacteria > Bacillota > Clostridia > Lachnospirales > Lachnospiraceae > Merdimonas. Next base: position 27,797 of record JAHYZZ010000024.1, read on the forward strand.
GTGAGTATCCTGCAAAACGATGCCAAGAGAATGACGCAGATCCGCTTTTTTGATCTTATTGATATTGATGCCGTCATAACGGATCTTTCCATCCTGTACATCGTAGAATCGGTTAATCAGGTTGGTAATCGTCGTCTTTCCGGCTCCGGTAGAGCCGACAAAAGCCAGCTTCTGTCCCGGCTTCGCATATAGTGTCAAGTCGTGAAGCACCACGTGATCAGGCTCATAGCCAAAAGACATATCATAGAATCTTACGTCTCCCTTCAGTTCAGTATAGGTCACTGTCCCGTCTGACTGATGCGGATGCTTCCAAGCCCACATTCCGGTACGTTCTTCGCACTCTATGATTTCTCCATGTTCATCTTTCTTTGCATTGACCAACGTAACATACCCTTCATCTGTCTCCGGCTCCTCATCCATCAGACCAAAGATCCGTTCTGCCCCGGCAAGAGCCATGACAATAGAGTTAAACTGCTGTGCCACCTGCATAAACGGCTGAGTGAAACTTTTAGTGAACTGCAAATAAGAAGCCATAATACCAAGTGTAATATTTCCGATTCCCATAACAGAAAGGAATCCTCCAAGCACAGCCGTCAGTACAAAGAACAAGTTTCCGATATTTCCGATAATAGGTCCCATCACACTGGCAAATGTATGGGCATTCGCTGCACTTTCATATAACTTCTCGTTCAGTGCGTCAAATTCCTGCTTTGATTTTTTTTCGTGATTAAACACCTTCACCACTCTTTGTCCATTCATCCGCTCCTCCACGAATCCAGTAATATTCGCAAGGTCAATCTGCTGACGGACAAAGTATTTTCCACTGTTTCCCCCGATAAACCTGGACACCAGAATCATCAGTCCAATCATCACAACCGCAAGAATCGTCAAAATCGGACTTAAGGCCAGCATGGCGATAAAGGTCACGATAATAGTAAACGCCGACATCAGCACCTGTGGGATGGACTGGTTGATCATCATACGAAGCGTATCCGTATCATTGGTATACAAACTCATGATTGAACCATTGGTATTCTGGTCAAAATATCGAATCGGCAGTTTCTGCATGTGTTCAAACATCTCATCCCTTACCCTCTTCAGGACGCCCTGCCCGATCACAACCATCAGTCTTGTATATAAAAAGGTAGCCACCACTCCGGCCAGAAATATACATGCCAAAACAGTCAGTGCCCGATATAGTTCTGTATAATCCGGATTCTGATTTCCAATCAATGGAATGATGTAATCATCCAGCAAAAATCGAAGAGACAAAGACACGGAAATGCTGGCAACTGAACTGATCAAGATACAGATTAGCACCAGAATAAACTGTACTTTATAAACACTGGTCACATAACCAAGTAAACGTTTCGCCGTTTTCAGCGTGCTTTTCGTAACTTTAGGTTTTCCCTGATTACTCATCTTGCTCTCCTCCCTTCATCTGTGATTCATACACTTCCTGATAAATCTTATTCGTTTTCAGAAGTTCTTCAGAGGTTCCGATTCCATCAATTTTTCCATTATCCATGACAATGATCATATCTGCGTCTTCTACGGATGAAATTCTCTGGGCAATAATAATCTTTGTCGTATCTGGAATTTCCTCACGAAATGCCTGACGAATCAGCGCATCCGTCCTGGTATCTACTGCACTGGTAGAATCATCCAGAATCAGGATCTTCGGCTTCTTTAGAAGGGCTCTGGCAATACACAGTCTCTGTTTCTGACCTCCGGATACATTATTTCCCCCCTCTACGATCATCGTATGATAACCGGCCGGAAACTCTCTGACAAATCCGTCAGCCTGAGCCAGCCGACAGACTCTCTGCACTTCTTCATCGCTGGCTTCCTCATCTCCCCAACGGATATTTTCATAAATGCTTCCAGTAAACAGGACATTTTTCTGGAGCACCATGGATACCTGGTTCCGCAAAGCCTCCAGATTGTATTTTCGTACATCTGTACCGCCTACTTTTACACATCCGCCTACCACATCATAAAGTCGGGGAATCAGCTGTACCAGTGTAGACTTCGCACTTCCGGTTCCGCCGATAATCCCAACGATCTGCCCGCTCTTAATGTGAAGATTGACATCTTTCAACGAAAGATTGCCACCTTCTCCAGCATAACTGAAATCTACATGTTCAAAATCAATGTCCCCATTCGGCACTTCCGTCAGCGCATCTGGAACATTTTCCATCTCCGGCACTTCCTCCAACACCTCACGAATACGATCGGAGGATGCCTCAGCGATCATAATCTGTACAAACACAAATGTAACGATCATAAGGGACATTAATATCTGCATGGCATAAACCATAATACTGGTCAGTTCTCCTGTCTGCATGTCTCCGGAAATGATGCTTTCTCCTCCGATCAGTACCAGACACAAAACTACGATATACATGACAAACTGCATGACTGGAGAGTTCCATGCAACTATCTTTTCCGCCTTTGTAAACAGCTCAAATACCTTTAAGGAAATCTTGTTAAACTTTTTATTCTCATAATCCTCACGGACATATGCCTTTACCACACGGGCAGCATTCACGTTTTCCTGCACCGTATTGTTGAGCACATCATATTCATCAAATACGGCAATAAAATGCGGATGTGCTTTCTTGGCAATAAAAATGAGTGCTCCGCCAAGAATCGGTATCGTAACAAGCATCAGGAATGCGATCTCCAGATTGATCGTTGCCGTCATGATCCATGATAAAACAACCATAATCGGAGCTCTTGCCAGCATACGGATGGAGAACATAAATGCCATCTGCACATTCGTGATATCCGTCGTCAGTCTGGTCACCAGACTAGAAGTTGAAAAATGATCAATATTTCCAAAAGAAAAATCCTGTATCTTATAAAAGATATCTTTTCTTAAGTTCTTGGCATAGCCAGCCGCACCCACTGCAGCCACCTGTCCGGCCTTTGCACCAAAAAATAATGCCAGCATCGCCATCAAAACCAACAGGACTCCTGTTTTTATGATATACCCCATGTCTCCGTTCTTGATGCCAACATCAATGATATTCGCCATCAGAAGCGGAATCAGCACTTCCATCAGTACTTCCAAAGCCACCAGAAGCGGCGCGATAAAAGCCTGCTTTTTATATTCCCGTACCGACTGTAACAACTTTCGATTCATCAGTCTTCCCTATCCTTTCCTGTTTTTTTCTCTTCATTCTTTTCCTCCTCAAAAGATGCCAGATTCGAAGAGATCTGCTTCAAAACTCGCATGAACACCTCCATATCCTCTTGCGAGATTCCTTCCTGGATCCGCTCCTCCGCGTTTTCAATCGCAGACAGCAGCTGATGCCGTAGGCAAACCGCCTTGTCAGTCGGAACAATTCTCTTGAGTCTGGCGTCCTCCTTTACCGGCTCTCGATACAGATACCCCTTTTTTTCCAGCAGCTGAAGAATGCCTGTGGCAGTAGACCTTCGTACTTTAAACTCTTCTTCCAGATCCTTTTGAAACAGCTCTTTCTTCAGAGTCTCAAACAAAATAAAATGCAGAATACGCTTCTGCAAAATTGTAAGATCGTCCGGCTCATTCCGCCATAGCATCTGTCTCTTTAACTGGTGTGATACTCGACTGATCCACTTTCCTGCATCATCTCCCATATAACCACCACCTCTGTTTTGTTCGCTTGCTAACAGTTCGCTAACTAACATCATTATACTATCTTTCTTACCTAGAAATGTCAACCACTTTTTTTGTAAAAAGATTTTACACACATTGGGGACGGGGAATTTTAAAAAATCCCCCGTCCCCAATAAAAAAGCCGTTATTCTGCAATCCAGCTTTCCATTTCTTTTGCTCCGGCATACTGTTCCAGATACTTTTTCCCATATTCCATAGCTTTTTCAAGTTCTTTCCTGTCGGAAAAGCAGTAAATCAAAGTCAATACTTCTTTCGTATCTTCCGTGATCATCGCCCTCCTGGAGTCGCTGGTAGAGCTTCCGACTGCCCCCTCCTCATCTGCAAGAACAGGAAGTGCTTCGATATTGACCTGATCTTTTCCAATTCCCTGATAAGTTTCTCCCATATGTCCAGTGCGAAAAACCAAATGCTCTCCCAGATGACCAGTATCATAAGACCCTACAGAAAAACCGGATTCAATAGAAATCAGGTTATTTGCATCCACTACCGTATTAACTTCATAAAGGCCCTTCCCCTGACCAATCCTCCGAATCAACGCCTCTGATGATACCCGGTAACGACTGGGATCCTTTCCGAAAGACTTATAGGCCATCCGCGACTCTTTAATATTCGGAATATCTCCCATTCCATAATCAAAAATCTCATCTTTCACTTTCTTGAAAATGTCTTTTTTCAAATATTTCCACATTTCTTCGTTTTTCTTTTCTACATTGACCCGATATAAAAAACAGCCTACCCTTGTATCCGGCCAAAGCTCCTTCATCTTTGGGTCAATCTTTAATTCCTTTTTCATCCGGCACCTCTTCTTTCTCCTGCACTGGTTTACCGGTGACTGCCCATACAAAATACGGCCACAACGCCTGGGCCGGTATGACTTCCGATCACAGTTCCGATATTATTAATCAAAATGTTGTCAATTCCCATTCTCTCACGCACCAGCTTCGCCACATATTCGGCATCCTCCAGGCAGTCTCCATGGGTAATCATGATGATGTCATTTTCCCATCCTTTTGCCTGTTCTGCCGACATTTCGACAATCTTGTTCAAAGATTTTTTTCTTCCCCGCTCTTTACCGATTACCTGAAGCTTCCCTTGATTATCCATATGAATGATCGGTTTGATCTTTACCATCGTCCCCACAACAGCCGTCGCCTTAGAGATACGTCCGCCTCTGTGCAGATGATTCAAATCATCCACTGTCACGTTATGGCAAATATGTAATTTATTCTCTTCTACCCACTTTGCCAGCTCATCGATTCCCATGCCTTCACTCTTTTTCTTCAATGCATAGTATAAAAGCAGTCCTTCACCCAGGCAAGCGCAGAGGGTATCAATCACGATAAGCTTTCGGTCCGGATACTGTTCCCTTAACTCCTCTGCCGCAATACGCATACTGTTATACGTGCCGCTGAGCCCAGAAGAAAATCCTAAATGAAGAATGTCTTTTCCATCTTTCAATAATGGTTCAAACTCTTCCTTTGCCTGTTCTGGATTAATCTGAGTGGTGACTGCCATCTTTCCTTCCCTCAGCTTCTGAAAGAATTCCTTAGATGACAACCCGCTCATATCTTCATAGGTCTGATCTTCTATCGTATATTTTAAAGGGAACACCGGTACATGTCGTTCCTCCAGCCACTCTTTTGGCAAATCCACTGTACTGTTCACCGTAATTACATATTCGCTCATAGAATCCTCCTTATGGTACTTTCTATTTTTCTTCCCTATTATATCACCATTCTCTTTTCAATTCAATTTTACATTCAGATAATTCCGTCCTGATAAAGTCTTGTTAAAACAAATGCTGCACAAGACAATTACACACCCGGCCACAAATCCGCCCCAGTTAAACAATGCAGTCAAAACCAACAGCACCAGACGCATAAATTTCAATGCATATCCCAGTTCAAAATTGGGCTGAGTATAATTGGCAACAGCCACAAAGGCCATATACAACATCACTTCACTGTTAAACCATCCTGATTTAACAGAAAATTCTCCCATAACCAAACCTGCAATAACACTTAGAGGCGTACTTAGCATACTGGGTGTACTCATGGCTGCAAGCCGCAGGCCATCGATAGCTATTTCCAACATCAAAAGCTGAAAAATCAAAGGAATATTGACCGTATCTTTTACAGCCACAAAGGCAAATGATTCTGGAAGCCAATTTAAATTCTGCATAAAAAGCAAAAAGACCGGCGTCAGAAAAACCGTCATCAGCGTAATCAGTCCTCTGGCAATTTTTAAATATACATTGGTTAGCGTCGGAAAATAATAATCATTTGCTTCTTCAATGATGTCAAAGATAGAAGTAGGAAGAATCATGGCTGACGGCGAATTATCCACCAAGATTACTACCTTTCCCTCCAGAAGACAGGCAGCTGCCGTATCGGGACGCTCTGTATATTTAAATTTCGGAAATGGATTATACCATTTGCGGCGGAACAGACACTCTGCCAGACTCTGTTGATTCATGCGAAGATCTCCTACCTTGATCTGGCGAATCCTTCTAGTCACATTTTCAAGAAGAGCCCGGTCCACCCGGTCACTCATATAACACACTGCCACATCTGTCCGCGAACTTTCCCCTACCTCCTGCATTTCCATAATCAGATGAGGATCCCGGATTCTTCTTCGCATCAATGCCGTATTAAATACAATCGTCTCTACAAACCCGTCTCTGGATCCCCGTAACGATTTATCTTTCGACGGCTCGTCCACACTTCTTGCCGGATATGTGCGGCAGTCGATAGCAATACATCCTTCGTATCCGTCGATAAAAAGGCAGGTAACGCCAGACAATACGTTTCGCAGCACCGAATCAAAGTCCTCCAACAACTCTACTTCCACATAGGGAAGACAGATTCTGATAAACTGTGCAGAATCCGCCGGCATTTCATCTTCTTTTACCTTCATCATCGAATCCATCACCTTCAGCATAACCTCGTCCTTGGTAAATCCGTCAATAAAATAAAAAGACGCCATCTTCCCTCCAATTACCATATCTCTCTGGATCAGATCAAAACTCTCTTTTACTGGAAGAATCTGATTCATATAAGCAGTATTCTCTTCCCTGGAAGCAGTGATTTTCTGTTGCTGCATCTCATTTTTCTCCGGCATCGTTCAATTATCCTCCATCTTTTTTTCCTGTAGAATAGAATAACCGAAAACATAAAAATTATACATAAAAAAGGACAGCACACCTGCTGTCCCTTTTGCTCTATTTACTTGTTGTGCTTCCAAAGCCCCCGTTTCGGATGCCATCAGCATCATCGTCTATGGTAATCCCATACTCCACAAAGATTCCCTGCATAAAACCGGTGCCGGCTTCCAGCTCTACTACTTTTCCTTCTCTGCTGTCATTGGTCAGTTTTGCAAAAATATGTCCTTCATTATCCGATCCATAGTAGTCACTGTCAATAATACCCACTGTATTATTCAGCTGGAGACGGTACTTAAATCCAAGACCACTTCTCGGATAACATTTCAGCACCCAATCCTGATCCATTTTCACACGGATTCCGGTGGGAATCTTAACCGTTTCTCCCGGACGAATGGCCAGGGAAACCGGGGAATAGAAGTCATATCCCGCAGAACCGGCAGTCGCTCTCTTGGGAATCCTGATCTCTTCGTATATCTTTTGCAGTTTATCCTTTTCCACCAGCCCAAAGGAATCTTCAAATCCCTTCCGGAACTGCTCAAAACTTACCTTTTCAAACTTGGCGATTCTTTTTGCCATATCTGTCACTCCTAATTAATTTCCACATTCAATACTGATCTCATTGAAAAGAGTCAGAATGTCTTCTACAGACAGTCTCTTCTTTTCTTCTCCCCTTTTGTCCAGTATGACCTCTCCTTCATGCATCATGATCAGACGGTTTCCGTAATCCACCGCATATCGTAAATTATGCGTCACCATGATTGTCGTCAGTTTTTTTTCTTTCACGATCTTATCCGTCAATTCCATGATCAACTCTGCCGTTTTGGGATCCAAAGCAGCAGTATGTTCATCTAAAATCAAGAATTCAATGGGTGTCATTGTGGACATCAAAAGAGCCATGGCCTGACGCTGGCCGCCAGAAAGTGCGCCCACCTTTACATCCAGTTTGTCTTCCAGTCCCAGGTTCAGCTGCCGAAGCTGCTCCCGGTATACATCGATACGGGCACGGTTAGTTCCCCTTCCTAATCCATAGATCTTTCCTTTATTATCAGCCAAAGACATATTTTCCAGAATTGTCATTGACGGGCAGGTCCCCATAGCCGGATTCTGATAGACGCGACCGATTCTGGCATTTCGCTGGAACTCTTTTTCTTTTGTAATATCTTTCCCATTGATGAAAATCTGTCCGGACTCTGCCGGAATACTTCCACAGATGATATTCAACATAGAAGTCTTCCCCGATCCGTTACTTCCAACGACTGAAAGAAATTCTCCCTGGTCAATCTTCAGATTAAAATTCTGGAACAGGCACATCTCATTGACTGTACCCGGATTATAATATTTATGAATTCCTTTTAACTCAAGCATTTCCTGCCACCTTCTTCTTTCTTTCCATGCTGATGATCAAAATAATCAGGAATAATACCGCTGTGATCAGCTTCATAGCCTGCGGTTCAAAGTTCCTAAGTGCGATTGCCACACAAGCTTTATAGATGACTGATCCAATCAGTACAGCCGTTGTTGCCTTCAAAAACGTCACTTTTTTAAACAAACTGGTTCCGATAATCACACTGGCAAGACCAATCACGATCGCACCCGTTCCCATAGAGATTTCAAACACACGCTCTTCCTGCGCAAACACACACCCTGCCAAGGAAACCAGTCCATTTGAGATGGCAAGTCCCAAGATTTTTACATTTCCCTGATCCTTTGCCAGTGAAGTTACCAGCACCGGATTATCGCCTACTGCACGCAAAAGGAATCCGGATTTGGTCTTCAGATATAGATCCAACAGCACCTTGCAGATAACAGTCAAGATCAGAATTAACAACAGTGTTGTATATTTTGACATTGCTTCCGGAATGACATTTTCAAGGAAATCATTCTTAAAGATTGTCTTTTGAGAAAACAAAGGGACATTGGATGTTCCTGCAATATACAGATTGATCGACCAAAGCGCCGTCATCATAATAATCCCGGACAACAGATCCCTTACCTTGCCTTTTACATGGATCAGTCCTGTACATACGCCTGCCAATACACCAACCAGAAATGAAATCAGCAGCGTTAGATATGGATTCATTCCCCGTGTGATCAACGCAGCCGTCACAGCTGCTCCCAGCGGAAAACTTCCGTCAACCGTCAGATCCGGAAAATCCAGGATTTTATATGTGATATATACGCCAAGAGCCAAAACTCCATATATCAGCCCCTGTTCCAGTATCGTAATGAAAAAACTCATGAAAATGCCTCCCTATCTATTACTCTGCCGTGATATCATCAAAACTTTCCACTGCAGAGGATGCCAGATCGTCTGGAATCGTGATTCCCAGATTTTCCGCCACTTTATTATTTACATAAAAGCCCGGCTCTGTAATAACTTCACAGGGCATCTCGGATGCTTCTTTTTCCCCCTTCAGAATCTGTGCTGCCATTTTTCCAGTCTGCTCTCCCAGTGCAAGATAATCGATTCCCTCAGCTGCAAGACATCCGATTTTCACCTGTTCGATTTCACTTCCAAAAACCGGAATGTTTTTCTCATTTGCTTTCTCAAGGATCGTCGGAAGCGAAGCCACAACCGTATTATCTGTCAGATTTGTAATACAATCTACTTTACTTAATAAATCGTCAGCAGCCAGTGAAACATCTGCAGTCGTAGAAATACCGGTAGTCACCAGTTCAAATCCATAATCTCCTGCCAATTCTTCATATTCTTCAATCGCGGAAATAGAATTCGCCTCGCTGGTCGTATACATGATCCCCAGAGTCTTGGCATCTGGAAGAATCTCCCTCATCATCTGAAGCTGCTCTTCAATCGGCAGTTTATCTGATGTCCCTGTTACTTCTCCTACCGGCATCCCATCCTTATCAGTCAGTTCTGCGCTCTCCGGATCCGTAACCGCCGTATACACCACTGGAATATCCGAATCCATTGCGGCATTGTATGCGCTCTGCGCACTCGGCGTTGCAATAGCACAGATCAAATCCACACCGTCGGACACGAAACTGTTTGAGATCTGTCCTGCCGTTCCCATGTCTGATGCGGCATTCTGATAGTCTACTTTCAGATTTTCTCCTTCTACAATGCCCTCATCTTCCAGACCTGCCAGGAAGCCTTCCCGACAGTTGTCCAGCGAACCGTGCTCCGCGAACTGTTCAATTCCAATGGTATAGCTGTCCTGTTCTCCGCTGTCTGACGACCCGGAGCCTCCGCTGCATCCTGCTGCCATCACTGTTACCATTGCTGTTGTCAAAAATCCTGCTACTAATTTCTTCTTCATAATTTTATCTCCTCTTTTCTTTCTTAATTCGTCCGCATCTGCCAGCGGCCGCAAATTGTTAGAAGAGAAAATGCTTTGAGTGTCTTCCCGAAAAAAAAAGAAACCGCCTCAAACTCCACGTTTGAGGCGGTAATATTATCATATCATCGCGGTACCACTCAAATTGACGAATCGTCCACTTTTCTCATGTACTAACATACACTCCTGATTGATAACGGGTTCGGTTCCCGAC
>JAHYZZ010000025.1 GCA_019424135.1 Lachnospiraceae bacterium
TATTCACCCAGCGAGTTGATCAATCCCTGGTAGGAGACATCAATACACCGGCTGTTCAGGATCTTGGTGGACCCTTCTGCGGCCAGTGCAGCGATGGCAAATGCCATTGCAATCCGATGGTCTAGATGGCTGTGGATCTGGGCACCTTTTAGGCCTCCGGTTCCCTTTATAATCATGCCATCTTCTGTCGGAGTGATATCTCCTCCCATAGCTGTTAGGTTTTCTGTGACAGTATCAATCCGGTTTGTCTCTTTGACTTTCAGTTCGGAGGCGTTCCGGATTATGGTAGTACCTTTCGCAAAGGCCGCCATGACGGCAATGACCGGTATCTCGTCTATGAGGGTGGGAATCAGAGATCCTTCAATGGTGGTTCCGTTTAGGGGATGTGAGGTGACCAAAAGATCTGCCATTTCCTCACCACCTTGGACAGAACGGTTTAAAAAGGTAAGTTTTGCACCCATTTTCTGGCATACTTCTAAAAATCCGGCTCTGGTTGGATTGATTCCTACATTTTTCACCAGTATCTGTGAGCCGGGGACAAGAAGACCAGCAGCAATGAAGTAGGCGGCAGAAGAGATGTCGCCGGGAACAAGGATTTTCTGTCCGTATAATTCTTTACATGGATGTATGCTGGCTGTGGCGTTTCCGCCTTCATGGATGACAGAAGACAGGTCAGCGCCGAAGCTTTTAAGCATCAGTTCTGTATGGTTTCTGGAAAGAGACGGTTCCGTAACAGAAGTAGGGGTGTCAGCATAAAGCCCCGCCAGAAGCACTGCCGATTTGACCTGGGCAGAAGCTACCGGTGAGACATAATGGATCCCGTGAAGCACCCCCGGATCAATGCGAAGAGGAGCGCAGCCATTATCCTGGATACTGGAAACATGTGCACCCATTCGATTCAAAGGCTCCATGATGCGTTTCATAGGGCGGGAATTTAAGGAGTCGTCTCCAGAAAGAACACAAGAAAAGGGCTGACCTGACAGGATACCGCTGATCAGCCGGGTAGTAGTTCCGCTGTTTCCGGTGTCTAGAATACCCTTAGGTGATTGCAGCCCATGTAAGCCCTGGCCATATATCAGCACATGCGTATCAGATTGTTCGATTTTGATCCCCATTTTCTGGAAACAATGGATGGTGGACAGGCAGTCTGCGCCACTTAGAAAATGGGAGACTTCTGTCATCCCTTTTGCGATAGCTCCCAGCATAACGGCACGATGGGAAATCGATTTATCACCAGGAATCAGAACCTCTCCTTGAAGTTTTTTTGCTGGATAAATTTCTTTAACGTTCATATACAATATACCTGAATTTCTGCAGCAGTCCGGCCGCTTTTTTTGACGCGGCTTCTTCATAGAACTCGATGCGCAGAACCCCTTCTTCAAATTCTCGGTTGTGGACGATGCCAATATTTTTAATATTAATTCCATTGGATGCAAGAATCGTAGCAATTGCAGCGATTCCACCGGCTTCATCGATGATGTCGCAGTAGACGGCGTAAGCCTTCTTGATCGGGCCGGATGAAATATCAGATATGGAATTCCGATAACTTCGGGAGGAGTCAAATAATTGATAGACCCATTGCCCGTCTCCAGAGGAAATCCGATCTCTGGCTGTTTTTAATGAATCGATGTATGCATCCAGAATTTTGGTAAGATTATCCTTATTTTGCGTGCAGATATGCTGCCACATGGTAGGAGAGGAGGAGGCAATTCTGGTCAGGTCTTTAAAGCCGCCGGCCGCAAGGCTTTTCATCAGTTCATCCTTTGTATCGGTATCTTTAACCAGCTCTACCAGACTGGCAGCGATGATATGGGGAAGATGGCTGATGGTGCCGGTTACATAGTCATGGGTTGCTGCATCCAGTAAAATGGGCAGAGCCTTTAGGTGTCGGACAAATTCTGAGTAAGCCGCGATTTTTTCCTTGGGAACTTTATCTGTCGGTGTCAGCACGTAGTATGCATTTTCCAGAAGCATAGCTTTCGAATTAGCATAACCGCTCTTTTCCGATCCTGCCATGGGGTGGCCGCCGATAAAGGAAGCGGCAATACCCAGGCGTTCAACCTCCTGATGAATCTTGGATTTCACACTTCCTACATCCGTCAGGATGCAGTCTTTATCCAGATAGCGGACCAGTTGTTTTAAATAGGCTGTGTTACAGGACACGGGGGCACACAGGAACAGATAACGGCAGTGAAAAAAGTTATCATCGATGGTGGTGGCAGCAACGTCGATGACCGATTCCTGAGTGGCCAGGGCCAGTGTCTCTTTATTCTTATCAAATGCAACGATCTCAATATCCGGATCATACTGGCGGATGGCTTTGGCGAGGGAACCGCCGATTAGTCCAAGACCGATAAAACCAATTTTTTGTTTCATAATCAAAAAGTCTTCCTTTCCTTGCCTTTTACAGGAAATATTGTAACCTTTCTGCCTTGGATTTGTCAATCCTTTGACGCTTTAAAGCAAGGAAGTGACGTCGGTTGTAAATAATGCATAAAAGAGTTGTAATGTGAGTGGATTTTTAGTACAATATACACATGAGATTTTACCAAATAAGGAGGCAGCACAATATGAAGGTTTACAGAACGGATGAAATTAGAAACGTGGTCCTGCTGGGACATGGCGGATGCGGAAAGACCAGTCTTGTAGAAGCGATGGCCTATGTATCCGGAGCCACAAATCGTATGGGTAAGGTTACGGACAAAAATACGATCAGCGATTTTGATAAAGAGGAGCAGAAGCGTGAGTTTTCGATCAGTACTACTCTGGTGCCTATCGAGTGGGAAAAAGCCAAGATCAATGTTTTGGATACGCCGGGATATTTTGATTTTGTCGGAGAAGTGGAAGAAGCAGTCAGCGTGGCTGATGCAGCTGTCATTGTTGTCTCAGGGAAAGCAGGTGTGGAAGTCGGGACTGAGAAGGCATGGGAGCTTTGCAATAAGTATAATCTGCCTCGTATGGTTTATGTGACGGAGATGGACGTGGATGACGCAAGCTTCCGTCAGGTGGTACAAGATCTGACGGACCGCTATGGAAAGGTGATCGCACCTCATTTCCAGCCGATCCGTGAGAATGAAAAGCTGGTAGGATATGTTAACGTTATTAAGAACGCCGGACGCCGTTACACGGGAATCGGGCAGAGGGAAGAGTGTGAGATTCCGGATTACTGTAAGCCGAATCTTGAGATTTACCGTGAAAAACTTCTGGAGGCAGTTGCAGAGACCAGTGATGAATTTATGGAGCGGTATTTTGCCGGAGAAGAGTTTTCAGTTGAAGAGATTCGAGCAGCTATGAGGACGGAAGTAATGGAAGGATCCATCGTGCCGGTAGCCATGGGATCTAACATCCAGGCCCAGGGAGTTGCCAATCTTTTGTCGGACATCGTCAGATTTTTCCCGAGCCCGGACTGGAGAGAGTGTGCAGGGATTAATCGTAAGACTAACGAGATCTATGAGGCTGATTACGATTTCTCCAAGGCCAAGACTGCTTATGTGTTTAAGACGATGGTAGATCCGTTTATTGGAAAATATTCTTTCATCAAGGTATGCTCCGGTGTACTGAAAGGAGAGGATGTTCTGTATAATGCAGATTCTGAAACGGATGAAAAACTTGGAAAGATTTATACAATGATTGGAAATAAACCAGTAGAGGTCAGCGAACTGTTTGCCGGAGACATCGGGGCGATTGGAAAGCTTGCCAATACGAAGACCGGGGATACTCTGTCTACCAAGACGACTCCTGTATTATATGGAAGAACAGAATACTCCAAGCCTTATACATACATGAGATATGTGACCAAAAATAAAGGAGATGAGGATAAGGTGTCCCAGGCTCTGCAGAAGATGATGGCAGAGGATGTAACCTTGAAGGCAATCAATGACAGTGAGAACCGCCAGTCTTTGATCTATGGAATGGGAGATCAGCATCTGGAGGTTGCCGTCAGCAAACTTGCAGAACGTTATAAATGTGAAGTGACGCTGGAGACTCCAAAGGTTGCCTTCCGTGAGACTATCAAAAAGAAAGCAGACGTGGATACCAAGTACAAAAAGCAGTCTGGCGGACATGGACAGTATGGCCATGTTAAGATGACATTTGAGCCGTCAGGAGATTTGGAGACCCCTTATGTATTTGAGGAGACTGTTGTAGGGGGAGCTGTTCCGAAGAATTATTTCCCGGCAGTAGAAAAGGGGCTTCAGGAATCTGTTCAAAAGGGACCTTTGGCCGGATATCCGGTGGTTGGTGTGAAAGCGACGTTGTACGATGGATCTTATCACCCGGTAGACTCCTCTGAAATGGCGTTTAAGACGGCCACTATCCAGGCCTTTAAGAAAGGTTTTATGGAGGCAGGTCCGATTCTTCTGGAGCCGATTGCATCTGTGAAAGTGGTGGTTCCCGATGATTATACTGGTGATGTAATGGGAGATCTGAACAAGCGCCGCGGACGTGTGCTGGGAATGAATCCAGTATCCGGAGGATGCCAGGAGATTGTTGCAGATATTCCGATGACCGGACTGTTTGGGTACTGTACGGTTCTTCGGTCTATGACCGGAGGAAGAGGCACCTATTCTTATGAGTTTGCCCGTTATGAACAGGCTCCCTCAGACGTACAGGAGGCAGAGATTAAAAAACGGGCTGAAGCGGATGCATAGAATCTTTGTAAAGTCCCAATTTTAGCGAAAAATTAATATACAGAAGAAAAGCCTGAAAGGGCTTTTTTTCTTACAATAAAAGTGCTATAATCTCTTTACTGTGGGGCAGAGCGCATTCAGATTACGAAAACGCTTCTTTTGCTCCGCATTATCAGTTATGTCAACAATTAATTTTTTTAGAAGAGGAAAAAGAGATGAAAATAGTAATCATTGGAGACGGAAAAGTCGGTCATAAGCTGACGTCTCAGTTATCGGAAGAAGGCTATGACATTATTTTGATCGATCAGAATGCGGGAAAACTGAAGGAAGCTCTGAACCAGCTGGACATTTACTGTATTACAGGAAACGGTGTTGATATCGAAGTTCAGAAGCAGGCGGATGTTCCTCATGCGGATCTGGTGATTGCCTGTGCATCTACAGATGAGTTAAATATGTTAAGCTGTCTGATTGCAAAGAGGCTGGGGGCAAGGCATACCATCGCCAGAGTCCGTAATCCTTTGTATTATCGCCAGATCGGGATTTTAAAGGAGGATCTTCATCTGAGTATGGCGGTCAATCCTGAACTGGCCGCTGCCAATGAGGTGGCCAGAGTCCTTTTGTTCCCGGCGACCAGTAAGGTGGAGACTTTCATGAAGGGCCGTGTGGAGCTGGTAGAATTTAAATTAAAGGATGACAGCAGGATCATCGGTATGTCTTTGGCAGAGCTTTACCGCAAGTATCAGATCAAGATTTTGGTATGTGCGGTGAAGAGGGGAGAAAAAATTTATATCCCAGATGGAGATTTTGTATTGGAGGCTGGAGATAAGATGCATATCGCGGCCGGTCATCAGGATCTGGAAAGCTTTTTCAAATCTCTGGGCAAGAAGAATGAAAAGGTCAGAAAGGTATTGATCTGTGGCGGCGGCAACATGTGTTACTATCTGACGACCCAGCTTCTTCAGGCCGGAAGACAAGTCAAAATCATTGAAAAAAAGCAGGAGCGTTGTGAGGAGCTGTGCGAGCTTCTTCCAAAAGCGACTGTAATCTGCGGAGATGCCACCGACCAGGAACTCCTGATCGAGGAAGGACTGGATGAGTGTAATGCGTTCGTAGCGCTGACCGGTATGGATGAGGAGAACATTATTCTTGGATTGTTTGCCCAAAGCCGCGGTGTTCCGAAGATCGTAGCAAAGGTAAATGAGGATTCCAGGGCGCAGATGGTAGAAAATATGGGAATTGACAGTATCGTTTCGGCAAAGAGTGCAACCGCGGACGAGATCATGAGTTATGTCATTGCCCGGAATAATTCCTATGCAAGCGCTAATGTGGAGACCATGTATCAGCTGCTGGGCGGTAAGGTCAAGGCAATGGAGTTTATTATCAGGAAAGAATGCGAGATAACAAATGTGCCTTTGAAGGATCTGCCAACAAAACAAAATTATCTGATCGCGTGCATCGGACGGAAACGAAGAGTGATTATTCCCAATGGTAATGACCACCTGGAGGTCGGGGATAGTGTTGTGGTAGTTACGACAAATCAGATGATCAATAAATTCAGCGATATACTAGCATAGAGGGGACATAAGAAAAGGCTATGAATACAAAAATGATACGGTACATACTCAGTAAAATGTTGGGCGTAGAGGCACTGCTGTTGCTTCTTCCTGCTTTTGTTTCCTTGATTTATCGGGAGACAGACGGAATTTATTTCCTTATACCGGCAGCGATCCTTGCAGTAGTGTATCTGTTGACAGGAGTTAAGAAGCCAAACAATTCAGAAATTTACGGAAAGGAAGGAATGGTGATCGTGGCCAGTGCCTGGATTTTGTGGTCTATGTTTGGCGCGCTTCCCTTTACACTTTCCGGGAGTATTCCCAATTATATTGATGCGCTGTTTGAGACGGTGTCCGGGTTTACCACCACCGGATCCTCGATCCTTACAGACATAGAAGCCCTTCCTCAAGGCATGCTGTTCTGGCGGAGCTTTACCCATTGGATCGGAGGCATGGGCGTGCTGGTTTTTGTTATGGTGCTGACCTCCTTTGATAAGAATTCCATGGTATTGATGCGTGCAGAGGTACCAGGGCCTGAAAAAGATAAGCTGGCTCCGAAGATGATGACGAATGCCAGAATTTTGTATGGCATGTATCTGGGACTGACGGTGATACAGGTCATCCTTCTTTTATTGGGAGGAATGAATCTGTTTGACAGCCTGCTCCATACATTTGGAACGGCTGGAACAGGAGGATTTTCCAATTATGCGCTTAGTGTGGCCCATTTTGACAGTGTCTATATCGATGGGGTCATCACGGTATTCATGATTTTGTTTGGGATCAATTTCAGCCTGTATTATCTTCTCCTTCTTCGGGAATTTAAACCAGTATGGAAGAATGAGGAGCTTCGGGCGTATCTGGGAATCATCCTAGTGGCGTCACTGATCATCACCTGGAATATTCAAGATCTTTATGGCAGTCCATTGACTTCATTTCGATATGCCATCTTTCAGGTGGCTTCCATCATTACGACGACAGGATATGCAACAGCGGATTATGTCCAGTGGCCGCAGCTGTCCCAAAGTATTTTGATGTTTTTGATGGTGGTGGGGGCATGTGCTTCTTCTACCGGAGGCGGAATCAAGGTGTCACGTTTTCTGATGGCCGTTAAAAGCATCCGTCGGGAGGTGCAGCAGCTGATGCATCCGAAATCAGTGAACATTATCCGGATTAATGGAAAGAAGGTCAGTCATGATGTGCTGCGGTTGGTGTTTGTGTTCCTGATGGCCTATGTCATGATCCTGATGGTGTCTGTTTTGATAGTATCGGCAGATAATTTTGATTTTGCAACAACGTTTTCTTCTGTCCTGACCACGATTGGCAATGTAGGGCCTGGAGTAAGTCAGGTAGGACCTTCGGGAAACTTTGCAGACTTTTCGCCGCTTTCCAAGATTGTGTTTTGTTTTGATATGTTGGCCGGGCGTCTGGAAATATTCCCGTTCCTTTTGTTATTTACTGTTCCTTTTAGAAGAAATAAATTTTAACGGAGGTGCTCATGAAGAGAAAAAAAGATATTGATCGCTGTGGTGTTGGTTCTGGCAGCCGGACTCTACTATTATCTTGCGCTGCCGGCAGTCAATATCCATTCATCGGGAACATGGTTTTCTGCGTTGTTTCTGCTGATTGTTCTGGCGGCAGCCTATATTGTCAGGAAACGGCCGCAGAGAAGTGAATTCCGTCAGAATAAGGTACTAAAGGGATTTGGATTTTTGATTCTTGCCCTTGGTGTCGTGTATCTTGTAGGTACTCTCCTGTCTTCGCCTGTAGTGAATGCAAAAAAATATCAGCAGCTGATGACAGTAGAAGAAGGTGAATTTACCGAAGATGTGGAAGAACTTTCCTTTGATCAGATACCGATTTTGGACAGGGACACGGCAGTGCTTCTGGGAGATCGGAAAATGGGAAGTATGGTGGATATGGTTTCTCAGTTTGATGTGGATGATATCTACAGTCAGATCAATTATCAGAATCGTCCATACCGTGTGACACCTTTAAAATATGCAAATATTATCAAGTGGTTTACGAATCGTTCAGAGGGGATTCCGGCTTATATCCAGATTGATATGGCCAGCCAGACCACAGAGCTTGTGCATTTGAAAGAAGGGATCAAATATACGACCAGTGAGCATCTGAACCGGAATATCTACCGGCATTTAAGGTTTGCACATCCTACTTATATCTATGGGGATCTTAGCTTTGAGATCGATGAAGATGGAGTTCCCTACTGGATTGCCCCGGTGAAGCAGTTTGATATCGGACTATTTGGCGGAGAAACGGTTGGAAAGGTCGTGATCTGTAATGCGATCAATGGAGAGATGACGACTTATGAGATTGAGGATGTGCCTCAGTGGGTAGACCGGGCATATTCTGCAGATCTTTTGGTGCAGCTGTTTGATTATTACGGAACGCTGAAGCATGGATTTTTGAACAGCGTGCTCAGCCAGAAGGACTGCCTGAAGACGACAGAAGGATATAACTATCTGGCGCTGGATGATGACGTCTGGATGTATACCGGTGTCACGTCTGTCAATCAGGATCAGTCAAACGTGGGTTTTGTGCTCTCCAATCAGAGGACAATGGAAACAAAGTACTATGAAGTGGAAGGGGCCACGGAAGCGGCGGCGATGTCGTCAGCGGAAGGACAGGTGCAGAATCTAAAATATACAGCCACCTTCCCGCTGCTTTTGAATATATCGGATGAGCCAACGTATTTTATCTGTCTGAAAGATGACGCGGGGCTGGTTAAGAAATATGCGATGGTGAATGTACAGCAGTATCAGATTGTTGCTGTAGGTGACAGTGTCAGTCAGTGTGAAGATAATTATCAAGAGCTTTTATTGAGCAATGGGGTCAAACAGGAAGAGGAAGAAACAAAAGAGGAGGATACGGTTACCGGAACGATCACTAAAATTGCCCAGGCGGTAATTGAAGGGACGTCGCACTATTATCTGATGTTGGAAGGATCGGATCATATCTATGACGTATCAGTCGTAGATTTGATTGATGTGATCCGGCTGGAGCCAGGACAGACGGTTACGTTAACCTACCAGGCAGGAGCTAAGACGAATACAGTGACCGCGCTGGAAACTACAGAAGAGGAGCCATAGAAAATGGAATTAAGTATCTTATTGGCAGAACAGATCGTCGTCATCTTTTTGATGATGGCGATCGGCTATTTTATTGTAAAAATCGGTTTGTTTCAGACAGAGGACAGTAAGGTATTGTCCAATCTGGTGGTTTATATCTGTTTTCCCTGTGTCTTGATTCATGCGTTTCAGATCGAGTTGACGGTACGGGCGGCAAAAGGACTGGTACTTGCTGTCCTTGCGGCAGCAGCCGCCCATGTGTTCATGCTTCTTCTGGTAAAGATTCTGGAGCATCCCCTTGGACTGAACAGTATCGAGAAGGCGTCCATCATCTATACCAATGCCGGATATCTGGTCATTCCACTGGTGACAGCAGTATTGGGAGAAGAGTGGGTCTTTTATACGACGGCATTTCTGCTGGTACAAAATATCCTGATTTGGACTCACGGTGTCAGTGTATTAAAAGGAAGTGCACACAGAGATATTAAGAAGATCCTGTTAAGTCCCAACATTATTGCATTGACGATTGCCCTTTTTTTATTTCTGGCTGGAATCCGGCTCCCCGCAGTACTGGATTCTTGTGTAGAGAGCATGAGCAGTCTGGTGACGCCGGCCAGTATGCTGGTAGTGGGGATGGTGATTGGTGATATAGATCTTAGATGGGTGTTTCGGCAGAAACGGCCATATCTGATCTGTCTGATCCGTCTGGCAGTGATTCCTGGGATATCGGCAATAGGGCTTGGAATCATGGAACGGATGGGATTGCATGTAGATGCGGAATATATTCTGCTAATCGTATTGATTGCTGTGGCAGCCCCTGTGGCAGCAATTATCACACAGCTTGCACAAATTTATGATAAAGATGTCAAATATGCTAGTGTGATTAATGTGATGTCGGTGGTGTTTTGTATCGTTACCATGCCGGTAGCCGTACTGATCTATGAAATGGTTCTATCAATATAAACAAAAAGCAGGCAGCCCATATCAGGACTGCCTGTGATACCTCTCAAGATTCTCTTAGGGTGCAGGAGAGTGTGTTATTAATTCAGATAGCAGCAGTCATCATCAATGATGCCGGCCACATCTTCTTTTTCTGCACTGATACTTACGTAAAAATCAATGCCGCATTCCTTGGAAATAGCTTTCAGATCTTTAATAAACTGCGGAACATTTTCAATCGTAATATCAGCATGTTTTAAGATCCCATCGATAAATACACATTCAATATCATGGTTGGAACTGTACATTCCATATAAGAATCCAATATAATTGTCCGTATTTTTAATTGCCGGGAGATCATCCATACAGATTGTGCGGATGTTGAAATCTACGCTTGTCGTATCGCGGTGTGTTTTTTTAATGAACACCACACTTCCGTTACATTTTTTTGCGGCTTCATTTGCCTTTTCGATCATGATCTGTGTCTTTCCGGTGCCTTTTGGACCTGTTAATAAATTTACCATGGTGAACACTCTCCTTTATGTATCATATTTACTGAAAAACTCAGCACGATTAACTTATATCCATTATACACGAAAGCATGAAATGTCACAACTAGAAAATGTGTTTTTGAGGGGAATGGCAAAAATATTACTTGACTTATATTAATGTTATTTTTATAATAAATAAGAAATGTTTGAATAGAAAGATGAAAAGCAAGGAAGAGGAATAGTAAGAGAATGTCGCTTTTTCAGAGAGCTGTCGGTTGCTGCAAGGCAGTAAAGCCCGTCTCCCAACTGGCCTCGGAGTTCTTCTGCTGAACATAAGTAGGCAGAAGCGGGTCTTCCCGTTATTGAGGAAAAATGAGTGCACACAGGTTTCAATTTGTGTGAAGAAGAGTGGTACCACGGAAATCAGGCCTTTTCGTCTCTTTGGAGATGAAAAGGCTTTTTATATGTAGAAAGTGAGGAGAAAAGAATGCCAAAGATCACGTATAACCATAAAGCCATTGAAAAGAAATGGCAGGAGAGATGGGAAAAGGAACCGGTAAATGTCAAAGTTGATGAGAATGGAAACAAAAAAGAGAAATATTACTGTCTGGATATGTTTCCATATCCGTCAGGAAACGGGCTGCATGTAGGACATTGGAGAGGCTATGTCATCTCCGATGTGTGGAGCAGATATAAGCTGCAGCAGGGATATTATATCATTCATCCAATGGGCTGGGATGCCTTTGGACTTCCGGCAGAAAATTATGCTATCAAGATGGGGGTACATCCGGCTGTATCTACAGCGGCAAATATCAAGCATATTAAAGAACAGATCAATCAGATTGCGGCGCTTTATGACTGGGATCTGGAGGTCAATACCACGGATCCGGATTATTATAAATGGACCCAGTGGATTTTTGTAAAAATGTTCAAAGAAGGGCTGGCATATGAGAAGGAGTTCCCGATCAACTGGTGTCCGTCCTGCAAGACTGGCCTTGCCAACGAAGAAGTGGTTAACGGAAAATGTGAGCGCTGCGGTGCAGAAGTGACCAAGAAAAATCTTCGTCAGTGGATGCTGAAGATTACTGCTTATGCAGAGCGACTGTTGAAAGACCTGGATAAGCTGGATTGGCCGGAAAAAGTAAAGAAGATGCAGACAGACTGGATTGGCAAATCTTATGGTGCAGAAGTGGATTTCCCGATCGAGGGAAGAGAAGAAAAGATCACTGTCTATACGACCAGACCGGATACTCTTCACGGGGCTACTTTTATGGTACTGGCGCCGGAGCATGAGCTGGCAAAAGAGCTTGCCACGGATGAGACCCGTGAGGCAGTTGAGAAATATATTTATGAGGCATCCATGAAGTCCAATGTGGACCGGATGCAGGATAAGGAAAAGACCGGTGTGTTTACCGGCAGCTATGCAATAAATCCGATTAATGGCAAGAAGGTGCCGATCTGGCTGTCTGATTATGTACTGGCTGATTACGGTACCGGAGCGATCATGTGTGTACCGGCCCATGATGACCGTGACTTTGAGTTTGCAACGAAGTTTGGAATCCCGATTATTCAGGTCATTGCGAAAGATGGAAAAGAAATTGAACATATGACAGAAGCCTATACAGAGGCTTCTGGCGTCATGATCAATTCCGGAGAATGGAATGGTATGGAGTCTTCTGTACTGAAAAAGGAAGGGCCTCATATCATTGAGGAGAAGGGAATCGGTCGTGCAACGGTAAACTACAAGCTGCGTGACTGGGTATTCTCCCGCCAGAGATACTGGGGAGAGCCAATCCCCATCGTTCACTGCCCGCACTGTGGCAATGTGCCGGTGCCGGAGGAAGAGCTGCCTCTTCGTCTGCCGGAAGTAGAGTCCTATGAACCTACCGGAACCGGAGAATCACCGCTGGCGGCTATCGATGAGTGGGTGAACTGCAAGTGCCCGGTCTGCGGAGCCGATGCAAAGCGTGAGACAAACACCATGCCGCAGTGGGCAGGATCTTCCTGGTATTTCCTTCGTTATGTAGACAATCATAATGATCAGGAATTGGTATCCAGACAGAAGGCAGATGAAATGCTTCCAGTGGATATGTATATCGGAGGGGTAGAGCATGCCGTACTCCATCTGCTGTATGCAAGATTCTATACAAAGTTTTTGTGCGATATCGGAGTCATTGATTTTGATGAGCCGTTCCAGAAGCTGTTTAACCAGGGAATGATTACAGGAAAGAACGGAATCAAGATGAGCAAGTCAAAAGGAAATGTGGTTTCCCCAGATGATCTGGTCAGAGATTACGGCTGTGATTCCCTTAGAATGTATGAATTGTTTGTAGGGCCTCCGGAGTTGGATGCAGAGTGGGATGACCGTGGAATCGACGGCGTCAACCGTTTCTTAAAACGTCTCTGGAATCTGGTACAGGACAGCAAGGAGGCAGAAATCCAGGCGACGAAGGACATGATCAAGGAACGTCACCGTCTGGTCTATGATATTACGACCCGTCTGGAAAGCTTTAGCTTGAATACTGCAATTTCCGGGTTCATGGAGCACAACAATAAATTGATTGAGATCGCCAAGAAAGAGGGCGGAATCGATAAAGAGACTTTGTCTACGATGGCAGTGCTGCTGTCTCCATTTGCTCCTCATATCGCAGAGGAAATCTGGGAGCAGTTAGGCCATGAAGGAAGTGTATTCAAAGCTGGATGGCCATCCTATGACGAGGAAGCCATGAAGGACGATGAGGTGGAAGTACCCGTACAGATCAACGGAAAGACCAGAGCCGTGATCTCTATTTCAGCAGATATTTCCAAGGAAGATGCCATCGCAGCAGGAAAGGCCGCTGTGGCAGATAAGCTGACGGGAAATATTGTCAAAGAGATCTATGTGCCCAAGAAGATCATAAATATTGTGCAGAAATAATTTAAGAGAATATTTCAAGAAAAAATGGCGTAGGTAGTAGAACGATTACCTACGCTGTTTTTTTGAAAAGATAAGAGAAGGAAAAATGAAATCATCAGACAGTCTGACGTACGGTGCTGTGAGAGGACGGCGGCGAATCATCGCCTCCTGTTCAAATTAATACGTATCGTCCTGGCGGTCCAGGTTGATGACTTTTTCAAACAAAGTCTGGATCTCACCTTGATTGTCTGTCTGGCCGAGTACCCACATGATTTTTGCCACAATGGCTTCTGTCGTCATGTCACCGGCCTGGAGGATGCCCGGATAACCGCTGTACTTTTTACCCACCTGGTAAACCTGGAGGTCACAGCCTTCTTCCGGCACCTGTGTGGTTACAGCCAGGGTTTTCCCGGAATCTACCCAGTCAAAAATTGCTTTCTGGAAAGAGTCATCGTACTCTGGGATCCCTCCGATGCCGAAAGTTTCCAGGATGATGGCATCATAGTGATCCTTCAAAAGATAAAAGATATCGGCCTTAACTTCTGGAGTCAGCTTCAGGACAAAGACGCGGTCATCGAGATGGTGATAGGTCTTGAGGTCAGACGACGCTGGTATTACGCCCGTATAATGCCGGATGATGCGGTCATCGTGGATGATGGCAAGGGGAGGGAAATTCATGCTTTCAAAGGCGTCAAAGCTTCTGGTGCGCTGTTTCCTTGCCCGGGTCCCAACCACAGCTTTGCCGTTGAAGACGATGGAAACCCTGCATGACCTGTCATCCAGTGCATAAAGGATGCTCTGGTAAATATTCAGCTTCGCATCTGTGTAGGGATCGCCCATCGGCTTTTGAGAACCGGTGAGCACGATTGGCTTTCTGGAATCCTGGATCAGGTAGGACAGGGCGGCGGCTGTATAAGCCATCGTATCCGTTCCATGGAGGATTACAAATCCGTCATAGCGGTCGTAGTGTTCCAGGATGGACTCGCTGATCATCAGCCATTGTCTGGGACGCATATTGGTGCTGTCAATGTTCATCAGTTGCAGCACCGTTAAATCGCATTTGTCCTCGATTCCCGGTACGTTTGCCGCCAGCTCTTCTCCTGTCATTGCAGGAGTCAGTCCGTCCCCGCCTTCTTTGGAGGCGATGGTGCCCCCGGTTGCGATCATTAGTATTTTTTTCATGTTTTAATCAACCTCTCTATTTAACCTTTGATAAAATTGTTCATAGAAATCCTGATCCGCTCTATAAGCACGGACATAGAAGGTGGTCAGGACATACATGCTCAAAGATTTTACCGTTTCCGGCCCCTTGGAAGAGACTGCCTTTTCCTGCAGAGATTTCAGATAGTAATGCCAGTCAGTAATATAAGCCTCATAACGTTTCACATCTGGAGTGTCGATCCATTTGCGGATTTTCACTTTGGCTTTGTTTGGCTTTGGACATTCATGAACCTGCAAGAAATATTGAAAGCCAGTTCCGTCATAATAACGCCCAAGAGGAAAGATCCGGCAGATCCCCGGACGCAAGGGATGGATCGAACATCTGCCGCTGCCATCCAGAAAAGTACAGGCCTCCCCGGGGCCTGCCATTTTTAGATTAGGCAGGATGATGCCGTCGACTGCCTGGAGTTCCAAATGTTTGGCAAGAAGTTCCTCAAAGGATTTTTCCAGTCCAGAAGAAATTCTGTGTACATCAAGAGGATCCAGGACAATAGAAGTCCCCATGCCGCGGCAGCAGGAAGAACATCCCTTGCAGCCTCCGCAGCCGACCTTGGCCATATCACTGCTCTGATAAAATTTTCCGTCGGATACCTTGTCAAAATCAATGTCTCTAAGCATAATAATGCAGCCCTTCTTCTATAACGAATTTGCTGTGAATAGCTCTTGATAGCTAAGAAGATTATAGTGTAAGATAGATTCAGATGTAAAGTAGAAAGGAAGGTTTTTATGAAATTTTTCCATCTGTCCGATCTGCATATTGGAAAGCAGCTCCACCATTACAGCTTAAAAGAGGATCAAAAAGAGATCCTAAGTCAAGTGACTGCTTATGCCAGACAGCTTCATCCGGATGCCATTGTGATCGCCGGCGACGTCTATGATAAATCCGTGCCGTCGGCGGAAGCGGTCAGCCTCTGGGATGAGTTTCTGACGGCTCTTGCAAGTATCCGTCCCAAGATACCGATTCTGATTATAAGTGGCAACCATGATTCGGCAGAGCGGCTCCAGTATGCGTCGGCACTCCTTACAGGACAGAAGATCTATCTGGCAGGTGATATACCTAAGACGGGTCTTGCCAAGGTAACACTCCAGGATGAATATGGAGACGTGACGTTTTATCTGCTTCCTTTTGAAAAGCCATCCTATGTCAGACATCTGTTCCCAGAAGCTCCTCCAGAAACATATACAGAGATGATGGAGAAATTAATAGATAGAGAAAAGATTGATTTTGCAAATAAAAGAAATGTATTAGTTTCTCATCAATTCTATCTGGGGACCACACCCCAGGTAACCTGTGATTCAGAAGTTGTTTCCGTGGGCGGGCTGGATCAGGTAGATGTATGGGCGATCCAAAAATTTGATTACGCAGCCCTTGGACATCTTCACAGCCCTCAGTGCGTTGGTGGAGAAAGAATCCGTTATTGCGGCACGCTGTTGAAATATTCGGTCAGTGAAGCAGGACAGAAGAAGGGGCTGAATGTTATTACCCTCCGTGAAAAAGGTCGAGAGCCGGAGGTGGAAATGCTGCCGCTTCAGCCCCTCCGTGATGTCCGGAAAAAGGAAGGGACTCTGGAGCAGCTTTTGAAGGAAGCGATTCCAGAGGAGAAGAATGATTTCGTCAGCATCACTTTGACGGACGAAGAAGAGCTATATAAACCCAAAGAACAGCTGGAACGGGTGTATACACATATATTAGAGCTTCGGATTGAAAATAACCGGACACGAAGGAAGCTGGAGGAATTGGATGAGAAACTTGTCATCAAAAGTCCATCGGAGGTTTTCGGGGAATTTTATTTCCAGATGCATGGCAAGACGATGACCAGCAAGGAACAGAAAATCATAGATGAGATCTTTGAACAAGTGAAGGGAGAATAACTGTGAGACCATTACGATTAGAACTGTCTGCATTTGGATCATATGCGGCAAAGACAGTCATTGATTTTTCAAATATATCCGGCGGGCTGTTTTTGGTGACTGGGGATACCGGGGCAGGAAAGACAACCGTATTTGACGGGATCACTTATGCACTTTATGACCAGACAAGCGGAGGCCGAAGAAACGGGAATATGATGCGCAGCCAGTATGCTCCGGATGATGCAGATACCTATGTGGACTTTACATTTTCTTATCGGGATCAGGAGTACCGGGTGCGCAGGAATCCAGAATATCTTCGGGCCGGTAAGCGCCGATATAAGGATGGTTCCGTGCGTTTGGTTAGGGAATCCGCAGGGGTAGAACTGACAATGCCGGACGGGAAGGTTTACCGGGGGAAAAAGCGGGAGACAGACCAGAAAATTGTTAAGATCCTAGGTCTGACTGCGGAACAGTTTACACAGACGGCAATGATCGCCCAGGGCGATTTTTTAAAGCTTCTGCTGGCAGAGTCAAAGGAACGTAAAAAGATTTTTTCGCATATCTTTCAGACGCAGATTTGCAGCCGGCTCCAGGAGGAACTAAAGGAACGTGCCGGTAATCTCTATCGTCAGCTGGAGGAGAATCAAAGAAGCGTTAAGTCTGAGATGAGCCGTGTTAAATTAGAAGAAAATACATTCCATGCTATGGAAAAATGGAAAGAGTTGATTGGACAGGACATCCCGTCATATGAGGATATTTTTCAAACCTTGCAGGAGATTATCGATAGGGGAATTCGGGAGGAGAAGGAATTAAGCCATAAGGCGGAAGGCCTGCAGGAACGAATGCAGAAGCTTCGGGATAAGAAACAGGAGGGAGAAGCTTATCTAAAATTAAAAGAAGCCTGGGAAAAGGAAAAACGGAAAAAAGAAGAATTGGCAGGCAGACAGGATTACTTCCAAGAACTGGAAAGTAGGTTACTCTCTGGAAGAAAGGCGGAGCGGGCAGCACAGGCAGAACGGCTCTTTTTGCAGATCACTGAAATCTGTGAAAAAAACAGGAAAGAACTGGAAGAGACAAGAAGAGAACTTGCCAGGACAGAAAAACAAAGAAAAGAAAAAGAAATCCTGTTCCGGGAGGCGGAGAAAAACAGCAGCAGGACAGAAGAGCAGTATGCAGGAAAAATCGTAATTCTACAGAGTGCTCTGCCGGTCTATGAAGAAATTACAGCACTGGAAGGACAGAAAAGAAGGATAGAGTCCGAGTTAAGAATCAAAGAAGCACAGACAAAAGAGGCGAAAGAAAAAGAAGAAGAACTGGAGGCAAAAAGAGTTGAAGCGGCCCATGCCCAAAAAGTTTATGCCAAGGTACAGGTCAGGTTAGAAGCGCTTGAGCACCAAAAAAATGATCTTCAGCGATGGAAGCAGCAGCTGAACGGATTGGAGTCAAAGAGACAGGAGCTGCAAAGCAAGGAAAAATGCTGCCGCAAGAAAAAAGAGGAATATGACCGGAAGCATGCCGATTATCTAACCTGTCTCCAGAAATATGAAAGTAAGTACCAGGCGTTTCTGGAAGGGCAGGCAGGTTTCATGGCACAGAACCTAAAGGAAGGTCTCCCCTGCCCGGTCTGCGGATCCATTCACCATCCCACGCCCTGCCGGCTTTCCAAGGAGAGTCCGGCACAGGCCGACGTAGATCAGGCAAAAAGAGCCCGGGATCAGGCCGAAGAAGTACGGAATCAGTATGCAGAGGCATATCAGAGGGAGACATCGGGATATCAGACTCTACGGGATATTTTTCTGCAGGAATATGAAAACATTTTTCCAAACGAGGAGGGGCTGGATGCAGAAGAACAAATCGAGCAGGAACTGGAGAAAACGAAGAAGAAGGAAGATGAGTTACAGGATCATCTGATCCATACATGGAAGGAGAAAGACCGCTGTCTAAAAGCACAGGAACTGGAAAAAGAGATGCAAAAAGAGCTGGAGACAATCAAGGAGCAAAGCAGCCAATTCCGGCAGGAACAAGAGCAGCTGATGCTGAAAAACAAAGAGCTGGAAACAACTCTTACTACAAAAAAGGAAGGACTCCCTGCAGCAGACGCCAAAGAGGCACAGGAAAGACTCCAAAGCATGCGCCAGAGGGTCAGCCGTGCCAAGGCGGAAAGTACAAAAGCAGAAGAAGCGTATCAAAAGACCAGAAAGAAGCAGAATCAGCTGGAGGGGCAGGAAGAGCGCCTGGAAAAAACCTGTCAGCAGAATGAGTCAGATAGAGTTTGGCGGATGAAAGAGTTCCAAAGAACCTTGTCTGAACAAGGGTTTCCTGATGAATCTTCGTATCGGAAGTCAGTGATAGGTGATATAGAAATGAAAGCAGCCGAGGAGAAACTTAAATCCTACCGAGAGTCCTGTAAAGAAGCAGACGGAAGGATCCAAAGCCTAAACGAGCAGCTTCACGAAAAAGATCCGGTAGATCTTCCGGCGGTTATGCAGGAAATGGAACAGGTGGAACAGGAGTATTCCGTCACCTCCAAGAAGCATCTGCAGATATATGAGAAGAACAGAAGGAATCAGGAAGTGATGGAGAAAATGAGACATTTGGAGGATGTGGACGGCGGCCTGCAAAAAGAGTATGAAAAGGTCAGCCGGTTAAGCAAGACTGCCAACGGTACCTTAATCGGTTCGGTGAAGCTGGATTTTGAAACCTTCGTTCAGCGCCAATATTTTAAACAGATCATTCAGGCTGCCAATCAGCGGCTGATCCGCATGACTTCTGGAGAATTTCTGCTGCAGTGCAGACAGATCGAACATCTGGGAAGCCAAGGACAGGCGGGACTGGATCTGGATGTCTATGATATGGCCGGAGATTCGGTGCGGGATGTACGGACTCTGTCCGGAGGCGAGTCGTTTATGGCGTCCCTTTCTATGGCACTGGGGCTTTCGGATATCGTACAGAATACGGCAGGAGCCGTCAGTATCGAGACGATGTTTGTGGATGAGGGGTTTGGCGCTCTGGATGATGAAGCGAGAGAAGAAGCAATCCGGGCGCTGTCCGATCTGGCAGGTGAGCGGCGTCTGGTGGGGATTATTTCCCACGTGAACGAACTCAAGGAGCAGATTGAACGAAAACTTGTCATTACAAAGACAGAACATGGAAGTACAGCCGTCTGGTCTCAAGATTAAGGCTGATGATAGAAAACAATCAACAGGGAGGAAAGAAACATGAATTATGATTATCTGATCGTGGGAGCCGGCCTATTTGGAGCAATTTTTGCCCACGAAGCAAAAAAAGCAGGGAAAAAAGTGCTGGTGATCGACAAAAGAGACCACATTGGAGGGAACATCTATACCAAAGAGATAGAAGGGATTCAGGTACACCAGTATGGAGCCCATATCTTTCACACTTCAGATGAAGCAGTCTGGGATTATATCCGGCAGTTTGCGCAGTTTAACCGTTACACAAACAGCCCGGTGGCGCGGTACAAGGATGAACTATATAATCTTCCTTTTAATATGAACACTTTCAGTAAAATGTGGGGAATCCGTACGCCGCAGGAAGCGCAGGCCATTATTCAGAAGCAGATTCAGCAGGCCGGTATCAGCGAACCTTCGAACCTGGAAGAGCAGGCAATTTCTCTGGTGGGCAAAGATATCTATGAGAAGCTGGTCAA
Organism: Lachnospiraceae bacterium; assembly: GCA_019424135.1. GTDB lineage: Bacteria > Bacillota > Clostridia > Lachnospirales > Lachnospiraceae > Merdimonas. The sequence goes on from JAHYZZ010000025.1 coordinate 20,333, forward strand.
AGGCTATACTGAAAAGCAGTGGGGCAGACGTGCCACGGAGCTTCCCAGCTTCATTATCCGCCGGCTTCCGGTCCGCTATGTCTATGACAACAATTATTTTAATGATAAATATCAGGGAATTCCGATCGGCGGATATACTCAGATCATTGAACGCATGTTAGAAGGAATAGAAGTGCGTCTGTCTACCGATTTCTTTTCAAATCGTTCAATGCTTTCGGCAGAAGCCGGAAAGATTGTGTTTACTGGTATGATCGATGCATATTATGATTATTGTTTCGGAGAACTGGAATACCGGAGTCTTAGATTTGAAACAGAGATTCTGGATGTGGAGAATTATCAGGGAAATGCGGTGGTAAATTACACAGAATATGAAATCCCTTACACGCGGATTATTGAGCATAAGCATTTTGAATATGGATGTCAGGGAGGATATGGTTCAAGTGGTTCGGGCGTATCGCCGAAGACGGTGATCACCAGAGAATATCCGGCATCCTGGAGCAGAGGGGAAGAGCCCTACTATCCGATGAACGATGAGAAAAATAATACGCTCTATGCCAGATACCAGGAATTGGCAGAAAAAGAGGAGCGCGTGATCTTTGGCGGCCGTCTGGGGATGTATCGTTATTTTGACATGCATCAGGTGGTGGCAGAAGCGTTAAAATGTGCCAGAAAAGAATTATCATAGAAAAAGAAACATTGAAAAAGCGGCAGCTGCAAAAGGAAGCGGCTGCCGCAAATTTTTTTTATGTTTTACAGTCTGGTGTTGTGATGTTCTTTCTGGTAGTCGAGAGCCGCCTCGATAAATCCACGGAACAAAGGATGGGGGCGATTAGGCCTGGACTTCAGTTCCGGATGAGCCTGGGTGGCAATGAACCAGGGATGGTTGGGAAGCTCGATCATCTCAACGATCCGCCCGTCCGGAGACAGACCAGAAAGCCTCATTCCATGGGACGTCAGAGCATCCCGGTAATCATTGTTCACTTCATACCGGTGGCGGTGGCGTTCGCTGATCTGGTCTGTGCCATAAAGCTTGTATGCCTTGGAGTCTTTGTCCAGAACACATGGATATGCACCAAGACGTAAGGTTCCGCCGATATCCTCCACCCCAATTTGATCCGGCATGATATGGATGACAGGATGGGTGGTGTCAGGTTTTAACTCTGCGCTGTGGGCATCGTTATATCCAAGGACGTCCCTTGCAAATTCAACGATGGCAAGCTGCATGCCAAGACATAGACCCAGGAACGGTACATTATGTGTCCGTGCATATTTAATCGCTTCGATTTTTCCGTCAATACCACGGTGACCGAAACCGCCCGGAACCAGAATACCGCTGACATCGCCAAGCAGTTCGTCCACATTTTCGGCAGTAACTGTCTCAGAGTCTACCCATTTGATATTTACAGTTGCACGGCTGAAGATGCCTCCGTGCTTAAGCGCTTCTACCACGCTGATATAAGCATCATGAAGCTGAATGTATTTTCCTACCAGAGCTACGGTAACTTCCGTGTTTGGATGTTTCAGATAGTCTACCATCTCGGTCCAGTCCTTTAAGTCTGGATCCGGACAGGGGAGATTGAGACATTCACAGACTACGCCTGCCAGATTTTCCTTTTCCATAGCCAGAGGAGCCTCGTATAAGTACTCCACATCCAGATTCTGCAGGACATGATTGGAAGGTACATTGCAGAACAGGGCAATCTTATCTTTGATTCCGACATCCAGAGGATATTCCGAGCGGCAGACCAGAATGTCCGGCTGGATTCCCATTCCCTGCAGATCTTTGACACTTGCCTGGGTCGGTTTTGTCTTCATTTCCTGTGACGCACGCAGATAAGGAATCAGTGTTACATGAACCAGAACCACATTTTCACGTCCTTTTTCATGCTGAAACTGCCGGATTGCCTCCAGGAACGGCTGGCTTTCAATATCGCCTACGGTTCCGCCTACCTCGATAATGGCGATCTCTGTATCTTTGGCAGCTTGATTGCGGTAAAAACGGCTCTTGATTTCATTGGTGATATGAGGAATTACCTGTACTGTGCCGCCTCCGAAATCTCCACGGCGTTCCTTCTGAAGAACGGACCAGTAAATCTTTCCAGTGGTAACATTTGAATTTTTGCTGAGACTTTCATCAATAAATCGTTCATAGTGTCCCAGGTCAAGATCCGTCTCGGCGCCGTCGTCTGTTACGAAAACCTCTCCGTGCTGTACCGGATTCATGGTGCCAGGGTCGATATTAATATAAGGGTCAAATTTCTGCATGGTCACGGTATATCCGCGTGCCTTCAAAAGTCTCCCCAGAGATGCAGCGGTGATACCCTTTCCAAGTCCGGAAACGACACCACCTGTAACAAACACATATTTTACTGCCATAGTTCCCTCCTTTAGTAATAGCTACGTTAAAAAATACTTTTCGATTATACACCGGTTTCTTTGAAAAATACAGGGTTATTTTCATATTTTGCCTCGAAAGTTGCCTGGATGGACAATTTCTTAAATTGCTTCATATCCACAGATCCTACCATAACCGAGGTATGTGCCTGACATCCGGCAAGTTTTGGAAGCTGATCTAAAGCCAGCTGGGCGTTTGCACTGGTGGCGGCACTGACTGAAAGGGCGATCAGGACTTCATCAGTATGCAGCCTGGGGTTGCGGCTTCCGAGGTACTTGATTTTCAGCTTTTGAATCGGTTCGATGGCCTCTGGTGAGATGACATGACAGTCGTGGTCTATCCCGGCCAGTTCCTTTAAGGCATTGAGAAGCAGCGCTGCGCATGCTCCCAGAAGATGAGAGGTCTTTCCGGTGATCATACGGCCGTCTTCAAGCTGCAGAGCCGCTGCAGGGCCGCCCGTTTCCTGGGCACGCCTTAATGCGGCGTCTACCACCGGACGGTCGTGGATGGTAATGCCTGCCTGATTCATCAGCATTTCGATTTTGTAAACTTCATCCTCTGCACAGGAACCGATCAGGAGACGGCGCAGAGAATCATAATATCTGCGGATGATCTCCTGCCTGGATGCCTCCTGGCACGCTTCATCATCACAGATACAGTTTCCGGCCATGTTAACTCCCATGTCAGTAGGAGACTTATAGGGACTTGTGCCATAAATTTTCTGGAACATGGCATGAAGCACCGGAAAGATTTCCACATCCCGGTTATAGTTTACGGTAGACTTTCCGTAGGCTTCCAGATGGAAGGGGTCAATCATATTGATGTCATTGAGATCTGCGGTAGCTGCTTCATAGGCCAGATTTACCGGATGCTTCAGCGGAAGATTCCAGATTGGAAAGGTTTCAAACTTTGCATAGCCGGCCCGGATACCTCGTTTGTGCTCATGATAGAGCTGGGAAAGACAGACCGCCATCTTGCCGCTTCCAGGACCGGGAGCTGTGATGACGACTAAGGGTCTGGATGTCTCGATATACTCATTTTTCCCGTAGCCATCGTCGCTGACGATCAATGGGATATTGGCCGGATAGCCTGGTATGAGATAGTGGCGGTAAACTTTAATCCCCAGTTTCTCCAGCCGATTGCAGAACAAATGTGCACTTTCCTGGCCGGCATATTTCGTGATAACGACACTTCCCACATAAAGACCGTGCTGTCGATAGACACCAATCAGGCGCATGACATCTGTATCGTATGTAATACCAAGATCCCCACGTATCTTGTTCTTTTCAATGTCCTCTGCGCTGATGACAATGACGATTTCAGCCTGGTCAGTAAGCTGCTTTAGCATGCGCAGCTTACTGTCGGGCTGAAATCCAGGCAATACCCTGGATGCATGGTAATCGTCAAACAGCTTCCCACCAAATTCCAGATAGAGTTTATTGTCAAATTGACCGATCCGTTCACGAATATGGGAAGACTGGGTTTTCAAGTATTTTTCATTGTCAAATCCGATTTTCATATGTACGTATTCCTCTATTCATCTACTATATATAGTGATTACATTTGCTTGATATGGAAGTATAAGCATTAATATATCAAGTATACTACAAGATATGGTAAGTTTACAATCTTTTCATAATGTTTTTATTGATTTCCCGGGGGGCTGTTCGTATAATGTAAGAGTAATACAGGAGGAAAAGAATGGACAACCAAAATAAGAACCAAAATAATAAAAATAACAGGCAGGGCCTGTCTTTTATTCTCATAGTGACCCTGGTCACAACGCTGCTTGTCATGGCGCTTTACCAGTTCCAGGGAGCAGGATCTGATCAGGAAATCAGTTATGATGAATTCCTTCGGATGGTAGATGATGGAAAGGTTGAAAAAGTCGAAATTCAGAGTAGTCAGATCGTGATCACAGCAAAACCGGAAGACGGAGAGAGGACTGGAAGAGAATACTACACTGGACTGGTGCAAGACGACAGTCTGTCCGAACGCCTGTATGATGCCGGCGTGAAATACGAACAGGAGATACCGGATACGACATCAGCCGTTGTGTTCCAGTTGATGGCTACCTTCCTGCCAATCGCTCTTCTTGTAGGGATGATCGTATGGATGACCAGGCGGATGAGCAAGGGCGGAGGCATGATGGGAATCGGCAAGAGTAATGCGAAGATGTATGTGGAAAAACAGACCGGCGTTACGTTTAAAGATGTGGCCGGACAAGATGAAGCAAAGGAATCCCTTCAGGAGGTAGTGGATTTTCTGCATAATCCTGGAAAATATACCAGCGTGGGCGCCAAGCTTCCCAAAGGAGCCTTGTTAGTGGGACCTCCCGGAACTGGTAAGACTTTGCTGGCCAAAGCAGTAGCAGGAGAGGCCAACGTACCGTTTTTCTCCTTAAGCGGGTCTGCATTTGTGGAGATGTATGTCGGTGTGGGAGCTTCCCGTGTTCGTGATCTTTTTAAGCAGGCACAGCAGATGGCACCATGTATTATTTTTATTGATGAGATCGACGCGATTGGCAAGAGTCGTGATAATCAGCTGGGAAGCAATGATGAGAGAGAACAGACACTTAACCAGCTTCTGGCAGAGATGGATGGTTTTGAAAGTAACAAAGGACTGGTTCTTTTGGCAGCCACGAACCGTCCGGAGATTTTGGATCCGGCACTTTTAAGACCGGGACGTTTTGACCGGAGAATCATCGTGGAAAAGCCGGATCTGAAGGGACGTATCGATGTCCTGAAAGTACATTCCAAAGATGTACGCATGGATGAAACCGTAGATCTGGAAGCCATTGCCCTTGCAACTTCCGGAGCCGTAGGATCTGACCTTGCTAATATGATCAACGAGGCAGCTATCAATGCGGTCAAACATGGAAGAACAGCGGTCTGCCAGGCAGATCTTTTTGAGGCTGTTGAGGTAGTCCTGGTGGGCAAAGAAAAGAAAGACCGGATCATGAGTCAGGAAGAAAGAAGAATCGTTTCCTACCATGAAGTGGGTCATGCGCTGGTAAGCGCCCTGCAAAAAGATGCAGAACCGGTACAGAAGATTACAATTGTACCAAGAACCATGGGAGCCCTGGGATATGTCATGCAGACGCCCGAGGAAGAAAAGTTTTTGAATACCAAGAAGGAACTTCAGGCGATGCTGGTAGGAATGCTGGCGGGGCGTGCGGCAGAAGAGGTTGTATTTGATACGGTGACCACCGGTGCGGCAAATGATATTGAAAAGGCGACAAGCATAGCCCGGGCAATGATTACCCAGTATGGTATGAGTGAAAAGTTTGGACTCCATCCAGAACCGTTATCTGGACGGGAGACCGGTGGCCAACTGCGGGCAGGAAACTGCTTCAGAGATTGACCATGAGGTGATGAAGATGCTGAAGGCTTCCTATGAAGAGGCCAAGCGCCTGCTCCTTGAACATAGAAGCACGCTGGACAAGATTGCCGCCTTCCTGATTGAGAAAGAGACCATTACCGGAAAACAATTTATGGAAATTTTTTATGAAGTTGAGGGAATTGATCCCGAGACGAAAGAGAAGAGGAAAGAAGAGCGGATTGCCATGAATCCGGTGGAAGGCATTTCTATGAATCCAGAGACGGAAGAAACAGCAGAAGCAGCGGAAACTGTAGAGGATGCAGAGTCCGGGAAAGAGTTGTAAAGCAGATCCCGATCAAGACTGGAGACGATTCCGGATTTGCTTCATTGAAAATGATGTAAGATATACAGTTAGTTTGGGCAGAACCGAGGTTCTGCCCTTGTTTTGTGTGGTGATGGGGCAATGGTCAGAATTGTTTCTACAGTTGAAAACCAGGAAACCAGAAATCCAACTGAGAATATATTGACAGAATGCTATCTTGTGATACAATATAGTTAAGAATATTGTAATGCAAGGTAGGTGGAGAAGGTGAATTTATGGACAGGTCACAGATGATGAAAGGGATTCTGGAAGGCTGTATCCTGAAGGTAATCAGTGATAAAGAGTCTTATGGATATGAGATTGTAGATCGGATGCAGAATTATGGATTCGAGGAGATGAAGGAAGGAACCTTGTATCCTCTGTTGCTGCGGCTGGAAAAGAAGAACTATATTACTGCTACCTTTCAAGAAAGCCCCATGGGTCCCAAAAGAAAGTACTATCATCTGACAGAGGAAGGCAGGGCATATATCCGGGAGTTTGATAATGCCTGGGAACATTTGAAACGGTCGGTAGACCGGGTGATGAGGAGGGATTAGTGATGGAGGCGTTTTGGAGAAATGATTATAATCGGATCTATCGGGAAAACGAAAAAGGAATGGTAAAAATATCGGACGATAATTGCCGGTCGATTATCCGGATATGTCAGTACATATCGGCATTTCCAGTATCCATGTTTCAACTGGAAGTCATTCGAAAAGATCTGATTGGTCTTGCTATGGAGGCGGATATGGACAATATAAGTCTGGAAGAAAAACTGGGGGTCTCAGAAGAGGAGTTTTCCAAAGAATTGATCAAAGAAGCAGAGCGGCCGGATTGCTGGGAAAAGGTATTATATAGGATTCGTAATTTTATATTAGGATTAACGATTCTTTATACCCTGTCTTTTGCTTTTGCCCGATTTAACAACAGCCATGGGTTACCGGTTTCTAGCATAATCACTGCCTTTATCATAGTAATCGCAATCGAAATTGCACGGGATCTGATTCTGAGAAAAGGTGGCTACTATAGTTCTGTTAAGAAAACTGTTATCACCAGGGTACTGTATGGTATACTAGCTATATCGTTTTTTGTAGGAAGAGCGATAGCAGAAAATATGACCTTGTTTTCTGGTCACGGGTGGATGATCTTTGTTTTGTTAATGACAGCTTCTGCGGTGTTCTGTGTGGTCGACCACCGCTACTGGAACCGATGTTCCACACGGTATGACTGGAAATAACCCGGATAGAATTCGGCAGGTGAAAAAGGAGATACATCATATGTTTGACATACCAGAAGAACTAAAAAAACTGCCCGGAAAGCCCGGAGTCTATATCATGCATGATGAGAAGGATGAAATCATCTATGTAGGCAAGGCAATCAGTTTAAAAAATCGTGTGCGTCAATATTTTCAGAGCAGTCGCAATAAAGGGGTGAAGATTGAACAGATGGTCACCCATATCACCCGATTTGAATATATCGTTACAGATTCCGAATTGGAGGCGCTGGTGCTGGAGTGTAATCTGATCAAAGAGCACCGGCCGAAATACAACACGATGTTGATGGACGACAAAACCTACCCCTTTATTAAGGTGACGGTGGATGAACCATTTCCCCGTGTGATGATGGCGCGCCGTATGACGAAGGATAAGGCAAAGTATTTCGGCCCATATACCAGTGCGGGAGCAGTGAAAGATACCATTGAATTGATTCGTAAGATTTATCAGATCCGCAGCTGCAACCGGAAGCTGCCGCGGGATATAGGAAAAGAACGGCCATGCCTGAATTATCATATTCATCAGTGTAAGGCTCCTTGCCAGGGATATGTGACAAAGGAAGAATATCAGAAATCCATCCAGTCAGTTTTAAAATTTCTGAATGGAAATTATGAAGAGGTTCTTGGGAGACTCCAAAAAAGTATGGAGGAGGCCTCTGGTGCACTGGAGTTTGAAAAGGCGATTGAATACAGGGAACTGATTTCCAGTGTAAAGAAGATTGCCCAAAAGCAGAAGATTACGGATACGGCAGGAGAAGACAGAGATGTTCTGGCCATGGCAGTGGAAGGAGAAGATGCGGTGGTTCAGGTCTTTTTTATCCGTGGGGGCAGACTGATCGGACGGGATCACTTTTATATGAAAATTGCAAAAGAAGAGACAAGAAAAGAGACATTGTCCAGCTTTATCAAACAGTTTTATGCAGGGACGCCGTATATCCCTTCTGAGCTGATGCTGCCAGAAGAGATAGATGATAGGGAACTGATCGAGGAATGGCTGACCCAAAAGAGGGGGCACAGAGTTCATTTAAAAGTGCCAAAGAAGGGGATCAAAGAGAAACTGGTAGAACTGGCGTCTAAGAATGCAAAGATGATTCTTAGTACCGATAAAGAACGTCTAAAGAGAGAAGAGGGGCGGACGATCGGTGCAGTGAAGGAACTGGAAAAACTTTTGGGAATCTCTGGTCTTGTTAGGATGGAGGCCTATGATATTTCCAATACCAGTGGGTTTGCGTCGGTGGGTTCCATGGTGGTCTATGAAAAAGGAAAGCCCAAGAGGAATGATTACCGGAAGTTTAAGATCAAAGGGGTCCAAGGTGCAGATGATTATGCCAGTATGGAGGAAGTCCTGACCAGGCGGTTTACCCATGGGATGAAGGAGCAGGAAGAAGGAAAAGAACTGGGAGGATTTACGGTATTTCCGGATTTGATCCTGATGGATGGTGGAAGAGGACAGGTTAATATCGCCCTTAAGGTTCTTGAGAATCTTGGCCTTCAGATTCCAGTATGTGGCATGGTAAAGGATGATTATCACCGGACGCGAGGACTGTATTATCAAAATGTGGAGATTGAGATTGACCGAAATTCGGAGTACTTTAAACTGATCACAAGGATCCAGGATGAGGCTCATCGGTTTGCGATCACTTTCCATAGAAAGCTTCGTAGCCAGAGTCAGGTACATTCGATTCTGGATGATATTCCAGGTGTAGGTCCTGCCAGAAGAAAAGATCTGATGCGAAATTTTGAAAATATCGACGCCATAAAAGCAGCTACAGTGGAAGAATTAAAAGAACTGCCTTCCATGAATGAAAAAGCCGCTCAGGATGTATATAATTTTTTTCATTGATATGATATACTAAATTTATCAGGTTGAAAAAAGGAGAAAATCATGACAAAGACAGTGGAATTAAAAAAAATTGTGGAGAAGATGAATCTCAAAAATCTGACCCCGGACGTGGAGCTTAATGATAAAGAAGTGGAAGTTCCGGATATCAACCGCCCGGCTCTGCAGCTTTCCGGGTATTTCGAACATTTTGATTCAGAACGTGTCCAGATCATCGGATATGTCGAATATACGTTTTTGGAAAAACTGGACACAGAAAAGAAAAAGGAAGTCTATAAGACGTTGTTGTCTTATAAGATCCCCTGCATTATATTCTGCAGAAATCTTCCGCCGGAGCAGATGCTTCTGGATATGGCAGTAGAAGCGGACGTGCCTATTTTTATTACGGAAAAGAAAACGTCTGCTTTTACGGCAGAAATCATTCGATGGATGAATGTGCAGCTTGCACCGTGCATTTCTATTCATGGAGTACTGGTAGATGTATATGGTGTTGGCGTACTTATTATGGGAGAGAGCGGCATCGGAAAAAGCGAGGCGGCTCTGGAGCTGGTGAAGCGTGGACATCGTCTGGTCAGCGATGACGTAGTGGAGATCCGCAAGGTCAGTGATGAGACATTGGTTGGCTCTGCGCCGGATATCACAAGGCATTTTATTGAACTTCGGGGAATCGGAATCGTGGATGTCAAAGCCTTGTTTGGTATCCTTAGCGTCAGAGAGACTCAGAATATTGATCTGGTTATTACGCTGGAAGAATGGGATAAGGAAAAAGAATATGACCGGCTTGGCCTGGAAGAACAGTATACCGAATTCCTTGGCAACAAAGTAGTCTGTCATCAGCTGCCGATTCGTCCGGGAAGGAATCTGGCTGTCATTGTAGAAACTGCGGCGATTAATTACAGACAGAAGAAGATGGGATACAATGCTGCCCAGGAATTGTATAAACGTGTACAACAGAATCTGGCCAGGAAGTAAAGAGGGGGAAAGAAAGATGGAGTATTGCTTTGGCGTAGATATCGGGGGAACTACGGTCAAGATGGGGCTGTTCTCTACGAAGGGAAAGCTCCTGGAAAAATGGGAAATTAAGACCAGGACAGAAAACCAAGGGAAAGATATCCTGCCAGATGTGGCACAATCATTGAAAGGAAAAATGAAAGAAAAAGAACTTCAACCATCCCAGATATCGGGAATTGGAATCGGAATCCCGGCACCTGTCATGGAGGGAGGAATTGTCCAGAAAACAGCGAACCTTGGATGGGGATATAAAGAAGTCTGCAAGGAAATGGAAGAACTGACCGGACTTCATGCTGCAGCTGGAAATGATGCTAATGTGGCGGCTCTTGGAGAAATGTGGATGGGAGCCGGAAAAGGACAGAAAAACATGGTCATGGTGACGCTGGGAACCGGAGTCGGAGGTGGAATCATTGTAGATGGAAAGCCTTTGTCCGGAACCCATGGAGCCGGCGGAGAGATCGGTCATATCTGTGTGAATGAGACAGAAACAGCAAAATGCGGATGTGGGAAAACCGGGTGTTTGGAGCAGTATGCATCTGCTACAGGGATCAGCAGGTTGGCGGAAAAATGGCTGAAACAGGACGGACGAGCGACTTGTCTTAGAGAATCAGATCTCAGTGCAAAGGCTGTGTTCGATGGATTGAAGGATGGGGATGCCATAGCAGAAGAAATCATCGAAGAGTTTGGAGCATATCTGGGGCATGCACTGGCAAATATTGCAGTCATTGTAGACCCGGCAGTGATCGTTATTGGCGGAGGAGTGTCAAAAGCCGGGGAGATCCTGCTGGAATATGTGAAAAAATATTTTTATGAGAAGGCATTTTTTGCAAACCAGGATACAAAGTTTGCGCTGGCGCAACTTGGAAATGATGCGGGTATCTGTGGTGCTGCCAAACTAATTTTAGATTAGTCATATAACTGAGTAGCTGGAATCAAAAAAGGACTTTGCACAAAACTGCAAAGTCCTTTTTATTGTTAGGGCAAGGCCCTGTTTTCATTGTGGAGTTTTTCGTGTTCCGAA
>JAHYZZ010000026.1:0-26363 GCA_019424135.1 Lachnospiraceae bacterium
GAGCATCTGCCTTACAAGCAGAGGGTCATAGGTTCGAGCCCTATAGGCCCCATTAACAATTTTATATTGTTATGCCGCAGTGGCGGAACTGGCAGACGCACAGGACTTAAAATCCTGCGAGACTAACCTCTCGTACCGGTTCGATTCCGGTCTGCGGCATTAAGTAAAGATGAGAGAAATGCTGAATGACAGTGTTTCTCTTAATTTTTGTGTTCGAACACGACAGGAAGAATTTGGTATATTTTATTGACTTAGGAAGTGGGAATATCATGTTGGAAACGATGAAAGAATTTATAAATATAGATTTCAAGAAGCGACTGGTTTCTGTATTTGTTTTGCTGTTGTCTGTTGTTTGGTGCTGGAGTCTGGCGGCAGGGCAAAGGATACAGGTTCAGACAGAAGTTTCACATCTGATGGATTATTCTGATGCGGCAGGGATGACAGAAGAGTTTTTTCCTCTTAAGATTACCCTGGAGGAGATTCTGGCCGGGCAGGAAGGGAACTGGAGTATCTATGTCAAGGACCTAAAGACAGGGGAAGAATTGTCGATGAATCATGAAAAGATGTATGCGGCAAGTCTGATTAAGCTGTTTGTCATGGAGAAAACCTATCAGGATTATGAGGAAATTCTGGAAAATGATATGCAATATACGAAAGATTTGTCAAAAAGCCAGCAAAAGATCGTTGATACCCTGTCAGATATGATTCAGATATCGGATAACGAGGCGTTTAACGAACTGGTAAGAGTCCAGAACCAGGAACGCTCGTTTTCCAAAGGCTGTGTGGAAATCAATGAATGGCTGAAAGAAAAAGGTTATGAAGATACAGCAGTTTATCATACGCTGGAGCCATCGCCTACGAAAGAGGAACGGATTTCAGAAGAGAAAAACCATACGTCTGCCAGGGATTGTGGGAAGCTTTTGGAAGCGGTGTATCGCAATAAAGCTGTATCAGAAGAGGCGTCCCAGGACATGCTCTTGCTTCTGACAGGACAGCAACGGGATGATAAGATTCCGGCGGGCGTGCCGGAAGATACGGTTGTTGCCAATAAAACCGGCGAGACAGACAGCTGCCAGCATGATGCGGCGATTATATATGGGCCGGAGAAAGACTATATTTTGTGCGTGATGTCGGAAAATGTGTCAGATGTAAATGCCGCTGCAGAACTGATCCGAAGTATATCGGCACAGGTATATACATATCTGGAGTAATCATAGATCAAAAAAACTTCCGGGACAGATGAAGCTCCCGGAAGTTTTAGATAAACGGAGACGGTGGGATTCGAACCCACGTGCCGGTTACCCGACAACTTGATTTCGAGTCAAGCTCGTTATGACCACTTCGATACGTCTCCAAGCCACGCATTCCATTATAGCACAGACAGGGAGGAAAAGGGAAGTACCAATTTGCGAAAAAAAGCCGATGCGTATAAGCACCGGCTGGAAGAGGGATGAAAAAAATCTATATAAATGTTAGTTATTGTTAGGCGAAGCCGGTAATCATACAAAAGCTTTTGTTAAGTACAACCACCGTCTTCTGTAATTGATGATTTTATTATAGCCAGGAATTGTGGCAGAAGTATGTCAGAATCTGGAAATATTTCTAAAATTTCTTAAGAAATTCTATATCCAGAATAGAAAAAATTTAGCGAAAAAAGTATTGACAAATGATGAAAGGTAGCATATAATTAAATCTGCTGTGAAACAAAGCACAGTTGTGTGGGCGTAGCTCAGCTGGATAGAGCGTTTGGCTACGGACCAAAAGGTCGGGGGTTCGAATCCTCTCGCCCACGTAAAAACTCCTTGTCGAGACAGGGAGTTTTTTTTATGTAAAAATCCCCGATTTCTTCATACTAAAAATCGGGGATATAAAATCTTTATACATGTGCCCGGAAGACTCCGATCCCCAGAGCACCAGGACCGGTGTGGCAGCCAATACTCATAGTCAGTGGTGCGCAAAAGAGTTCCATATCTGGAAAATGCTGACGCATCTCTGACTGGAAATAAGTAAGTTTTTCTTGATCTGTGAAAGTGGTGGCAATACCGGTCTTGAGCATTCCCTGGCTGTGAAGATGGGCAAACCGGGTACGGATATCCTTTTCCAGTGCTTTGCACATGGTCTTGAAGGCAGCTTTCATGCCTCTTGTTTTGGCACAGGCATCCAGCTTGTCTCCTTGTATGGTAAGGACCGGCTTCAGATTCAGAACTGTGCCGATTGCAGCAGCGGCAGGAGTGATCCGCCCGCCTTTCTTTAGATATTTCAGAGTATCCACTGCAATATAGATGCTGGCATCCAGGCTTTCACGCTCCAGAATTTCTTTCAGTTCTTGTCCATTCCTTACGGTAGGCGCCAGGACCTTAGCGTCATAGACAGACTGTGCCTGGGTGACGGAAATACGGTGGTTATCAACGACATGAACTCTTCCGGCAAATAGGTCTTCCCTGGCGAGGATGGAAGCAGTCTGACAGGTATTGCTAAGACCGCTGGACATGGGAATATAAAGAACTTCATCGTAAGATTCTAACAGCTTTTTCCACATGTCAATGAGAATCCCCGGCGCTGGCTGGGAGGTAGTTGCCAAAGCACCACTGGAAAGCTTGTGATAAAATTCTTCTGGAGTCATGTCTTGCCCTTCATAATAGGTGCGTTCATCAATTAAAACAGGCATGGGAATCACATGAATGCCGGCCTCTTTTCCGGCTGTTGGCATGATTCCGCTGTTGCTGTCCGTCATGATCGCAATGTTAGCCATTTCAATTTCCCCTTTTTGTAATCATGTGAGAATTTCTTACTCCTTGATTGTTATTTTAACAGGTGTTAAAATTATATCAGACCGCCGAAAGAATCACAAGAAACAATAAACAGAATGTGTAAGTTAATTATACAGAGAGGAGAAATTGTAAGTGATGGAGGATAAGCGGATTCGCAAGACGAAGAAAAACTTGAAAATGACACTCGTAGAAATGCTTTCTGAGATTTCGTTTGCCCAGATTTCTATTACGGAACTGTGCAGGAGGGCGGATACAAGCCGTATCACTTTTTATGCCCATTATAGTGATAAATATGGGCTGGTGGACGAGATCTTTGAAGATATGCTGAAAATAGGAACAGAAGACTATTACCGAAGGCAGAAGGAGAATAATCCCCAAGGGGGGCTGGTTCAGGGATATGTCAATATGCTGGACAGTATTCTTGCTATTTATTATGACAAGTTTGCGTTTTTTCGGCATACAGATCCAGATAAAAATCCGTATCTGGCATTTGCTTTTTACAACATTGTGTTGGATACGGTGGAGCGCCATACAAGCCGGATACAAAAAGGAAATTTGAAACTAAAATATTCAGCCAGAAAGATTGCAGGATTTGTCTGCTTTGGTCTTCTGGGATTTATCAATGAATGTCATCAGGAAAAGACTCCGCTGGAACAGATCAGAAAGGAGTGCAGAAATCTTTTGACAGATATTTTGAGATCAGACGTGGTAGTGGAGCAGAAGAAGTAAAAAGTTATATTGAGAAATCCTTCATCGACTTCTCACTTTTTCTGTGATATGATAAAAATTGTATGATCGGACAGAAAGGGGTATTTTCATGGAAAATACGTCTGAAAATAAAAAAAATGAACAGGAAAAGCAGGTCTGCATCGGTATTCTCGCCCATGTGGATGCCGGAAAGACCACTCTTTCTGAGGCGCTGCTCTACCTGTGCGGAAATATTAGGAAATTAGGAAGAGTGGACAATCAGGATGCATTTTTGGATACCTATGAGCTGGAAAAGAAGAGAGGGATCACAATCTTTTCCAAGCAGGCCCTGATGCAGTGGAAGGATTGCCGGATCACACTTCTGGATACGCCTGGACACGTAGATTTTTCTGCGGAAATGGAAAGAGTTCTTAAGATACTGGATTATGCGGTGCTGGTGATTAACGGAGCAGACGGTGTGCAGGGCCACACCAGGACTCTTTGGAAGCTGTTGCAACGATATGAGATCCCAGTTTTTTTATTTATCAATAAGATGGATCAGGTGGGAACCGATCGACAGCAGAGGATGATGGAATTACAGCAACAGCTTAGTGGAAACTGTATTGATTTTGGGATGGATCAGGACCATCAGCAGTTTTTGGAGGAGCTGGCAGTCTGCGACGAAACTGTGTTGGAGCGCTATTTACAAGAAGGGACGGTAGAAGAGCAGGAAATCCGACAGATGATCTGGGATCGGAAAGTGTTTCCATGTTATTTTGGTGCAGCTCTTAGAATTGACGGTGTAGAGGAGCTGTTGGACGGAATTGCAAGATTCACACAGGAACAGACCTATCCGGAAGCATTTCGGGCACGGGTGTACAAGATCTCCAGAGATAGTCAGGGCACTCGGCTGACCCATGTAAGGGTTACCGGAGGGAAGCTTCGGGTGAAGGATTTATTAAGGGGAAAAGATCAAATGGACGGGCCCTGGGAGGAAAAGGTGGACCAGATCCGTCTGTATTCTGGGGAAAAATATGAGATGCTGCAGGAGGTACAGGCCGGTACGGTCTGTGCATTGACCGGTCTGGGACATACCTGGCCGGGGGAAGGACTTGGAGACGAGCCAAAGTCAGAGGAGCCCTATCTGGAGCCGGTGCTGGAATTTCAGGTCCGGTTGCCAAAGGAGTGTGATGTGCATCACATGCTGCAGAATCTGAGACGACTTGAGGAAGAAGAACCCATGCTCCGGGTAGTCTGGGAGGAAGAGCTGGGGGAAATCTATGTCCGTCTGATGGGCGAAGTGCAGATTGAGATTTTAAAGAGTTTGATAAAGGAACGGTTTGGCGTATCCGTCACCTTTGATGCAGGACGTGTGGTATATAAAGAAACGATTCAAAACGTTGTGGAAGGTGTGGGGCATTTTGAACCTTTGCGCCATTATGCAGAGGTTCATCTACTGTTGGAACCGGGAGAACGAGGCAGCGGACTTAGATTTGAGAGTGCCTGTAGTGAGGATGAACTGAATCTGAACTGGCAGAGACTGATCTTGACTCATCTGGCGGAAAGAGTACACAAAGGAGTGTTGACCGGTTCAGCAGTTACTGATATGAAGATGACGCTGATGTCAGGAAAAGCACATCTGAAGCATACAGAAGGAGGAGACTTCCGCCAGGCTACTTACCGGGCGGTTCGGCAGGGATTGATGCAGGCGGAGAGCCTTTTGCTGGAGCCTTACTATGAATTTTATCTGGAGGTGCCGATAGAAATGACAGGACGGGCGCTGACAGATATCCAGAATATGGGCGGAGAGTGCGAAGCCCCATGGCAGCAGGAGGATAGGACGATTTTAAAGGGTCATGCACCAGTGGCTGCCATGAGGGATTATGCAAGACAGATAACAGTCTATACCAGAGGAAGGGGACATCTGACCTGCAATTTCTGGGGATATGATGAGTGCCGCAATTCAGAGGAAGTCATAGATAGGATCGGGTATGATCCAGACGGAGATGAAGAAAATCCATCTGGTTCCATTTTCTGTTCCCACGGCGCCGGATATTTTGTCCCCTGGCAGGAGGTGCCATCTAAAATGCATCTGCCAAGCTGTCTGAAAAACCGGAAGGAAAAGACAGAACAGACACAGACATCCAGAAAAGGAACGCATAAGGACTGGGCGGCTGACGAGAAAGAATTGGAAGAAATCTTTATCCGGACATATGGAAAGGTCGAACGAAAAAATCCAGAAGGCTGGAAGCGGAAGGTTCAGGTGGAAAAAAGCCCGGAAAGAAAGCCTAAAGATTTATTAGAGACGGAATACCTGCTGGTAGACGGTTATAATGTGATTTTTGCCTGGGAAGATTTAAAGGAACTGGCAAAGGTTAATATCGGAGGCGCCAGACATAAGCTGATGGATGTGCTCTGTAATTATCAGGGATACCGGGGATGCCAGGTCATCCTGGTGTATGATGCCTATCAGGTAGAAGGAGAGCATTTGGAGATCATGAAGTATCATAATATCCATGTGGTTTACACCAAGGAAGCGGAGACGGCAGATCAGTATATTGAAAAGGTCGTCCATGAGATCGGACGAAAGTATCATGTCACCGTTGTGACATCCGATGGTGTGGAACAGGTGGTTACCCTGGGGCAGGGAGGTACTTTGATATCCGCAAGAGAGTTTCGGGAGGATGTAAAGATTATGGAGCAGAAGCTTCGGGAAGAATATCTGGATCGGCACGGAAGCAGCCGAAATTATCTTTTTGACCATATGGATGAAGAAATGGCCGGACACATGGAGGATGTCCGGCTGGGAAAAAAGGAGTGGGAAACTTAACTTCCTTTTTACAAGGGAATGCTGTGGCATTAACAGGGCAGAGGTAAGATGGAAAAGTAAGTCGAAAGGAAGAGGAAGGAATCAATCATGGGAAAAGAAAAAATGATAAAGTTGGAAAAATACTGGATCTTGTATGATGTGGGAAATTCAGCATTTACCCTTCTGGTATCCACCATTATTCCGATCTATTTTAACGCACTTGCAGGAAACGCAGGAATTTCTGAAGTGGACTATCTGGCATATTGGGGATATGCGGCATCTATATCTACAGTGATTGTAGCAATCCTCGGGCCGACGATGGGAACAGTAGCTGATACCAGAAATTACAAGAAGCCGTTGTTTATGCTTTTTATGATGATCGGTGTGGTTGGTTGTGCAGCGATGTCGATTCCTACTTCGTGGATGGTATTTCTCGTTGTTTTTATCATTGCCAAGGTGGGCTACAATGCCAGCCTGATCTTTTATGATTCTATGCTGGTAGATGTGACGACGCCAGAACGGATGGATAAAGTCTCTTCTCACGGATATGCCTGGGGATATATTGGAAGTTGTATTCCTTTTATCATTTCTCTGGTATTTGTATTGCTGTATGAGAGTATCGGGATTACAATGAATACAGCGATGATGCTGGCATTCTTAATCAACGCGGCATGGTGGGCTTTGATGACGGTGCCGCTTTTGAAAAACTACCGGCAGAAAAATTATGCAGCAGCACCGGAGCACCCGCTGCGTGACAGTTTTTTAAGGCTGGGTCATACATTGCATGATATCAAAAAAGAAAAGAAGATCTTTTTATATTTGTTGTCTTTCTTTTTCTTTATTGATGGCGTGTATACCATAATTGAGATGGCAACAGCCTATGGAAGTGCGCTGGGCCTTGATACAACAGGGCTTCTTCTGGCACTTTTGGTAACTCAGATTGTGGCGTTTCCGTGTGCCCTGATTTTTTCTAGATTTTCCAAGAAGTATGAGACAACAAAGTTGATCAAAATCTGTATTTTGGCATATACTTGTATTGCGTTGTTTGCAGTCCAGCTGGATAAGCAGTGGGAATTCTGGTTTCTGGCTGTGATGGTGGGAATGTTCCAGGGGGCGATCCAGGCGTTGGCCAGATCTTATTTTGCCAAGATTATTCCGGCTGAGAAGTCGGGAGAATACTTCGGAATCTATGATATCTGTGGAAAAGGAGCATCTTTTATGGGCACGACACTGGTGGGGGCAGTGGCCCAGATTACGAATGTGGCGAATGCCGGAGTGGCGATCATCGCGGTGATGTTTGTGATTGGCTTTGTGTTGTTTCACAAGGCAGCAACAGTAAAATAAGCATTTTGAAAGGGGATTATAAATATGCCTGCATTTTATGCACATGACAGATTTGGAAAAAAAGTAGCAGAACGTCTTCCGAAAGGATTGAAAGGGACGGTCAAGGCGCATTACCGGCAGTACCGGATCGGTCTTCAGGGACCAGATCTGTTTTTCTTTTATCATCCATACCGGCCCAACCGGGTCACAAAGTATGGAAATCATCTGCATGATATTTCCGCCATGCCTTTTTTTGAGCACGCAGTAAAAGTTGTGCGCAAAAAAGGGGAAAAAAGCCGGGAATATGCGTATTTGTTAGGATTTGTGTGTCATTTTATTCTGGATAGTGAGTGTCATCCTTATGTGGAATCCTATATCAAAAAAAGTGGGGTTCAGCATCTGGAAATTGAAGAGGAATTTGAGAAGAAGCTGATGCGTATGGATGGAAAGGATCCTTTTTCTTATCCACTGGCGCGTCTGGTACCAGTAGATATTGCTACGGCGGATGCCATCTGGCCTTTTTATGAAAATATCAGCCGGAAGATCGTGACCCAGTCGCTGAAGGGGCTTAGAAGAATCAAGAGGCTGTTTACAGCACCTGGAAGGATCAAGCGCGGATTCGTGAATACGGGGCTTAGAATGACCGGTCATTATGCCAGCATGAAGGGACTGATGAATCAGAAAAAAGATAATCCGAAATGCCGGGAGAGTAATGAGAAACTGATGAAACATTTTGATACAGCGGTGGATCTGGCAGTTCAAATGATGATCAGCCTGGACGAAAGCATCTGGACCAGAAAGGAGCTGGATGAACGGTTTGACAGGACATTTTCGTAGATATATAACAGGATTTCTATGTATCTGTCTTCTGAACGTCTGCACTGGATGCGGCGCAGAACAGATTTTTTTACAAGAAAAGGCGGAAACGTCGGTATCTGTGGCAGAGGTGGAGTTGGGAGAAATCCCAGAGTATCAGGGAGAGCCATACATAGAGGTGGAAGAAAATCAGCCGGATTTTACCAAGGAGGAGCTGACAGAAGAATCCTATGAGACCTACGGGGAATTAGATGAGCTGGGACGTTGTACGAAGGTGGAAGCCTGTATCGGCAAGGATCTGATGCCCACAGAACAACGTCAGGATATCAGCCAGGTAAAACCTTCTGGATGGCAGTCCGTGCAGTACGATAATGTAGAGGGCGGATCTCTTTATAACCGGTGCCATTTGATAGGTTATCAGTTGACAGCCGAGAATGCCAATGAAAAAAATCTGATCACGGGAACTCGTTATATGAATACCGAAGGGATGCTGCCTTTTGAGAATGAAGTGGCAGAATATGTGGAAGAGACAGATCACCATGTGATGTACCGGGTGGTTCCTGTATTTGACGGGAGTAATCTGGTGGCTTCCGGCGTCTGGATGGAAGCAGAATCCGTGGAAGATGACGGAGAAGGGGTGTCCTTCAATGTATATGTCTACAATGTACAGCCCGGGATTGAGATTGATTATGCTCAAGGAGACAGCGAAAAAGTACAGGAAGATACAGATGTACAGGTGTCTGGCAGTTCACAGTCTGATCAGGTTTGGACCTACATTTTAAATACGAATACTCATAAATTCCACAAGCCCGGCTGCAGCAGTGTAAAGGATATCAAGCCACAGAACCGACAAGAGTTTGAAGGAACCAGGGAAGAGGCAATTCAGGAAGGGTATGAGCCCTGCGGAAATTGTCAGCCATAAGAAAAAAATATTTGACAATCACGTCATCGCAATGCTATACTACACTGGTAAACCGAAGACGGGGAAGTTAGGCAGTCAAACGGTCTTCAGCGAATCCGGGACGGTGGAAGCCGGAGAGATGTCAGTGGCAGCAAGTGGGCCCCGGAGGGCAAGGTGAAGGACGATAGTCTGGTAGCCGAGACGCATATGACCAGCGTTATCCGGTCAGGGATGTGATGGCATTCTGTAACGAGAGGGCACAATCTTTTGTGTCAAACAAGGTGGTACCGCAGGTAGTTTACCTGTCCTTGAAGAGATTCAGGGACAGGTTTTTTTATTTTTAGGAGGAAAAAAATGGACGATAGTTTTACACTCTATGATCTGAAGGTGGAGGTGATCGGATCAGATCGGCCGATGGTGTGCAGCCACAAGGAAGGAGATTATTTTCTGGTGATCGGGGAAAATCTGGTGTTTCCACAGACCCATTCCTTTTCCATGTATGCACTGGCGGCACTTTTGCCTTTGCTCCCGGCAAAGCAAAGGCCGCTGGATGGGAATGACTGGATGCTTTCGGACAGTGTGATTGCCTGTCCGGATCCGAATTGCGGAGCAAGATTTAAGATTACGAGAATTGGGAAAAGGACGTTTTATCACGGGGAGTGTACGGTAGAGAAAATTCCGGAAAAACAAGAATAACATAGAAAAGGAGACGAGGAATATGGAACAGAAGTTAACTTTGAAAGAAGGATATCAGATCAACCGGGTAATCAATGGCTGCTGGCAGCTTTCAGAAGGGCACAGTCTGAAAAATGACCTGGATTTTTCGGATGTGATGCGTGCCTTTCATATGTTGGCAGAACGGGGTTTTACGACCTTTGACTGTGGAGACATTTATACGGGGGTAGAGGAGTTCTTAGGAAAATTTGTCCTGGAATTAAAGCACGGGAGTGGAGTATCTCCGGATCAGATTCAGATTCACACCAAATATGTGCCAGACCTGGATCTCTTAAGTCAGGTGGACTTTGCCTATACCGAGAAAATCATTGACCGGAGTTTGAAGCGTCTGAACAGGGAAATTCTGGATATGGTGCAGTTTCACTGGTGGGATTATGATGTTCCGGGATGTATCGAAACGGCCGGGTATCTTTGCAGGCTGAAAGAAAAAGGGAAAATCCGGAATATCAGCGTCACTAATTTTGATACAGAGCATTTGAAAGAGCTGGTAGATGCAGGAATTCCAGTGACCACCACCCAGACTCAATACTCTGTCTTTGACAGGAGACCCGAAAAAGGGTATTTAGACTATTGCAAGAGCCAGGGAATCCCGATGCTCTGCTACGGTACCCTATCTGGAGGATTCCTGGCAGAACGCTGGATTGGAAAGACGATGGGCGAACCAGAAACCAGATCCCAGGTGAAATATCTGCAGGTAATTGAAGATTCTCTTGGGTGGGATGGTTATCAGAAGCTTTTACTGCTTCTGAAGGAAATCGCCGGAAAATATCAGGTGGGAATTTCCCAGGTAGCATCCAAATATATTTTAAGCCAGGCAGGTGTCGGTGCAGCCATTATCGGCGTGCGAAACAGCAGACATGTAGAAGACAATCTGAAGATCTTCTCGTTTGATCTGGAGGAAGAAGAGATCCAGAGAATCAGGGAGTTTTTGTCTGCCTATCCCACGGTGGAAGGGGAGCCCTTCCAGCAGGAGAGAACCGTCGGGTCCAAATACCGCAATATTATGTGGATGAATCTGAATGAAGAAGACGAATAAGTTATGATAGAAATTCAAAAAGGAAAAGGAGGATAAGCGTATGAATGAGCAGTACAAAACAGAACAAAAGCAGAGACTGGAGTTTCGCGGCGGCTTTAGAATGGCTTTTATACCGGTTGTTGTGTTCCTGTTTTTCTGTGTGTTATATTTTGTCGTGTTTAAGGCCTTTGAAATGTATGCGCTGGCGATGGGAGCTTTTGTCGGCCTTTTGATCGGTGCACTCTTTGTAAAAAAAGGACAGTATGACCGGTTTTGGAATGCGGTACATGAAGGCGCCAACGAAGCGGTTCCCATTGGAATATTGCTTCTGATTATCGGAATGTTTGCAGAGATGATCAAGACGGCGAACCTGTCCGCAGGATTCGTATGGCTGGCAGATGCTGTCCATGTCAGAGAAGGTCTGTTCACAGCGTTTACCTTTTTTGCGGTCTGTGTGATTGCCACAGCGACAGGATCCTCTCTTGGGACGATGTTTACTTGTTTCCCGATCTTTTACCCGGCAGGGATCCTGCTGGGCAGCAATGCGCCTGTACTGGCAGGAGCGATTGTCGGAGGGGCTATTTTTGGAGATAATCTGGCGCCCATCTCAGATACCACCATTATTTCAGCCGGAACACAGGAGTATACCAATCGGCCGGGAACTGCGGATATCGGCGGCTGTGTGGCCACCAGACTGAAATATTCTCTTGTGGCGGGTGGTATTTCTGTTGTCCTGTTTTTCATTTTCGGAGGCGGCAAAATCCAGGGAGCAGGAGGAGAAGAACTCCTGGCGGAAAACATGGATCCGTCGACCTTGATCATGCTGATTCCAGTGATTATTATGCTGGCAGTGGCAGTAAAAACCCGGAATATTTATAAGGCGATTACCATTGGGATTTTGCTTGGAAGTATCCTGGGGCTTATGGGCGGTATCCTGAAATTTTCAGACATTATTTCAATTGAGGATGGTGCCCCTTCCGGATTTCTGACTTCGGGTATCAGTGGAATGATGGCAACGGTAGTTCTGGTTCTTTCGGTATATGGAATTATGGGTGTGCTGACGGCAGCGGGAGTGATGGACCGGATTGCGGAGGGAATTTTAGCAAGCCGGCTTGGCAGAACAGTCCAAGGTACAGAGGTTGCCATGATGATTGGAATCTCTGTGACTACTTTGATTTTTGGTGGTGTGACCAGTGCCTCTATGGCTACATTTGGAAAGATTCAGAATGAAATAGGGAAACGTGTCGGCCTTCATCCCTATCGCAGAGCGAATCTTTTGGATGGGTTTGCCAATTCCATCGTGCTGACGATGCCCTTTTTAAGTGTATTTGTGTTTATCGGAACTTCTCTGACGGAAGGATATGATATGATCGAGCCCTTAAGTGTGACCCAGGTAGGCGGCAGTATGTTTTACAGTATGATGCTGTTTCTGGTACTGTTGTGTTCGGTGATCACCGGCTGGGGCAGACAGTATGAAGGTGAGAATGGTGAGCCGGTAAAACATAAATAAGGTTTTCGAAAGAGAGAGTGAGTTCAGGGAGGAGGAACCTATGTATTATTCTACGACGTATCTGTCACCGGCAGGGATGATCACACTTGCCAGCGACGGAGAAGCCCTGGCAGGACTTTGGTTTGCCGGGCAGAAATATTTTGGCGGTTCTCTTTCTGGCAGGATGACAGAAAAAGATACTCTCCCGGTATTTTTACTGGCAAAATCTTGGCTCTCCCGGTATTTTTCGGGAGAAAAGCCAAGACCGGAAGAACTGCCCCTTGCCCCACGGGGAACGGAATTTCAAAAGATGATCTGGCAACTTCTGTGCAACATTCCCTATGGGCAGGTGACTACTTATGGTGAGCTGGCGAAAAAAGCAGCAAAAAGGATGGGAAGGGACAGCATGTCTGCGCAGGCTGTAGGGAGTGCCGTAGGACATAATCCAATTTCGGTGATCATTCCCTGCCATCGGGTTTTGGGAAAAGACGGCAGTCTGACAGGTTATGCCGGGGGAACAGACCGAAAGGCAAGACTTTTGAAACTGGAGGGGGCAGATCTTCCCTCCCTTTGGGAGCATCGATGTGGATGGGCAAATCCTAAAAACGAACGTTACCTAAAGTATCATGATGAGGAGTGGGGCGTACCTGTCTATGAAGATCGTAAACTGTTCGAAATGCTGATTTTAGAGTCTTTTCAGGCAGGTCTTTCCTGGGAGTGTGTGCTCAATAAAAGAGAAGCCTTCCAGCAGGCTTTTGATGGGTTTGATCTGGAGAAGGTCTGTGGATACGGAGAAGAGAAAGTCAGTGCTCTTATGGAAAATAAGGGGATCATCCGGAACCGGCGCAAGATTCGTGCAGCGATAGAGAACGCCGCAGTTTTTAAGAAAATCCAGGAGGAATATGGAAGTTTTTCGGCATATCTTTGGGGGTTTACAGATGGGAATGTAGTTTATGAAAAGAATCAGACAAAATCGAAGCTTTCAGATACAGTTTCTTTTGATTTGAAAAAAAGGGGTATGCACTTTGTTGGGACGACTATTATTTATTCCTATCTGCAGGCGGTAGGCGTCATCTATTCTCACGAAGCCGGATGTTTTCTGGAACATAGAGAATAGATGACAGAAGAGCCGGGGGGATCATTGATGTAAGCCGGAAATCTGCGGCTGCCTTTTGGAAATGGAAAGGAAGACACCGCAGGAGCAGATGAAGATCAGGATCGTTACAGCAGCCAGGAGGCAGAATGCTTTCTGGCTTCCTTGCTGTGTGGCCGAGGCCACGTTGTCAGGAAGAGAAGCCTGGGAGGCAGCCACGATGCTGGTGACTACGGATGTGCCGATGGCTCCTGCCAGCTGCTGAAGCGTGTTGATTACGGCATTTCCGTCTGCATTCTGTGCAGGAGGAAGCTGGCGAAGGCCGTTGGTCATGGTATTTCCCACAGAGCAGCCCTGTCCCAGTGCGAAAAACATGTAGAAACCAATACATGGAAGGAGACGAAGTTCGCCGGAAAATAGAGTGAAGCAGGCCAGGGAAAAGATGATGGATAAATTTCCAAACAGGATGGGCCGCGCCGCACCAAAGCGGTCCAAAAGTCTTCCGCTTATCGGGGAGAGAAAAGCACCAAGAAGACAGCCTGGAAGAAGAAGGCATCCGGCGGTAAACGCATTTTCACCAGAGACCAACTGAGCGTAGTTGGGAATCAGATATCCAAGGCCCAGACAGACAAACTGGATGAAAATCAGTACCAGCACGCTTAAGGTAAAAGGGAGACAGGAAAACACGCGCATATCAATGAGAGGATCTTTGCTGTGGGAGCATCTATGGTAGCAGACTGCCAGACAAAGGATACTAAGGGAAAATAAACCGGCTACCGGCAGGCTGGTCCATCCGGCCAAAGATGCCATACTGGTAGCAAAAATGAAGCAGGAAAAGCCGGCGGCGAGGGCAAGGTAATCCAGTACCTGGAAAGGAATCTTCCGGGTGTCGGACACTTGTCGAATAGACGTCACACCCATGATAAAGGAGAGAACCAGAAGGGGCAGGAGAGCGATGAAGATCATTCTCCAACCAAAATGGTTGACGATAAAACCGCCCAGAGAAGGCCCGACTGCCGGTGCCATGGCAGTGATAAGGGATGCCGTTCCCATCATCAGTCCCAGCTTTTCTTCTGGAACCTGTTCCAGTGTGATGTTAAACATCAGTGGAAGAGCGATGCCGGTGCCGATTCCCTGGATCAGACGTCCCAAAAGCAACAGCGAAAAGACAGGGGTTACAGCGGCCATGATCGTGCCGATGATAAACAAGGTGATGGCGGTGATAAATAATGTTTTCATGGGGAAGCGACGTTTTAAATAGGAGGATGTGGGAATGATGACAGCCAGAACCAGCAGATATCCGGTGGTGATCCACTGCACCACGGAGGTGCTGATTTGGAATTCTTCCATCAAAGCGGGAAAAGTGACATTCATGGCGGTTTCCACTACGACGCCGGAAAAAGACATCATGCCGGCGGCCACGATGGATAAGATCAGTTTCAAGTCTATTTTTTTATCTGCTTCCTTCATTTTCAGGTACCTCCATTTTCTGCATGCTTAAGATTTCAAATACATGAAATATGGTTTCGGCTGTGATGCGAAAATGTTCCGGATCGATGTTGGAACATTGTTGTGCCAGCCAGGTGTGGTATTGGTCCACATAAAAGTCATAATATTTCTTGCCCGCACTTGTCAGCTCTACCAGCGTACTGCGATGATCCACAGAGTCGGGAACTTTCCGGATTACATCCAGGACAGCGAGTTCGTTGATCAGCCTTGTTACGCTAGGACGTGTGACCCGAAGAAACAAGCTGACATCGCTGACTTTTACTGCGCCGTATTCCTGGCTGATCTGCCAGATTGCATCGATGACATGGATATGTCTGGGGGTGATTCCAGCAGGAAGCTTTGGCATCAGTTCTGTGATTTTCTTGGCTACATGACAGGAATCCAGAAAAAGTTTAACATCATTTAATTCCATCTTGTACTTCCTCCAGTAATTTTTATATACTTATCAAAAGTAATTACTATTAGTAATTATAATTTAGCACATCAAAATGTCAACCTCTAAATTTACTTTTTAAAATTACGTATTATAATAGAATATCGGAGTTTACATCATACAAAAGAAAGCTGGAGTTTTTATGAAACGAGATAAAGGAATCTTACATGTGGGAATCGACGAGGGTTCCACA
Organism: Lachnospiraceae bacterium; assembly: GCA_019424135.1. GTDB lineage: Bacteria > Bacillota > Clostridia > Lachnospirales > Lachnospiraceae > Merdimonas. Next base: position 15,775 of record JAHYZZ010000026.1, read on the forward strand.
ACGACTAAAATTGTGGTGATGGATCCGGAGACAAGGAATGTCCTGTATTCGGACTATCAGCGTCACCATGCCGATCAGATAAAGAGTGTGTCAGATGCACTTTTAAACATACAAAGAAGCTTTCCCGGTGCAAAGATCCGTCTGGTTTTGACAGGATCCGGCGCCAAGCCTCTGGCGGAAGCGCTGGATGCGTGTTACATACAGGAAGTGGTGGCAAATTCGGTAGCCTTGTGCGAGAAATATGATGAGGTGGGAACTGCCATTGAACTTGGCGGCCAGGATGCTAAGATTATTTTCTTTCGGGAAAACGAAAATACAAGACAGCCGGAAGTCTATGATATGCGGATGAATGGAAGCTGTGCAGGCGGTACGGGTGCCTTTATTGATGAGATTGCCTCGGTTCTGAATATTCCTATTGAAGAATTTAATGCCCTGGCAGAACAAGGAGACTGTGTCTACGATGTGTCCGGGCGATGCGGTGTGTATGCAAAAACGGATATCCAGCCCCTTTTGAACCAGGGGGTGTCTAAGGAAAACCTTGCTTTGTCAGCATTTCATGCTATTGCAAAACAGACCATCGGAGGACTGGCTCAAGGGTTGGAGATTCAAAGTCCGGTGGTCTTTGAGGGGGGACCTTTGACCTTTCATCCTGTTTTGATCCGGGTCTTTGCACAAAGGCTTGGACTTTCAAAAAAGGATGTGCTGGTTCCCGAGCATCCGGAGCTGATGATGGCCTATGGAGCAGCACTTTCTCTGGAGCGCTCCGAGGATGATAAAGCGTTGCCGGAGCGTCCGGAATATCTGTCCGAGTGTCTGATGGCAGCAGCAAAGGAAATCAAACATACAGGGGAAAAGGCCGAACCATTCTTTTCATCGGATGAAGAGCGCCGGGAGTTTGAGCGGATTCATGCGCTGCCGGAGTGGACGCCTTACCAGCCCTCTGACAAAGAGACGGTGCGGGCATACTTAGGCATCGACTCAGGGAGTACAACAACAAAATTTGTATTGATGAATGAAAAAGAAGAGATACTGGATTCTTTCTATGCCTCCAATAAGGGGGCACCGCTGGATGTGGCAAGGGATGCACTTTTACAGATGAAGAAACGGTATGAAGAGGCAGGCGCTTCTCTTGTGATCTTAGGGGTAGGAACGACCGGATACGGGGAGCAGTTGTTTGCCAATGCCTTTTCGGCAGAATGTCATGTGGTGGAGACGGTAGCCCATGCAAGAGCTGCTGCAAAATATGTGCCGGATGCATCCTTTATTCTGGATATCGGCGGACAGGATATGAAAGCAATCTGGCTGGAGAATGGGATTATTACGAATATTGTTGTCAATGAGGCCTGCTCTTCAGGATGTGGATCTTTTCTGGAAAATTTTGCTTCTTCTTTGGGAATTCCGGTAGAAGAGATTGCTAAGACGGCCTTTGATTCGAAGAGTCCGGCAAAGCTTGGAAGCCGTTGTACGGTGTTTATGAACAGTAGTATTGTCACCGAACAGAGGAATGGAAAACTGCCGGGGGACATCATGGCAGGATTATGTCGTTCCATCATTGAGAATGTCTTTACAAAAGTGATTCGTATTTCTAATATGGAAAGTCTGGGCAAGGTGATTGTGGTTCAGGGAGGGACCTTCCAGAACGATGCAGTGCTGCGTGCCCTGGAGCAATATACCGGCAGACAGGTGATCCGTGCGCCTTACCCGGGAGTGATGGGAGCCATTGGAGCAGCATTGCTTACAAAGGAACGAATGAAAGAAGGGGAACGGACATTTATCGGGCTGGACGCGCTGGAAGATTTTTCGTATACGCAGCAGGCAGATATGCCTTGTCCGTTCTGTGCCAATCATTGTAAGCGTACGATCATTCGGTTTTCTAATGGAAGTTCCTGGGTTACCAACAACCGGTGTGAACGGGGAGAAATATTGGGGGATCCAAAGGATGAGGGAGTGCGGACGAAGCTTCGGGAAAAAACGCAGGAAAAGGGAAAAACTGCCAATCTGTTTGACTTAAGAGAAAAGCTTTTGTTTCGGGACTACCCATGTGCGGAGCCTTCAAAGGAACGAGAGATTACCATCGGTCTACCCAGAGTATTATTCTTCTGGGATACCATGCCGTTTTGGACGACATTTTTTAGAGGACTTGGATTCCGGGTAAAACTTTCTCATGCCAGTACGCGAAAAATGTATGAAAATGGCTTGTCAGCCGTAACTTCGGATACGGTATGTTTCCCTGGCAAGCTGGTACATGGACATTTAAGAGATCTGGCAAAGCAGAAGGTGGATCGGATCTTTTTGCCGTCTATCAGTACGATTCCGCCGGAAAACATGGAGAAGACCAGTGAATCGATGTGTGCAGTCGTGAAAGGATATCCGTTGATCATACAGAACTCTGACAATCCACAGCGCCGTTTTGGCATCCCCTTTGATGCGCCGCTTTTCTTCTGGTATACCAAAGAAGACCGTACGTCTCAGCTGATAAAATATATGGAAGAGACCTTTCAGATCAAAGAAGAGGAGACTCGCACAGCAATCCAGGCAGCGGATGAAGCACAAAGAAGTTTCCGGCATCAGATGCTGGAGGCAGGGGAGAAGGTATTAAAAGATACCAAGGAAAGAGATACTTATGCGGTGGTACTGGCGGCCAGGCCATACCAGACAGATTCCCTGGTAAACCATGACCTTCCGTCCCTGTTTACCAGTTTGGGGATTTCTGTGTTAACGGCAGACTCTCTGCCAGAGGCAAACCAGACAGACCTGTCCAGGAGTACGCTTGATATTGTTAATAACTATCACGCCAGAATGCTGTCCTCTGCGATTTTGGCTGCAAAGGATCCGGGACTGGAATATGCCCAGATTGTAAGCTTTGGATGTGGTCATGATGCTTATCTGTCTGATGAAATCATCCGGGTGATGAAGGAGATTTCCGGAAAAACACCACTGGTGTTGAAATTAGATGAAAGTGACGTGCAAGGTCCCCTTCGGATTCGTGTCCGCTCCTTTGTGGAAACCTTAAATATGAAGAGAGACCGGAAGAAAAAACAAGGAGAAAAGCTGACTGTGAAGAAGCTAGGAGAGCCTTATCCTGTGAAATTTACAGATCAGGACCGGAAAGAGAAGGTGGTGCTGGTTCCCAACACTTCCCATGCATTTTCACGTGTCATGTCGGCAGCTATGAAAAAGCAGGGACTTCGTACGGTACCTTTGGAGATCGGGAGAGAGACAGCGATCCGGCTTGGCAAGCAGTATGTACATAATGATATTTGTTTCCCGGCCCAGGTGGTGATTGGAGAAGCTCTTGCAGCGCTGAAAAGTGGAGACTATGATGTGAACCATACAGCAGTTGCCATGGGAAAATATATTGGTGACTGCCGTCTGACCCATTACAGTGCTTTGCTTAGAAAGGCGCTGGATGATGCCGGATTTCCACAGGTGCCTATTTTAACCAATGACGATAAAGACAGCCATCATCTTCATCCGGGATATAAGATGAATCTGGCGGCTTCTCTTAGAATTGCATTTGCTTTGCCAATGATTGATGTGCTGGAGGAACTGCTTCGCAAGATCCGTCCTTATGAGACCGCAAAGGGTAGCGCAAACCAGGCATTTGAGCGTGCCATGGATCTGGTCATCCACGGACTGGAAAAACACGGAATCCGAGGAGCTGCCAAGGGATTTTCCAAGGCTATACAGGTGATGAATGAAATAGAATATGACCGCTCAAAGAGAAAGCCAAGGGTTTTGATTGTGGGGGAATATCTTTTAAATTTCCATCCTGGAGCGAACCATGATATTGAAGCTTATCTGGAGAAAAATGGTTTTGAAATCATAGAAGCCCGGATGACAGATGTAATCCGGAAGATTTACTTTAATAAAAATGCACAGGTGAAAGAATACCATGTACATAAGCCGATTCTCGAAAAAATATGGTATGCCACGGCAAATAGAGCCTTTGAGGTGGCTCATGCACTGACAGACCGTATCGCAAAGAATCATCCTTTGTATGAACGGGCCTGTCGGCTGCCGGAGCTGGTAAAAGACAGTGACGCCATTATCCCCCATACCTTTGATGCAGGCGAGGGAGTATTGATCCCTGGAGAAATCCTTCATCATGCAGAGCATGGGTGCCGGGCATTTATCATCCTTCAGCCTTTTGGATGCCTGCCAAATCATGTGGTTGGTCGAGGCATTGTCAAACGTCTGAAAGAAATGTATAAAGATGCACAGATTCTGTCGCTGGATTATGATCCGGACGTCAGCTTTGCGAATTTGGAAAACCGGCTGCAGATGCTGGTGATGAATGTAAAAAAAGAAGATTGGAAAGAAGACGAGCAGACAAAGGAAAAAGATATGGATTACTCTGCGACTGCCTGATTCTTGATCAAACATAAATGGGAGGCGAAAAACCTCCCATTTTAGATGCATGAAAGCAGGTTTGTCAAAGGAAAGAGACGTTCATTTTTCAGATGTTTTTCCATCTTTTCTTTATTTGGATCTGAGTGTTCAAGTTCTCTGGCAAATCTGCTGGCTATCTGAATCAGACAATCGGTATCGGTGCGGGAAGGATCCTTGATACACTCGGCAAGGAAAAGTTCGCGGATCAGTATGACCGATGCAAAGGAGAACTTCATCTTCCCCCAGGCGTCCTCATCATATACAGCGCCGGCAAAGTAGGTAAATAAAAAATAAATCATCAGCTGCTCTGTCACCCTATCTGAAAAAATCCGATGAAACAGTGCCGATGTTTGCTGCGGAATGTCTGATGTATCTGCCAGTATTTTTTCGGCTTGTTTTCGATAGGACGTCCAGTCCGGACGCAGAACTTCCAAATGGTCCAGGATAGAAAAAAGATTCTGCAAGGTGTGCTTTTTTGTATCTTTTGAAATTTTTAATGCGGATAGTTTCCTAGGGAGGTCTTTCTGAAAAACAGGATTCTCATAGCGCGTCAGTAGATCATCCGTTTCAAACAGGGAACCGTGCCGGATGCAGACCTGGAGATCATGGGCCAGGGCCAGGACAGTAGCCAGCCGATATTTTAGAGGCTGATGTCGATCCTGAAGGGTACGGAAGATGAAAGATCTGGTATCCATCAGTTTCGTAAACAAAAAGAAATCAAAGTCCGGATAGGTTTCCTCTTTTTTTCGCTCTCCATGAAGAAAACGGACTGGTTCCTGGCATTTTATGATCAGCCTGGCGGCCACAGGACAAGAAAGAGATAAAGAAATCTCTCTTAGCCCTTCAAATTCTTCAATATGTCTGGGATAAGTCCGGCAGGTTCGGCAAAAAGCTTTTGCCCCACCCCCTTCCAGGTATAGATCACATAGATTTTCCTCATTTAAAAATGCACAGCGTCCATGGTACTGGCGAAAACACTGCTCTTTCCAGTTGATTTCGTTATGAAGGCGTGCGCCAAGAGCTCCTTTTATGCGTCTGTATTTTTTTAGTGAGACGGGATCGATCTGGATCTGCCATCCGGCACAGCAGGTATCCGGGCAGCTGCCGCCGATACAGTGAAATTGTCTGAAATAGTGTGGAATGGTATATTGCATGATAAATCCTTTCGTTGGTGATTTTTATAATCAGGTATTATTATAAAGGCAGACAGAGTTTGATACAATGGGATTCGTTTTCATTTCGCCTTAAATATGTTAAAATAATAAAAGGATCGTACCTGCATCTGGCTGATCCTGACTAGGATGGGAGGAGAAAAAACATGCGCCAGAAAATCTATACGAAAAATATTATTTTGATCCTGGCGGCTAGTTTCTTCTATATGTCCAGCGCTATGTTGGTGACGCCGCTGATCACCGGATTTGCAGGGAGCATTGGAGCATCTGCAGCGGTGATGGGGATGATCGGAGGCCTGATGAACCTATGCTCTTTGATCTGCCGGCCCATTGCAGGAAATCTGGCAGATAAAATCAGTAAATATAAGCTGGCTTTTGTAGGAAGTGTTTTTATGATTGCATCCTGTCTGGGATATGTGGGGGCATCTCAGGAAGTGGTTATCATGATCGCCCGTTTGGTCAATGGTGTTGGATTTGCCTGTTGTTCCGTCTGCATGACTACCTGGATGTCTGATATGCTGCCAAAAGAAAAGATCGGCTCGGGCATGGGACTTTACGGAACCATGAATGCGCTGGCCATGGCCACGGCTCCGGCCATCGGAGTAAGGGTCTACCAGACTTTGGGATATCGTGCAGCCTTTCTGATCGCGACAGGATTTGCCATTGCCACAGCAGTGGTGATTTCGCTTGTCACAGATCGGGGAGAGCCATCTTCCAAAAGCGGAAGGAAACTGGAACTGGTGGAAATCAGAGTGATCCCGATTGCATTGATTATTATGTTTCTTGCCATCCCCTACTGCGCGACCCAGTCGTTTCTGGTCAGTTATGTAGAGACCAGACAGCTGCCTGTCTCTGTCAGCCTGTTTTTCCCTGCTTATGCGCTGGTTCTTCTGATTTTAAGGCTGTGCCTGAAGGACTGGTTGGATCGCATTCCCTTCCGTTGCTTTCTCGGGATGAGCTGTGTCAGCGCATTTCTTGGAATTTTCTTTCTGGCCCAAATGAAAAGCAATCTTACGATGTTTGTGGCAGCGGCCTTTATGGCAGGAGGATACGGGATCATGTGTTCCGTCTGTCAGTCTACAGCCATTTTGCTGGCAGGGAAGGAAAAGAGGGGGTTGGCCAACAGTACTTATTATATCGGCATGGATCTTGGGATGACGTTTGGCCCTGTCATTGGGGGATTTTTATTCGGGCATCTGCCCATCGGGCTGTTCTATCCGGTACTGCTTCTGACCGTACCGATGGTCGTGGTGGTGTATGCCTTGGCAGGAAGAAACATACAGGTATGAGAGAGTCCATGGATTTACAGTGAGAGAAAGGAGATTCCTATGGCAAGTACAGTGGAAATGTTAGATGAATTACAGACTCGTGCACTGCACGAAGAAGATATTAGAAAAAGACTGCTGGCATCGCGAGAAGACAAAGATCCTTTAGGGGCTTTTTGCCGTGTCTGTCAAGAACTGGGATACGAGATCTATGAGATGGAGCTGGTGTGCGCAGGAGAAGAGTTCCATGCGGCTATGAAACGCAGTACCAATGGAGGCGGGGAAAATTCCCCCAAAATTGCCGGAGAAGATGATTTTTATGAACTGTTTATGGCAAGTATTGAGTAAGAGAACTTAGACAGCGATCCATAACATGAATAAAAAAGGGAGGCCTTACAGGAAGGTCTCCTTTTTTCAATACCAGAGGAGGAAAGCATAATTAATTGGTGCAAGTTTGTGCTATTTGCATAAAATTCAATTGAAATTGAATAAATATTTATGTATAATAAAAAATAATTAATTAAAATGGGATACCAGAATTATTAAATATAACGGTTCTTGTGACTGCATGCAAAAGAAAATTGGGAGAAATCGTGAACCAAGGAAATGCAAGAGATGTTTCACAGAATGAAACATTCTTACTCTGAAGGGAGGAATATATGAAAAAGATTGTGTCTATCTGGCTTATTGTGGCTATGCTGGTTACCAGTTGTCATTTTTGGGGACCTGCGGAGGTGACGGCAGCCCCGGAAAGTGAAAGCCCAAAAGAAACGGCAGGGTTTGGGAATGTGTCGGTTGATCTGGTGAATCGGAAGGCAGACGTTACCTGGTATGGGGATGCGCAGCAGATTCGTGTCGGCTTTTATGAAGACGATGTTGAAAAAGATTTTGAGGACCTGGAACTCCTTTACGAGAAGGTACAAGCGGTTACGCCGTCTCAGGAATCTTCGGTGTCTACAACCATTGCGCTTGATGAAAATGTGCCGCAGTATTTCATGTTGAAAGTTTCTCTGGAAGACCAATCTGGACAATCTGTCGCAAATCCGTATATTTCAAATGCTTACACCACCACGATACGGGAGGTCAGTGAAAAAACTGTGGATGACTATCAGGATGTGGGAGATCGGCTGGTAGAGCTGGCGGAGAATTCCGGCGCTGATGAAGGAAGCTTTCTGGTGCTTGCAGACGATGTGATTCGCTTGGAAGAAGGGACAGGACAGGCAGGTGCTGCAGAGAATGCAAAAGGACTCCAAATTGATTTGATGCCGGCCAATGATGGTATGCTGTATTGCAATCTTAGTTATGTGGGGACAGACACGACCGATCAGTTAAAGCAGATTCAAAAAGGATCCCGGGTTTTTATTATTGACGAAATGGTCGAAGGAGACGAGACAAAAACAGGGTATTATATGTTTACAGCTGACAGTGCAACGGTAGATGAAAAGGAGAATTCTGCTGTCCTTAAGGGAACCGTTGATGAAGGGGTCGATGAAAACGGAATGGCAGATACCCAAACCATTGGTTCCTTTTTGAAAGCGACTAACATAAAAACCACTTCCACAGAATATCACGTCCAAAAGGAGTTTCCGATTCATATGTACGGAACACTGGACTTAGATTTAAGGGGGAAAGTCACCGTGTCTTTGGTGACAAATTCATCCTTGAAGGAAACGACTGCTAATATTACAGTAATCAATGAAATTAACTGTCCGGACACGGAAGTGGATCTGGAGCTTCCTACAGTTACTTACGATATTCCCATTATTAAGGTGCCAATTGTGGTTACCGGTATTTTCAATTTTGACTTTGATGTAAACTTTAGAATTTCGGGCACAGTGACCGGAGGAATACGGTTTGATTATCAGATGACAACAGGAATTGAAATTATGGTGACGGTCGGATGGTTTACCGGCAATGTGCATGTCAATAACAAATCCTCCGGTCCCTCAACGACCTTCCGGGGGTTTTCGCTCCAGGGATCGGTGTTTTTGGGACCAACGGTAGGGTTTTCCGTGGATGTTTTGAAGATTATGTCTCTTAGCGCAGATCTGGAGACCGGGTTGGAAATAACTGGGAAACTGACCAGTGGACATTATTACAACGAAGAAAAAAGATATCATGCCTGTAAGGATTTTCAGTGTGTGGACGGAGACGTGGAATATAAGATGCTAGGTTACAGTATCAGTTTGAATGCGGCTGTTTTCAGTCGAGGCCTCTCTGGCAGCTTTGGCCCTACTTTCGAGATCACACCATTTTATTACTCGGGTACCTATGATGATTCTGCCGCAACCCATTGCCCTCATTATGGATATCGTCTTTATGTTCATGTGCAGGACCAAACAGGGAATCCTGTTGTGGGAGCGGAGGTTTCCTATGATGCGGATCAGGACGAGAATGAGCAGGATCCTCAGTTTAGCTCAGTCAGAAGTGATGAAACAAACTCGGAAGGGACGGCAACCATCTATCTGCCGGAAGGGATACATAAGATTACTGTTTCGGCAAAGGATGACACGGGTCATACGTATCTTGTGACCCAGGACTTTGATGAAACCGGATATGATTCGGAAAATGACTGTCTGCGTAAACCGGATCTTAGTATCATATTAGATACGAGCCGACATAAGATCTCTTTTGTAGACTTAAATCAGGAAGGGGAGGCTTCCAATATGCCGGATCCGATCTATACATATCCAGATCAGGCAACGGCAAAGATACCGGATCAAAGACCGCAGAAAGACAACATGATTTTCCTTGGCTGGTCTAAGGACCAGAATTCATCTACTGTGGATTATGAGCCAGGGGAGGATGTGACTGCAACGGAAGATGAACAGTTGTACGCAGTCTGGGCATATGCTACATATACAATTTTGTTTCATTCCAATAAACCGGGAAATGCATCAGAAGATGTGACTGGGACAGTGGATGCCATGTCTCCAACTTATCAGGAGAAGTTTCAGCTTGCTAAGAATACGTATGCTCTGCGAGGGTGGGAGTTCACCGGGTGGAATACCAAACCGGATGGAAGCGGAAATTCCTATAGTGATCAGGCATTGATCGAAGAGCCAATGGAAAAGGGGCAGAAGAAAACGGTCACCTTGTATGCCCAGTGGGAACCGAAAAAATATACAGTTACATTCCAAGATGGCGAAGAAAACTTCTACTATCAGGAAATGACTTTTGATCAGGCGGAACAGTTGACGGGGTATGAACAGTGTGGGTTTAAAAAGGAAGGTTCTATATTTACCCATTGGTCAGCGTTTGCTGTTGGCAGTTCCTATTCGGATAAAGAGACAGTGGTCAATCTGTGTACCTTTGATGCCAATGGAAATCCAACGGGTAAAGTATTAACGGCAAACTGGATTGAAAATAACACCACGACAATCATCATCAGAAACAATGGTAATATGGTGGATACAGACAATCCTGATGAGGACATTGTTTTGAAAGATTTGGAGTACCAAACAGAGTATCAAAAGATGTTTCAAAAAGATAAGGCGGGAATTTATAGCATCAAATCAGGAATATCTCCAGGTACTTATGAGGTTATATTGAAAGGAGGGCTGGCAGGGTATGATACCCAGGGCAGAACCATAGAAGTTTCATCGGATCCTGGAGCTTATCAGTTTGATTTCTATACGGTGCAGATTTCTGCCGATGAGCATGCCACATCCTGGATTGGTTCAGAAGGAACAACAAAAAAGGAAATAGAGAAAACAGTTCTGGTGGGCACGCAGCTGGAAATCGGCACAGAAGTAGAAAA
>JAHYZZ010000026.1:26373-30797 GCA_019424135.1 Lachnospiraceae bacterium
GGCTATAGTTTTGAAGGCTATACTGCCATTGGAAGCACGCCGGGCTTTGAGAAGGATGTAACCGAGCCGAATCAAACCATTACTGTGACCGGAGAGGTCTTAATTACCGGCCATCCTGCAGCTAACCGGTATGCTGTGATGTTGCATCCAAATTTTGAGGGTGGAGGAGAGCCTGTTTCACAGGATATGATTTATGATGAACCACAGAACCTGTTTGCCAATCCCTTCGTCAGATACGGCTATGAATTTGCAGGATGGACAACAACTTCCACATGGACTGGACCAATAATATATAAGGAAAAGGAAAGTGTGAGTAATTTAACGGCCGAAAAGGACGCAGAGGTGCTATTATATGCCCAGTGGCAGCCAGTGAGGACATGGATTTGCTTCCATGCAAACGGTGGAACTGGTGAGATGCCGGATGAAGAAACATTTTATGAAAATCCTACCTCCCTTTCCTCTTGTGAATTTAGCAGAGAACACTGGTTATTTGAAGGATGGAATACAAAGGAGGATGGAACAGGAATCTCTTATCCGGATCGGTCCACATTTGTTTCATACAACGGGGAAAAAGATGATAAATTGGATCTGTATGCCCAGTGGAGACTGGTGGATTATACCATAGACTATGATCTGGCGGGAGGAACTCTTACGAAACCAAATCCGGCCACCTATACCTATGAAACGGAAGACTTCACCTTGCAGAATCCGGTGCGTGAAGGATATATCTTCCTTGGATGGACGGGAAGCAACGGAAGTGAGCCGGAAAAAGAAGTGACAATTGGGAGAGGATCCAGCGGGAACCAGACGTATCAGGCAAACTGGAAACCGGAGATCAAGACGATTACCTTTGATCCTGCAGGAGGTTCCTGGAGCGATGGAGAGACGGATCCCATTTCTATGGAGGCAGAGTACGACAGTGAGATTACACTTCCGGATATGCCTGTGAGGGAATACTATACTTTCCAGTGGTGGCAGAGTTCCAATGAGAGAAATTATAATCCTGGTCACATTTATAAGGTGACAGAGGATCAGACATTTAAGGCAGACTGGGAGCCTATTTTATACATGATTGCATACGATTTAGCCGGCGGCAGGGTGGAAGGAACCAATCCTGGCACTTATACAGCGGAAACGGAAGACTTTACCTTGATCAATCCAGTACGGGAAGGATACATCTTCCTGGGATGGACAGGAAGTAACGGAGACAAGCCAGAGACAGAGGTAACGATCAAGAAGGGGTCTGGCGGAAACTTGTCCTATACAGCAAACTGGAAGGCGCAAAAGAGTGACAAAAATAACCCGTCTGGAAACCAAACCGACGGAGGATCCGGGGCGGCTACCGGGGACCATGCGCAGCCGCTGTTGTGGATGTTGTTGATGCTTGGGGCAGCGGTGCTGATTGTAAGAAGAATTCGAAAGTAATCAAAAAATCAGAGGCTCCTGCACATCTGGTAAGATGAAACTGGAGGAATATCAGGCGGGGGGCGAAGTGAGGCTGCCCGCCTGTTTTATACTGGTTTAAGGTAAAGAGGAATGAATATGATGGGAAAGTTAGGAAGACGTAAGATATCATTACTGTTGATCGGAGTACTGCTGATCGGAATGGCCGGATGTTCTTCGACGGAAAAAACACAAGGAAAGAACCAGTCAGCCGCAAGAGCCAAAAATGGATCCGTAATTCTTGCCACCTCCGGAGAACCTACCCGTTATTATGCACTGTCGGATGAAGGCTGTGCAGGGGATGACAATCTGGTTTTGAGCAATGTCTATGACTGTCTCACGTTTTTGGAAGCGGATGGTTCCATTTCAGAGGGACTGGCCAAGAGCTGGGAACTTTCGGAAGACGGGAGATGTTATACATTCCATCTGCGCAAGGGTGTAAAATTTCACAATGGATATGATTTCACGGCAGAGGACGTGAAGTTTACCTTTGATAAAGGGTTTCAGGGACCACTTGGCACAGCGCTTTTTGTCAACTATGACCGATGTGAGATTGTGGATGAGTATACGGTCAAGATCTACCTGACCGAACCTTATGCGGCTTTTCTATATGGGGTCGCCTCCCGTCTGGGGGGAATCTGCAGCAAGGCTTATTATGAGGAAGTAGGTGATGAGGGGTATCTGGAAGCACCGGTAGGAACCGGGCCCTATCGGTTCGTGGAGGCCATCAGTGGCGAGAAGGTGGTGTTGGAGGCGAATGAAGATTACTGGAGGGGAAAACCATCGATTCAGGAGGTAACGATTGAAATCGTTCCAGATGTGTCAACCCAGATTCTGGGACTGGAGAATGGAGATTATGATGCGGTCCGTAACCCGGCTATTGACACATGTGTACGGCTGGAGGGGAAAAAGGGTCTGGATTGGGACTATGCTGATTCTACCGCCCGAATTACCCTGTATCTGGCAGCATGGGGAGGACGTTCCTGTGAGGACCTAAATTTCCGAAAAGCCATCCAGGCAGGAATCAATAAGGAAGAGATTAATCTGGGAACAAACAGTGGTTATGCGAAAATTCTGGATATTGATATGTGTCCGATGTACGGAGGATATCCGTCCCAGGGAATTGAAACGGTTTCCTATGATCGTGATAAGGCGGTGGAGTATCTGGAAAAGTCATCTTATAACGGAGAACCTTTTGAAATCCTATGTAAGAGCGGGACGACCTTCGAAACAGCGGCAAAGATTATCCAGTATCAGTTGATGGATATTGGAATCGATGCAAAGATTACGGCTGTGGACAATATGACTTATACAGATCTGGATGCCGGAGGAAATTTTGATGCTGTGATTCGAGAACAGCTTAGTTCTATGGTAGATGCAGACGGTGCTTCTACGTATTTTAATACCACCCCCGGATTTGCATACACAAAAAACTGCAAGTATCCCCTGGCAGAGGAAATTTACCCTTTGTTTGTTGAGGGATGTAAGGCCCAGGGGGAGGAACGGATTCCGTACTATACAGAAGCCTGCAATATGATTACGGAGGAAGCCTATCTGGTTCCCCTCTATAACGGGATCATCACAGTGGCCTATCAGTCGGCACTTCAGGGAGTAGAGGCACATTGCCTTGGAACTTATAATTTTTATCACTGGAGCTGGAAATAAGGAGGGACCTATGTATTTGGTAAAATATTCAATCAAGCGGTTGCTGATGCTGATTCCAGTTATTTTAGGAGTGACCCTGATCTTATACTATGTCATGGCTCTTGCACCCGGAAATCCGGCGCTGCAGATCCTGGGGGCAGATGCTTCACCGGAGCAGATCGAAGCACTGGAAAAGGAGATGTACCTGGATCAACCGATTCTGGTTCAATATGGAAACTATATCTGGAATGTACTGCATTTGGATTTTGGGACTTCCTGGGTCAGCGGATACAATGTGCTGGATGTTTTCTGGGAGAGGCTTCCCAATACGCTTTTGCTGGCCTTTATCGCTACCCTCTGGGCAGTTGCCCTTGGAATTCCGATGGGAATCTATGCTGCGGTCAGACAATACAGTGTCTTTGATTATGGAAGTATGGTGGTGGCGATGCTGTTGTTTTCCTTTCCCGCTTTCTGGCTGGGAATCATGTGCCAGATCTTGTTCTGTCTGATTTTGCAATGGCTGCCGGCTACCGGGATCGGAACCTGGAAACATTTGGTGCTGCCGTCTCTGATTCTGGGGGCAAATACACTGGCTTCTATGATTCGAATGAGTCGGACCAGCATGCTGGATGTTCTCAAACAGGATTATATCCGGACCGCCCGGGCCAAGGGAGTGTCCAAAAGAGATGTTTTGATCCACCATGGGGTGAGAAACAGCTTAATTCCGGTTATCACACAGATTGGAATCAGCTTTGCAGGCTGCATTGGAGGAGCGGTGGTGACAGAAACGGTATTTACCATCCCGGGAATTGGATCGATGCTTATTAATGCGGTAAAAGCCCGGGATATTCCAGTTGTAATGGGAACGGTTATTTTTATTGCCGCAATGGTAGGGGTGATCAACCTGATTGTAGATCTGATCTGTGCCAGGGTAGATCCCCGGATTGATCTGGCATCATGAGAGGAGGGAGCGCACGTGAGACGACAGAAAAAAGAAAATGTAAACATGGCAACAGAGCGCAGTACCTGGCAGCTGGTGGCGTTTCGTTTCCGAAAGAACAGGCTTGCGATGGCCGGAGTTCTGATCTTGGCGGCAATGGTGCTGATTACTTTGCTGGCTCCCCTGTATATGTCTTATCATGACATGATCCGGCTGGATGTGGCGAATAAGCTCCAAGGACCAAGTATGGAACATCTGCTTGGGACGGATGAGCTGGGGAGGGATCTGCTGGGACGGATTTTGTATGGCGGACGCGTTTCTTTGTATGGTGGGATGGCAACGATTATCCTGGCATTTATTGGAGGATGTCTGATTGGCGTGGCTGCCGGATACTTTA
>JAHYZZ010000027.1 GCA_019424135.1 Lachnospiraceae bacterium
GGAATAGCTCAGTCGGTAGAGCACTTCACTCGTAATGAAGGGGTCGTCGGTTCAAGTCCGATTTCCAGCTTTGAAAAACCTTTGAAAGACGGTATAGTCTTCAAAGGTTTTTTTGATTAATATGGGTTTGTTACGATACGGTCAGTCAGAAACGTTGGTCGCACCAATGTCCCAGAAGACTGATGAGGGCATATAAGAACATGGCCATCAGGCACAGTAGCACAATGGACATCAGAAGCCAATCCATTTTGAAGACCTGGCTGGAGTAGATGATAAGATATCCAAGCCCGTTCCTGGCAGCCAGAAATTCTCCGATGATGACACCCACCAGGCAAAGACCGATGTTGACCTTCATGTTGCTGATAATGGCGGGAATGGAGCTTGGGAGGACTACCTTAGTCAGGGCATGAAAACGGTTTCCGCCCAGGGTGTAGACCAGTTTGAGTTTGCCGGGATCCACGGTGATAAAGCTGGTATACAGGTTTAAAATGCTCCCGAAGATGGCGACAGACATGCCAGCTACAATGATAGTCAGCTTTGTTGCGCCCAGCCATACGATCAAAAGGGGAGCCAAGGCAGATTTTGGCAGACTGTTTAAGACGACCAGATAGGGATCTAGGATTTCGGAGAGCTTACTGCTGAACCACAGGGCAACAGCTGTCAGGATACTGAAGGCAGTTACCAGAAAGAAGCTGGCCAGCGTTTCATATAAGGTGACGCCCATGTGGAGAAAAATGCTGCCATCCAGGGCCATTTCCCAGAAGCACAGGGCAATTTTTGATGGACTGCTGAAGATGAAAGAATCGATGATTCCTACATTGGCGGTGAACTCCCAGATAAACAGAAAGCTTAACAGGATCAGGACTCTGGAAATACATACGATACGCCGGTGTTTTTTGTGCTGGCGCAGATATTGTACCTGTCCGGCGGAAAGGTTATTCATTTGAATTCAGCTCCTTCCAGATTAATTGGAAATAGGTTTTAAATTCCGGTGCGTTTCTTCGGTTCAGCGGAGTATCGTCTGTTAGGTCAAAGATCAGTGGTATGGTCTGCATGATAGAGGCAGGACGTTTTGAAAGAATGATGACTCGGTCAGCTAAGGAGATGGCTTCGGACAGATCATGAGTCACAAGTACGGCAGATTTCTTTTCTTTACGGAGAATCTGTCCGATATCATCTCCGACATTCAATCTGGTCTGATAATCCAGGGCAGAAAAAGGTTCATCTAATAGCAGAAGGTCCGGCTCAAGAACCAGAGTGCGGATGAGGGCCGCCCGTTGTCGCATTCCTCCGGACAGTTCCGATGGCCTGGAATTTTTGAATTGTTTCAGCCCGTAGAAATCCAGAAGATCATGGGCTCTTTGCTTTGTTCTGGCAGTCATCATATGTTGGATTTCCAGTCCCAGGATCACATTATGATAGATGGTTCTCCATTCGAAAAGTTCATCGTGCTGCAGCATATATCCCACATTGGTTGTACTTTCGCTTAAGTATTTTCCGTTGATTTTGATCAGTCCTTTTTCCGGAGTCAAAAGTCCGGAAATAAGGGAAAGAAGAGTGGTCTTTCCACAGCCGGATGGCCCGACAACAGCAATAAATTCACCTTTTTCCACTGCAAAGGAGATGTCGGTCAGTGCCGGCGTTTCTCCGTCCAGTGTGTGGTAAGAGTAAGAAATATGTCTAAGCTCTAATACTTGTTCCATGAGAACCTCCCGGATTGACTATATAGCATTTTATGCAAATATCCGGATTTCGTGACGGATGGGACTTGTCAGAACATGAGGAAACAGGTATAATTTTAAAATATAGGCATTAAAAACGTCCTAAGGAGAATGGTTTGGATGAATTATCAAAAAGAGCTGGATCAACTGCTGGCACAGCTGTCAGAGGAGGGGAAGATACCGCGTCTTCTACTTCACAGCTGCTGTGCACCTTGCAGTAGTTATGTGCTGGAATATCTTAGTCAGTATTTTTATATTACGGTTTTTTATTACAATCCCAATATTTTTCCGGAAAGAGAATATACAAAGAGAATTCTGGAGCAGCAGACGTTGATTGGAAAAATGCGAGTAAAATATCCGGTGTCATTTATTGCAGGAAGTTATGATAAGGAAAAGTTCTATGAAATGGCAGAAGGGCTGGAGAACGTCAAAGAAGGAGGAGAGCGCTGTATGAAGTGCTATGAACTCAGACTGCGGGAATCAGCTCAGGTTGCAAAGAGCGGAGGCTTTGATTATTTTACCACAACACTCTCCATTAGTCCGCTGAAGAATGCGGCGCGTTTGAATGAAATTGGATTAAAACTTCAGGAAGAATACGGAGTCAAGTATTTGTTGTCTGACTTTAAGAAGAGGAATGGCTATAAGCGTTCGATTGAACTGTCAAAGGAGTATGGACTGTACCGTCAAGACTACTGCGGATGTGAGTTCTCTTACCTTGGCAGAAAAAGAGGACAGGAATAAACACTTCACAAATTGAATAGATAAGAAAGGAAAGGAAGAAAGGCACTATGGCACAGTTATGGGGCGGCCGTTTTACAAAGGAAACGGACCAGCTGGTCTATGATTTTAATGCATCTATTTCTTTTGACAAGAGACTGTATGCAGAAGATATCCGGGGAAGCATCGCACATGTAATGATGCTGGAAAAGCAGGGAATCCTGACGGAGGCGGAAAAAGAAGAGATTATGGAAGGCCTGGAGGGAATTCTTAGTGATGTGGAGAAGGGAAAACTTCAGATTTCCAGTCAGTATGAAGATATTCACAGTTTTGTGGAGGCTACCTTGATCGACCGAATCGGAGAGCCGGGGAAAAAGCTGCACACCGGGAGGAGCAGAAATGATCAGGTGGCTCTGGATATGAAGCTTTACACAAGGGGTGAGATTGTTCAGCTAGATGAGCTGATCCGTGAGATGCTGCAGACACTTCTTGGAATTATGGAGGAGCACGTGGACACCTATATGCCGGGATTTACACATCTTCAAAAAGCTCAGCCAATCACTTTGGCGCATCACATGGGTGCCTATTTTGAAATGTTTCGGCGGGATCATGAAAGACTTCGGGATATCAAGAAGCGGATGAATACCTGCCCTCTTGGATCAGGAGCTCTGGCCGGCACGACCTATCCCCTGGATCGGCAGTATACGGCGTCGCTTTTGGGGTTTGACGGACCGACATTAAACAGTATGGATGGTGTTTCTGACAGGGACTACCTTCTGGAACTTTTATCGGCATTGTCAATCATCATGATGCATTTAAGTCGTTTTTCTGAAGAAATGATTATCTGGAATTCCAATGAATATCAGTTTGTGGAAATCGATGATGCATATAGTACCGGCAGCAGTATCATGCCGCAGAAAAAGAATCCGGATATCGCAGAACTGGTAAGAGGAAAAACGGGACGTGTCTATGGGGCGCTGAATGCACTTCTGGTTACGATGAAAGGAATTCCTTTGGCATATAATAAGGATATGCAAGAAGATAAGGAATGGGCGTTTGATGCCATCGATACGGTAAAGAATTGTCTGACGCTGTTTACTGGTATGCTGCAGACTTTGCAGTTTAAAAGGGATCGGATGGAGGAGAGTGCAAGGCATGGATTTACCAATGCAACAGACGCGGCAGATTATTTGGTTAATCACGGCGTGGCATTCCGGGATGCTCATGGAATCGTGGGAAGGCTGGTCCTTTTGTGCATCGAAAAGGGGATCGCTTTGGATGAGCTTCCGCTGGAGGAGTACCAGAAGATTTCTGACGTATTTCAGGAGGATATCTATGAAGCCATCAGCCTAAAGACTTGTGTTAATAAGCGGGTAACTACAGGGGCGCCCGGAAAAGAAGCTATGATGGATACGCTGAAATTGTATCATAATTATATGGAAGAATACTAAGGGAGGAGAGCGATTATGGAACAAAAATTAAAAGTAGGAATTTTAGGAGCGACAGGAATGGTAGGACAGCGTTTTATTTCTCTGCTGGAAGATCATCCCTGGTTTGAAGTCGTAACAGTGGCAGCAAGTCCGCGCTCCGCGGGAAAGACTTACGAGGAGGCAGTGGGGGGACGCTGGAAGATGGATACGCCCATGCCGGAAGCTGTCAAAAAGCTGATCGTGCATAATGTTAATGAAGTAGAAGAAGTTGCTTCATCCGTAGATTTTGTATTCAGTGCGGTGGATATGACAAAGGATGAGATTCGTGCGATTGAAGAGGCTTATGCCAAGACAGAGACACCGGTGATGTCTAACAACAGCGCACATCGTTGGACACCAGATGTTCCTATGGTTATCCCAGAGATTAATATCGATCATTTTGAAGTGATTCAGGATCAGAAAAAGAGACTGGGAACGACTCGCGGATTTATTGCGGTGAAACCGAACTGCTCTATTCAAAGTTATGCACCTTGTCTGGCTGCCTGGAAGGAGTTTGGACCGGTGGAGGTAGTGGTTACCACCTATCAGGCAATCTCTGGAGCGGGAAAAACATTTGCAGACTGGCCGGAGATGGTGGAAAATATTATTCCGTACATCGGCGGAGAAGAGGAAAAAAGTGAACAGGAACCGTTGCGTGTGCTGGGACGGGTAGAGAATGGTCAGATTGTAAAAGCCAAGACGCCAAAGATCACCTGTCAGTGTGTACGTGTTCCGGTATTGAACGGACATACAGCGGCAGTGTTTATCCGTTTTGCTGAAAAACCGACCAAGGAACAACTGATTGAAAAGCTTGTGAATTACAGGGGATTTCCTCAGGAAGCAGGACTTCCAAGCGCACCGAAACAGTTTATCCGCTATATGGAAGAAGATGACCGTCCGCAGGTAAAGGCGGATGTGGACTTTGAACATGGCATGGGTGTGTCCATCGGACGTCTCCGTGAGGACAGTATTTATGACTATAAATTTATTGGACTTTCACATAATACGATCCGCGGGGCAGCCGGCGGGGCAGTTCTGTGTGCAGAAGCGCTGACGGCGAAGGGATATATTAAAGCAAAATAAGAAAAACATAGAAGGGCTGCTCAAAAGGACAGCCCTTTTACTCATTTTGGTACCATTTAAACATGCAGGACAGGGAAAGGATTTAGGATGAAAAAGTATGGGAACAGAGAGACTGAAGTATACACAGAACAGAGAATTATCCTGGCTGAAATTTAATCAGAGAGTGTTAGAAGAAGCACAGGATGACACTGTTCCGCTTCTGGAGCGGATGAAGTTTGTGGCAATCTTTACCAGTAATCTGGATGAATTTTTCATGATCCGGGTAGGAAGCCTTTTTGACATGGCGCATACAGACGCAAGTGCAAAGGACAGTAGGTCTGGGATGACGCCGAAAGAACAACTAGAGCAGATCTTTGAAGCCGTGGCTCCACTTTATAAGGAGAGAGACAAGACTTATGCAGAGATCAAAAAGCAGCTTCATCCTTACGGGGTATGCGGACTCGATTACAAAGAGTTAGAGCAGCAGGAAAAGAAATATGTCAAGAAATACTTTAAAGAACAGGTGCTTCCGGTATTGTCGCCCCAGATTGTAGATGTCAGTCATCCCTTTCCACATCTTCTGAATAAAGAAATTTATGTTACGGCAAATCTGACAAATAAGGACAAAAATTCCAAGGAAATACATACGCTGGGGATTGTGCCTGTCCCACAGTTCATTTCGGAAGTGTTGTATCTTCCAGGACATGACATCCGTTATATCCGGATGGAAAAGGTGATTATGGAGTATTTGAATCTGGTGTTTGACCAGTATGAGGTGTCAGAGGCCAATTACATCTGTGTAACCAGAAATGCGGATATTGCGCCAGATGATGAGTCTCTGGAGGTGACAGAGGATTTTCGTTATCTCATGAAACAGACGCTTCACAAACGGCGTCGGATGGCAGTAGTACGCTTGGAGACAGCTCAGAAGCTGAAGCCTGAAATGGAGAGATATTTCTGCGATAAATTTCAGATTTCTCCGAAACAGATTTATCGGACCAAGATGCCGATGAAACTTTCCTATATGTTTGCAATCAGCGGTGATTTGCCGGATTCGATGAAGAGGTCTTTGATCTATCCGCCTTTCGTGCCTCAAAGTTCCGTCCATGTTCAGGACGGCAGTATGATGAAACAGATCCGGAAAAAAGATATTTTGTTGTTTTATCCTTATGAGAGCATGAATCCATTCTTAAAGCTGATTAAGGAGGCATCAACAGACCCAAACGTGATGACGATCAAGATTACGATCTACCGGCTGGCAAAAAAGGCTCGTCTGGTGGAGTATCTGTGTGCGGCGGCAGAAAATGGAAAAGAAGTAACGGTGCTTATCGAGCTAAGAGCCAGATTTGATGAGCAGAATAATATTGATTGGTCAGAGCGGATGGAGGAGGCAGGATGCCGCGTTATCTATGGAATGGAAGGATATAAGGTTCATTCCAAAATCTGTCTGATTACATATCGCAGCCGCAGCGAAATCCAGTATATTACCCAGATCGGTACAGGAAACTATAACGAAAAGACGGCCGGGATGTATACAGATCTTTCGCTGATGACGGCAGATCAGGAGATCGGCCGGGATGCGGCGGAGTTCTTTAAGAATATGTCCATTGGAAACTTGAGCGGTGTTTATCAACATTTGATTGTTTCGCCGACCAGTTTGAAACAGAATGTCTTGCGTCTGATTGATGATGAGATTGCGAAAGGAGAAAATGGCCGTGTTTTCATGAAGATGAATTCTCTGACAGATGTGGATTTTATTGAGAAAATCTCACAGGCTTCCTGTGCAGGTGTGAAGATTGATTTAATCGTAAGGGGAATTTGCTGTATCCTGCCGGGAATATCTGGATATACGGAGAATGTCCGTGTCATGAGCATTGTAGGAAGGTATTTGGAACATCCAAGAATCTTTTGCTTTGGAACTGGAGCAGAGCAGAAGATTTATATCGGATCTGCAGATATGATGACGAGAAATACAGAAAAACGTGTGGAGGTTGCCTGCCCCGTCCTGGATAAGGATATTCGGAATCAGATCAGTCATTACATGAAAGTGATGCTCAGTGATAATGTAAAAGCAAGGGTGCTGCAAAGTGACGGCACTTATAGAAAGAAAAAGGCGTCACAGCCGCTGGTGGATTCCCAGGCTGTGTTTATGGAAGAAGCAATGCGGGCCGAAAAAGATAGACCTGTGAAGGAGGGAACTTTCCTGAAGCGTTTGACCAGTCTTTTTCGGGGATAAAGGAGAGTTATTTGATCATATATGGGGAAATCAGTCTATATTGCGGAAAAGCCCAGCGTGGCGCAAGAATTTGCCAAAGCCTTGAGGCTGAAGACAAAAAGGGGGGATGGGTATCTGGAAGGAGAAGATGCCATCGTCACCTGGTGCGTGGGGCATCTGGTGACGATGTGCTATCCAGAAGCCTATAACCCGGAACTGAAACGGTGGAGTCTTACCACCTTGCCGTTCATTCCAAAGGAGTTTAAATACGAAGTCATTCCGGCGACTGCAAAACAGTTCCGGATTGTTGCCGGAATTTTAAACCGGTCGGATGTAGATACCATCTATGTTTGTACCGACTCCGGAAGAGAAGGGGAGTATATTTACCGCCTGGTGGAACAGGAGGCAAAGGTGCAGGGAAAAGAAAGAAAACGGGTATGGATCGACTCCCAGACCGAGGAGGAGATCCTTAGAGGCATCCGGGAGGCTAAAGATCTAAAAGAATATGATAACCTGTCAGATTCGGCCTATTTAAGGGCAAAGGAAGACTATCTGATGGGAATTAACTTTTCCAGACTTCTTACATTAAAATACGGAAATGGAATCGCTAATTATTTGAAGACCCGCTATGCGGTTGTTTCTGTGGGCCGTGTCATGACCTGTGTGCTGGGCATGGTGGTTCGCAGGGAACGGCAGATCCGAGAATTTGTTCAGACACCGTTTTATAGGATCGTCGGAACCTTTGGCAAGGAAGCAAGCCAGTTTGAGGGAGAATGGAAAGCAGTTAAAGGATCCCGGTGGTATGAATCTTTTGATCTATACAAAGAAAATGGATTTAAGGAACAAGAAAAAGCAAAAGAGCTGATCCAGTATCTGAAGGAGACAGATCCATATCTTGCAAAGGTTTCTGCCATTGAAAAGAAAAAGGAAAAGAAATCTGCACCCCTTCTTTTTAATCTTGCGGAGCTGCAGAATGAATGTTCCAGACGTTTTAAAATCAGTCCAGATGAGACTTTAAGGATCGTGCAGGAACTATATGAAAAGAAGCTGGTTACATATCCCCGGACGGATGCCAGAGTTTTGTCTACCGCGGTGGCGAAAGAAATTCATAAGAATCTGAATGGACTATTGAAGTACGAACCGGCAATGTTGTTCCTCCAGGATATTTTGACAATGGGAAGTTATAAGGAGCTGGCAAAAACCCGTTATGTGAATGATAAACAGATTACTGACCACTATGCCATCATTCCTACAGGTCAGGGTATGGGGGCACTAAAGAGCCTGTCTCGCCTGTCGGTGCAGATCTATGACGTGATTGTTCATCGATTTTTAAGTATTTTTTATCCTCCTGCTGTCTATCAGAAAGTGTCGGTGACTGTGCAGCTTAGAGAAGAATCTTTCTTTTCAAATTTCAAAATCCTGACAGAGGAAGGTTATCTGAAGGTAACCGGGGAATCTGGACAAAAGGATTTGCAAGGAGAAGCAGAAAAAAGTGTTGACGATACATTTTGGACCGCGATACAATCATTAAAGAAGGGCAGTACTCTGCCGGTTGGGGCATTAGAGATCCGAGAAGGAAAGACATCTCCACCGAAACGTTATAATTCCGGTTCGCTTATTCTTGCTATGGAAAATGCGGGACAGCTGATCGAGGATGAGGAACTCCGTTCACAGATTAAGGGAAGTGGGATTGGAACCAGTGCTACCAGAGGAGAAATTTTAAAAAAATTGCTCCACAATAAATATCTGGCGTTGAATAAAAAGACACAGATTGTCACGCCGACTCTCCAGGGGGAAATGATTTATGATGTAGTAGATCATTCGATCCGTTCGTTGCTCAATCCGGAGCTGACGGCAAGCTGGGAAAAAGGACTGACTTATGTGGCAGAAGGAGAGATTACGTCAGAGGAGTATATGAAAAAGCTGGATCAGTTTATTATAAGCCGGACAGAAGGAGTCAAAAATCTTCACAATGAAGGACAGCTGCGCGCCTGTTATGATCGGGTGGCAGTATTTTATAACAAGACCCAGATCAGAGAAAAAAAGAAGAAAAGGAGTGATACACCATCATGAACGCGTTGACAATTGAAGCATTGTATACATTAGAGGAGACGATTGCAGGGGGAATTTTTCAGGGGCTTACCTATCCCTGGGAGGCATTGCCGAAGATTCACGATTTTATTCTGGAACTAGGGAAGACCCTTTCGGAAGAAGAATACGAAAAGGTGGGAGAGGATGTGTGGATTGCAAAATCGGCTAATGTATTTCCATCTGCCTATATTCATGGCCCGGCTATTATCGGGAAAAATGCAGAAGTACGCCACTGCGCCTTCATCCGAGGCAATGCCATTGTTGGAGAGGGTGCCGTAGTAGGAAATTCTACGGAGCTTAAGAATGTGATCTTGTTTAATAAGGTACAGGTTCCTCACTATAATTACGTGGGAGATTCTATCCTTGGCTATAAGGCTCATATGGGGGCAGGTTCTATCACCTCCAATGTAAAGTCTGATAAAAAGCTGGTAGTAGTTAAGACACCAGAAGGCGGTATCGAAACAGGAATGAAAAAATTTGGAGCTATGCTGGGCGATGAGGTAGAGGTTGGCTGCGGAACAGTTCTGAATCCTGGAAGTGTCGTCGGAAAACAGACCAATATTTATCCGCTGTCCAGTGTCAGGGGATTTGTGCCGGGACATAGCATATACAAGAAACAAGGAGAAGTTGTAGAAAAGCAGAAATAGGAGGGAGTGAAGATGATGGAGGAAAACAGATTTGTGACATTTCAAATGGAGAAGACAAAGCATATTGCGCTGGTGGCTCACGACGGAAAGAAAAAAGAGATCGTAGAGTGGTGTGATAAGAATAAGGAAATCTTGAAAGGTCATTTCCTGTGCGGAACAGGAACTACGGCAAGGCTAATCTCTGAAAAGACGGGACTTCCCGTAAAGGGATATAACAGTGGCCCTCTGGGCGGTGATCAGCAGATCGGTGCAAAGATCGTAGAAGGGCAGATTGATTTTATGATCTTTTTGTGGGATCCGTTGGAAGCTCAGCCTCATGATCCGGACGTAAAGGCTCTCCTTCGGATAGCAGTTGTCTATGACATTCCGGTGGCGAACAACCTGGCAACAGCAGACTTTATGCTCCATTCTGAGTATATGGCAGGAACATATGACAGAAAAGTAGAGAATTTTAACAAGACAATCGAAGAAAGAGTCAAGAAGATGAAATAGCAGTCACAGACGGGATACATGAACTTATGTATCCCGTTTTTTATAGAGAATCAACAAAATCAGTTGACAGTATTATCATTAGTATGCTATATTTTTTGAGGACAAAACTTTAACACTTTAAAGCGCAACGGTTTAAAGTGAAAAAAGAAAGAAGAGGAAATGTAATATGACAATCAAGATAGTGCTGCTTATGATATTCTTTGTAGTGATGGTGGCGGTAGGAATCTATTCTAGAAAACATACCATGAGTGTGGATGGGTTTGTGCTGGGCGGACGGTCTGTGGGCCCGTGGCTGACTGCATTTGCTTATGGAACCTCTTATTTTTCGGCTGTAGTGTTTGTAGGATATGCCGGTCAGTTTGGCTGGAAATATGGAATTTCCAGTACCTGGATCGGTATCGGTAATGCGATGATTGGTAGTTTGATTGCCTGGGTTGTTCTGGGACGAAGAACAAAGGTTATGACTCAGCATTTAAATGCTAAGACTATGCCGGATTTTTTTGGAAGCCGGTATGGAAGCAAAAAGTTAAAAATAGCGGCTTCGGCTATTGTATTTGTGTTTCTGGTGCCTTATACGGCATCTATCTATAATGGTTTGTCCAGACTGTTTGAAATGGCCTTCCATATCCCTTATACCTGGTGTGTGGCGGGAATGGCAGTATTTACAGGAATCTATGTAATTCTGGGAGGATATATGGCTACAGCAATCAATGACTTTATTCAGGGGATGATCATGCTGGCAGGAATCGTGATTGTCATTGCAGCTGTCTTAAACGGACAGGGAGGTTTTCTAGATGCAGTCCGGAAAATGGCAATGATACCAAGTGACGTGGAAGTGACTATGGGACAGCCGGGAGCATTCACCTCCTTTTTTGGACCGGATCCGGCAAACCTTTTAGGCGTCGTAATCTTAACCTCTCTTGGCACTTGGGGACTTCCTCAGATGATTGGAAAATTTTATGCGATCAAGGATGAAAAGTCTATCAATACCGGTACTGTGATTTCTACCATCTTTGCCGTAGTAGTTTCTGGAGGATGTTATTTCTTGGGCGGTTTTGCCAGACTTTTTGATGATTCGGCTATCTATGATCAGACAGGAGCCGTGGTATATGACAGTATTATTCCCCATATGTTGTCTGGACTGCCGGATGTTTTGATCGGGATTGTAGTGGTGCTGGTGTTATCAGCTTCCATGTCTACACTGGCATCTTTAGTGCTGACTTCCAGTTCCACGTTGACTTTGGATTTTTTAAAGGATAATCTTTTAAAAAATATGAGTGAGAAAAAACAGGTTCGTACCATGCAGTTTTTAGTGGTATTTTTTATTGTGGTATCGGTTGTGATCGCACTGGATCCGCCGACGTTTATCGCACAGTTAATGGGCATTTCTTGGGGGGCACTTGCCGGAGCGTTCCTGGCGCCTTTTCTTTATGGACTTTATTGGAAAAGAACGACAAAATCTGCAGTCTGGGCAAGTTTTGTTGTGGGCGTAGGGATTACCGTGGTTAATATGTTTGTCCCCTTCATTCAGTCTTCTATCAATGCAGGTGCCTTAGCTATGCTTGCAGGACTGGTCATCGTACCTGTGGTCAGTCTGATTACGCCAAAGATACCAATAGAGAAAACGCAAAGGATTTTTGCCTGCTATGAAGAGAAGGTGACCATCACGAAAAAGCGTTCTTTGGAACAGAAGGAAACAGAATAAAATAGATCAAGGAAAGTGATTAAAAACATCACTTTCCTTTTCTGTTTGGATGTGTTAGGATAGAGAAGTGTTAAAAAAAGACAATAAAATTGATGATTATTGTTTAACGTGGAAATAGAAAGAGAGGGAACTTGTATGAAAAATTATCAGAAATATGAGAGATCATACTTTATGCCGCCGGAGATAACCTATGACTGGGCCAGGAAGGAATATATAGATCGCCCTCCGGTGTGGTGCAGCGTGGATCTTAGAGATGGAAAT
The DNA here is from genome assembly GCA_019424135.1 of Lachnospiraceae bacterium. Taxonomy (GTDB): domain Bacteria; phylum Bacillota; class Clostridia; order Lachnospirales; family Lachnospiraceae; genus Merdimonas. The sequence continues at coordinate 12,381 of JAHYZZ010000027.1, forward strand.
CAGGCTTTGATCGAACCCATGAGTCTGGAGGAGAAATTAGAATATTTCCAGATGCTGGTAGACATTGGCTTCAAGGAAATTGAAGTAGGATTTCCGGCGGCTTCTGAGACGGAGTATCAGTTTATGCGCACATTGATCGACAAAAATATGATTCCAGATGATGTGACAGTCCAGGTGCTGACTCAGGCAAGAGAGCACATCATTAAAAAAACTTTTGAGGCTGTCAAAGGCGCTCCTCATGCAGTGGTACATCTTTATAATTCCACATCTGTGGCGCAAAGAGAGCAGGTGTTCCGTAAAAATAAGGAAGAGATTAAAAAGATTGCTGTAGATGGGGCGGAACTTCTTTTAAAGCTGGCCTCTGAGACAGACGGAAACTTTACTTTCCAGTATAGTCCAGAGAGTTTTTCAGGTACGGAAGTAGACTATGCAGTTGAAGTCTGCAATGCGGTATTGGATGTATGGAAGCCTACGAAAGACAATAAGGCCATTATTAATATTCCAACCACGGTGGAAAATGCCATGCCGCATGTGTTTGCCTGTCAGCTTGAGTATGTAAATAAGCACCTGAAGTACAGAGACAACGTGATCTTATGTCTGCATCCACATAACGACAGAGGCTGCGGTGTGGCAACGGCAGAGCTTGGAATCCTGGCTGGTGCGGAGAGGATTGAGGGAACACTGTTTGGTAATGGTGAACGTACCGGAAACGTGGATATTGTGACTTTGGCTATGAATATGTATTCTCACGGTGTAGATCCAGGGCTGGATTTTTCTGATATGAAACATATCCGTGAGACCTATGAGAGGCTGACAAGAATGCAGGTGGATCCAAGACAGCCTTACGCGGGAGACCTGGTATTTACTGCATTTTCCGGTTCACACCAGGATGCCATCGCAAAAGGTATGGCATGGAGAGAGGAAAAGAACTGTGAGAAATGGACGGTTCCATATCTTCCGATTGATCCTCAGGATGTGGGAAGAAAATATGATTCCGACGTCATCCGTATCAATAGCCAGTCTGGTAAAGGCGGTGTCAACTATATTTTGAAGCAGAGTCACGGGATCAATCTTCCGCAGAAGATGCGAGAAGAAGTGGGATATCTTGTTAAGGACGTGTCGGATAACGCTCATAAGGAACTGAATCCTGACTGGGTATACCAGATTTTTTCTGATAATTATATTAATACAAAGCCGGTCTTCCATATCGACGAATGTCACTTTAAGCAGGTGGATGGGATCACGGCGGATGCCACCATCAATCACGGCGGAAAAAGCCAGGTGATCACGGCCATGGGAAATGGACGTCTGGATGCAGTCAGCAATGCAATTAAGCAGTACTTTAACATCAGTTATGAATTGACCTTCTACGAAGAACATTCTCTGACCAAAGGCTCTTCTTCCAAAGCTGTAGCCTATGTGGGCGTTATCTGTAAAGGAAAGACTTTCTGGGGGGTAGGCATTGATGCGGATATCATTAAGGCGTCCATCGAGGCCCTTACTGTAGCTGTCAATAAAATTGACGAGATCGGGCATGCCAATACCTGTCAGGATGCCCGCATGTTGGAGATTATGAACTATATCCAGGCAAACTATATAGATATAACGCTGGATGATCTGGCAGAGAAATTTTATCTTTCCAAACCATATATTTCAAAGTATATCAAAGAAAAATCAGGAATGACGTTCGGTGAGCTGGTAAAGAAGATCCGGATGAAAAAGGCAAAAGCTTTGTTAAAAAGCAGTAATATGACGGTGGAAAATATTGCTCTGACGGTAGGATATCAGAATGTAGAGCATTTTAACCGATTATTTAAAAAAGCTTACAATATGACTCCGATGCAGTTTCGGAATCAGAAGTAATATAAAAAATTAGGAAAAGAGGTTGTGTTATTATGATTATCTGTGCAAAGTATCTGATGACGGGGGACGGAAAGACGGTACTTACAGATCAGGCTGTCCTTACAGGGGAAGACGGAAAGATTAAGAAGATTGCGCCAAAAGAAGAACTGACGCAGGCGTATCCAGAGGAAGAAGTAAAGGATTATGGAGACGCAACAATTCTTCCTGGATTATGTGACATGCATGTTCATCTGGCATACTGGTTCTCCCAGCCGGACAGCTTTAATTATGGCCCACAGCTAATCACACTGTATGCACTTCAGCATGCGCAGGCGGCATTTGAACGAGGAATCACATCGGTACGAGACATGTCTTCGGCACATGGGGTGTGTAAAAACTTAAAGCTGGCTGCAGAAAAGGGGTTTATTAAAATTCCAAGAATCACTCATACAGATTTAGGAATGTGCATGTCAGGCGGACACGCGTGGGATGAAGTAGAACAGGTGGATGGACCATGGGAGATCCGTAAGGAAGTCCGTAAACAGGTTAGAGATGGTGCAGAGTGGGTGAAACTGATGGATACCCATCGCTCAAGTATTCCTGAGTTTACCCAGGAAGAATTGGATGCGGCTGTGGATGAGTGTCATAGAAGAGGGATTAAGTGCGGCGTTCATGCTGGAACCAATCCGGGAATTCAGATGTGTATTGATGCAGGCTTTGATACCATTGAACATGCCACATTTATGACACTGGACCAGGCAAAGCAGATGGCAGAAAAGGGCATTGCCTGGACTCCGACGATTATGGCCTATACGCTTTTGTATGATATCTGCAAAGAAAATCTGGAGAAGAATGCAGGAAAACCAGTCAATGATCCGGTCATGCAAAAGGAAATGAATGATTATCAGTATTTTGAGCCTGCTTATAAGGCATATAGAGATCATTTCAAAGAATTTTACGATACGGGAGTAACCGTCATCGCGGGAACAGACATGGTAATGTATCAGTCCCCGTTCCTGCCACTTCCAAGAGAGCTGCAGTATATGGTTGAATATGGAATTACACCAGTACAGGCGATTCAGACTGCCACCTCTAATCCTGCAAAGGTATTGGGGGTAGATCAGGAACGTGGCCTGGTAAAAGAAGGATTGGATGCAGATCTTCTGGTGGTAGGCGGAGATTTAAGTAAGGATATTACATGCTTAAATGATGTCAAATTGGTGACACTAGGAGGAGAGAGAGTCTTTGAAGAGGGGGTTCGCTATGTAGGAACCCATAATATGTTCATGTAAGATCAGATATAGAAACTTTGTTTATGATAATAAAAGGGGCTGTCCATTGGACAGTCCCTTCTATTATATATAGTGTGATAGCGATGCTAACTTAACTTAGATGGCTCTGGTATATTCCTTCAGCCATTCTCTTTCTTCGTCAGTCAGATGAGGCCCGATTTTTTCATAGACATCTTTGTGATAATTGTTCAACCACTCACGTTCATCCTTGCTCATTTCTTCTGGATCGATACCGTCCAGATCAATCGGAGCGAAGGTAATGGTTTCAAAGTGCATGAACTGTCCATATTTATTCTGGACTCCTTTCCGGACGATAAATTCATTTTCGATACGGATACCGAACTGCCCGTCTTCGTAGATTCCAGGCTCGTCCGTGATGACCATGCCTTCTTCTAACTGATGATGTTCATTTTTGCTTGGAACGACATACCAACGGAATCCTGTAGGAGGCTCATGTACATTTCCAAGATATCCAACGCCATGTCCGCTTCCGCACTGAAAATCCAGATCCAGATCCCAGATAGGACCTCTTACAAGAACATCAAGATTGTATCCATGACATCCGTATAAGAATTTTGCACGAGACAAGCGCATCATAGCACGGACAACTGCGGTAAAGTACTTCTTCAGTTGCTGGTCCACAGATCCAAGGACAAAAGTTCTGGTAATATCTGTAGATCCCTGATAGTATCCGCCTCCTGTATCATTCAAGAAGAAAGCACCTTCTTTGAGCTGTACATCACTTTCCTTTGAAGGAGAGTAGTGCATCATAGCTGCATGGTCCGCAAAGGCGCACAAAGGTTCAAAGCTATCACGGATATACCCTTCTTGCTCCGCCCGCAGAGAAGTCAATTTGTCTGCAGAACTTAACTCTGTAATCTTTTCTTTATCGTAGCGAGTTTTTACCCAGTACATAAACTTTGTAATGGCTACACCGTCTTTGATATGAGCTTCTTTAATATTTTCAAGCTCTACTGGATTTTTCATAGCTTTCATAAGAATGGTGGGATTTGCTGCCTCTACAATTTTACATGGAATATTCTTATAAAGGGCATAGTTCATCTTCATTGGATCAATCATGGCTGTCAGAGAACTATCCAGCTTTTTGACATCTTCGTAGATGTCGTTATATGGATGGATATGGACATTATTTTTTGCCAATTCTGCGTGAATCTGATCATCCAGTTTGCGGTCATCCACATAGAGCTCTACACCGTCCATGGTTACGATAGAATAGGAGAGCATCAGTGGGAAGAAATCAATATCATCACCGCGGACGTTTAGGAGCCAGCAGGTATCATCCAGAGATGCAATGATATGTACGTCAGCTCCGGCTTCTTTCATTTTTTCACGAACACGGGCAAGCTTTGAGCTTGTGCTTTCTCCAGAATATTTTTCCTCCAGGAAGAAAGCTGGTTTCTCAGAGAGAGGAGGACGGTCTTCCCAAATCATATCAATCAGATCTTCAGAATAGTTGATGTTGATGTTCTTGGGGGACAGAGCTTCTTCAAATTCCTGTCCTTCACCCATGGCAAGTACACGGCCATCAAAACCTACAGTACCGCCTTCGGGAACTACGTCAGCCAGAAATTCTGTGACAGAAGGGGTATCTCCCACAAACATTTTCATCAGTCGAATCCCACTTCCTTCCAACTCATTTGTTGCCTGGAAGAAGTAACGCCCATCGGTCCACAGACCACCGTCATCTTTTGTGATGACAGCTGTTCCATAAGAACCGCTGAATCCTGTAATAAATTTTCTTGCCTTGAAATGCTCACCGACATACTCACTTTGATGGAAATCAGCAGTGGGTATTACATAGGCATCCATACCTTTCTCTGCCATTAATTTACGCAAAGCGGCAACTCGTTCTGCTACTTTCATAGTGAAAACCTCCTTAAAAATAGAGTATACATAAAAGAAACAGGGCCCTTGATGCGATGACCAAAAGCCCTGGTTCGATATGTCTGAATTATTTCTCGTCTTCAACAACCAGTTCATCCAGCTTACCGGACAGTGCCCACAGGATCACACCACAAGCGATAATGATCGCTGCAACAATACCGAATGCTGTTATGAAACGGAAGTTTCCAAGCCAGTTGTACAAAGGACCATATAACAGTCCTGAGAAGAAGATGATCAGCGGCCATACACCAAGTAAGGTACCCAGAAGTTTCTTCGGGGAGAACTTATTGATGAAGGAGTTTCCAAGTGGGGAGAATACCATCTCACCAACAGACATACATACCGCAACTACTACGATGATCCAGATACCGACAGCCTTTTCGCCTTCACCACTCATAAGTGCGGCAGCTACCATTGCTACGATACCTACACCAAGTAAGATAATTCCGAGAGCTGTCTTCTTGAACATGCTGATGTCACCTTGAGGTCTTTGCTGCATTTTAGCCCATACACCTGCGAATATAGGACCAAGGACGATACAGCACAGACCGTTCATGGAATCAAACCATGCTGTAGGCATCTGGAAGCTTCCAATGTTCCAGTTTGCCCATCCAAGACCGCCCTGCTCTACAGGTCCGAACTCGTAGTAAACCGGCAGATATACCATGTACCACAGTAACCAGAAAATACCAGAGAACAAGGTAACGAGCAGGATAGCTGCCACACGCTTTTTCTCGATGGTAGTAAGAGGAGCGGAATCTTCTTTAACAGTCTCTTTGTCAAGTTTTTCAACTTTTTCTGTTCTGTTGTCAACCAGGAATGGAAGTTTTCCGGCATCGTTCTCGATGAAACGAAGACCGAAGATCCACCAAACTACGTCAACAAACATAGCGATTGCACAAAGCAGGAATGCAAAACGATAGCTTACTGCAAGAGCGACCATGCTGACGAAAGTTGTTCCTAAGAAAGATCCGATGTTAACGAAGGAGTACTGAATTGAGAAAATAGAATCCAGTGTGTCTTCGTCAGCTTTCGGGAACTGACGTCCGTTGATACCGGAAAGGTTACCTTTAAAGAATCCAGTACCGATAGAAACTAAAATGATCATTGCCCACAGCATTGCTTTTGACTGTGCCTGCCATGCACATAAGTAACCAAGTCCCATAATGAGTTCTCCCAATGGAACCAGGATTCTCGGACTGATCCAACGGTCAGCGACGATACCGCCAAGAACCGGAGTGATGTAAGTGAACGCTACGATGAAAGAGTTCATCAACGCTCCATCAGCTTTAGTCAGACCAAGACCGCCTTCAGCAACAGTTGCTACAACGAAGACGGAGATGAGCCATTTAGCAGAGTAGTACGCAAATCTTTCGAATGTGAAAGACAGAGAGCACACATAGAAACCAAATGGCCATTTCTTCTTTGTGTTTTCCATTTTTTATCCCTCCATATATAGTATAGTGAAAAAAGAAAACAAGAATTTGTAACGCAATATAAAGTTTTCCCCCCTGCGTAACAAATTCACTTTAAAGACTATATCACAAAACAGACTAAAGTACAATCGGATTTTAAGAAAAAGTTAATGATTTTTTTAGAATCAACTCGGTTTTCTATTGCCTGATAGACAAAAAAAATATATAATATAAATTGGCAGAAATTTTGATTTTGATTTTAAAAAGCAAAAATTTCGACTTTTAAAATATGAAGGATGGAGGGCAAAATTTATGGGCAACGTGTCAACAGAAAATACTGCGGTCAGACGGATCGCCGGTCTGCTGGATGCAGGAAGCTTTGTTGAGATTGGCGGGGCAGTTACCGCCAGAGCTACGGATTTCAACATGCAGGAAAAAGAGACGCCGGCAGACGGTGTCATCACTGGTTATGGAGTGATTGACGGTAATCTGGTTTATGTGTACAGTCAGGACGCCTCTGTGCTTAATGGAGCAATTGGTGAGATGCATGCGAAAAAAATTACACGGATTTATGAGATGGCGATGAAAATGGGAGCGCCGGTTATTGGGCTGATTGACAGCGCCGGTTTCCGTCTCCAGGAGGCTTCCGATGCGCTGGAAGCATTTGGCCAGCTTTATCAGAAACAGACCATGGCATCGGGAGTGGTTCCGCAGATTACAGCCGTGTTTGGGACTTGCGGAGGCGGCCTTTCATTGATGCCTGCTTTTGCTGATTTTACATTTCTGGAAAAAGAGGATGCAAAGGTATTTGTAAATTCTCCAAATGCACTTCCCGGGAATCATATTTCCAAATGCGATACATCTTCAGCAGTATTTCAGAGTAAATATACAGGGCTGGTCGATGAGATCGGAACGGAAGATGAGATCCTCTCGGAGATCCGAACATTGATCTGCATGATCCCATGTAATAATGAAGAGGATGTTTCTTATGATGAGTGTACGGACGATCTGAACCGGGCTTGTGAAGGAATATCAGAGATGACAGAAGATACGGCAGGAGCTTTGGCAGAGCTTTCCGACAACCACATTTTCTTTGAAACCAGAAGGCATTTCGCCAGAGATATGGTAACGGGCTTTATCAAGTTGAACGGAGTGACTGTGGGTGCAGTTGCAAACCGGTCAAAAGTTTATGATATTCAGGCAGAAGTGGAAGAAGAATCGGATGGTTCTCTGTCGGCAGATGGCGCTTCAAAGGCAGCAGAATTCGTGGAGTTTTGCGACGCCTTTCAGATTCCGGTACTGACCCTTGTCAATGTATCTGGCTTTTCAGCAAGTGAGTATGATGAAAAACATCTGGCAAAAGCTGCGGCAAAGCTGGCTTATGTTTTTGCGGAGGCGACAGTGCCGAAAGTGAGTGTAATTATCGGAAAAGCGTTTGGAACAGCATATACAGCGATGAACAGTAAGTCTGTAGGAGCTGATATCGTGTATGCATGGCCGACTTCTCAGATCGGGATGATGGAACCTCTTCTTGCAGCTAAAATTATGTATGCTGGAATGGATGCAGATACGATCAAAAAGAAGGCATCTGAGTATGAAAGTCTGCAGGCGAGCCCAGAAGCATCCGCGAGAAGAGGGTATGTGGACAGGATCATTGAACCGGCAGATACCAGAAAATATGTGATCGGCGCGTTTGAGATGCTGTTTACCAAGCAAGAGGGACGTCCGGCAAAAAAGCATGGAACAGTTTAGTGAGGTGAGGCAAAGTGAAAAAAAGATTGAGTTTCGTCCTCTGTATGCTTGTGGCGGCAGTTTCGCTTTCTGCCTGCAGTACGGACAATCAGGCGGAATATGATGCGCAGACACTGGAGCAGGCGGCAGAGGTTCTGATTGAATATTGTGCCAACGCTGATGAAGAAACGGTTTCTCAGTGGCAGTCTATGTCTGATTTTCAGCTGGAATATCAGCTGATGCAGTCGGGACTTCCGTATACTCCGGATGGTTTTTTGGGAGCGCTGGAAGCATGGCCGGCGGCAGTAGAAGAATGTGGAGCCTATATAGGACATGGAGACTTTGAGGTTACGGCAGACGGCGATGAAATCAGTGTGACTACAACCGGGGAATTTGAAGAAAGGAATGCAGAGATCCTGGTCACATTTGACGCGGATTCTCGTCTGGATTCATTGTCCGTTTCAGCTGAATATGGCGTGGGAGAGATTTTGAAGAAGTCAGGAATGAATACAATCCTTGGAATGGGCACTGTTTTTGTTGTTCTGATCTTTATCTCCATCGTTATTTCTCTGTTAAAATATATTCCGGCGCTGGGAACGGTATTCCAGAAAAAGAAGGAAAAGTCCGCGGTATCAGGAGTGGCAGAAGAGACAGATACCTTGGCACAGGAGAGTGCAAAGCCGGCTGATGATTCAGAAATTATTGCTGTGATTACAGCAGCCATTGCGGCAGCTGAAGCAGAAGAAACCGGTAGTTCAGATGGATTTGTGGTTCGCAGTATCAGACGCAGACCATCCAATAAATGGAAAGCATAGGAAATTGAGGAGGATACAAAGATGAAAAATTATACCATTACAGTAAACGGGAATGTATATGATGTGACAGTGGAAGAAAAGGGAGCAAAAGGAGTTGCAGCTGCTCCTGCAGGACCGGCAGTGAAAACGCCCGCACCCTCACCGGCTCCAAAGAAACCTGCAGCAGCAGCTGCTGGATCGATTGAAGTGAAGGCCGGAGCAGCCGGAAAGGTGTTTAAGATAGAAGCAAATGTAGGAGAAAGCGTTAAAAGAGGAGACGCAGTCGTCATCATTGAAGCAATGAAGATGGAGATCCCGGTTGTCGCTCCGGAGGATGGAACGGTTGCCAGCATCAATGTTGCGGTCGGAGACTCGATTGAGTCCGGAGCTGTACTGGCCACATTAAATTAGGCCTGGAACATCTGAAACGATTACGACTGGAGGTTAAGAAATGGAATATATAACAACGACGTTAGGAAACCTCGTGCATCAGACCGCTTTCTTCAGTCTTACATGGGGAAATGTGATCATGATAGCTGTTGCATGTTTTTTCCTGTTTTTGGCGATCCGTCACGGTTTTGAGCCGCTTTTGCTGGTCCCGATTGCATTTGGCATGTTGCTGGTGAATATTTATCCAGACATTATGCTGAGCCCGGAGGAGGCCTCGAACGGTACCGGCGGACTTCTGTATTATTTTTATGTGTTGGATGAATGGTCGATTCTGCCGTCTTTGATTTTCCTTGGAGTAGGTGCAATGACAGATTTTGGCCCATTAATTGCAAATCCTAAGAGTTTTCTTCTGGGAGCGGCTGCACAGTTTGGTATTTTTGCCGCTTACTTAGGAGCGATGGTTCTTGGATTTTCAGACAAAGCAGCGGCGGCTATTTCTATCATTGGCGGTGCAGACGGACCGACTTCAATCTTTTTGGCCGGTAAACTTTCTCAGACAGCGATCATGGGGCCGATTGCGGTGGCGGCGTACTCGTATATGTCGCTGGTTCCAATTATCCAGCCACCTATCATGAAGCTTCTTACAACAGAAAAAGAGAGAAAGATCAAGATGGAGCAGCTTCGCCCAGTCTCAAAGCTGGAACGGATCCTGTTCCCGATCATTGTTACTGTAGTTGTCTGCGTGATCCTTCCGACAACTGCGCCACTGGTTGGCATGCTGATGCTTGGAAATCTGTTCCGGGAGTCCGGTGTAGTGAGACAGCTGACAGAGACCGCATCTAATGCTCTGATGTATATCGTTGTTATCTTGCTAGGAACTTCGGTAGGAGCAACGACCAGTGCAGAGGCGTTTTTGAACCTGGATACGCTGAAAATTGTGTTTCTTGGACTGATTGCATTTATGTTCGGAACAGCTGCAGGTGTACTGCTTGGCAAGGTGATGTGCGTATTAACCGGCGGAAAAGTCAACCCTTTGATCGGGTCTGCCGGGGTATCTGCTGTCCCAATGGCAGCAAGAGTGTCTCAGAAAGTTGGAGCAGAGGCTGATCCGACGAACTTCCTGCTGATGCATGCCATGGGACCAAACGTAGCAGGCGTTATTGGCACGGCAGTGGTGGCCGGAACGTTTATGGCAATTTTCGGAGTGATGTAAGATAGAAAATGGAGGGACAGATAATGGCAGAAATAGAAAAGAAACCAATTAAGATAACAGAAACCATTCTGCGGGACGCACACCAGTCATTGATTGCTACACGGATGTCTACGGAACAGATGCTTCCTATTGTTGAGAAGATGGACCGGGTAGGATATCATTCCGTAGAATGCTGGGGCGGAGCGACATTCGATGCATCCTTGCGTTTCCTGAAAGAGGATCCGTGGGACAGGCTGCGCAAGTTCCGTGACGGATTTAAAAACACGAAGCTTCAGATGCTGTTCCGTGGACAGAATATTCTGGGATATCGTCCTTATGCAGATGACGTGGTTGAATATTTTGTACAGAAATCTGTGGCGAATGGAATTGATATCATCAGGATCTTCGATTGCCTGAATGACCTAAGAAATCTGCAGACTGCAGTAAATGCGGCAAATAAAGAAAAAGCGGAAGCACAGGTGGCTCTTTCCTATACCATCGGAGATGCCTATACACTGGAATATTGGGTAGATATTGCAAAACGAATCGAAGAGATGGGTGCTTCGTCTATCTGTATTAAAGATATGGCGGGTCTTTTGGTCCCATATAAGGCAACAGAGCTGGTAACAGCGCTGAAAGAGGCTGTAGATCTTCCGATTCAGCTTCATACCCATTATACGTCCGGTGTGGCGTCTATGACATATCTAAAGGCGGTAGAGGCAGGAGTAGATGTCATCGATACGGCGATGTCTCCGTTTGCCCTGGGGACTTCTCAACCAGCCACAGAAGTAATGGTAGAAACTTTTAAAGGAACACCGTATGATACAGGGCTGGATCAGAAACTGCTGTCAGAGATTGCAGATTATTTCCGTCCGATTCGGGATGAAGCTTTAGAGAGCGGTCTTTTGAATCCGAAGAATCTTGGCGTCAATATCAAAACACTTCTCTATCAGGTACCGGGAGGAATGTTGTCGAATCTGACATCTCAGTTGGCAGAACAAGGAGCTGAGGACAGATTTTATGAGGTGCTGGAGGAGGTGCCAAGAGTGCGAAAAGACCTGGGTGAACCGCCGCTTGTGACTCCGTCCTCTCAGATCGTCGGCACACAGGCAGTATTGAACGTACTGATGGGTGAGAGATATAAGGTGGCTTCTAAGGAAACAAAAGACATCTTAAGCGGGAAATACGGGGCAACAGTAAAGCCGTTTAACGAAGAGGTCAGGAAGAAAGTGCTGGGAGAAGACGCCCAGATTATTACCTGCAGACCGGCGGATCTGATTCCGGATGAGCTGGATACATTACGCAAAGAGTGTGAGCAGTATATCCAACAGGACGAAGACGTATTATCATATGCATTGTTCCCACAGGTAGCCATGGATTTTTTCAAATACCGTGAGGCACAGCAGACAAAGATGGATGCGACAAAAGCTGATACAGAAAACGGAAGTTATCCGGTATAAATTAGGCTTCAAAAGGGACGGGGGATTTTAGGAAATCCCCCGTCCCTTATTTGCAGGCTTGAATATTCCAGCATAAGGATTTATAATGGAACAGATGTAAAAAGGAGAAAAGGTAGTCGCAAATATGGGAAGCAAGAATGAACTTTTGCAAAAAATCGATCAGGGTTACCAGGGGTTTAGCAAAGGGCAGAAAAAACTGGCTGACTTCATCCGCGAGGAGTATGATAAGGCGGCATTTTTGACTGCTGCAAAGATGGGCGAAGAGGTAGGCGTCAGTGAGTCTACTGTGGTACGTTTTGCTACGGCTCTTGGGTACAGTGGGTATCCGGATTTTCAGAAGGCGCTGGGAGAAATGGTGCGGACGAAGCTAAATTCCATTCAGCGTATGGAAGTCACCTATGGGAGGATCAGCCAGGGAGAGATTCTAGAGACTGTGCTGCAGTCAGATATTGAAAAGATCAAGCAGACGATGGCGGTTATTGACCATAATGCCTTTGAACTTGCAGTTGATACACTCCTGCAGGCGAGAAAAATTTACGTGATTGGTATTCGAAGCTGTGCACCGCTTGCACATTTCTTAAGCTTTTATCTGAATCTGATCTGTGACGATGTGACAGCAGTAAGTACGAACAGTTCCAGTGAAATTTTTGAACAGCTGATCCGGATTGGGGAAGAGGATGTGATCATCGGGATCAGTTTCCCAAGATATTCTATGCGTACATTGAAGGCACTGGAGTTTGCAAGCAATCGAAAGGCCAAGGTAATTACTTTGACAGATAGTGTTCACTCTCCGATGAATCTTTACTCATCATGTAATCTGATTGCAAGAAGCGACATGGCTTCGATTGTGGATTCTCTGGTAGCACCGTTAAGCGTAGTGAATGCATTGGTGGTAGCGCTGTGTATGAAAAAGCAGGAGGATGTTATTGCCAGGCTGGAGACGCTGGAGCAGATCTGGGATGAGTATCAGGTATACAGTAAAGATGAGATGAACATGGTTGGGGATAAGGTAGAAATGCCCGGTTTCCAGGAAGAAGAGGAAAAGCATGAGTAAGATTCTGATTGCCGGGGGCGGAGCAGCCGGAATGTTTGCGGCGGTTACTGCGGCCAGACACGGTCATCAGGTCGTGTTGTTTGAGAAAAATGAACGGCTTGGAAAAAAATTATTTATCACAGGAAAAGGCAGATGTAATCTTACCAACGCTTGCGATATAGATGAACTGTTTCAGGCGGTATTGTCAAATGCGAAGTTTTTATACAGCAGCTTTTATGGCTGTACGAATCAGGATGTCATCGATTTCTTTGAGAAAATTGGCGTGGCGACTAAGGTAGAGCGGGGAGAGAGAGTCTTTCCGGCATCTGATCATTCTTCGGATGTGATCCGGGGATTAGAACGGGAAATGCATCGGTTGGGTGTTCAGGTAGAGCTGAACTGTACAGTAAGAGAAGTGAAGGAAGGGCAGGGAAGATTTCGAGGGTTTCTATTGGAAAATGGAAGGGAGATCTTCGGTGATGCAGGAATCATTGCAACCGGGGGACTGTCTTATCCGTCTACCGGCTCTACCGGGGATGGTTATCGGTTTGCAGGACAGTTGGGACATCAGGTAACAGAATGTCTGCCCGGCCTTGTGCCGATGGAATGTAAGGAGTCTTGGGTAAAAGATCTGCAGGGCCTGTCCCTTCGCAATGTGCGTGCGTGTGTCCGGGATGGAAAGAAGAGGCTGTACGAAGATTTTGGTGAGATGCTGTTTACTCATTATGGGGTAAGTGGACCCTTAATGCTTACGGCAAGCAGTTATGCCGGAAAAACACTTCAAAAAAAAGAACTGGTCTTGGAGATTGATCTAAAACCTGCATTGTCGGAAGAACAATTGGATCATAGGATTCTTCGGGATTTCGAAGAAAATAAAAACCGCCAGTTCAAAAATGCATTGGGAAAATTATTCCCGTCGAAATTGATTCCTGTTATGGTGAGGCAAAGTGAGATCGGCGGTGACAAGAAAGTCAATGAGGTGACCAGGGAAGAGAGACAAAAATTTGTTCGGCTGATCAAACATTTTTCACTGACACTCACGGGACTTCGAGGTTACCGGGAGGCAATCATCACCAGAGGGGGAGTAAGCGTCAAACAAATCGACCCGGGGACGATGGAGTCAAAACTGGTGAGTGGGCTTTATTTTGCGGGTGAAGTGTTGGATCTGGATGCGGTCACCGGAGGATTTAACCTTCAGATCGCCTGGTCCACCGGATTTGCAGCCGGAAATGGAATCATATAAAAAAGAGAGGATAAAAGAATCATGAAACCAATATACCGTTTTGAATATGTAGAAACAGAAAAGATTTTCCAGGATATGTATCTGATGTTTTATCAGAGCAGAAGCGGATATGGATATAAACTGACTATTTTTTTTATGGGACTTTTGATCCTGTTTATGCAGGTGCAGCCGGATCCGTCCATTTTGACCCCGCGGTATATCATCCTATATGCGGTGTTGTGGGCGCTGGCTTTTCTGCTGGGTTATCTTGGAAATAAGTTTATCTATTCCAGATTTAACCGGAAAAATGCGCTGAAAAGCGGAACGCAGGCCTATGTGGAAAGGGTTAAGAAGAAAGGCGAGGAACTCAATGTCAGTATTGAATGTTATGAGGAAGAATTTGTCGTATCTTTTCAGGAGCTGAAGGAACAGCATACCTACCGGGAGATTTCCAGACTAATGGAGACGGACCGCATGTTTGGAACAGTTGTGGGAGGTGTCCGCGGGCAGAAAAAAATGGTTTCTTTCCCTAAGGCGGCGTTAAAAGATGCAGATATAGAAGATTTTCGTAAGTTTATGACGGGAAAATGTGTCAATGTGGCAGGAGGATTTAAAGAACTTAAGGCATAAGGATCATAAAAAGAAAGAGGAGAAGGAATGGGATATAATGTAGCGATTGACGGCCCGGCCGGGGCAGGTAAAAGTACCATAGCCCGGATGGCGGCGGAAGAAATGGGTTTTGTATATGTGGATACCGGAGCTATGTATCGGGGACTTGCGGTGTTTTTTCTGGATCAGGGAATTTCTCCGGAGGAGTCGGAAAAAATGGAAGAAGCCTGCAAGGAAGCACAGGTGACGATCCGGTATGAAGGCGGCAGCCAGCAGGTGTATTTAAATGGAAAAAATATCACCGGCAGGCTCAGGGAAGAAACTGTGGGAAATATGGCATCCAGATGTGCGGCAATTCCGGCCGTCAGGAAAAAACTTCTGGAGCTCCAGAGAAAGCTTGCAGAAGATTCAGATGTGATCATGGATGGAAGAGACATTGGTACCTGTGTACTTCCGGACGCGGATGTAAAAGTGTTTTTGACTGCCAGCGTCGAGACACGTGCCATGCGCCGGTATCGAGAATTGGAGGGAAAAGGAGAACAGCGTAGTTTAGAAGAAATTATGGCAGATATTAAAGAGCGTGATGCACGCGATTCTAACAGGAAGATTGCGCCTTTAAGGAAGGCAGAAGACGCGATTCTGGTGGACAGTTCAGATATGACGATACCAGAGGTGGTACAGAAAATTAAGACGTTGTGCCAGAAGTAAGAGACAAGATGGGTAAGGAGAGAATGCGTGTGAAAGTCGAGCTAGCAAAAACTGCCGGGTTCTGCTTTGGTGTAAAGAGAGCGGTAGACACGGTGTATGAACAGGTAAGGATTCATCCTGGTGAGCAGATTTACACCTATGGCCCTATTATTCATAATGCGGAAGTGGTCAAAGATCTGGAGCACAGAGGTGTAAAGGTGATCTGTCAGGAGGATGAGCTTCAGTGTCTGGAAAAAGGGATCGTGGTCATCCGTTCCCATGGCGTTTCACGAAAGGTTTATGAACAACTGGAAAAAAAAGGACTTGTTTGTGTGGACGCTACTTGTCCGTTTGTCAAGAAAATTCATCGGATCGCCGAAGAAGAGAGCGGTAAGGGAGCGTATATCGTGATCGTTGGCAACGAAGAACATCCTGAAGTCCAGGGGATCCGCGGATGGGCAGGAAAGGACGCGGTTGTGATTCAGACAGCGGAGGATGCAGAAAATTTTTCGCTGGAAGATAAGAACCGTCAGATCTGTATCGTTTCCCAGACGACATTTAATTACAATAAATTTAAAGATTTGGTTGAAATCATCCGGAAAAAAGAGTATGATATAATTGTTTTAAATACGATCTGTAATGCTACAAAAGAACGGCAGGAAGAGGCCGCCAGGATTGCAGAAAGGGTGGAGGCGATGGTCGTGATCGGCGACAGACGAAGCTCCAATACCCAGAAGTTATTTGAAATCTGCAGAAATGCATGTAAAAATACGTACTATATACAGACACTTGACGATTTGGATATGAATCAATTAAGGTCCGTGGAAACAGTAGGTATTACAGCAGGGGCATCCACGCCCAATAAAATAATTGAGGAGGTTCAAA
>JAHYZZ010000028.1 GCA_019424135.1 Lachnospiraceae bacterium
TTGAGGGAGCCTCCTGCCTGAAACTCTTGGAAAATGTGGGTATACTGATTGAAAAAGAAATGTATGTGGTCAGCAATATCGATGCTACGATCATTGCTCAAAGACCGAAGATGGCTCCATATATCGAGGAGATGAGGGAGCAGGTCGCCAAGACTCTTCATCTGGAACTTTCACAGGTTAATATCAAGGCAACGACGGAAGAAGGACTTGGATTTACCGGCAAGGGTGAGGGGATCGCGTCTCAGGCAGCGGTAGCGCTGGATACTGTTGTAAACTACAGCTATACGGTGGCGTCCA
Source organism: Lachnospiraceae bacterium (assembly GCA_019424135.1). Taxonomy (GTDB): domain Bacteria; phylum Bacillota; class Clostridia; order Lachnospirales; family Lachnospiraceae; genus Merdimonas. Next base: position 298 of record JAHYZZ010000028.1, read on the forward strand.
GTGAATCAGGATGTAACGGGTGTCATGGCTGCCCGCGGATGTGCAACACTACAGAGGAATCGTGAGATCAGGATAGACGGAGGATGGAAGCAGCAGATGAAGGTCAGAAAGTTAAAACCAGAGGAACATATCCTCACCAGGCCACTGTATGAGGAGGCATTTTCGCAAGACAGCCAGAGTTTTACAGATTATGATTATACTGAAAAAACTGTGGATAATCAGATTTATGTGTTGGAAGAAGATGGAAAGATCTGTTCTATGGTACATTTAAACCCCTATACGGTATCTGTCAATGGGCACGGGAAGGAAATGAATTATATTGTAGCGGTGGCGACAAAAACAGACTGCCGAAGACGAGGATATATGGCGGCGATACTCAGACAGGCCCTGCATGATATGTACAAAGCAGGAGAATTATTTACTTTTCTGATGCCGGCATCGGAAAAGATATACGAACCCTTTGATTTTCGAACCGTTTATGAGCAGAACCGCCCATATGTCAGAGAACCGGAGGGATGGGACCGGGCAGAAGAATCAGACTGTGAGGAGATTGCTGCCTGGGCACAATCTTGCCTTTGTGAAAAGTATCAAGTCTATGTGGTCCGCAATGCAAAATATTATCGCCGGATGCGAAAGGAATATGAAAGCGACGGTGGAAAGCTGCTGATTACAAGAAATCAGGAGGGACAAATCACGAATTTTGGTATCTGGGTACCAGAGGAAAATCCGGGGAAGGAAAAAATTATGATCCGTATTCTGGATGTTCGGAGGATGTTGATGTCTCTTAAGCTTACTTCGCTGATGAGTGTGTGTTTTACGGTTGAGGATCCGATTTTGGAGGAAAATAACCGATGTCTGGTGTTGACCGGAACGGAATTTTCCGGAGTGATGCTGATGGATGCAAAGCAGGAAAACAGCGAAGGAAGCTTGACGATCAGGGCACTGACGGATCTTGTATTCGGTATAAAGCCGGTAGAAGAGGTTCGGAAAGAAGAAAAGGTAAAGATGACAGACAGGATGGCAGGAGAATTGGAAAAGATCATCCCGTTGTCCAGAATCTATCTGAATGAGGTGGTATAAATCTGCATATGATAAGAGTTCCGGGTATCGGGACTCTTTTTTTGGTTTTCCTGGATTTTCTTCAGAAATTCTTTAGAAAATTATCCGGATGCTCTTAAGAAATGTGGTCTATGCTGTTACTCAAGAAGGAGGAGTAAGAATGGAGATACAGGAGCTTACAGCTTATTTTGCACAGTACGGACCGGTTTTCGTGTTTGTGATCGTGTTCTTGGAATATCTGAATCTTCCAGGGTTTCCGTCAGGAGTCATTCTTCCTCTTGCAGGAATCTGGGCATCCAGAGGGGAAGTGGGAATTTTGACGGTAGTTTTGCTGTCGGTAACGGCAGGACTCATGGGAAGCTGGGTTTTGTATTTTCTGGGGAGAAAAGGAGGTGAAACGTTTTTAGGATTGTATATTAAACATTTTCCAAAGCAGAAAGATCTCATATACCAGAAGATGGAAGAGCTTCGCAGAAAGGGAGCGGTGGGTGTCTTTGCAGCCAAGCTGATTCCGGTGGCGAGGACATTCATTTCTATTCCGGCAGGAATGATTGCTATGAACTTTGGAACGTATACCGTCAGTTCCCTTCTGGGAGTTTTTGTGTGGAACCTTTTGTTTATTGGAGCCGGATATCTTTTGGGCGATTCTGTCTTTACGCTGCTGACATAAGGTCGTATCATAAGATGAGCAGATAAAATGTGGGGAGAGGAATATATGGAGGAAATGAATCATGTTTTGATAGTAGAAGATGATAAAGAGATCCGGGAGGGAGTCGAGATCTATTTGAAAAGTCAGGGTTATGAGGTGTTTCAGGCATCTGACGGAGTGGAAGGGCTGAAAGTGATCGAAAGAGAGCAGATCCATCTGGCTATCGTGGATGTGATGATGCCGCACATGGATGGAATCCAGATGACCATGAAGCTTCGGGAAAAATATGATTTTCCGGTGATTTTTCTGTCAGCGAAGTCAGAGGAGGTTGATAAGATTCTGGGACTGAATATGGGAGCGGACGATTATGTGACAAAACCGTTTACTCCTATGGAGCTTCTGGCAAGAGTAGGTTCCCAGCTGCGCAGGTATAGAAGATTTATGGAAAAATTGAATCAGAATACGCAGCATGAAAATCTGCATGTGGTAGGAGGTCTGGAGCTTAATGAGGATACGGTGGAGGTATCGGTGGATGGAGAGCCGGTGAAGGTGACACCGACGGAATACAAGATACTGCTGCTTTTGATGACGCATCCAGGACAGGTGTTTTCTGCGGACGAGATTTATGAATGGGTATGGAACGAGCGGCCTGTAAGTACGGATACCATCATGGTGCATGTAAGAAATATCCGGGAGAAGATTGAAATCAATCCCAAAGAGCCAAAATATTTGAAGGTGGTGTGGGGAGTTGGATACAAGATTGAAAAACAGGCATAAGCTGGCCATAGCGGTGATTATCCTGACGCTTGCGGCGGCAGCATTTGACCTGATATCGATGTACACTATATATTGGCAAAAGATGGAGAAGATGGAGGAGAAGTCTGACAAGAACCTTCTTTTGTCAGAAGATTTCCTGAAGCAGTTTATTCAGGCCTCCTGGGTGATCAGTGATGAGGAAGAGGCAGAAGATTATGAGACGACCGGTTATGCGGGGGCGGGGCTTAAGGATTCAGCTCCGGATATTGCAGAAGAATATGACGGGTTCTATCCATATGTGGAATATGTTATGGAAAACGACGAGGGGAACATTCTGGCCAAGAGTACACAGGATATGAGTACGGATGTGATGAAACAGGAATTCTCAGATTATATGTTGGTTTTGAATCTGTCCTATGACGGAGAAGGCCAGGAAGACGTCACGATCCGTAAAGGCCCTTACCGGGAAGATCTTGGAAGAGAGTTCAGAAAACTCATCCATGAAATAGAAACGGATGAATACTGGCAGGACTTTCGGGCGTTTCGCCCGTCAGGCCAGGAGTTTACCTTTGCAATGACAGAGGATAATCTCTGGAGTTATCTGAATCGATATTATGATACAGGAGATATCAGACTGCCAGATGATGCAGCATTTCGAATTATGATTTTGACCCTCCTGACGGCCGTGACAGCGTGTCTTTATCCACTGATCAAGTCTTTTCATACCGGAGAAGAGAGAATCTTCCGGGCTTCTTTGGAACTTGTACTTGTCGGCGCGGTTCTTGGCGCTGGAGCTGTATGGATCAACGCTGGATGGCTGATACGTGATAGTGGAGGGATGGCCGATATCCTGGACTTTGGAATCTGGTTCCTTTATTTTGCATTGGTCTACTGGACGATTGGAAACCTAAGGCGTATCTATGTTCTGGGACCTGGAAAGTATTTTATGGAGTGTTCTTTCCTAATATCCAGAAAGGATGAGATCAGGAAAGGAGCAGACAAAGCGCAGAAGGCAGTAAGAAAATGGAAAGATCAGACGATGGCATTTTTATTAGAGTTAAGACTGTCTGATGTAAATAACCGGATGCTTTTAAAAATGGTGGGGATTCATTTTGTGATCCTTGGGGTATGCATTTGTATGTGGTATTACGGCTTGATCCTTCTTGTCCTATATTCCGGGGTGCTGTTTTATTTTTTGAAAAAATATATGGGAGACGTGAAGGAAAAATATAATCGGCTGCTGGCAGCGTCCAATTCCATTGCCGAAGGGGACTTAAAAACGAAGATCCCGGAAGAAACAGGGGTGTTTGCTCCTTTGGCAAAGGAGCTTAGAAAGATCCAGGAAGGTTTTGGAAAAGCGGTGGAGGATGAGGTGAAAAGCCAGCGGATGAAGACAGAATTGATTACGAACGTGTCTCATGATTTAAAGACTCCGCTGACGGCTATTATTACTTATGTGGATCTTTTGAAAAGGGAACAGGACCCGGAAAAGCAGAGGAAATACATTCAAGTGTTGGAGAAGAAATCCCAGCGCCTGAAGGTCCTGATCGAAGATCTGTTTGAAGTCAGCAAGGCCAATACAGATAACGTGAAGCTTGAGATGATGGATGTGGATGTGGTGAATCTGTTTAAGCAGGTGAAGCTGGAACTGGAGGATAAAATTGGGCAAACAGGTCTTGATTTCCGGTGCGGCTATCCGCAAGAGAAGCTCATGGCACGCCTTGACAGTCAGAAGACCTACCGCATTTTTGAAAATCTCCTGGTGAATGTAGTAAAATATTCCATGCCCCATACCAGGGTTTATGTGGAGATTTTGCGGGAGGATGGCGAGGTGGTGATCCGCATGAAAAATGTTTCCGAACATGAGCTGAAGGTTCAGGGGGAAGAATTGACTGAACGATTTGTAAGAGGAGATATGTCACGCAATACGGAAGGGTCAGGACTTGGTCTTGCTATCGTAAAGAGTTTTGCAGAGCTGCAGGGGGGAAAATTTGCCATAGATATTGACGGAGATTTGTTTAAGACGGAAGTGAGATTCCAAAATCTGTGTTGACAAATCTATCATTTTCACATATGATATATCCTATACGAAAAAGACTTAGAACGGAAAAGTAACAGAGTATATAAGCTGCCAGAGAAAAACTGTCACCGGCTGAGAGCAGTTTAAGTGGAGTACCTGTGAAGTGCATCCGGGAGTCGATCCGGCGAGCAATATCAGGTTGTGGATAAGATGGGTAGCCGGATACGTATGGCACGCGTTAGGTGCCAAAAGGTGGAGAGATTCCTCTTATAAAAACGGAGGAACTGTCTCTAAAAGAGTGGAACCGCGGATATACTTCGTCTCTTGTGTGCAGGAGACGAAGTTTTTTTCTTTTAAGGAGAGTGCATATGGGAATCATAGCTTACGTGAAAGAAGAGATTCAGGTGATCCGGGAAAGGGATCCTGCGATCAAGTCAAGTATGGAGGTGTTTTTATATCCCAGTTTTAAGGCCATTTTGCGCTACCGCATTGCTCACAGACTGTATCTTAAAAAGCACTATTTTCTGGCACGATGGATTTCTCAGAGAGCAGTAAGGAAGACAGGGATAGAGATTCATCCTGGGGCAACCATAGGAAAAGGATTGTTTATTGATCATGGAAGTGGGGTGATCATCGGAGAGACTGCCGAGCTTGGGGACAATGTAACTTTGTATCAAGGAGTGACTCTTGGAGGAACTGGAAAAGAGCAAGGGAAGAGACATCCCACGCTGAAGGACAATGTGATGGTCAGCGCCGGAGCGAAGGTGTTGGGCTCTTTTACCATCGGAGAAAATTCTAAGATCGGAGCCGGCAGCGTAGTCCTGAAGGAAGTGCCTCCCAATTGTACTGTCGTGGGCGTGCCTGGCCGTGTGGTCAGGATGGGAAATCAAAAGATCCCGAGAATGGATTTGGACCAGGTTCATCTGCCGGATCCGATCAGTAATGATATCCGGGCTCTGCAGGAAGATAATATTCGGCTGCACCAAAGAGTTGAAGAACTGGAGAGGCTCGTGCAGCAGGAACAAAAGGAAGAAAAAATCGGATAGATAAGCATTAATGAAGGAGGAAGATAGAAGCATGAAATTGTATAATACCCTTTCAAAAAGAAAAGAGGAGTTTGTGCCTCTGGAAGAGGGAAAGGTCAAGATGTATGTGTGTGGACCTACCGTTTATAATTTTATTCACATCGGAAATGCAAGGCCTATGATCGTGTTTGATACAGTGCGCCGGTATTTCGAGTATCAGGGATATGATGTAAATTATGTTTCCAATTTTACGGACGTGGACGATAAGATTATTAAGAAAGCGATCGAGGAAGGCGTGTCTTCAGATGAGATCTCGAAACGTTATATTGCTGAGTGTAAGAAGGATATGGAGGGAATGAACATCAAGCCTGCCACTAAGAATCCGCTGGCAACAGAGGAAATTTGCGGAATGGTGGATATGATCCAGACCTTGATTGACAAGGGATATGCTTATGAGAAAAATGGAACGGTTTATTATCGTACCAGGAAATTTAAGGATTATGGAAAACTGTCACATAAAAACCTGGATGATCTGCGCTCTGGTGAGCGTTCCCTTTTGGTAACCGGTGAAGATGAAAAAGAAGATCCTCTGGATTTTGTACTCTGGAAACCCAAGAAAGACGGAGAGCCTTTCTGGGAGTCCCCTTGGTCGGAGGGTCGTCCGGGATGGCATATTGAGTGTTCTGAGATGTCTAAGAAATATTTAGGTGAGCAGATCGACATCCATGCAGGGGGAGAGGATCTGGTATTCCCCCATCATGAAAACGAGATTGCCCAAAGTGAAGCAGCCAATGGAAAAGAATTCGCAAAGTACTGGATGCATAATGCATTTTTAAATATTGACAATAAAAAGATGAGTAAATCTCTTGGGAACTTCCGGACTGTCCGGGAGATCAGCGAGCAGTATGATCTTCAGGTGCTGAGGTTCTTTATGCTCAGTGCACATTACAGAAGTCCACTGAACTTCAGTGCAGATTTAATGGAGGCATCAAAGAACGGGCTGGAGCGTATTGTAAATGCGGCACAGAATCTGAAGTTCCGCATGAAAAATGTACAGACAGAAGCAATCACAGAGGCAGAAAAACAGGCTTTTGCAAGGACCCAGGAATTTGTAAAAGAGTTTGAAGATGCCATGGATGATGATTTTAATACAGCGGATGCAGTGGCGGCAGTCTTTGACCTGGTCAAATATATCAATACAAATACTTCGGAAGAAAGTTCCAATGAGTATCTGAGTCTGCTTTTGGGGCGTTTGGTAAAGCTTTGTGACGTGCTGGGACTTATTGTGGATAAAGAAGAAGAAATACTGGAAGAAGACATCGAGAAGATGATTGAAGAGCGTCAGGCGGCCAGAAAGGCAAAGGATTTTGCAAAGGCGGATGCCATTCGTGATGAACTTCTGGCAAAAGGAATCATCCTGGAAGATACGAGGGAAGGCGTAAAATGGAAAAAAGCATAGACTGGCAGTTTGATTCTTATCTGCAGGAGATTTTTCAGTTGACTGAGGTGAATATCGAAGCATATTCACCTCTTGTGCTGGCTTATATCGGAGACGGCGTCTATGAACTGGTAATCCGTACACTAGTAGTGAACAAGGGGAACAAGCAGGTGCACAAGCTTCATAAGGAAACCAGCACCCTGGTCCAGGCTTCTGCTCAGTCACGAATGATGCGCTGTATTCAAGAGGAATTGACGGAAGAAGAACATGCGATATATAAGCGTGGAAGAAACGCCAAAAGTGTATCTCCGGCAAAGAACCAGTCTGTTACGGACTATAGAAGAGCCACCGGATTTGAAGCGCTCATGGGTTATCTGTATCTGAAAAAGGATTGGAAACGAATGCTGGATCTGATTCAGATGGGGATCGATTGTCTGAAAAAAGAAGAGAACTGTGCCAAGAAAGGACAAAGGAAAAATGAATGAAAATATGATTGAAGGCAGAAATGCCGTCCTGGAAGCATTTCGGTCAGGGAAAACTGTGGATAAGCTCTATGTGTTGGATGGATGTAAGGACGGTCCGGTGCAGACGATCCTCAGGGAGGCCAGAAAACAGGATACAATTGTACAGTTTGTGGGAAAAGATCGCTTAGGTCAACTTTCGGAAACTGGTAAGCATCAGGGTGTCATTGCGGTTACCTCTTCATACACATATTCTACAGTAGATGAAATGCTTGCGCTTGCGAAAGAGCGGGGAGAGGATCCATTTTTGATTCTTCTTGACAACATTGAAGATCCTCATAATCTGGGAGCGATCATACGTACAGCCAATCTTGCGGGAGCTCACGGCGTGATCATTCCAAAGCGCCGGGCAGCGGGACTTACGGCAGTGGTGGCAAAGACTTCAGCTGGTGCAATCTATTATACACCTGTCGCCAAAGTGACCAATCTTGTAAAAACGATGGAAGAACTAAAAAAACAGGGAATTTGGTTCGTGTGTGCCGATATGGACGGCGAGCGGATGTATGACCTGGATCTGAAAGGCCCAATCGGTCTGGTGATCGGAAGTGAAGGGGAAGGTGTGGGACGTCTGGTCAAAGAAAACTGTGATTTTGTGGCGTCGATTCCAATGAAAGGACAGATCACATCGCTGAATGCATCAGTGGCGGCCGGAGTCCTGGCTTATGAGATTGTAAGACAGAGGGGCTAATCCCAAAAGGGGGTGTTTGGAATGGCAAAATATGCCAAAATGACGGACGAGGAGTTGATCCGCAGATATCGGGAAGGGGATAAGGACGCCCTGGATCATATCATGGAGAAATATAAAGATCAGGTCCGCAGAGAGGCGAATGCTATGTATCTTCTGGGAGGTGAAAACGATGACCTGATTCAGGAGGGAATGATCGGTCTTTTTAAAGCAGTGCAGGATTATGATGTACACCAGGAAGCGTCTTTTTTCAGCTTTGCAAGACTATGTATCAATCGACAGATGTATTCAGCTATTGCGGCTTCCAGAAGAAAAAAACACAGCCCCCTAAATTCTTATATATCTTTTTATGAAGATGACGAAGAGAAGACTCCACTGATCGAAACGATGAGTACCGGGCAGGAGGCAAGCCCGGAGGAACTTTTTGTCAGCAGGGAATATGCGGAACTGATTGAAAGCCGTCTGGAAGAGAGCTTAAGTGATTTGGAAAAAAGGGTACTCTATCTGCATCTGAGAGGGACAGACTATAAGACGATTGCCAGGCTTTTGGATAAGAGTCCCAAGACAGTTGATAATGCGCTCCAGAGGATCAAGGCGAAGACACAGAAGATTCTGGAAAAAGAAAAAGAATAAAAAATAAAAAATCATATTGACAAACTGCTGTCGGATATTGTATATTACTACTGTTGCATATGAAAAGTATGCGTGCTGCCGTGGCTCAGTCGGTAGAGCGTCGCCTTGGTAAGGCGGAGGTCGGCGGTTCGATTCCGCTCGGCAGCTTTGGGACTCCCTTATTGGGGAGTCTTTTTTTCTATCAATCAGTTTGAAGAATCAAAGGAGAAAAAAGATATGCCCTCATTTTTAAAAGACATCTCGGGATTTTATGGTACCGGGGAGAAGAATGCGGCAGGACAGACGTTGGAAGAATTCCTTGAGGCCTACGATCCGAGAAAATATCAGACACCCAGCTGCACCACGGATGCAGTGATCTTTGCAAAAGAAGGAAGGCTGACGGAGGAGCTTAACGGCCTTAAGATTCTGCTGGTAAAGAGAAGCAATCATCCAAGCATTGGTTTCTGGGCGCTTCCTGGAGGCTTTGCCAATATGAAGGAGGATTTGCGGGATACAGCACGCAGAGAGCTTGAAGAGGAGACAAAAGTGGCAGGGGTTACCATGGAGCAGTTTGCGACTTACGGTGAGTATCGAAGGGATCCTAGAACCCGTGTTATTACCACTGCCTATATGGCGCTGGTGGAAAAAGACCAGGTAAAGGTGCAGGCGGGAGATGATGCTGCAGATGCGCTGTGGTGGGATCTCCATCTGGAATGTCTAAAGTCTGACAAGATAGAACAGCAAGGAAAAGAGTTGAAAAGGGAATTATATCAGCTTTGCCTTAAACAGCCAGAGCATGGGGAAGAGACCAGTGTACTCGTAGAGCACAGAAAGACTATGGGGCTGATTCAGGAACAATGGTTTGAAGTGAAGGATTCGGGAAAGGTGGCTGTGGACCATGGAGCGATCATGGTACAGGCTCTTTTGATCTTGAAAGAACGCCTTGTTTCCCCTAAATATTTATGATAATATAAGGTACAGTTACGTAGAATGAGGAGGAACAACATGGGAGAAGAAGTGGTTTCCAGAAATTTTATAGAGCAGGAGATTGATAAAGATCTGGCAGAAGGAGTGTACAAAGAGGTATGCACCCGATTCCCGCCAGAGCCTAATGGATATCTGCATATCGGACATGCCAAGTCCATTCTTTTAAATTATGGTCTGGCAGAAAAATATAACGGTACGTTTCATCTGCGTTTTGATGATACAAATCCGACCAAAGAAGATATGGAGTTTGTAGAGTCGATCAAAGAAGATGTCAAGTGGTTGGGAGCGGACTGGAAGAATCATTTGTATTTTGCTTCTGATTATTTTGATATTATGTATGAGTGTGCGGTTAAGCTGATCAAAAAGGGAAAGGCCTTTGTCTGTGACCTGACGGCAGAGGAGATGAGAGAATATCGGGGGACTTTGAAAGAGCCTGGAAAGAATAGTCCTTACCGGGATCGCTCTGTGGAAGAGAATCTAAGGCTGTTCCAGGAGATGAAGGACGGAAAGTATCAAGATGGAGAGAAGGTCTTAAGGGCGAAAATCGATATGTCCTCACCAAACATTAACATGAGAGATCCGGTCATTTACCGTGTAGCGCACATGAGCCATCACAATACCGGGGATAAATGGTGCATCTATCCGATGTATGATTTTGCACATCCCATCGAGGATGCAGTAGAAAAGATTACCCACTCCATCTGTACACTGGAATTTGAGGATCATCGTCCCCTTTATGACTGGGTGGTACGTGAATGTGAGTTTGATCCGGCGCCCAGACAGATTGAGTTTGCCAAGCTTTATCTGACAAATGTGGTGACGGGAAAGCGTTATATTAAGAAGCTGGTTATGGATGGCATTGTAGATGGCTGGGATGACCCAAGGCTGGTGTCTATTGCGGCCTTAAGAAGAAGAGGGTTTACCCCGGAATCCATCAGGATGTTTGTGGAAATGTGCGGTGTCTCCAAGAGTCAAAGCTCCGTGGATTATGCTATGCTGGAGTATTGTATCAGAGAGGATCTGAAGCTGAAAAAACCACGAATGATGGCGGTGCTGGATCCGATCAAACTGGTGATTGATAACTATCCTGAGGGGAAGATTGAATACCTGGATGTGGAAAATAATATAGAGAATCCTGAGCTTGGAATTCGTAAGATTCCTTTTGGACGGGAGTTATATATTGAAAGAGAGGATTTCATGATCGATCCTCCAAAGAAATATTTCCGTCTGTTTCCGGGCAATGAAGTACGCTTAATGCACGCGTATTTTGTAAAATGTGAAAGCTATGAAACAGATGAGAATGGAAAAGTGACAGTCGTACACTGCACCTATGATCCAGAGACAAAGTGTGGAACAGGATTTACAGGACGGAAAGTAAAGGGAACCATCCACTGGGTGGAGAGGTCACATGCGAAGCAGGCAGAGGTGCGGTTGTATGAGAATCTAATCGATGAAGAAAAAGGCGTCTATAATAAGGAAGACGGATCTTTGAATCTGAATCCAAATTCTCTGGAGGTAAGACCTTGTTGTTATGTAGAAGACAGTTTTCAGAATGCGGTGGGTCATGACAGCTTCCAGTTTGTGCGGAATGGTTATTTTTGTATTGATTCCAAGGATTCTTCACCGGATCATCTGGTATTTAACCGGATCGTGTCACTGAAGAGCTCCTTTAAACTGCCGAAAAAATAGATTCTTAAGAGAACAATGAATGAATTAACAATCAGTCTGAAGCCAGACAGCAAAGTTCCATTATATGAGCAGATTTATGAATATATTAAGAAGGATATCCAAGATAGCAGGATTCCCTATGGAGAGAAACTTCCTTCAACGAGAGCTTTATCCAGACATCTAGAGGTGAGCAGAAGTACGGTGGAACTTGCCTACGAACAGCTGTTGTCGGAAGGCTATGTGGAGTCAAAACCCTGCCGTGGGTATTTTGTAGCGCAGATCGATGAATTATATCAGCTGAAAAAATCCAAAAGTGAGATTTCCAGACCGGAAGTGCAAAAGAAAGAATATCGATTTGATTTTACGCCAAACGGTGTGGATCTGAACAGCTTTCCTTATCGGATATGGAGAAAATTGTCCAGGGACATTTTGATGGACGGGCAGACAGAGCTTTTTCGGACAGGGGATTCCAAGGGAGAGTATGGATTTCGGAATGCGATCTGTGGCTACCTCTATCAGGCAAGAGGCGTGGAGTGTACGCCGGATCAGATCATAATTGGTGCGGGAAATGACTATATGCTGATGCTTTTGTGCTCCATACTTGGAAGGAATCATCGGCTTGCTTTCGAGGATCCCACGTATATGCAGGCGTACCGCCTGTTTCGCTGCCTGTCCTATGAGACGGTTCCGGTATCGATGGATAAAAGCGGGATGAAGGTGGAGGAACTTGTGAAAACGGGGGCGGATATCGCCTATGTCACACCCTCCCACCAGTATCCTACGGGAATCGTCATGCCAGTTGGCAGGCGTCAGGAACTTTTGAAATGGGCGGATCAGGAAGAAGGAAGATATATCATCGAGGATGATTATGACAGTGAATTTCGTTATAAGGGAAAGCCGATCCCAGCACTCCAGGGGATGGATGTCCGCGAAAAAGTGATCTATCTGGGAACTTTTTCAAAATCTGTGGCGCCTGCGATTCGGCTGAGTTATATGGTGCTTCCCATGCCACTTTTGAAGGTGTATGAGGAAAAGAACCGTTTTATCCATTCTACGGTATCCAAGGTAGATCAGAGAATTGTGCAGAAGTTTATTGAAGACGGTTACTATGAAAGACATTTAAATAAGACACGTGCCCTGTATAAGGGAAGGCATGACGTATTAATCGAAGAACTGAAAGCCTTGTCTTCGGTCTGCCGGATTTCCGGGGAACATGCCGGAGTTCATCTGCTCTTACATTTTCCGAGGAACCAGAAAGAAGAAGAACTGATCCGTCTTGCCAGAGGAGAGGGAATCCGGGTTTATGGACTGTCAGACTACCGGATTAAAAAGGACAGATTTAAAGAGCCGACCATCCTTCTCGGATACGCAAATCTGACGGATGAACAAATCAAAGAAGCAGTACGGATTCTGGTCCGGTGCTGGACAAAAAGACCTGCCCCATAACCTTTGGGCAGGTCTTTTTTTATTCTGTTTCTTTCGCCGTTTCTTTTTCTGTATCTTTCCTATCGTCCTCAACATCAGGTTCTGGCTTTTCTTCCGATTTTTCGGAAGGTTCTTCTTCGGACTTTGGGGTGAGCGGAACATATTCGCGGTCTGAAACTGGTTTCAGATCACTGTCGAGATCAAAATCTTCATCCTCAAAATCGTCGGCAAAATCATCCTCATTATCCGAAGAGGATTTTTTCAGATAATAGACAAGACCGGCAACAGCGCCGCCTAGTGCTGCCAGACTTAATAAACGTTTTAGCCATTTAGCCATAATGATTGACTCCTTTCCTCGTTCTATAGTCTTTATCATAACACATATTGTATCATTTTTCCGCAAAAAACAAAAGAAAATACATGGAAGTTGAGAAGAATTCGAAATTGTGATACACTGTACCCGTGTATCAGAAAGAATGATTAAAGGAGATAGATTGGATATGAGCAATCAGCAAGAACCGAGTACGGCAAAAAAGGGACTGTTCCGGATCGTATTTGGCAGAACCGGAATCATCCTCCTTCTTTTGCTTGTGCAGATTGGCATAATGATGAATACTATGCTCTATTTGCACGAATATATTCATTATGTGTATGGAACAATGGTTATCCTGCAGATCATCGTATTGATCTACCTGATTAATGCAGAAGGAAATCCGGAATTTAAGATGACGTGGATGCTGTTTGTACTGGCGGTACCAATCTTTGGCGTTGTATTCTATATTTTTGTCAGAACACAGCCGGGAACCAAGTTTATGAAGAGCCGGCTGGCAGCTATGAAGATTGAGACAGATCCTTATATGCAGCAGGATTCTGAAGTGATCGAGGCCATCTGGGCCAGCAAATCAGCCAATGCTAATCTGTCTTATTACTTGTCCAACCAACTGGGATTTCCGACGTATCGGAATACAGATGTGAAGTATTTCCCGCTGGGGGAGTATAAGTTCAAAGCGATGCTGCAGGAGCTTCAGAAGGCGAAAAAGTTCATTTTTATGGAGTATTTTATCGTAGAAAAGGGGTATATGTGGGGTTCTATTTTAAAGATCCTAAGAGAAAAGGTACAGGAAGGTGTGGAAGTGCGGTTCATGTATGACGGTATGTGTGCTATCTCTATGTTGCCTTACCGTTATCCTGAACAGCTGAAGCGATACGGGATTAAATGTAAAATGTCTAATAAGGTCAGACCCTTTCTCTCCACAACACAGAACAACCGTGATCATCGAAAAATCTGTGTAATCGACGGAAAAGTAGGATTTACAGGAGGCGTGAATCTGGGGGATGAGTATATCAACCGAAAGGTCCGTTTCGGACATTGGAAAGATACGGCGGTTATGCTAAGGGGAGATGCCGTCCAAAGTCTGACCATGATTTTTCTGCAGATGTGGAATGTGGATGAGCGTAGGGCAGAAAATTATAAACATTATCTGACCCCGAGACGAAAAGGGCTGCATCGGGAGCTTGGATATGTGATTCCTTATGCGGACAGCCCCTTTGACAATGAAAATGTAGGGGAGGAAGTGTATTTCCATATTCTGAATCATGCAAAAAAATATGTCCATATCATGACGCCCTATCTGATCTTGGATAACGAGATGCTGACAACTTTGAAGAGGGCGGCAAAAAGCGGGATTGAGATTATCATTATTATGCCGCATATTCCAGACAAGTGGTATGCATTTGCGGTGGCTAAAACATATTACAGGGAACTGATTGAAGGCGGTGTGCAGATTTATGAGTACCGGCCAGGGTTCGTCCATGCAAAGGTGTTTGTGTCAGATGATGATACGGCTACGGTGGGAACCATTAATTTGGATTACAGAAGCCTGTATCTGCATTTTGAAAATGGAGTGTTTATTTATAATAATTCAGAAATTGACAGGATTGAACGGGATTTCCAGCAGACGCTTGCAAAATGCCATAAGGTTACACTGATTGAAGTGCGTAACCAGACCATGCTTACAAAAATAAGCGGACAGGTATTGCGTTTGTTGGCCCCGTTAATGTAGACAGAGAAAAAATTTTGTAGTATAATGCATAAGTGGCTTTATGAGTCAGTTTATTCGCACAGGAGGAATGGATCATGGTAAAAGCGGTAGTAGGCGCCAATTGGGGAGATGAAGGAAAAGGAAAGATTACAGATATGCTGGCCGAGAAAGCGGATATTATCATTCGGTTTCAGGGCGGGGCAAATGCCGGACATACGATTGTCAATGATTACGGCAAATTTGCGCTTCATACACTTCCTTCCGGGGTTTTTTACGGACATACGACGAACATCATCGGGAATGGGGTGGCACTGGATATTCCTGTTTTGTTTAAGGAGATTCAATCCATCATCGACAGAGGCGTACCGGCACCGAAGATCCTGGTATCAGACCGGGCGCAGATTGTAATGTCTTATCATAAGAACTTTGACGCATATGAGGAGGAACGTTTAGGAGGAAAGTCCTTTGGTTCCACGAAATCAGGCATTGCACCGTTTTATTCAGATAAATACGCCAAGATTGGTTTTCAGGTCAGCGAGCTGTTTGATGACGAACTGCTGAAAGAAAAGGTAGTCAGGGTAGCAGAGCAGAAGAATGTTCTGCTGGAGCACCTCTATCATAAACCAGCCATTTTACCAGAGGATTTATATAAAGAACTGAAAGAATATAAAGAAATGGTTGCACCCTATGTATGTGATACAGCATTGTATTTAAATCAGGCACTGAAGGAAGGAAAAGAAGTGCTGCTGGAGGGACAGCTTGGTACATTAAAGGATCCTGATCACGGCATCTATCCAATGGTGACCTCTTCTTCTACACTGGCAGCATACGGAGCCATTGGTGCAGGGGTACCGCCTTATGAAATTAAGAAAGTCATTACGGTATGCAAGGCATACTCCAGTGCTGTTGGTGCGGGAGCTTTTGTCAGCGAGATATTTGGAGATGAGGCAGATGAGCTCAGAAGACGTGGAGGTGACGGAGGAGAGTTCGGAGCTACCACAGGACGTCCCAGAAGAATGGGATGGTTTGATTGTGTGGCGTCTAAATATGGATGCAGACTTCAGGGAACCACAGACGTGGCATTTACCGTTTTGGATGTGCTGGGATATCTGGATGAGATTCCTGTATGTGTCGGTTATGAGATTGACGGAGAGGTTACAACAGACTTTCCGACTACACATCTTCTTGAGAAGGCAAAGCCGGTGCTGAAAAAGCTGCCGGGATGGAAATGTGATATCCGCGGCATCCGGAAATATGAGGATCTGCCAGAAAACTGCCGGAAGTATGTTGAATTTGTGGAAGAGCAGATTGGATATCCCATTACCATGGTTTCTAACGGACCAGGAAGAAGTGATATTATTTATAGATAGAAGAAAAAGCAGGTGCAAAGGCATCTGCTTTTCTTATGCTTTATTAAGAAATGTATTAGGATTATTTCATAATATTGCCATATCTTGGTCACAACCGATGCATATAATGAATCGTACGACAATATAATAATAATGTCGGAAGTCAAAAGGGGGACGAAAGAGTATAAATAAAAGGAAAAGGAGGAATCCATATGTACCAGAAAGATCGGGAATTGACGGAAAAGAATGCCTTATCAATCGAGGAGTATTTAAACAGACGGAAAGCAAGGAGAGACAAACAGGAAAAGGACATGCAGGAAGAAGTGTTTCCTTTTGAGGTTTATCTCTCGTCATCGCTGTCCTGGTCGTGAGAGGTCAGTTTATACACAAGCAGAAATCCATAGAGCAGCACCGGAATCAGGATCGTAGATGCGATGGAAGCCCAGAGAAGGTCGGTGGCGGCAGGATGGTCAATCAGTGCAAAGACCAGTGTGCAAAGATACATAAGGATTAAGGCGGCTGCGCCAAGCAGCGCAAGGATACGTTTTAACTTTTTCATTCGAATCATCCTTTACATCTGAATTAGACTTTAGTATATTATATAGAGTACAGAACAAAAAAGCAATCAATACAAAGGAGTATCAGAATATGAGTCGTACATTATTACAGCAGTGGAGAGATATCGCATATGATGAAAGTGCAGATAAGGGGCAGCTTCAGAGATTCTGGGGCACATATTTTCAGATTGAGAAGGAGATCTATGAGCAGCTTCTTTCGAATCCTGATGAGGAAGTAAAAGGAACAGTGAAGGAGCTGGCAGAAAAATATGGACAGAAGGTTCTGACCATGGTGGGATTTTTAGATGGAATTAATGAAAGCCTGAAGAAAGAAAATCCAATCGAAACGATGGACGAGGATACTGTGGTAAGTCTTGCCTTTGATAAAGAAAAATTGTATAAAAATATGGTGGATGCCAAGGCTGACTGGCTGTATGAACTTCCACAGTGGAAGGAGATCTATTCTGAAGAAGAGCTGAAGAGATTGTATAAAGAGCAAAAAGAGTCCAGGACTGTCCGGAAGGAGAAAAAGATCGGGCGGAATGATCCGTGCCCGTGCGGATCTGGGAAAAAGTATAAAAAATGCTGTGGGAAATAATTTTGTTCCTTTGTGGAGGAGTTTGTTTTCTATATTATGGAGTGATTTGTGCAACTCTTCATAAGTGGGATTCTACGTTTTCCAGATTCTGGCCGGCTGCAGGAATGATATTTTTTATTTGCGCGGCACTGATCCGATGGACCAACTTGGATAGAGAGATATATATATTGCTGAGTTTAACAGTGATCCTATTTCTATACACAGAAGGCAGAATTATAGCCCGTATGTCCGGCGGAAATACGCCGGAGTGCCGGTATATTATTGTACTGGGCGCCCATGTGGAGGGAAAACAGATTACAGACTCTCTAAAGCGGCGGCTGGATCGGGCTTTCGTATATCTAAAAGCCTATCCTAAAACCATAGCGGTTCTTTCCGGTGGCCAGGGAGAGGGAGAAGATATTACGGAAGCGGAAGCAATGTCAGCTTATTTAAGTGCCCTGGGTATCGAGCCTGAAAGACTGGTTCTGGAGAAGCATTCCACCACGACAAAAGAAAATCTGGAGTTTTCGAAGGCTTTGATTGGCAAGCTGGATGAACCGATGGGAATCGTATCGAATCACTTTCATCTTTACAGGGCTTGTCTCTTGGCAAAAAAATGCGGGTATACAAAGGTGTACCCGCTTCCATCGAATTGTCACCTGGTTTTGCTTCCTAACTATATGATGCGGGAGTTTTTTGCTGTCTGGAAAGTCTGGATGGGATTGTAAAACGAGTGTTGACAAAGAAAAAGGCCGTGATTATAATAGTTACATATATGAAAAGCGTTGAAGAGAAGAGTACGCCGGGAAAGAGCAGACAGAGAAAGGAGACATATGGCTGAGAGCTCCTTTACTTGGAACCGGCTGAAGACCACCTTGGAGCGGCTGAAAAACAGCACGGTGATACCGTTATCATCAGAAAATGAAGAGGTTCCGGCAGAAAAGATGCCGGTTCAAGCAGGGTGGAACCGCGAGAAGACTCGTCCCTTACAGCAGTAGCTGTAGGGGATTTTTTTATGAAAGGAAGGCACGAAGGATGGGTGAGCACAAGGCTTATCAGCATAAAGTACAATATTATGAAACAGATCAGATGGGGATTGTCCATCATTCGAATTACATCCGCTGGTTTGAGGAAGCACGGACAGATTATATGGAACGTTTGGGCATGGGATATGAGAACATGGAGGCACAAGGCATCTTAAGTCCGGTGTTGTCAGTGTCCGCAGAGTATCTGCGAATGGTGCATTTTGGAGATGTGGTTACGATTGACTGCTATATCAAAGAATATAACGGAATCAAATTGACTCTTGTTTATGAGGTAATTTTGAATAAAACCGGAATGGTGCACTGCCGAGGAACGACAAAGCATTGTTTTATTAACCGGGAGGGCAGGCCACTTTCACTGAAGCATTCTGCCCCAGAGTTTCATGAGATGTTTATGAAGGGCCGGAAAGAAGCACAAAGCAGGCTGGAGAGTCTGTCAAAGAAACCACTGAAAAAGAAAAAATCATAGAAAATAAAAAAGAAGAGGAGATTGAAACTATGAAAATTACATTGAAAGACGGAACGGTCAAAGAGTATGAGAGCAAAATGACTGTATTGGATATCGCAAAGGATATCAGTGAAGGACTGGCAAGGGCTGCAACATCTGCAAAGGTAAACGGCGAGATTGTGGATTTGCGCGCAGAGGTGGATGCAGACTGTGAGCTGGAGATTTTGACTTTTGATTCTGAAGAAGGAAAAGGGGCTTTTTGGCATACGACTTCTCATATTATGGCACAGGCAGTGAAGCGTCTTTATCCGGAGACAAAGCTGGCGATCGGGCCGTCTATTGATCATGGATTTTACTATGATCTGGACAGAGAGACTCCTTTTGTAGCAGAAGATCTGGAAAAGATCGAGGCTGAGATGAAAAAGATCGTAAAAGAATCTTTCCCGATCGAACGGTTCACGAAAACAAGAGATGAAGCGGTGGCATATTTTAAGGAAAAGAATGAGCCATATAAAGTTGAGCTTGTAGAAGAACTGCCAGAGGGGGAGGAAATCAGCTTCTATCAGCAGGGTGAGTTTGTGGATCTTTGTGCAGGGCCACATTTGATGTCCACCAAGGGAGTTAAGGCAGTGAAGCTGTTGAGTCTGGCAGGAGCATACTGGAGAGGCAGTGAAAAGAATAAGATGCTGACCCGTATCTATGGTATTTCTTATCCGAAAAAATCGCAGCTGGACGAATATCTTCATATGATGGAAGAAGCGAAAAAGCGTGATCATAGAAAACTGGGAAGAGAACTAGGTATCTTTATGATGTGTGATGAAGGACCAGGCTTTCCGTTCTTTTTGCCAAAGGGCATGGTGCTGAAAAATACATTGTTGGATTACTGGAGAGAGCTGCATAAGAAAAATGGTTATGTAGAGATTTCTACGCCGATGATTTTAAGTAGACATCTGTGGGAAAATTCTGGTCACTGGGATCATTATAAGGACAATATGTATACGACACAAATTGATGGAGAAGATTATGCAGTAAAGCCGATGAATTGTCCGGGTGGCATGCTGGTCTACAAATCGGAACCTCGTTCTTATAAGGATCTTCCGCTTCGTGCAGGAGAGCTGGGTGTGGTACACAGACATGAGAAATCCGGGGCTCTTCACGGGCTGTTCCGTGTACGTTGTTTTACACAGGATGATGCGCATATCTTTATGACACCGGATCAGATTCGTGATGAGATCAAGGGCGTTGCAAAATTAATCGATGAGGTTTACAGTCTGTTTGGATTTAAATATCATGTTGAACTTTCTACCCGTCCGGAAGACAGCATGGGAAGCGATGAGGACTGGGAGATGGCGACAGAAGGTTTACGGGGAGCATTGGATGATTTGGGACTGGATTATGTAGTCAATGAAGGAGACGGTGCATTTTATGGACCAAAGATCGACTTCCATCTGGAAGATTCCATCGGCAGAACATGGCAGTGCGGTACCATTCAGCTGGATATGCAGATGCCTCAGCGTTTTGAGCTGGAATATACTGGTGCGGATGGAGAGAAACACCGCCCGATCATGATCCACAGAGTGGCCTTCGGATCTATCGAACGTTTTATCGGTATTTTGATTGAGCATTTCGCAGGTGCATTTCCGACCTGGCTTGCTCCGGTGCAGGTTAAAGTACTGCCGATTTCTGACAAGTATATGGACTATGGAAAAGAAGTGTTGGCAAAGCTGGAAGAAGCTGGAATTCGTGCAGAGATTGATACCCGGGCCGAAAAGATCGGTTACAAGATCCGCGAAGCACAGATGAACAAGATTCCCTATATGCTGGTGGTTGGCGCGAAGGAAGAAGAGCAAAAAGCAGTATCTGTCAGAAGCCGTTTTGCCGGTGATGAAGGACAAAGAAGTCTGGAAGACTTTATCTGTGCCATCAAAAAGGAAATAGATTCCAAAGAGCAAAGAACAGTGGAAAAAACGGAAGACTGATTGCTGCTTTATGTTTAATATTTATAAAAAGGGGCATAATAATCTCGATATTTCAAAATGAACAGGAGGGAATATTATGCCGGAATTGAAATGTACAGTGCAGACATGTATGCACAATCTGAATGATTACTGTTGTCTTGATCAGATCACAGTGGGAGGAAATTCCGCAAAACAGGCAGAGGACACTTGCTGCGACAGTTTTGAGAAGAGAAACAGCAGCACGACCAGTAATTCTGCCAAGGATGCGACGGCCTTTTGCAGCATTGACTGTAAAGCAGAAAATTGTATGTACAATGATTCGTGTGAATGTCATGCTGGAAAGATCAGCGTAGAGGGTGGAGGAGCCTGCCGGTGTCAGGAAACAGCCTGTGCTACATTTCAGAAACAGTGTTAGCCGTTGAATGGGGGACGGGGGATTTTTAAAAATCCCCCGTCCCCCATTTGGTGTTGACGCTGATTTGCCGGAAGGGTATAATTATTTTAATGCTCTTAAGAAAAGGAGAATGAATTATGCCGATTAGAGTTCAAAATGATCTTCCGGTAAAGGAAATACTGGAAAAGGAAAATATATTTGTCATGGACGAACATAGGGCCACCCATCAGGATATACGGCCCATCAACATCGGGCTTTTGAACCTGATGCCCTTGAAAGAGGATACGGAGCTTCAGATTTTGCGTTCACTGTCTAATACCCCTCTCCAGGTGGACGTGACTTTTGTGATGGTTTCTTCTCATACATCAAAAAATACGCCGACCAGTCATCTGAATAAGTTTTATTATAAGTTTGATGAAATCAGGGAGAAAAAGTTTGACGGATTCATTATCACCGGGGCTCCGGTGGAGCAGATTCCGTTTGAGGAAGTAGATTACTGGGAAGAATTAAAAGAGATTATGGAGTGGAGCAAGACCCATGTGACTTCTACCTTGCACCTTTGCTGGGGAGCTCAGGCAGGGATGTATTATCACTATGGGATTGACAAAGAGCTGCTGGACCAGAAGGTATTCGGCGTTTTCTGGCATAAGGTACTCAATCGAAAGATTCCTCTGGTAAGGGGATTTGACGATGTGTTTTTGGCACCGCATTCCCGGCATACTCAGACCCCAATTGAAAAAGTACGGGCAGATGATCGTCTAACGATCCTGGCGGAGTCAGAGGAAGCCGGGTTATTCCTCGCTATGGCCGAAGGAGGACGCCAGATTTTTGTGATGGGACATCCGGAGTATGACCGTATTACGCTGGATCAGGAGTATAAGAGAGACCTTTCAAAGGGTCTGCAGATTCAGATGCCTCAAAATTATTACACCAATGACGACCCAGAGATTCGCCCCCTTCTTACCTGGCGGGCAACTTCAAATAACCTGTACACGAACTGGCTGAATTATTACGTATATCAGGTTACGCCTTATGATCTTTATGGGACGCCGTTTTAGAGCGGGAGATTAGAATAAAGAATCTATTTTATAGGATCAAGATTATATTTTTGAAATATACTGCATAGAATGAAATGCAGATAAAACTCCGAAGATGGAAGTCTTTCGGAGTTTTATTTTTGACTATAATATACAGAAAATTCAAAATAATAGGATAGTTATATAATTAACAATATAATATAAAAAAGAAAAATCTTAATAATTTGGTGAAAATGACGAATAATATGTCATTTTTATAACTAATATTGATATTTTCAATACATTCATGTAGAATAAGTCTAAGATGGAACGTAGGGGAACCGCGGAAGGAGGTATAGTTCTCCTGAGTTATAATAGGAACGGGATTCCAGCAAAGATGCATGTGGACAATGTGAACACGAAGGAAGAGAAAAAAGAAAAGGGGGTTTTCTAACATGTTAGATGCGATTAATTCTGTTGTAAGTGCTGTTAACGGCGTGGTATGGGGTTGGCCGATGATTATTTTGCTTCTCGGAACACATATCTTCCTAACGATTCGTACCGGTTTTATTCAGAGGCATACACTGGCGAAAGGTATTAAACTTTCTGTTTCGAAGGATCCAGAGGCTGAAGGAGAGGTATCTCAGTTTGGTGCGTTAACAACAGCATTGGCAGCTACGATTGGTACTGGTAACATTATTGGTGTAGGTACTGCCATAGCTTTAGGCGGACCCGGATCAGTATTGTGGGTATGGCTGACTGGTGTATTTGGAATAGCTACGAAATATTCAGAATCTCTGATTGCTGTAAAGTATCGAGTAAAGACAGAAGACGGACGTATGCAAGGTGGTGCCATGTATGCTCTGGAACGGGGGCTTCACCTGAAATGGCTGGGTGTATTGTTTGCCGTTTTTGCAGGATTTGCATCATTCGGAATCGGATGTGCGACGCAGGTAAATGCAATCGCAACGGTTTGTAAATCAAATTTTAATATTCCTCCGGCTGCAGTAGGAATCGTCATTGCCATCCTGACAGCCATCGTTATTTTCGGTGGAATTAAGTCTATTGCAAATGTATGTGAAAAATTGGTGCCATTTATGGCAATCTTCTATGTCCTGGGGTGTCTGATTATTCTTGCAATGAATTATGATTTCATTATTCCGGCGATTGTGACGATCTGCAAGCTGGCGTTTACACCAGGAGCTGCAGCAGGCGGTCTGGTTGGTCAGGGACTTATGATGGCAATCCGTTATGGAGTTGCCCGTGGTCTTTTCTCTAATGAATCTGGTCTTGGTTCTGCTCCTATTGCAGCTGCAGCAGCTCAGACAAGAAATCCTGTCCGTCAGGCTCTGGTATCCTCTACCGGAACATTCTGGGATACAGTGGTTGTATGTTTTATGACAGGTCTTGTACTCGTTACAACAATCATGAAGAATCCAACGATCAATGCAGATGAAGTTTCTGACGGCGGTGTCCTTACTTCTCTTGCATTTGGCCAGATTCCTGTTCTTGGACCAGTTATTCTAACGCTTGGCATTATCTCCTTTGCATATTCAACCATTCTTGGCTGGGCATATTACGGAGAGCGTTGTGTGGAATACTTTGCGGGTAAGGCTGGAAAAGGCGTTTTGATCGGTTATCGTATTCTTTATATTGCCGTTGCAGCAATTGCTCCTGTTGTAGCATTGGATCTGGTATGGCTGATTGCAGATACATTGAATGCATTTATGGCAATCCCCAACCTGGTGGCCGTGCTCCTGTTGTCCAACGAAATTGTACGTGAGACAAAAATTTATATCAATGATATCGACAAGAAAGATGAAACACCGGTTCCTGTAATTAAAGGGTAAGACAAACAATTAAACTTTGTCTTGACAAATGTGATTTGTTGAATTAAAGTAATATGCATAGATAACAAAATATTAAAAACCGTTGAGAAAGAGGAGTAACTGATCGAGAGAAGTCAAAGAGAGCGGCAGATGGTGAGATTGCTGTATGGATCTGATGAGTGAATGGACTTTTGAGGGCGGCCTGAAATCCATGGAGAGTATGGCTTGTCGGGAACCGAACCCGTTATCAATCAGGAGTGTATGTTAGTACATGAGAAAAGT
>JAHYZZ010000029.1 GCA_019424135.1 Lachnospiraceae bacterium
GATCTTCGTAATCCCATGTCTCGATCTTCTGAATCTCGTGAGATGTACGGAATCCGTCGAAGAAGTTGATAAATGGAAGCTTTCCTTTCAAAGCTGCACAATGTGCTACCGGACTTAAGTCCATAACTTCCTGAACGCTAGACTCACAGAGCATAGCTGCACCGGTCTGACGACAGGCATATACATCAGAGTGATCTCCAAAGATAGAAAGTGCATGGCTTGCAAGCGCACGCGCGGATACATGGAACACGCCCGGAAGCTGCTCACCTGCAACTTTATACAGGTTCGGGATCATCAGAAGTAATCCCTGAGAAGCTGTAAATGTAGTAGTCAAAGCACCTGCGGACAGAGATCCGTGTACGGCACCTGCGGCACCTGCCTCGGACTGCATTTCTGTAACCTGAACAGTCTGTCCAAAAATATTTTTTCTCCCTTCGGTTGCCCACTCATCTACATGTTCTGGCATCACAGATGATGGAGTAATCGGATAAATTGTTGCAACTTCTGTGTAGGCATATGCCACATGAGCTGCAGCCTGATTACCATCCATGGTCTTCATTTTTCTTGCCATTTTCGTTGTTCCTCCTTCGAAAAATTGTACAAATAAATAATTTTGCATATATAGATATTATAGTCCCTGGCATTTTAAAAGTCTAGTGATTCTTCGGCATATTTTTGTTCCTTTTTCGGTACAAACCAGCGGAATTTTGCCTTTCTAGCCTCCTATCCCAGATATACGACATCTTCCTTCGGCTTTGGCGCCTCTTCCAGCTTCTCAAGATACAAAACCGGCTGCTCATTTCCAAATCCAACCGCTTCATAGGCAAACCGAGCGGTCACCTGGTAATACTTCTTTTTATCTCCTTCAACCTTCTGCTTTGATTTGCATGGATAGCCATAAAACCGTATATCAGCGGCACAGCAAGTCATAATCTTGCGCACGGGTACAAACATATTATCCTCCATACCCTTCGGACGAAAAATCTGCGCTTTGAATACAACCTCTTTGTCCAGATAACGGTCAGGATGGTCATAGGCATCCACATACCAAATTCCAAAATCCTCGTCTTCGATCCGAATCACATCCTGCTGCGTATCATAAGGCAGATCCTCAGATGACGGCTGGATAATTCTTCCTTGTGTATCTTCAAAGATCAGCTGTGCCATTGGATTTTGTACCTTCAAAGCCCTGCGGAAACCTGAGCGATCCACCCCTTCTGCACACCGGTTGACCACAATCAGCTCCGATTCCGTCAGTTGCTCCATCAGCATATTTCTCATATTTTTCAGATACATATCCAAAGTCAGCCCATTAACGGTAGAATATACGCCCTGTAATTCCCAATTATAAGGATACTTAATACTTAAAAGATCTTCCAGTTTCCACATTCCATTATACTCAATCACTACCTGAACCGGGCGGTATGTTTTGCTCAATGTCTTAAAAAATGCCGGTGTCAGTTGTTCCTTTTCTGACACTTGCTGCAAAACCATATTTCTAGACTCCAGGTATTCACTTGTGTACTCCACTTCCCCTTCTTCACAACAGATCAGAAGCGTTCTGCCAGGCTGAATCCAGTCCTGCTCCATCAACGTCTCTTGAACCAGCGTCGTTTTCCCACTGTCCAAAAAACCCGTCACCACAAATACAGGTATCACCATCATGTCCCATCACCTTCCTTTTTTATTCGTCTTATAAAAGATGAAAAAGTCCAGACAGATCCTCCTCTTTTAGATCTGTACCAATCACACACAGACGACCAGTATAGTCTGGCTGTCCTTCTCGCACTTCATATTCTCCCGGCACCAGATCAAACTGCTTCCAGGATCCATCTGCCATGGGAAGGATTCCTTTGGCTCTTAGCACTGTCCCGCAGGTACTTTCTCCAGACAGGTCTTTTAGAATCAGCTCCAGCTCTTCTTCTGTGTACTGATGAGCAGTCTCCCTTCCCCAGCTGGTGAAAACCTCGTCTGCATGGTGGTGATGATCATGATCACAGCCACAGTGATCGTGGTGATGATCGTGCTCATGATGGCAATGGTCATGATGATCGTGCTCATGGCCGCAATGGTCATGCTCCTCCATCAAATCTTCCATACCAGTCCGATGCTCCAATGCACGGCGAACGGCCTCCGGCCCCAACTGATCCCACGGTGTAGTGATGATGGCTGCACCTTCATTTTCTGCTCTTAAAATGGACACACATTCTTCAATCTGTTCCCCAGTCATCTGCTGTGTACGGCTGATAACAATGGTAGAGGCGCTTGCCACCTGATCTTTATAAAATTCACCAAAATTTTTCATATACATTTTGGCCTTTTTCCCATCTACAACAGTAATGCGTCCTTCTACTTCGACAGGAGCGTCTGCTCTGACCGCTTCTACAGCCCGCACGATATCAGAAAGCTTTCCGACTCCCGACGGCTCAATCAGCACGCGGTCAGGCTGATACTCTGTCAGCACTTTTTTTAACGCCACACTAAAATCGCCTACCAGTGTACAACAGATGCATCCAGAATTCATTTCCGTGATCTCAATCCCTGCATCCTTTAAAAATCCTCCGTCAATCCCGATTTCTCCGAATTCATTTTCAATCAGCACCAGCTTTTGTCCAGCAAATACCTGATCAATCATCTGCTTAATAAATGTAGTCTTTCCTGCCCCCAGGAAACCCGAAATAATATCAACTTTTGTCATATTTTCTGCCTCTTTTCTAAAACTCAAATTTTAACAAAGGAACTCTGTCTTTTCATAGGTTCCGCCATTTATCTTACCACAAATCATTTTATGATTCCAGTTTTTCAAGCTTTCTATATTTTTTCTCAACAAATCAGCGGCCGCCGGCAGAATTCATCTGCCAGGCGGCCGCCCGGATCTGTATTTACAGCTTTAAAAGCTTTACAGGATTCATTATAAAATTCCTCCCACTGCAAGGAACAGTGGCGCGAATACCAGCGACACAATGGTCATCAGTTTGATCAGGATATTGATGGAAGGTCCGGAGGTATCCTTAAAAGGATCGCCTACCGTATCACCAACTACCGCCGCCTTATGAGCGTCGCTTCCTTTTCCGCCGTGGTTACCGTCTTCGATATATTTCTTTGCATTATCCCAGGCTCCTCCTGCATTGGACATGAAGATTGCCATCATCACACCCGTCGTTAATGCGCCTGCCTGCATGCCTCCCAGAGCTGCCGTACCCAGCAGTATCCCAACAATCAAAGGTGCTGCCACCGCCATAATCCCTGGCACCAGCATTTCTTTTAAGGCAGCTGTTGTGGAAATTGCCACACATGATTTGTAATCCGGCTTCTGTGTGCCCTTCATAATCCCCGGCATCGTTTTAAACTGCCTTCTTACCTCTTCGATCATCTGATAAGCAGCTTTGGACACCGACTGCATCGTCAATGCAGAAAACAGGAACGGCAACATGCCTCCAATCAAAATTCCGATAATGACACGGCTGTCAAGAAGGTCAATCTTCTCCAGCTGGACGGCTTCTGCATATGATACAAACAACGCCAGCGCCGTCAGCGCCGCAGAGCCGATGGCAAATCCTTTTCCCATAGCTGCCGTGGTGTTCCCGACTGCGTCCAGTTTATCCGTAATCTTCCGGACTTCCGGATCCAAGCCGGACATTTCTGCGATGCCGCCTGCATTATCTGCTACCGGCCCATAGGCATCTACCGCTACCGTAATTGCCGTTGTGGACAGCATTCCTACTGCCGCCAACGCAATTCCATAGAGACCGGAAAACTGATAAGCCAAAAAGATTCCCACACAAATCAGAAGGATAGGAACCGCCGTAGACTTCATCCCTACGGAAATGCCACTGATGATCGTCGTTGCGGATCCCGTCTCAGACTGTTCTGCAATTTCTTTTACCGACTTATAATCTCCAGAAGTATACACTTCCGTGATGATACCAATAAGCAGCCCTACGATCAGTCCTGCAATTACTGCAACTGCTTCATTGTAATCTCCAAAACAATATTTACTGAAAATCACTGCAACTACCAGCACAATGACGCTGGATACATAAGATCCCATTTTTAAAGCTTTATGCGGATTCGCATTTTCATCACCACGCACAAAGAAAGAGGCAAGGATCGAAGCCACCAGTCCAAGACCTGCAACAATCAGCGGATACGCTGCGCCTGCAATCTGATAGTAAACGATTCCCAAAGTCAGTGCAGATACTAAAGCGCCCACATAAGATTCAAACAGGTCCGCACCCATACCGGCCACATCTCCTACATTGTCTCCTACATTGTCGGCAATAACTGCCGGATTTCTCGGATCGTCCTCCGGAATACCAGCCTCTACTTTTCCAACCAGGTCCGCACCCACATCAGCCGCTTTCGTGTAGATTCCCCCACCCACACGAGCAAACAGCGCAATAGACGACGCTCCCAGACTGAATCCTGACAGCACGTCTACATTTTTTGTCAGCAGATAAATCATGCTAACCCCCAGCGTTCCGAATCCTGCCACACACATCCCCATGACTGCGCCTCCGGAAAACGCGATAGAAAGCGCCTTATTCATTCCCTGTGTCCTCGCAGCATTGGCGGTTCTTACGTTTGCCTTGGTGGCAACTGTCATACCGCAGTATCCAGCCATAGTAGAGAACAGTGCTCCAACTACAAAGCATATGGCCGTTATCCAGTTGCCGATTCCAATGCCGATCAACACAAACAAAACAGCCACAAACACCACCAGAATACGGTATTCTGCCATCAGAAAAGCTCTTGCGCCTTCACTGATAGCCGATGCAATCTCTTTCATCCTTTCTGTTCCTTGCTCCTGCCGGCTGACTCTTGCAGCCAGATACCCCGCAAACAACAGTCCGATCACCCCAAGGACAGGAACAATGTTCATAAACATTTGCATACTTTTTCTCCTCCCATAGATTTCTTTTTTTCTATCTTATCCTATCACCCTGTCATTTGTACAGTATTTTTAGGCAATAGTTATGAAAGATACTGAATTTCTTTTAACACAAGTCCTTCCGGAGGCGCTGTAACACTGTCTTTTGTACGCCGTCTGGCCTCCAAAATTTCCCGTATCTTTTCCGGAGAATAAAATCCTCTCCCTACCCGGATCAATGTTCCTGCTATAATACGGACCATGTTATAAAGAAACCCATTTCCGGTAATGCGAATTATAATTTCTTCGCCCTCTCGTTCTATTTCCAACGACTCTATCCTCCGTACAGTGCTCTCTGCCTGTGTCCTTACATTGCAGAAGCTGACAAAATCATGTTCCCCGATCAGACAGGCCGCCCCCTGTCTCATAAGCTTCACATCCAAAGGAAACGATACATAAGTAGAATATCTTCTTCGCAGCGGATTCGGCACCGGTGCATTATGGATGTGATATTCATAGGTTTTTCGAATACGAGACTGATATCTGGGATGCCAGTCTAAGGGCACCTCCTCCGAACGCACCACAACAATATCCTTTGGCAGGCGCTGATTTAAGGCATAGCTCATCCGCTCAGGGGGAATCGATGTTCTGGTATCGAAGACAGCAATATTTCCCAACGCATGAACTCCTGAATCGGTCCGGCTGGCTCCTGTTACACGCACTTCCTCTCCGGTCAGTTTCACGATTGCACGATTTAAAACTTCTTCAATTGTTATTCCGTTTGGCTGAATCTGCCAGCCGCAGTAATCCGTTCCGTCATAGGCGACGGTAAGCCTGATTCTTTTCATTATTCACCGCTGTCCTGTACTAAAATATCCATATGTGAAGAGGAACATAACGTCCGATCAAAAATACTGCTGCCACATATACCACTACGATCACATAAGGCAGATCATCCCTCGTCTGATATCTAAGCGGCTTCATCTCTGCCCTTCCCTCTCCGCCGTGATAGCAGCGGGCCTCCATTGCCATAGCAAGATCATTCGCCCGGCGGAAAGCGGATACGAAAAGCGGTACCAGAATCGGAATCATTGCCCTGGCCCTCTGGATCATGTTTCCGCTTTCCAGGTCAGCGCCTCTTGCAATCTGGGCCTTCATGATTTTGTCCGTCTCCTCCAGAAGAATCGGAATGAATCGAAGGGCAATGGACATCATCATCGCCACCTCATGAACGGGTACCCGGATGCGGTTCAATGGTCGAAGAAGGTCTTCCAACCCGTCTGTCAACTCATTGGGCGTTGTCGTAAAAGTCATAAGTGAGGATCCAATGATCAAATAGATCAGGCGTACTGCCATAAAAACAGCTGTCCGAAGCCCCCCTTCCGTGATCGTAAAGATCCAGAAACGCACTAGCAAATCCCCTTCTCTGGTAAGGAACAGATTAAACAGTACCGTAATCAGCAAAAGCATGATGATTGGTTTGAGTCCTTTCACGATATAGGAAAAAGGCACCCTCGACAGCCGAATGATCCCTGCCAGAAATAAGGTCGCCACCAGATACCCGGATACACTCCGAAACAGAAACAAGGAAATCAGATACAAAAGGGTGGACACAAGCTTCACCCTGGGATCCAGTCTGTGCAGTATACTTTTTGCCGGATAATATTGTCCGATTGTAATATCTCGAATCATTTTCTTCTCTCCAATGCCTTCATGATCTTATCTGCCGCCTCTTCCACCGTAGTCACGTCTGTAGTTACCGCAAGCCCATGTTCTTTCAGATCATGCATGATATAAGTCACCTGAGGAGCCGCAAGCCCCATCTTTTCCAACTCCAGATAATGAGCAAATACTTTTTTCGGCACGTCATTATAACGCACCTGTCCGTGATCCATAACGATAATTCGGTCCGCATATCTGGCAATATCCTCCATACTGTGGGAAACCAAAACGACTGTCATGTTCGTGGAATCATGGAGATAAGCAATCTGCCCCAGGATGTCGTCTCGTCCTTTCGGATCCAGCCCGGCTGTTGGCTCGTCCAGCACCAGTACCTTCGGACGCATGGCAAGCACTCCTGCAATAGCTGCCCGGCGTTTCTGGCCTCCGGAAAGTTCAAAAGGAGAGGACTTATAATACTTTTCCTTTAGTCCTACTAACCTTAATGCCTCTTTTGCCCTTTCTTTACATTCCTTGGGGGAAAGGCCCTGATTCTTCGGGCCAAAACACACGTCCGTAATCACATCTACTTCAAAGAGCTGATACTCCGGATATTGAAACACCAGTCCCACCTGGCTTCTTAATTCTTTCATCGGATATCCCTCTTCATAGATATTTCTTCCTTCATAATACAAAGCTCCGCTGCTGGCTTTTAACAGCCCGTTTAGATGCTGGATCAGGGTAGATTTTCCAGATCCTGTATGGCCGATGATTCCCACAAACTCTCCATCTGGAATTTCCAGACAGACATCCCTTAATGCATGTTTTTCGTAAGCTGTGCCTTCACTGTAAATATAGTTTAAAT
Organism: Lachnospiraceae bacterium; assembly: GCA_019424135.1. Lineage (GTDB taxonomy): Bacteria > Bacillota > Clostridia > Lachnospirales > Lachnospiraceae > Merdimonas. The sequence continues at coordinate 7,395 of JAHYZZ010000029.1, forward strand.
GCTCTAGTTTGATCGACATAGTGCTTCTACCAACTCCTCTTTCCTTAAAATGCCAGCCGGGATATCCACTCCCCTTTTTCTCAATTCATCAGCAAGGATCGTCACCTGCGGAACATCCAGACGATATTTTTTTAAAGTATCCACCTGAGAGAATATCTCTCTTGGTGTCCCCTCCATCACCACATGTCCATGATCCATGACAAAAATTTTATCTGCATCGATGACCTCTTCCATATAGTGGGTGATCAGAATTACCGTCACATTTTTACGTCTGCGCAGTTCCTGAACCGTCCGAAGAACCTCTTTTCTTCCAGATGGATCCAGCATGGCCGTAGGCTCATCCAACACGATGCATTTAGGCTCCATCGCCACGACCCCTGCAATTGCCACCCTTTGCTTTTGCCCTCCGGACAGCTTATTAGGTGAGTGATGCCGATACTCCAGCATTCCTACAGCTTTCAGGCTTTCCTCCACTCTCTGCCAGATCTCATCTGTCGGCACTCCCAGATTTTCCGGTCCAAACCCTACATCTTCTTCTACCACAGTTCCAATGATCTGATTATCCGGATTCTGGAATACCATACCGGCCGTCTGACGCACATTCCATAATTCCTCCGGATTTTTTGTATCTTTTCCGTCTACCCATACTGTACCTTCCGTAGGGACAAGTATGGCGTCTAAGTGTTTGGCAAAGGTAGACTTTCCTGATCCGTTGTGCCCCAGAACCGCCACAAACTGGCCCTGTCTGATATCGATATTTACGCCATCGATCGCCCTTGAAGTTCCTGTGATATTTCCCTCTTCATCGCGCTTTTCATATTCATAAACAAGATCTTCTGTCTGTATAATGTCCATGGATCTTTTGCCTCCAGTCTAAGTAACTTGACTATTTTTACCATTGTACGTTATCCCTATTCTTTTTTCAAGACACAGAAATAAAACGGATTTCTCTGCATGAAAAAGTGCCGCACTTTATGGGCGGCACTTTTAGTCAGAATCATGCAGGCCTATACTTTTTCTGGCTCAGGATATTCTTCTCCTTTGGTATCCACTGTGACTTTTTTCATTCTCTGCTCTTCCAGCGGTCTGTCTCTGTAATCTGTATCTGTACAGGCAATTTTATCAACCACATCCAGCCCTTCTATAATCTTTCCAAAGGCTGCATAAGCCCCGTCAAGATGTGGTGCATTTTCATGCATGATAAAAAACTGGGATCCGGCAGAATCCGGATGCATTGCCCTTGCCATAGACAAAACTCCCCTGGAATGAGCCAGGGAATTTTCAAACCCGTTCTGGGAAAATTCTCCTCTGATCTGATACCCCGGTCCTCCAGTACCGGTTCCCTTTGGGCACCCGCCTTGAATCATAAATCCACGGATGACACGATGAAAAACCAGCCCGTCATAAAACTTATTCTTTACCAAAGAAATAAAATTATTTACAGTATTTGGGGCAAACTCTGGATAGAGCTCTGCCTTCATCACATCTCCGTTTTCCATTTCGATTGTTACGATTGGATTAGCCATAGTCATCTGCTCCTTTATCTTCTATAGTCATTTCTTTATTGTATCGAATCCCTCTCCATTCGTAAAGAGCTGTCCTTTATTTTATTCAACATTACAAAAATAAAACCCCTCAAAATCATATTTAAACACACGATATATAAATTTTTCTGTATCCATCTTATACTCTGTAATCAATTCATGATTTTCGTCATATTCTCCAAATACACCCTTCATTCCCGAATCTACAATCGTATTGTCTCCCAGATTCTGGACACTGCTGACATATCCGGAATACGGAACCTCGAAAGAATCCTTTAATTCAAAGGTACCTGCATTTTCATCCACCAGATACTTGTAATAATAAGATGTTTTCCCGTCTGTAGCAGAAGTTTGCGTAAGACCTGTTTTGCTCCAGTCAAATTCAGGTCTCGTCTCACTGACTCCTATATGGTTATCAAACATATACAGATAATACTGACCATCTGGAAGATCCGGGTCCTCTTCATAAGTGACCGTATGCTGCCCGCCTTGAATCGTAAAGTCCCCCTTTTGGGTAAATACCAGATTTTCATATTCCGTTCCTTCCCATACCGACTTATCTGCGATAATATAGGACACCAGCGGCTCATCATACACGCTATCAATCTTAATAATCGAAGAGGTCTCCCTGGAGCTTAAAAGTATGGAACCATTTCCCATCCATTGAATCGTATTGATATGCATCCAGTCCAGTTCATCATCAGAATTTTTCTGGCACTCTTCTTTAAAGCTTCCAAACAAATCTTCCAGATCCAGTACTTCTGTGACATCACCACTGTTCACATCCAGGCGAAGTACAATATCTTCCACACTATCTTGCGTTGTGTCTGTGGCCAGAATCAGCATATTTCCATTATCATCAAAGACATAGTCGTGATGTAGCTTATACTGTCCAAGATCATAAACATTTGTCACCTGCCCCAGCCGGTTCATCTGCGCCAACTTCGTCTCAGAGATACTAAAATACATAGAGTTCTCATCAAACAAAAGCCGATGGCTCCGGTATCCGATAATGGGGACCTCTCCTCTTAAAACGCCCTGATTATCATAATAATACATAAAATCCAGTTGATCGCTGTCATTCCCAAGAACCACATAAAGACCGTCTTCCAGCTCTTGTGCATCACCTTCTACTTCTGTATCCAGCATCACTTCCTCTGTACCAAGAAGACCTCCCATTTCATATACGATTTCCCTGGTATCTGTAGATCCATCTTCCCTGGTAAGAAAAAAGGTAATCGTATTTTCCGTATCTGGAATAAGACCAATCACCTGAAATTCATGCTCTGTCGTATAAGTATCTTCCTCCTGCACGTCTCTTCGAAAATCCTGAATATCTGAATCCTTCACATGGATATTATAGGAAATGCTCACAGGCTCTTCCGTATTAAAATAGACATAGAGTGACTGTGTATTTGTCCCAAAGGGATTATACTTGATCAACATATTGTTGTCTGTGTACTCCTGTGACTTCTTTTCTTCCTCAAGCGTTTCTGCAATTGCCTGTTGGTTTCCCACATCGTAAGTTTCTTCAATCTGTTCCTGGATTTTCTCTTCATCTTCTGTCAATCCGGTTTTCGTCTTTTCCTCACCATTTCCAGATGCTCCTTCTGACTGCGCATCCTTCTGGTTCTGCAAGCTGACATCTTTCATTTCCTTCAGGACAGCACTCCCGGCGAAAATGACCACAAGAACCACACCTATACAAACCAATACCTTTTTTTTCATGACCGCTCCCTGCCTCTCCTTATTTTTTTCAGGATAACAAGATTTTGTGTTCTTTTTATGAATTTTTATCTCAAAGAATACAAAATCATACCGCCTTTTTCTTCATATCCGGTATTCCAAAGTTGATAAAAGGGAAGTTCTACGGCTTCACCATAGGTAGCTGCAGTAACGGTCATTTCTTTCCCTCTCCCGTTACAACCAATTAAAAGAAACCAATGCCAGATAAAATCCTTAAACTGCTGCGTATCCTGATGTTTCAACATCAGATAGGGAACCGGAAGCCCTGACTCCAGACTTCTGGCAACCACCTCTTCTGCCTGTCTAAAGGCATGATCTCCGGAAAATTCTTCCATCTGGATTCCATAATTTATTTGATACTCTTTTTCAACATCCTGAATATACCTGGACAGACCATCCACATACCAAGTAAGTTTCTTGACTCCGCCCACTCTTGGTCGGAGATAAGGCTTCATTTTCTGTCCAAACCGGACATAATCCGCTCGACTTAAATGCTTCGCATCAAAAGGATAAAGTCTGCCCATCCCAAATTCCCTGGCAAAATAGATGCAGCTGTCACAGGCTGTAGCTGCAGCACAACCTCCCATATACATCACCACATTTGTAAACCATTCCTGATTTCCACCGACACTGCCGTCTATTTTAAAGTAAGTAAGCTCTTTTTTCATTTTGCTCTCCTTCAGACATACATACAGGGCAGAGCTAAAAAGCCCTGCCCTGTATATTATACTCTGATTTTCTTTCTCTTACAAGCTCTTGGAAATCTCCTCACATACCTTCATCGCTTCGATGATTGCACTTCTAAACCCACGCTCTTCCAACACTCTGACTGCTTCGATCGTTGTTCCAGCCGGTGAACATACCATATCTTTCAGTTCTCCTGGATGTTTTCCGGTATCCAGGACCATTTTTGCACTTCCCAGAACAGCCTGTGCTGCAAACTGATATGCCTGTGCTCTTGGCATGCCTCCGGAAACTGCTGCATCCGCCATAGCCTCGATCATCACAAACACATACGCCGGTGAACTTCCGCTGACAGATACCACTACATCCATTAAGCGCTCCGGAATAATTTCTACACGGCTAAAGCTTTCCAGAAGCTTCTTCACATATGCCACTTCGTCCTCTGACAGATAAGGATTCGGGCATGCCGCCGTCATTCCCTCTCCCACCATAGCTGGAGTATTTGGCATGGTACGCACAATCTTCACCTGTTTACCGAACTGCTCTTCCAGCCAGGAAAGCGTTTTCCCAGGTGCAATGGTAATGATGATCTGAGAGTCTTTGATCTCGTCTTTGATTTCCTGGATCACATCAGCATAAAACTGTGGTTTTACAGAAAGGATAATCACTTCTGCCTTCTGGGCTACTTCCTTGTTATTGTCTGTAACATGGATACCGAACTGTTTTTTTACTCGTTCTCTTCCTGGGGCAAATAAATCTGCTCCAATGATCTCGTCAGCCGGGATTACCTCATTTTTGATTACTCCTCCCATAATTGCAGAGGCCATATTACCAGTTCCGATAAATCCTAATTTCATAGTACCTACCATCCTTTTTCTTTTTCTTTTTTATGTATACATTTTTATAATTTGTATACAATTATTTCTAATGCGACTATAGCACTCCTGGATAGAAATGTCAATTCCTTTTTTAATTTCATCTTGCGATTTTCACGAAAAACCGTTATAATTTGTATACAAATCTATTTTACGTATACTATTTTTATTATATTTGATTCAAACAGGAAGGACGATTTTATGGGAAAAAAATCCGTTTCTCTGACCGACCAGGCTTATCAGATCATCAAAAACAGAATCCTTAATCTGACCTATGCTCCTGGCATGACCCTCACGGAAGCTATGCTTACAGAGGATCTGGGAATGAGCAGAAGCCCTGTGCGCGCCGCGATTCAACTTCTTCAAGCAGAAGGGTTGTTAGTTTCAAATTATTACAAGTCTATTAAGGTAAAGGAAATCACAGATCAAGATATCCAAGATATCTACCAATTAAGGGAACTGTTGGAAGGCGCTGCATTTCAGCTGATCTTTACATCCGGCCGCTACGAGGAGTATTCCTATCGAATCGAAGAAAAGGTGGTTCGGATGTGTGCAGTGGCATCAGATTCCTATGCCTGGGAGATTGCCGATACGGACATGCATATGGAGATCCTTGGTATCCTGAACAACGAAAGAATCAACCGAATTTATGAAAATAATCTGTCTGAACAGATTCGAATCGGTCAATACTCAGTCCGACATGGGATGCATATCCTTCGAACAAACGAACGACTAAAGAAGATGATCCGGTATATGCGCAAAGGCGACTATGAAAAAGCTTATGAAATCCTAAGAGATGATCATTTTATGCTGGGGCGTGACTCTGCGCTCCGCCGAAAAAAGACCTCTGGGAATGCTTAAATGCATTTCCAAAGGTCTTTTGCAGTAAGATTTTTTTAATTAGCGAAAATCTCCATGCGATCCATTTTGATCAGGACACATGTAAAGCGTGCTCCTCAGCGTATTTTTTGATGTTCGAAGCATTAGCAACCTTTTCTATACGCCCCTCTTCCACTACGACCAGAGTAGGTGCCTGTATGACTTTGTACTTCTTGACCAATTCTTTATTTTCCTGTGCGTCGATTACTTCATACTTTATATGAGCTTCCTCCAACGCCTTCTTTGCAATGACACAGTTCGGGCAGGTTTTCGTCGTAAAAAGCAGCGCTTTGATCTCTTTTTCACCATCCTGCTTTTGAAGCCCCTCATTTCCGGATTCGGACCATTTTGCATGTCCATGGAAAGTGGAATGTGTCAGATCATATACTTTTCTATCCTTAAATTCCTGAGTTTTTCCATCATTCCAGTTTTGAACTGGCCGGTAATAGCCAGTGATTCGACTATAAACCTCTGTCGTCTCCCCGCATTCCGGACATACATACTGTTCCCCATTAATATAACCGTGATTTTTACAAATAGAATACGTTGGCGACATAGTATAGTAAGGAAGTCTGTAATTTTCTGCAATCTTGCGCACCAGTGCTGCAGCTGACTGCCAGCTTGGAAGCTTTTCTCCCAGGAACGCATGGAATACCGTACCGGAGGTGTAGAGTGTCTGCAACTCATCCTGGATATCCAGTGCTTCAAAAATGTCTTCCGTATATCCAACCGGAAGATGGGTACTGTTGGTGTAGTATGGTGTTCCATCGCCTTCTGCCGCTGTAATGATGTCTGGGAACTGCTCTTTGTCATGTTTTGCAAACCGGTAGGCAGTGGACTCGGCTGGCGTTGCTTCCAGGTTATAAAGATCGCCATATTCTTCCTGATATGAAGACAGACGTTCTCGCATATGGGTCAGCACCTTTTTTGAAAACTCCTGCGTTTCTCTATGCGTCATATCCTTACCGATCCATTTTGCATTCAAGCCTGCTTCATTCATTCCTACCAGGCCGATGGTGGAAAAATGATTTTCAAATGTTCCCAGATAACGCCTTGTGTATGGATATAAGCCTTCCTCAAGCAGTTTTGTAATGACCGTTCTCTTTACGTGCAGGGAACGTGCGGAAATATCCATCAGGCGGTCCAGTCTGGCAAAAAACTCATCCTCATTGTCACACTGATACGCAATCCTTGGCATGTTGATCGTCACAACCCCGACAGATCCCGTACTCTCGCCGCTTCCAAAAAATCCTCCCGACTTCTTGCGAAGCTCTCTTAAATCCAGACGCAGACGACAGCACATACTCCTGACATCACTTGGCTGCATATCACTGTTGATATAATTTGAAAAATATGGGGTTCCATACTTTGCCGTCATCTCAAAAAGAAGCCTGTTATTTTCCGTATCTGACCAGTCAAAATCTTTTGTAATGGAATAGGTGGGAATCGGATACTGGAAACCGCGTCCATGGGCGTCTCCCTCAATCATAATCTCAATGAACGCCTTATTCACCATGTCCATTTCTTTTTTACAGTCTCCATAAGTAAAATCCATTTCTTTTCCGCCTACAATAGCTGGAAGATTGGCTAAATCATCCGGAACCGTCCAGTCCAGAGTAATATTAGAAAACGGAGCCTGTGTTCCCCATCTGGATGGCGTATTGACCCCGTAGATAAAGGATTCAATACATTTCTTTACTTCTGGATAGGTCAGGCCGTCCGCCTTGGCAAAAGGAGCCAGGTAAGTATCAAAGGAAGAGAAAGCCTGTGCTCCTGCCCACTCATTCTGCATGATACCAAGAAAATTAACCATCTGATTGCAGAGTACGCTTAAATGCCTGGCCGGAGATGAAGATATTTTTCCGGGAATCCCACCAAGTCCTTCCTGAATCAGCTGTTTCAAAGACCAACCCGCGCAATATCCTGTCAACATTGACAAATCATGAATATGAATATCTGCATTTCTGTGGGCCTGTCCGATCTCTTCATCATAGATCTCTGACAGCCAGTAGTTCGCGGTGATCGCACCAGAATTACTTAAAATCAGCCCTCCCACGGAATATGTCACTGTTGAATTTTCCTTCACTCGCCAGTCTCTTACATTTACATAACTGTCAACAATCTCTTTATAATCCAACATCGTGGATTTCAGATTCCGAATTTTTTCCCTTTGCTTTCTGTATAAGATATAGCCTTTTGCCACATCCGCATATCCGGCCTTAATCAATATAGTTTCCACACTATCCTGAATATCCTCTACCTGGATCAGGCCATCTTTAATCTTCGGTTCAAAGTCAGCCGTCACCTTTAATGCCAGAAGATCAATGATATCCTGATTATAGTTTTTTTCCTGTGCATGGAATGCCTTCTCGATCGCCACACTGATCTTGGAAAGGTCAAACTTTGCGATCTGTCCGTCCCGCTTCATTACCTGATACATATGATAACCCCCGTTTCTGTCTTGGTCTTTTTATCATACCATCATATCCATAAAACCGTCAATAAAAATAACAATATATTGTGCTTTATTTTATTCTTATTCACAATATATTGTTATTCTTTTATATTTATATTCCTCTTAATTCTGCCGATGGCACGTACTTTCTCACCACGTCCAATGCCTGATGCATGATATTTTCATTGTAAGCATGGAGCCCCGGATGGATCAATTCTCCAGAATCCTCAAATTGCTGCAGATAATACCTCCTCGCCCCATGAATCCATTTGCCGATCTCCTCAAAATCAGAACGTTGATGAAACTCCTGTACCACCGTAGTCCGGAATTCAAATTCTACATTTCCTCTCAACAAATACTGGATACTTCGCTCCACCTTCTCAGTATCATATCCATCAATCCCGATGGTCCTTCCATATTTTTTTCGACAATTTTTGATATCCATTGCCACATAATCCACCAGTCCCTCTTCTACAATTTTCTGAAGCTTATCTGGAAAACTTCCATTGGTATCCAGCTTCACCGCATAATCCATATCTTTAAGATTTACTAAAAAACCCTCAATGCCACGTTGGATCAAGGGTTCACCTCCTGATACACAGACCCCGTCCAGGATGCCTTTGCGCTTCTCAAGAAACGAATAAATTTCCTTCAAAGATATTTCCGGATTCCTGTGCGTATCAATAACCAATGGTGCATTGTGGCAGAACGGACACCTGAAATTGCATCCGGCCGTAAACACGGTACAAGCCACCTTCCCAGGATAATCCAACAGCGTAAGCTTTTGCAGACCCTGAACGATCATACTCTTTCCTCCTTTTGTACGGGGACGGGGAATTTTCAAAAATCCCCCGTCCCCAATGACATGATTTCTTTTACTTTTTAAAATGCTCCAGCATAATCGGCATACATTTTCTACTATACTCTCCCAGAGAATAGCTTCCTCGATTCAGGCACCAGTCTGAAACCAGCGCGCGCTCACACATAGAATAATAATTGGAAATCTCACTCACCGTCATATCTGCCCGTATCTCGCCGCGTTTCTGCCCTTCTTCCACGACTCTGGTCAACAGTTTATAATATTTCCTATTCTGATCCAACAGATTCCTCTCCCCTTGAGAAACCAGCTGGGTCGAATACAACGACGCCAACAAATCAATACTGATCCTCTCCTCCATCATCGTATGCGTCTTATAATTCATATACAACAATTTTTCAAAACTATTCATATCCGGGTCCATGGCCGCCTCAAGCTCGTCATAATATTCATCCAGAATCAGCGATAACGTATTCAACAATTCATCCTTTGT
>JAHYZZ010000003.1:0-42176 GCA_019424135.1 Lachnospiraceae bacterium
GACTTCATCACAGTCCGCCAGCACCGCATCTACATCACCGTCATGGCTTTCGCCGCTGGCGCATAAGTTTCTCCGGTTATCTGCCCCTACTTTGCACAATGCTTTCCAGTTCTCTTCCGGGTGAATCAGGATATCATTGTCTTTAGCCTCGTGAAGATCCAAAATTGCCGGAAGCACCTCATATTCTACCTTAATGCGCTTCAACGCCTGATCCACACAATCCTCGTTTTCTCCTGCCACGATGGCCACCGGATCCCCGACATACCGCACATGGGGATCCAAAATCAGTCTGTCGTAAGGACTGGCCTCCGGATAGGTCTGTCCTGCCATGGTAAATCGTTCTTTCGGTACATCTTCCCAGGTATAAACCGCTTCGATCCCTTCCACCTTCTTAGCCAGATCTGTCCCAATGGAACGGACGATCGCATTGGCATGAGGGCTTCTTAACACCTTCACGATCAGACAGTCCTTAGGCGCGATATCGTCTGTGAATACTGGCTTTCCCGTCACCAGTGCCATGGCGTCCTTTTTTCTGATAGGCTGACCAACTGTTTTCATACCGCACCTCCTTGCTTCTTATACTCTAAAAAGGCTTTCATTCCCCGAAGCTGTCCCTCATATCCAGAACAGCGGCAGAGATTTCCCGCCAAATATTCCTTCATCTCTTCTTCCGTAGGGTCAGGATTTTCCCGGAATAAAGCAATGGCATTCATCATCATGCCCGGGTTACAGAACCCGCACTGTTCCGCCCCCTGATCTGCAATGAACCTGCCAAACTCTTCTGCCTCTTCTTGAAGGCCTTCCAGAGTTGTTACCATATGACCGTCCGCCCTGGCTGCCAGCACCGAGCAAGACAGCACCGGTTTCCCATCCAGAAACACCGTACACAGCCCACAGCCCGACGTCTCACATCCCCGCTTTACACTATAGCATCCATGTCCTCTGACAAAATCAATCAGCAAAAGATCCGGGCGGATCTCTTCTTCTATTTTCTTTCCGTTTAACACAAGGCTAAGCTTCATCTTTCGCCGCCTCCCTCCTGCAATTTTGTAAGCCCTCGCCGAATCAGTACTTCTGCCAGATGGCTGCGGTACTCGCCGCTTCCGCGCATGTTACTTTCCATGGGAATCTGCTTTGCTGTCTCTTTCGCAATCCCTGCCAGCTCTTCTTCCGTACAAACACCCGTCCAAAGCTTTTTCGCATTCATTTCCGGCAGTTCCATCCGCATCGCCTTTTTCGGTCTTGCTCCCACCGTAATCCGGACGCCTTCTTCCAGGAGGCAAAACCCTGTCGCCAATACCGGAAAATCTGTCTTTGTGTTCCGGCAGGACAGATAACCATACCTGCCTTTGGTCTTCTTTACAATGAGACGTACCAGGACATCCCGGTCCCTTGGCATTTTAACAAATTTTTCCAATGGAACCACTCCGCCTTTGAAAAGTTCTACCTCCGTATCCAAAGCCAGAAAGCAAGTCAGCACGTCTGAAAATCCAAACCGTCCGAAAATACTTCCCCCGACTGTGGAAAGATTCCGAAACTGAACCCCCACAATATCTTTTACACTGTCACGGATCATCCCTTGGAACCAACGATTCATCCCTTCATGCAGTTCCAGCGAACGAAGCGTTGTCATACACCCGATCTTAAACTCCTCGTCTGTCTCTTCAATTGTATCAAGACCAAGCCCGGACAAATCGATGGCTGACTGGATCCGTGCACTGCTCATCTTCATCCAGAGCATGCCCCCCAAGATCCTGTTTGACTTCTTCTGATTCAGTTCATACGCCTGTTCCAGGCTTTCTGCTTTTACATAATTTTTTATTTTCAGCATCTTCTCTCCCTCATCTACTTTTTTATCAGGCAGTTCTTACACAGTAAAGCCATTGTACCATCTTTCCAGAGAAAATGATATGACTACACCTGTATCTTTCTGTTCTTTTTGCAAAGCGACCAGCGCCTTCATCTGTTCTTCCCTTAATAGATCCCCTTGATTCACCACATATCGATATTCGCAGCTCACGTCTTTTTTTTGCCCAAAGTTCCTGGTCAGACATTTCATCACATCTTCCTCTGAAATCAGATCTTCCGGTGAATGTTGCAGATACCGGCAGGCAATTTCATATCTGTGGCATTTTTCCCGGAAGGTGCCGCCAATCGCCGACGCGCCGGCTACCCCAACAACCAGCTGCGTGCCTTTTGGAATGACAGGTTCCCATGACGAGGGACATTTTAGCGGAAGACCACGACTTCCATCTGCCTCCGTCAGGACCACGTCATATTTCTTAAGAAGCTCCCTAGGAGACTTACGGGCAAGCCCTTTGATCTTTCCATCTTCCTTTTTGCTTCCGATGGGCGTAAATCCATACCTTCCCTCCTGGCACATGTGGGTGGTCGTGGTCACAGCCACCTGGTATCCGGCCTGTCTAAGTTCTCTTGCAAGCTCATAAATCAAAGACGTTTTGCCTCCGGCGCCTACCACCGCAATCAGCCGGTGCCTAGACGGATCAATCTCTAACATGTCCATCAAAGAAAACCTTTCCTTCTTCTCAAGATGAAGAATCGCCTCCAATACTCCCCCGGCAATGCACCGCGCCTTGTCTGAGACGCTAAGGCAATTTCTTTGTTCTTCCATCCTAGGATCGATATCTGCCATTTTCAGTCCTTCTTTTACTTGGAAACCGTCCGGCAGGATTCCCCTTAATATCCCGTCAATCGATGCTTTTACCGAAATATTCCCAATCCATGCAATGGTCTGCCCCTTCTTTACCTTTTCTCCGATTTCTGCACCGTTTTTCAAGATTCCTCCTGAAGGTGCATAAATCACTCGTTCCTTTGTATATCCCCCGATGTCTCCAGGGATCCCGGTGTTTGGAATCGCAAATCCCTGATAATAGATTTTCCCAAGATCATGTCCTCTTTTTGTCTCAATAACTGCATGAACATCTTTTCCTGCCTCAAATCCCGGTCCAAGCCCAATGGTGATCTTTGCCATATCCATCCTGGTTCCGATATTTCTCTTCGCCAGGATCCCATCTATCACCACCTGGGGCCTCCACTTGCGGATCCATTTTCCTTCGGGATCCACCAACACCGGAACCTTCCCCTCTGCCAGAACCTTTTCTGCTGTCTGCTCATCTGCCAGGCAGGCAGTCACTCCTTCTACGGATACTTCCTTCTGATAAACTGCCTCTGAAAAGGAAACTGTTCTCCGGATAGACGTGGGTCTTTCGCATTCCAACACAACCACATCAAATCCGCTGTGATACAATTTAACAATCACACCAGACGCCAGGTCTCCAGCACCTCGAACAACCACCCGTCTTGCCCTGTTTTTTAACATAAAAATGCCTCTCTTCGATTCTGATAACTCTATCTTATCATCCTCGAAAAAGAGGCACAAGTCTTTCCTTTATCTAACAGATCACTGTAACCGTTACATCAGCATGGAGGCCAGCTGGTAAAGAAGATTTGCCGCCACACCTGCACACAATCCCCCGATCGTATGGCTAATGATCGCTTTTCCAGTCAGGTGTGGAACCTTCAGCGCAGACATCATTCCCACATGGGTGCTTAAATATCCGCTCCAACACATGCACATAGCAGTAAATACCGCAATATCATTGGCATGTGCAGTTCCTGCGTTTACCATCTCCGGCACCAGGCCAATGGCTGCCCCGGCTGCTCCAAGAGCAGTAATTGGAACCGCTACTGCTGAGGCAGAGGTAAATCCAAACAATGGCTTCAAAATAAACTCAAGTTTCCCGCCAATCCACGGAAGCAAAGCCACACCTTCATAGGCTGCTCCAGTATAGACGCCGCATTCGGACGGCCCGTTGGTCAGCATCATTACGATGGTACAGATGACAAGAACGCCCGGAATGATAGCCATACCGACTTCCACCCCATTCTTTCCTCCATCCAGCAAAGCTTCCAGAAGACGACCTCCCACACCGCCATTTCGAATCTCGCGTTTATTTAAAATATCATCTACAGATTCGCTGTTTTCTTCCTCAATGCAATAGCTTTGCGTGCCGTACTCTTTTTTGGTAAAAGTAGTCATAATCCGCACGCTGATTATGCTTCCTATCACAGCGGATAGATTTCCTGTCAGAACTGCGATTCCAAGATTCTCCCCTGGTGCATTGATTCCCAGCATGAATGTGGTGACGATCAGCCCCATACCAAAAGCTGTTCCCAAGTTTGTCATCGCCGGTAACTGGAACTTTTTAAAATATCTGCGGAAATTCCTGTCTTCAGCAAGCCCTAAGATCGCCGGATTGTCGGAGAGGTAGGTTGTCATAATTCCCACAGACGCTGCTCCGGGCAGATTATAAAGTGGTTTCATCAACGGTGTAATCGCCTTATTAAGAAGTGCAATTACACCGAATTCGGAAAGCGCTCCTGACAGCGCTCCTGCAATCACCGCAATCGCCATGATATTAAATACCGTGTCGATCAAAAGCTCATATGCCGTTGCCATCATGGTCTTCATCATATTTGCTCCGCCCATCCGTATCCCAATCCCGCCAAAAATGATGGCCAGAAAGATCAGGAATACAAAAGCTTCTGCGCTGACTGCATTTTTAAATCTCTTTGTCTCCATGTCATTCCCCATTTCTTTTGTTATTTTTTAGACAATTGATCTTTCTTATCATACTTGAGAGAATAAAAAAAATCAACTTATTTTTTCAGAAATGAGAAATTTCTTTCAAATACCTTTATTTTTCAGCTTTTTCGTATACATCCAACGCAGCTGCTACAGCTTCACCCTTAGAAACTTTCACACCGTTTCTAAGCATAACCGCTTCCAGTGCGCCAAGCAGAATCAGAATGTTTCTCTTCTGACTGGAGTATCCCATATTTCCGATTCTTAAAATCTTGCCATCCAGCGGTCCAAAGGAAGTAGCAATCTCGATGCCAAACTCATTTAACAACATACCACGGATTGCTTTTCCATCTGCTCCGTCCGGAATATTGATGGCAGTGACAACCGGCATCTTGTGTTTCAAATCTCCAAAAATCGTAAGTCCCATGGCCTGAAGTCCTGCTACCAATGCTTCGTCATTTAATTTATGTCTCGCAAAACGTACTTCCAACGTCTCATTAACGATACAACGAAGAGCCTCATGCACTGCATACTGCATGCTGGTTGCCTCTGTATGATGGTTCAGTCTTCTCGGGCTCCAGTAGTCCTCAAGCTGAGCCAGATCCAGATAGTTGCTGGGGATTCCTGCCAGTTTTCCGTCCACATCATCCTGAGTGCGGATTCCCTTTTCTACACGTTTTCTTCTTTTTACAATCTCCTCGATCTGCTCATTGTATGTGATCAGCGCAGATCCGGACGGAGCGGAGATACATTTCTGTGTACCGGAAATGCAGGCAGACAGCTTCCAGTCGTCTACTTTGACCTCTGCTCCTCCCAAGGTAGCAACCGCATCTACGATCAGAAGTGCTCCGTATTTCTCACAGATTTTTCCAAGCTCGTCCAAAGGCTGCATCATGGATGTTGAAGTTTCTCCATGAATACATGCCACTGCTTTGTAGGAATCCTTCTTCAGAGCATCCTCGATCTCCTGAGGATCAAAGACGGTTCCCCACTCCCTCTCCAACAGGGTAATATCCGCGCCACAGCGCTCCAGGATCTCAGCCAGCAGATAGCCAAATCTTCCAAATGCCGGAATCAGTACCTTATCCCCAGGGCAGATGGCTCCGGTCAGGACTGTCTCCAGTCCTCCTCTGGATGTGGTATCTACCAGATAGGTCTGGTGATTCTTTGTCTGGAAGACATAACGTTCCATTTCCATGGTCTCATTCATCAATGCTGTAAACTCTGGATCGAACTGTCCCAGAATATGGGCGCTCATAGCCCGCAGAACTCTCGGGTCCGCCTCTACCGGTCCCGGTGTCATCAGTGTACGTGGTGACGGATTGATTTCTTGAAACTGTTTCATATCTTTCTCTCCTTTATCAGTATCATTTTCGAATTTCCTGTAAAAAATGCAAAAAAGTCCCAAGGAACTTCCGCCCTTGGAACTTTCTGTTAAGAGTATAGCTAGTTTACGTTTACTTAGCAATATCTAATTTGGATAAAAATTATTCAATTTCTATACATATTGTTTCAAATCGTCCATCGCCTTATCATCAAATTTGGACTTATCAATCTTGGCATGCTTCAGGTACTGTCTCCATATCAGGATCAGCACAAGGCCTACTGCAATGACTGCCGTCAGAAAATAAAAGAAATACCGATATCCTGTAACACCGGGATGATGATCGATCATATTCCCGGCAAGAATAGACACAAAAGTCTCTGGAATCGATCCTGCCGTACAAATCAGTCCTGCCGCTGTTCCAGAATATTCTACCGGAACAGCCCCCTCACTCATCATCGTCCATGCCATGGCATAATTCATATGAAAAAATACCAAAATTGCTACAAACAGGACAGCCACGATGATGACACTAGAACTTTTTGCCGGCGTCAGAAGCAGCAGAATCTGACCTGCCAGCATAGTCACAAATGCCAACAGCATTAATTTCGCCGTGCCAAATTTATCCGCCAGGTACCCGCCTACAATATTTCCTCCAATGGAACCAAACTTTCGAAACACACCCATCATCGCTCCGAATGCAACGGCAGCACCCAGGATATCTGTCACATATGGAATGTAATAATAAATGGACAGACAAAATACATGATTGCAAAATGTCACCAGACAGATCAACCAAACTGCCGGGTTCTTTAACACTTTCGCAAGTCCTTTAAAGGAAACCCGGTCTGCATTCAACACCATTTTATCGTCTTTTACTGCATAAAAGGCAAAGATTGCCATCGCAATATTTACCACAGAATAAAACAAGATGACATATTTCATTGCAAGCACTTCATTCTCCATCCGAGATGCGCCAAAATTAAACAAAGCTACTGCAATCAGTGCAATCACGCCACCTGCAATATTCTGAGTGCCTTCAAAAAATCCATAGGCCTTTCCCTGGCTGTCCTGATCAGACATGACCCTCACTGCCTTGACACAGGCCGGCCAGAACGCAAAAGTAGTGGACACGCCCCACAGTGCATAAATGCATAAAAGGCCTTTAAATCCCAACGGCAGCAAATGCAAAAAGCCCCCAATTCCTGTTGCCATCAAAGACACCACGATGATCTTTTTTACCGGCATTCCATCTGCTACCACACCGCCAAAAAGATAAGATACAATCCCAAATACTCCAATCACCGTTCCAAATACTCCCATCTGAGTATTGGTCAGATGATATGTAGAAATATATACTTCATAATAGTCAAACCGGAAGAATGGCAGTCCGGAAATAACACAGACACCCAGCGCAAGGATTACGATAGCTCCAAAATTTGCCCTGAGTTTTCCGTTAATTCCAATCTTTCCCAGTAAATTCTCCATAAGTCTCTCTCCCTCTTGTGCTCTTAATTTACAGAAACAATATAATAGGTTTGTCCTTTATCATAAGTTCTGGAAAAAATCGTAAAATTGTCATAATAAAAGATTCCGGCATAAACGCCTCTTTCACAGCCTTCATTATTCATCTCAAAATCCGCCCATTTCCCAACACTTGCTTCTATATCGTCCTGGGAAACGGTCTCATCGATTAATTCTTCCGCCGCCGCCTGATCTCCCGATGCTTGGCCTCCTGCAGCGGGGGCATCTGCCTTTGTACCCGTCCCTGAAGTTGTTGATGTGGCAGTCATCGTAATCCCTATAGCCACTCCGATAACAAGAACAGCAAACACCGCTATGATTCCTGCTACTTTTTTCTTATTCATTCTTTCTGCCCCTTTTCTTTCATGGACAAATGTGCTCCTGCCAGAAGCAAGAGCACATTTTGATCAGTATTTATTCCTCTTCTGCCGCCGCATCGTCCAGAATATTTGTTCCATCACTGACGTCATTTCCTTCTTCGTCCAGAACTGCATCCTGGTATTTGTCATAATGAACTTTATCTCCATTATGGTCTATAAATTCATTTCCTTCGTTAGACCACGGAATCCATCCATTGCCCCACTCCTTGATGGTGTTAATATCCACTGACTGGCAAAAATATGCGATATGGGCTGCGCCCCAGCTGTCACCGCAGAAGAACGCCACCGTCTTGGACGTATCCAGTCCACACCCTTCCATATATGCCTTCAACTCAGCCTGGGTTCTTGGAGTACCATCTACATTGTCAAAATATTGTCCGTTTTCATCATCTCCCTGGAGACACCACACACTTCCTTCGATACGTCCTGCCAGATCATGATAGCTATAACCGGAGTATTCTCCGTTCCATTCATCTTCACCGCGGTTATCTGCAACCTGTCCTTCTACTTCCCCGCTCAAGATGGCCTTGATGTCATCCATCCAAAGAATTTCATCCGGATTTGCAATCGTATCAGAACCAAAACTGTCTACAGATTCTGGAACCACCAGTGTGCTGGTATCCGTATCCAAATCGTATCCATTATAGGACCATGATGTCAGAGCTCCACTCATTGCATAGGTCTTTACTCCCAGAGATCTGAGCATAAATCCGAGACGTCCCTGGGGAGAAGTGTCTCTTCCGGTCAGGATTACAATGGAATCTTTGGTAATGCCATACTGTGTACAAACGTCATCTCTGAATTCTTCCAAAGAAATCAGTCTCCATTCTTTGGCATAATCAGATCTCTTTTCTGGCACATAGACACGCGGTCTTTCATAAGAATCTGTATTGATATGTACCGCTCCCGGTACATGCCCGGTGGAGAAATAAGAAGACTCTTTGGCATTTCCCCATCCTACATCTACTAAAACCACGTTGTCCAGATTATCACCGATGACAGCTTTTGCATCTTCACTTAATTCGGTCTCTTTTCCAGTCTTCACATCGGAAATACTCTTTACGATTTCTGTAGGAAGAAACATATCATGGTTCTCATAGGATTCCAGATCTGTCCCTGCATCAATCATCTCATTGGCCTGGAATACAGAAACATCCTTGATTCCCTGATCATTAAAATACTGGGCAACATGGGCAGCCTGATCCCCTGCATAGTCATAGACAATCACTTGTGAATCTTCTGTAATCCCCTGATCCTCCATAGCTCTTTCCAGATACGCCTCACGGGGAGCCGCGTCTGCGTAGTCACAGTCCAGCCAGCGTGCTGAGAAAAGCAGAGAATTCTTTAAATGCCCTCCATTTGCTGCGCCCTCCAGTGCCCATCCAGAATAAGCCTCCTGTGTGCGGGCGTCTACCAGTACTGTATTCTCATCAGAATCATTCATAAACTCCTGTACCTGGTCTGCCGATGCAGCTTCAAAGTCTCCCATCTGTGCATCATTTGCCAAGTCTGTTGATTCTTCCGCCTTTTTCTGGCTGCCACTCGTCTCCTGGCTGTCAGAACCTGTCTGTCCGCCACAGCCGACGACCATTGAAGCAGTCATGGCAGCACATAATAGTGATGCTACTAATCGTTTCTTCATGTCTTTCTCCTCCTTAAAATAAGTCCAAAGTGTAATATATCATTCTGTCTATTTTTTGACAAATTCAATATTATAATAAATCTGTATATTTATAGATACTTTAAATCATCTATTTTCAATCTCTTTCTCGTCTTTCAGTAAATCCTTTTCAAGAAAAAAACATAAAAAAATGCTGCATGTGCTTCCCATCACACATGCAGCAGATCCGCTCTTATTTTCGATATTCAAATTCAAACTTTACAAATTCATCGATAAAACGAATGATATAATCTACAACCGCATCGCAAACTTCTTTTCCCAATTCTGCCGTAGCGTCTCTGGCACTTTTGCTGTAATCTACCCCCGCGGCATGTCCATGCTCAATCAGATCACCTGTTTTGGAAACATCACGAGTTCGAAGATTCAAATATACAGCAGCTCCGTCAAACTCTCCTCTGTGAAGATCCAGAAACTGAATATTGCCGATCTTCTGATTGTCCGGTATGTGTGCCCGCTCCACTTTCACCGTCTCCGGAGCAATGTGCATCATGACAGCTGTTTCAGTAATATCACCGTGGCCGATCAGCCCCCACTCGGGATTCAAATCTCCCGCTACCTCAAACCACTGAATATTCGCCACAGGAACATTTTTCAACCGCAGGTACTGTCCCACATCATAGAGAGCATTGTTATTTCCCCCATGTCCGTTCAAGAAAAGAAAATGGGTAAATCCATAAGAAACCAGCTGGTCGCATACCTCTTTTACATACGTTGCAAGCGTAGTCTGCGAAACCGCCATTGTTCCTGGAAAATCCGCATGATAAAGAGCATGCCCATAAGGCACTACCGGAGCCACCAGGCCTTTATCTGTCTTTTCTCCTACCTTCTTTGCCAGATATTCAGCCACAATCCAGTCGGTTCCGACAGGAAGAGCCGGGCCATGCTGTTCCGTGCTGCCCACAGGAATAATCGCCAGCTTTTTGGTCTTCAGCGCTTCCTGATTTTCTTCCCATGTGTTTTCAAAAATAAAATTACTCATATGCCGATTCCTCCTTTTTATCAAATCTGTCTCTATCATAACTCATAACTCAGATATCTTGCAAGAATACTGCTCTATTTTCTCTCACCTTTTATAGACAATCCCAAAACACCTGTGATATCATACCCTTTGAAACTGTTAGGAAGACGACAGAAAGGATTTTACAAAAGACGACATTATGAGATACACCATCACAGAACTTTTCTGGCTTCTTCTAATCTACTCTTTTATCGGATGGATCATAGAAGCGGCCGTTGGAACGATCAAAAATAGAAAATTTACAAACAGAGGTTTCTCCACCGGTCCCTTCTGTCTGGTTTACGGCATCGCTGCCGTACTGATGGAACTGACTTTATCAGAACTAATCAACACTCCCCTGTTCTTATTTCTTGGCTGTGGAATACAGGCCACCGTCATTGAATGGTTTGCAGGTAAGGCGCTGGAACGAGTAAACCGCCACAAATGGTGGGATTATTCGAACAAAAAGTGGAACTTTGACGGATACATCTGTCTGCAATATTCACTTTTGTGGGCAGTGCTGGGCGTGATCAGCATCCGTTGGTCTACACCTTTATTCTTCACTCTTTATCATAAAATCCCCACACCTGTTTCCACCATCATGGTGTGGGTATTTGTGGTCTATCTTCTATTGGATACAGTGGTCTCTTTTGCAGCGGCATTTCATCTGAGAAGCTTTTCGCTTAAGGCGCTGCAGGCAGACATCAAATTTGCAGACTGGTCCCGAAAAACAAGGATTCCTATTATCGGCTACGCAGAACGCCGAATGGCAAAAGTATATCCGGCGATCCAGGAAAAAGCCGACCACATTTTAACGAAAGGAACATTTGCCGAAGGCTGTGGCTTTTATAAATTGTTCTGGCTGTTTTTATCCGGCTCTCTTCTGGGAGACCTTACCGAGACAATCTACTGCCGGATCATCGGCGGTACCTGGATGAATCGAAGCAGTCTGGTCTGGGGGCCTTTTAGTATTGTCTGGGGATTTGCCATCGTTCTTGCCACGATTCTTCTCTACAAAGACCGGGATAAACCGGACCGTCATATCTTTTTAGTGGGCACCTTTCTTGGCGGTGCCTACGAATATATGTGCAGTGTCCTTGGAGAAATCGTTTTCGGCCAAATATTTTGGGATTACAGCGAGATTCCCTTTAACCTTGGAGGACGGATTAATCTTCTTTACTGCTTTTTCTGGGGGATTGCCGCTGTCATCTGGATCAAGGGACTATATCCGCATTTTGCACATTGGATTGAAAAAATTCCAAAGATGACCGGATATATCCTGACCTGGATTCTGGTTGCATTCATGAGCATCAACATGTTGGTCTCTGCCGCAGCGCTGATCCGCTATAGTGAGAGGGACGGCGGTCCAGCTGCGAAAAGCGGGTGGGAGCATGTAATCGACACCCATTTCGATGATCACAGAATGCAACAGCAATATCCAAACGCAAAACAAAAATAACATTCATCATATCCAGGAAAATCAGGAAACAAGACGCTACTTTATACTGGTTTCCCTGATCATCTTCCGAACCGGGAGTACACTTGCCGGCGCCACAGACAACTCATCCACCCCCATCTTCAAAAAAGTTTCTGTGAGCGTCGTATCTGCTCCCAGCTCGCCGCAAATTCCTACCCAACATCCTTCTTTATGCCCATTCTCCACAATCATCTGAATCATCTTCAAAACTGCCGGATGATAAGGATCGTAGATTGAATCCAACTTCGCATTCTGTCGGTCAATGGCCAGTGTATACTGAGTCAGGTCATTGGTTCCGATACTAAAGAAATCCACTTCTTTTCCTAATTCCTCACTGATCATCACGGCAGCCGGCGTTTCTATCATCACACCTTGTTCGAAGCTTCCATAAGGGATTCCTGTTTCATCAAACTCTGCCTTGATCTCTTCTACCATGCTTTTAATCTGCTTTACTTCATTTACGGAAATAATCATCGGATACATAATCCCTAACTTACCATATGCACTGGCACGAAGGAGTGCCCGAAGCTGCGTCCCAAACATCTCCGGACGGTCCAGGCAAATCCGAATTGCCCGGTACCCCATGGACGGGTTCTCTTCTTTTCCCAGATGAAAATATTCGGCCTGCTTGTCCGCGCCAATATCCAAAGTACGGATGATTACCATTTTTCCAGCCATCATCTCCAAAACAGATTTATATGTCTGGAACTGCTCCTCTTCTGAAGGATAATCCTGTTTTTCCAGATATAAGAACTCACTTCTGAACAGGCCAATACCTTCTGCATCATTTTTTAAAACCTTTTCGATATCCTCTATGCTTCCAATATTGGCAAAAAGCTTGATCTTTTTGCCATCCGCCGTCACATCTTCCTTACCTTTTAACTCTTGAAGGAGTGCTTTTTGATGTTCCTGCTCTTCTTTTTTTCCCCGGTATACAAAAAGAGTCTCCTCATCTGGATCAAGAATCAGTTTCCCGGCAAATCCATCGATGACCGCCATACGTCCATTCATATCCTCTGAAGTGCGAATCCCGATCAACGCCGGAATGTTCATGGTACGCGCCAAAATGGCAGTATGAGAATTCATCGAGCCAAGCTCCGTCACAAATCCCAGAATCTTTGACTTATCCATCTTAACTGTCTTGCTGGGCACCAGTTCTTTGGCAGCCAAGATCACCGGCTCATCCCAAAGATCTTCCTTTTCCTGCCTGCCATGCAAAAGACCGACTACACGTTCTGTAATATCTTTGATATCCACTGACCGGGCTTTAAAATATTCATCGTCTAACTTTGCAAACCTCTTCGCAAAATGGTCTCCGGTGACTGCTACCGCATACTCGGCATTCACCTTCTGCCCTTCGATCATGTTACGGATCGAATCATTAAGGTCTTCATCTTCCAACATCATCGAATGGACCTCAAAGATTGCTGCCGTGGCCTCTCCCACTTCCTGCAGGGCTTTCTCATAGAGCTGTTCCAGCTGTTCTGCGGCCTTCATTTTTGCCCTTTCAAAACGGGCAATCTCTGCCTGGGTATCCGCGATGCTCTTCCTTTGCACCACCTGTTCCTCCTTGGAATCATATAAAATCTTTCCAATCGCGATTTCTTTTAAAATGGATTTCCCTGTATATGTTACCATTTTAAATTCTCCCTCCCTTAAGACGCCGATTTATAGATTATTTTTGAAGAACAT
The DNA here is from genome assembly GCA_019424135.1 of Lachnospiraceae bacterium. Taxonomy (GTDB): domain Bacteria; phylum Bacillota; class Clostridia; order Lachnospirales; family Lachnospiraceae; genus Merdimonas. The sequence continues at coordinate 13,682 of JAHYZZ010000003.1, forward strand.
TTCCATCGCAACGATTGCTTTATCCTCATCCGGTCCTTCTGCAGTGATGGTCACTTCTGTCCCCTTTTTAATCCCCATTCCCATCACAGCCAAAATCTTTCCAGCATCTGCCTGCTTTCCATTTCCTTCCAGCATGATCTTCGACTGGAACTTCTTTACCTCTTTTGCAAGGAGACCTGCCGGTCTTGCATGGATCCCCAATTCATCTCGAATTGTATAGATAGTCCTTTCCATAATGATTACTCCTTTTTTATATTCTTATAGACCCCTATAAAAACCAGCATCTCATAACTTTTCCTTCCTATTGCCTATCATATCATATTTTCTGGTGATCATGAAAGCTGCAATCTTTGCACATTTTCCTGCCGGTTCTGAATGGTATTATATCCAGACACTTCATGATTTACACACCAATAATCTGATCCCCGAAAATAATGGTAAAACATAAAAAATGCCCCGTTTTTTACGGGACATTTCCTCATACAGATTGATTCTTCCTATACCGCAAATCCACAGAATGACAAATCGCATCCCTTACCGACTCTTCTGGAAATATTGACAATCCGGGTCATGACTTCCGGGTACTTTTCCTCTGCTGTCTTCACAAGAAGCTTGGTGTTATCCTCCTTAAATTCTGCGTCTTCCACTTCCTCCATCTCCTGAATCTCCCTCATGATCTCAGCCGCCATATCCTCCGTGATCGGCTTTGATAACTGATAATACCTTCCCATTCCATTAACCCTCTTTCTTTTCTCTTAAGCTGGTTCAATCCAGCATCCTGTATTATTATAGTCTGTGTCCACAGGGTTGTCAAAGCATTACCGATTCTAAGTCAGACAAAATCTGACCTGCTCTTTGTTTCTTCTCTCAAATATCTCTTCAAGGCCTGGAGATACCACTTTCCCATATTGCTTAAAATCATATTTTTTTTGACAATATATCCGATTTCCATAATGCTGTTCTGATTCTTCTCATCATCCTGGAAAGGTACCGCAACAAATTCATTCCCATTCAGTTCCTCACAAATGATCCCTGAACAGAGCGTATATCCGTTCAGTCCTACCATCAGATTCAGCATCGTAGCCCGGTCATTTGCACGAATCAGACGGGGATACTCATTGGCAGGTAAAATTTCCTCGGCCAGGTAAAAAGAGCTGTTGTCCCCCTGTTCAAATGCCAGGCATGGGTAGTCCAAAAGCTGCCCAAAAGAAATGGATGTTTCCTTTGCCAAAGGATGATGCTTCCAAAGATATACATAAGCCTTACATTCAATCAGGCGATGGAACGCAAGGCCTGCCGACCTCATTAGTTTTTCCAGGCACTTTCTGTTAAAATCACATAGGTAGAGAATTCCAATCTCGCTTCTTAAACTTCCCACATCGCGGATTACTTCACCTGTCTTTGTCTCCCGGATCGCAAATTCATACTTAGACATATCAAACTGTTTTGCCATGTCTACAAAAGCTTTTACTGCAAAAGAATAATGCTGAGTAGAGACAGCGAATTTTTTCTTCAACGTTCCATTTTTCCCATATCTTTCCAGAATCAGTTCATACTGTCCGTAAAGCTGTCTGGCATATAACAGAAATTCCTCGCCGTCCGCTGTAAGAGTCACTCCTCTCCCGCTGCGATGAAATAATACGATCCCCAGCTCCTTCTCCAGTTCCTTAATCGAACTAGTCAAAGACGGCTGGGAAATATACAACTGTTCCGCTGCTTTATTCATAGAGCCCATCCTGACCACTGTGATAATGTAGTTTAACTGTGTCAGTGTCACTTTGTCATTTCTCCTGTCTGATAAATATTTATCGTCTTCTGCGGTCATTTTTCTTCTGACTGTAAAACTGCTTTTTATCCTGATACATCCGATGATCTGCTTCTTCAAACTGCAGCTCTATGTTACAGTCAGAGTCACGCCAGGAACACCCTACTGCGATATTAATCCCGTCATCCTCCATTTTTTTGCGAACAAGGCTGACAGCCGAATCAAAGGCATCCCTATCCAATTCGTCATCAATAACCACAAATTCATCTCCACCGATCCGGTAACCCTTTCCTTCAAAAAAACAATTGATATGTTTCGCCGCACGACAGAGCATCTCATCACCGGCACTGTGCCCTTGCGTGTCATTTACCACTTTCAAACCATTGACATCAAAATATGCAAGTCCCAGCTTTTTTCCTCCCGCGTATCTGTACTGTTTCATGACCTGGCTGAACTTATTCCGATTAAACAATCCTGTCAGAGCATCCTCATTGCTTTTTTTCTCCAGAAGTTCTTCCAGCTTTGCTCTTTCTGTTACATCAAATGCGATTCTTTGAATCAACTCTCCATCATCATCTTTAGCAATCAATGCATTATTAGAAGTAAGATAAATCATCTCTCCAGAGCTCTTTTTCAGACGGTAATTTATGGTCACATCATCCCCTGGATTTTCCAGACTCTTCATCAGTCTTTTGATTTTGGGCACATCTTCTTCTACGACTTCCTCACAAACCCCTTCCGACCAATTCATTCCCCGGACCTGCTCCTCTGTCATCTCAAGCATGTTGGCCAGCCCCTGGTTAAACGTAACCAGTTCATATCCCTCTTGGGTCCTCCTGACCCTCATAATTGCACAGGGAACCGTATTGTAAATGCTGATCAATTCTGCCGTCTGCCTTTCTATCTGTTTCCTTTGCTGTTCAATGCGTTTCTGGGCATACTCAAATGATTGTCTGGCCATCTTTGTGGGAAATCCCACATCATGTTCCTCCATTTCCATATAAGGATTGGATATATGAATGTGACAGCAATAAGGCCTTCCCTGTATCCATCGAAAAATCGTGGTAATCCGCTGATGCACCCTAAGATAAGCGTTTCCCTGAGGATCTGTGGCAATCCATGCCCGTCCAGTACATAGATAAACCTCCGGTGCGACTTCCATGACATCATAATGCTCATCCGTAATATTACATTTCAAAACCTGGCCGGAAAACTGCCGGAAAATCCCGGAGACCTTTTCACGTCCCACTGCATACTCCTGTTCTCCTGCGCCAATCCAGTAGATTTCACGATCAAACAACGCAATCAGCGCCTCTTCGTCATTTTCGCAATAATGCTTGTGAAGCAGATAACTGGTTAGCTTAAGTGTCTCCTGCCCTCTCTGCCCAGTGTCATTTCCAAATGTATATTCTTCCTTCATTCGCAAGCCTCCTGATCTTCTAAATTACAGTATTCTCAAGAAGATTTCAGCTTCTTAGATAAAATATATCATTTAAACACAAAATCTACAATAAAACATTTATCCGTTCCGTTATAAAATTTCCTGAAATCCGACTTCCAACGCTGCAATTAAATCTTCCACCTTCTCGATGCCGATGGAAAGGCGGATTGTGCCGGGCCGAATTCCCTGATCCTTCAGCTCTTCTTCCGTGCACTGGCTGTGGGTAGTAGTAGCCGGATGGATTACCAGGGATTTCACATCCGCTACATTGGCAAGCAACGAGAAAATCGGCAGATGATCAATAAACCGTTGTGCCGTCCTTGCACCGCCTTTAATCTCAAACGTAAAAATCGAACCGCCTCCTTTTGGAAAATATTTCTGATACAATGAATGTGTAGGCTCGCTTTCCAGAGACGGATGGTGTACCGCTTCCACTTGCGGATGTTCGTTCAAATATTCCACAATCTTTATGGCGTTTCCCACGTGCCTCTCTACCCGAAGAGACAAGGTTTCCAGCCCCTGAAGCAGCAAGAAAGCATGAAATGGTGAAAGTGTTGCCCCTGTGTCCCGAAGAAGAACGGCTCGTATATAGGTCACCAAAGGGCTTTGTGGCGCCGCTTCAGTAAAGGTAATCCCGTGATAGCTGGAATTTGCTTCTGAAATCCACGGATATTTTCCGGATACTTTCCATTGAAAACTTCCTCCGTCCACGATGACTCCTCCAAGAGCGGTTCCATGTCCGCCAATAAACTTTGTTGCGGAATGTACCACAATATCTGCGCCATGCTCAATCGGACGTACCAGATAGGGGGTGGCAAAGGTGGAATCCACTACCAGCGGAATCTGATGCCGGCGCGCCACATCTGCCAACTTCTCCAGATCCGCCACATCTGAATTAGGATTTCCCAATATTTCCGTATAAATTGCCTTCGTATTTTCCTGAATTGCCGCCTCAAAGGCTCCTTCTTCCATCGGATCAACAAAAGTCGCAGTAATGCTGTTCGTTAAGGGAAGTGTATGTGCCAGAAGGTTATAAGTCCCGCCATAAATATTCCTGGAAGCCACGATATGCTCTCCTGCCTTTGCCAGCGCCTGGAATACATAAGAAATCGCCGCAGCTCCTGAAGCTACTGCAAGCGCCGCCGTTCCCCCTTCCAGGGCAGCAATTCTCTGTTCAAAAACCGTCTGCGTTGGATTGGTCAACCTTCCATATATATTACCTTCCTCCCTAAGGGCGAACCGATCTGCCGCATGGCTGCAGCTGTCAAAAACATAGGCGGTAGATGCATAGATAGGCACAGCTCTTGCTCCTGTGACCGGATCCGCCTGTTCTTGTCCAATGTGTACTTGTTTTGTCTCAAAGCTCCAGTTTGCTCTATTTCTGATGTCTGTCATCTTAGTTTCCTCCTGTTTTTCCTTATTTCATTACCTGATAATTGTTGATGACATCCTATCACATCCATTTTCTCCTGGCTAATACACAAAAAAAATATCCGGTTATAGTTTCAAACTATAACCGGATGGCTTCTAAAGATTCTTTACATATAATGCACGGATAGCATTCAGTACCGCTATGATCATCACTCCTACATCGGCAAAAATTGCCAGCCACATATTTGCGATTCCAACCGCTCCAAGAATCAAGCAGATCAACTTCACACCTATAGCAAATACAATATTCTGATATACGATTCTTAGACATTTGCGTGAAATACGGATCGCTTTGGATATCTTCAAGGGATCATCGTCCATCAGCACCACGTCTGCCGCCTCGATAGCTGCATCTGATCCCATGGCTCCCATAGCAATGCCAATATCAGCCCTTCCAAGAACCGGTGCGTCATTAATGCCGTCTCCGACAAAGGCCAGCTTTTCTTTTTCCGACTTCGTGCGGATCAGATCTTCTACCTTCTCCACTTTATCTGCCGGAAGAAGTTCGCTATAAACCTCATCGATTCCCAACTCTTGTGCCACATGCTCTGCCACTTTGCGGATATCTCCGCTTAGCATCACCGTCTTACGGATTCCTGCCTTCTTAAGGGCCTGAATCGCCTCTTTGGAATGGGCCTTAAGAAGGTCTGAAATCACTATATGTCCGGCATAGGTGCCGTCGATAGCAAGATGGATGATCGTCCCTACCGAATGGCAGGGAATATATGGAACATGCAAAAACTCCATCAACTTATCGTTTCCTGCTGCCACCTCATGACCATCTACCTTTGCAGTCACACCGTTTCCACTGATTTCCCGGATCTGTGATACTCTTGAACGGTCAATCTCTTTTCCATAGGCTCTCCTGATACTCTTACTGATCGGATGTGAGGATGCGCTTTCTGCCAGCGCTGCATACTCCAAAAGCTTAGCCTCCTCCATCTGGTTATGATGGATACCGTTTACCTCGAAAACACCCTGGGTCAAAGTTCCCGTTTTATCAAATACCATAATTTTTGTTTGAGACAATGTCTCCAAATAGTTAGAACCTTTTACAAGGACTCCAGCATTGCTGGCTCCACCGATTCCAGCAAAAAAGCTTAAGGGGATACTGATCACCAATGCACATGGGCAGCTGATTACCAAAAAGGTCAAAGCACGATATACCCAGACATCCCACTTAGCAGGAAGTCCCATCACAACCATCCGCACCAGCGGAGGAAGAAATACCAGTGCAAGAGCAGCAAAACAGACAGCCGGTGTATAGATTCTTGCAAACCTTGAGATAAATTCCTCTGACCTGGATTTTCTGGAGCTTGCATTTTCTACCAGATCCAGAATCTTGGAAACTGTGGATTCCCCAAATTCTTTTATCGTCTTTACTTTCAGCACACCAGTCATATTGATACAGCCACTGATAATCTCATCTCCACTGCCTACATCTCTTGGAACACTTTCGCCCGTCAAGGCACTGGTATTCAAGGCAGACTCGCCTTCCATAATGATCCCGTCAATGGGAACTTTTTCACCGGGCTGTACCACGATTACACTGCCGATTTCCACCTCATCCGGGTCTACTTTTTCCAGTTTTCCTTCTCGCTCGATATTAGCATAATCTGGTCGGATATCCATCAGTTCACTGATATTTCGACGGCTTTTTCCAACTGCATAACTCTGAAACAGTTCGCCAATCTGATAAAACAACATTACCGCAATGGCTTCTGTATAATCTCCGGTCTGATCATATAAGGCGATGGCAATGGCTCCTACGGTTGCCACAGCCATCAAAAAGTTTTCATCAAACACCTGCTGATTTCGGATTCCTTTTAATGCCTTCAGTATAATATCATATCCAATCACAAGATAGGGCACCAGATATAGCGCCAGCCTCAGAAGCCCTGTGACCGGTACAAAATTCAATATCACCAGAAGAACTGCTGCGCTCAGGATCCGTATCAACATTTTTTTCTGCTTCTTATTCATAGCTTTTCTCCCGCTTCCTATTTGGATATCCCTTCTTATTCTCAAGGGACCTTCCATAAATGTATCACAACTGCCTACAGAAAGATTTCACAGTCATCTTCCACCTTTTTGCAATTTTTGAGGACTTCCTTCATCACTGTCTTTGGCTCCTGTCCATCCTCAAATTCTACAATCATCTTCAGCATCATGAAATTAACCGTCGCATCTTTCACTCCTGCCGTTTTTTTTGCTGCCTCCTCCATCTTGTTCGCACAATTTGCACAGTCAACATCGATTTTGTACGTCTTTTTCATCCTTTTTACTTCCTTTCCCAATGATCTTGCATTCATCAATTAATCACTTGTTTAATCGTTGGTTTTATTATATGCATCCCTTTGCCAAATGTCAATGCTTTTGGAGAAAAATATTTTTTTATTGCATCGTTTTGGAAGCTATACTAGAATAACGTATAAAAGGAGGTCATCCATAATGACAAAAACAAGCCTTCCCCATGATCATGGGCAATCGATTGAACAGGACCTAGCACAGATGCCTGATCTCACTCTTTTCCAGACGGTAGCAGATATTTTTAAACAACTAGGCGACGGAAGCCGGATACGGATCTTCTGGCTATTATGTCACTGCGAAGAATGTGTCATAAACATTTCTTCAATGGTAGACATGAGCAGCCCCGCCGTTTCCCATCATTTAAGGCAGTTAAAAACCAGCGGACTGATCACAAGCCGAAGAGAAGGCAAGGAAGTCTATTATAAAGCAGCGGACACTGAGCAGGCAAAATTCCTCCATCATGTAATCGAACAGGTGATGGAGATTACCTGTCCCACTGAATAATCCCAATTACCTTATCAGCTTCTTTTGACAACATCATATAGATAAAACAAAAAAATCTAAAAGGAACGGTGACACTGTTTTTTCAGTGACATCGTTCCTTTTCATTTCATATATCTGCTACCAGCATCTTCTATACCAGGGCGATCCATAAACGGCCGCAATCTTAACTACATCTCCGGTATGCGGCGCATGAATCATCTGGCCGTTGCCAATGTAGATTCCGATATGTGTTCCATAACACACCAGATCCCCCGGTTGGGGACTGCTGACCGCCACACCACATCCACCCTGAGCCTGGGACGTCCTGGGCAGAGAAATACCTGCCACAGCATGGCAATACTGTACCAGTCCAGAACAGTCCAGACCTACGCCTGGGGTCGTACCTCCATATACATATGGAACGCCCAGCTGACTGTAGGCTGCATTCACGATTGCCTGGGCTGTTGAAGTATTTCCATTAGAAACACCCACCGAACTGCTGCTCGAACTTCCTGTGGAACCCCCTGTAGATTCTCCGTTTCCAGATGTACCTGCCGTTGTACCGCCAGACGTGCCTCCTGCACTGTCGCCCGTACCCGCATCTGCACTTCCTTCTTCACGCTCGATTGCCTCTTGTGCTGCCGCCTCAGCCGCCGCCTGAATCTGTGAATCAAAGTCAGCAATCTGTGACTTCTTTTCTTCCAATTCTGCATTCAGCTGTGTTTCCTGTTCCTCATATTCTGCCTGCTGGCTTTCCAGGTTCTCCTGCTCACTTTCCAGAGTATCTTTCAGATTCTGTATCTCATTTTCCGTTTCCTGTAGTTTTTCTAACTGCTGGCGGTCGTAAGAATGTACATTACTTACATACTCCGCCTTATTCAGAAAATCAGAAAAATCCTTCGCCTCCAGGAAGACCTTCCACAGATCGGATTGTCCATTTTCATACATATACTTAATACGGACCTTCATGTCTGCATACTGCTGCTCGGCTTTTTCCTGTGCCTCTTCCAGATCTGCCTGCGTCTGTGTGATCTTTTCCCCTGTCTCGATCAGTTTCTCTTCCATCTCGCCGACTTTATTCAAGAGATCTGTCAACTGTTCCTGTAAACTTTCTGCTTCACCCTCAGCTTCTTGCTTTTGTTGTTCCAGATTATCGGCAGATGGAGCGGCAAAGACAGATGTAACGGTCATGCAAGAGGTCAGCACCGCTACAGATAAGGCTTTGGACAGTCGTCTGATGCCTTTCATACTCCACCTTCTTTCCTGACATTTTTTCATTACCTGAACACTATAACACAGGTCAATGGCAGTTTCTAAAGTTTTCACAGTATTTACACAAAATTTTCACATTTATCAATGAAGAAATTACTCTGTCATCAGCCGATACAATGCCTGAGCATACATCTTAGCACACTCCATCATTTGTTCCAGATCTATATATTCATCTGCCTCATGAGCCAGTTCCAACTCTCCTGGAAACACCGGACCAAAAGACACAAAATTCTCTACATCCCGGCAGTATGTTCCACCGCCAATGGTGACGGGTTCTTCTCTCATCCCGGTCATTTCTTCATATACATCCAAAAGGATCTGTACAAGTCTGCTTTCTTTTGGTACATATAGCGGAGCTCTCATCTGCCAATATCTTGGCTCAAATCCGTACTTTTGACAGGCCAGGCAGATGGTCTTCCAGACTGTATGCAGATCAATATGGACCGGGCATCGGACATCAACTTTTGCTATGCCTGTTCCATCTTGAACTTCCAAAATCCCAAGATTCATGCTCAGTTTTCCAGACAGCTGGTCTTCACAGGCGATTCCCAGATTTTTTCCTTCCCATCCATCTCCAAACAATGCCTCCATCTTTTGAAAATAGCCCTGTACATGCCCATTGGTAAACGGGATTTTTTTTAAAAATTTTACCATTACAAGGACTGCATTCTTTCCAAGCCACGGCTGCATTGCATGGGCGCTGATTCCCGAAAATTTCAGCCGCAACAGTCCTTCCTCCATGCTGGCTTCTCCTCCTTCCCGGACCTCTTTTGAAACCAATCCCCTACTTAAAGCCATGACCTGTCACTAATCCAGGTTAAAGAGTATAAAGAAACCGTTGATTTCTACTGTATCTATCCGGGAACATTAAAAACCTCTGAGATTCCCAGAGACTTTTTGTCCTTTTGTCTCGCACAACAATTATGATAGCAGGAAAGGAGCATATCCAGACAGAACAAAAACAGACAGTGTACTGATTTTCTTCGATACAACTGCCTGTTTCTACTTTATCTTTTACTCTTTCCGTTAATGCCAAAACCCGCCAAGAACTCTTTAATATAAATTAACGCGGCACCTGCAGATGTATTATTGTATTCTGAAATCCATATTCTTGGCATTTTCTCTGCTATATTCGAACCTTGTAGTTCCCGGTCCATTATTTTATGTATATCTTCATCCGTCAAATATTCTGCTGCAAGCCCTCCAATTATCACTTCCGTACTCATGAGTATTTGATAATTATAGATGGCGCCTGCCAAGTATGTTAAATATTTTTCCCAAAACTGGACATGTCTGGGCTCACCTCTTCGAAGATCAAAAAAGAAGTTTTTCAAATCTTGGTCAAACGTTTTTATGATAGAGTCCACAGAACAATATGCTTCTACACAACCTTTTTTACCACAATAACAAGTCTTCCCATTTGGTATGAGTGTCATATGGGCGATCAAACCACTTGGAAGAATCTGCCCATGATGAACCTCCCCGTTAATGATAACCGCGCCTCCGAGATTTCGATTTAAAACCACATATAACGCATCATTAATCTGCGGATTATGCCAAAGTGTAAAAGCAGCTGCCACCTCTGTATCATGGTGGAGTGTACATGGAAACGGTATATATTTTTCAATACGCTCCGCGCTGAATCCATTCGCATTTAAAATTCGTCCAAATGTAAGTTTTCCCGTTTTTTTATCGACAAGACCCTGAATCGCAATACCCACGCCCAAAATCGTATTATGATCAATCTGAGCATCTCCTACAAACTCAACAATATATCTGCCCACTTGTGAACAATATTCTTCATTGTCTTTGAATGGATATTGAATAAATTTTTCCCGGATAACTGTCCCATACAAGTCTATAACCGTTAGATGTATCGACTCTTTTAGAATTTCTACACCTACACTGACTTTAATATTTCTGTTTATAGTTATAATCGCAGCTTTCCTTCCTCCGGTTGACTCAAAATACCCTTTTTCAGACACCAGTCCTCTTTCAATCAATTCATTCACACACTGTGATGCTGTTGGAAGACTAATTTCCAATTTTGATGAAAGCATAGGTTTTGAAATCTGTTTATCCAGATATACCAATTGATATACTCTTTGTCGATTGAGTTCTTTGATATCTACACGATTCATTAAAAATTGCCCTCTTACCCTCATATTATAAATAATTTTTGTTAATTTCTTCCAATTATATTTTACAAGATTTTTCCATTAAAAGGAAGTATCTGATCCGTAATAATCATAGATTACACGTATCTTGTACATTTAAAAAAATCCCCGGCATTATATGACCGGGGATTATATATTGAAAATTAAAGTTCTAATAAACCTGCAATATTTCCACCCATGATCATATCAAAATCATGTTCATTCTTTGCATAACGTTCAATCTTTTTATATTCCCATTCATAATCACAGAATGGACCATCTGTTCCCCATATAACCTTTTCAGCGCCCAGTCTTTCTATAATCTTACTTGTTTCAAATCCCGGCACACGAGATGTTTCCAAATACAAATTATCGTTTTCTAAAGCCAGTTCAATAGCCAATTCCCATTCCCAGAAAAATCCGCAATGAGCCATTAATAGTGGCACCTTAGGAAATCGTCTGGCCATCCGGTCGAACTCCAACGGACAATTATAGAGATCTGCCGAGCCATGTACGATAATCACTCCTCCATATGCCTGAGTAATTTCAAACAACGGATCCACCAGTTTATGGTCACTAAGCCGAAATCCACAAAGCGTGGGATGCAGCTTCAATCCTCTAAATCCTTCTTTGTAGCACCTTTCCAGTTCCTCTGCAGCTGTATAGAAATTCCATGGATTTACTGCGCAAAATGGAACCAGGCGTTCTGGATTTTCTGCTACATATTTAGGGATATCTTCATTATGAAAGAATCCTTCTGTAAACGGAAAGATAATCGTCTTATCCACTCCCATTATATTCATACGGTCTACAACCTGCTGCCCACTCCATTTTGCTGCCCCTTCTCCCGCATGAGAATGTGCATCAATTTTTAACATATTCATCCTCCTTACATCAAATTATTTTTTCTTTGCCCGCAATGTTCCAAGCGCAACCGCTACAATAATAAAGAAACCGTTGCACAGCTGCTTTGTTCCATTTCCAATTCCCTGCAGCGTAAAGAAATTACTCATGAATCCAACAAACAAACATCCGACTACTGTACCAATCACGTTAAATTTCCGATCCTTTGAGAGCAGTGTGCCAACATAAACAGCCACGAAACAATCATTCAAATAAGATTCCACTGCTCTTGGTGTCGCCCCCCCTGCTCTCGCAGTAATCATAAGTCCCGCCATCGCTGCAAGAAGTGAACTGAGTATAAAAGTAATAGCAAAGGTCTTACGGACATTAATTCCGCTTAAAAAGGAAGCTCGCACATTTCCGCATATAGCATCCATATGCCGTCCGATGAGGGATCGCTCTTTTATCAGATAAATAATGACAATCGCAATAATACAGATAATTAATACATTAGGAATTCCTGCCACATCCCCCTGCCCGATATTCAGGAAAAACTGCGTCACTGAATGATTAAGCGTGAAAAGCATTTGTGGCTGTGCACCGTTTGTCAGAACCAATTCAAAACTTCTTACAACATACATCATTCCCAATGTGCCTATCAAAGCCGGGACTCCTAAGTATGCCATTAACACTGCATTAACTATCCCCACTACAACTCCCAGCCCTAGTCCTGCGCCGACAGCCGCTACAGCACTGGTTCCATTTAAAATCAAAAATGCCGTTAATACTCCGGCGGCATCCGCCACTTGCGCTACAGAAAGATCAATTCCACGCACAGACATTACCAGCGTCATTCCCATTGCCATCATAATCAAAAAGGTATTATTCCTTAATACTCCCCATATATTTGCCAGACGAAGTACCCGATTATCGATACATTGAAAAACGAGCAGCAACAAGATAATTCCTAACACAGCCCCATAATTTCTGACAAAATCAAGGATTCTGTCCGGGCGTAACATACGTTTTTCTTCTATTTGCTTTTCCATAGTTAACCCCCTTTAAAAAATAGTCACCTGACCAATATCACGTTTCTTGATAACAGTCAGTAAAATAGACAGAATCAATACACTGCCAAGTACACCAGACACAATTTGGTTAGAAAATCCATTGATCACCATAGCATTCGATAGTGCGGCAATAAATACACCGGAAATCATTGTTCCAAACATACTTAATTCAGCAGTTTTAGAAAAGGTACTTCCAAGGTATGCCGAAGCAAGTGCCTTGATCAAGAAATCCATGCCATAGTCTACTGCCGAAGCCCCATAATTATAAGAGCATTGCAAAACTCCTGTGAATCCCAATAATGCGCCCGAAATTACATATCCGAGAATCATCAGTTTCCTTTTGTCAATTCCATGTATTTCTGCAGCATTTTTATTCTCTCCACAGGCATACATCCGAAGTCCGGTCCGCGTATGCTTAAAAAAGTAATTTAAACCAATACAGAAGATTAGTACGATTAAAAAAATAATTGGGAAACCAAGTATTTCTCCTTGTCCCATCATATTAAAATTTACAATCAGTTCAAACGTTAATGCACTGCCTCCATTATACAATGCAGTCATACCCGTCATTAGATACATCGTTCCTAAAGTGGTGACAAAAGTCGGAATTTTTACGAATACAACGAGAACTGCATTGACCAAGCCCATTGCTAGCCCTATCCCAAGACCAGCAACCCATGTGAGTGCCGGATTGATACCTGAAATAATCAGACCAGCTGCAACATTACAAGTAAGCTGCACTAAAGCTCCCGCTCCCATATCAAACCCGCCGACAATCAATACTGTTGTAATACTTAATGCTGTCATAACAAGTACACCGCTCTGTTTTAATACTGTCATGATATTTTCAGGGCTAAAAAACAGCGGTGCCCGAAGACCTAGGATCAACAGAATCAAAATCATTGCTATCCCGGTACCGCGCTTTATCACCGCATTTCCAAGATCAATTGTTTTCTTATGTTTCATCCTATGCACGCTCCTCTCCTACGGTACTCCAGTAAAGCAAATCATGCTCCGTAGCCGAAGCTGCATCAAATTCCTTTACAATTTTTCCCTTATTCATTACTGCAATCCGATCACATATACCTAATAGTTCTTCATTCTCGGATGATATAAATATAATCCCGCATCCTGTTTTAGCCAGTGAGATCATCTGTTTATAAATTTCTGTTTTTGCACCAACATCCACCCCCGTCGTTGGCTGGTCAAAAACAAAAACTTTATATTTTCCTACCAGCCACCGACCGATTACGACTTTCTGTTGGTTTCCACCAGAAAGTTCTCCCACAATTTGATTCTCTCCGGTACAGATAATATCCAACGTTTCAATAATATCCCTTGTCTTCTGTTTCTCCGTTTTTTTATTGATAATCCCTAATTTTGTCCAAAGTTTTGTAGCAGACAATGATATATTTTCCCGGATGCTCATAGGTGCAACAATTCCCTCATTCCTTCGATCCTCTGGAATAAATGCAATCCCATATTTGCTAGCATCCAATGGTGATTTCGGATGATATTCCTTGCCATCGATCATTATCGTTCCACTTGTCACTTTCTCTGCTCCATACATCGCAAGCATTGTCTCTGTTCGTCCTGCACCAACAAGACCTGCCAGTCCCAAAATCTCGCCTTCCCTTAGAGAAAAGGAAACTCCGTTCACCAGTTTACCTGAATGCAAATCCTTAATTTCAAGAACGGCATCTCCTATTTCTACCTGTTCTTTTGGATAAAATTCTTTTAATTCACGTCCTATCATCATCTCTACAATTTTTTTGGAATCTGCTCCTTTTGTAGACATTGTTCCCTGAACCCGGCTGTCCCGAAGTACAGTGATACTGTCTGTAATTGCAAATACCTCATCTAGATGATGCGAAATATATATAATCGTAACACCAGATTCTTTCAACAGACTGATAATTTCAAACAACCTGGTAATCTCTTTGCTGCTTAAAGATGCTGTCGGTTCGTCAAGAATCAACAGTTTCGGATTTTTTAGAAGGGCAGAAACAATAGCTACCTGCTCACGCTGTCCAACACTTAAGGATTCAATCTGCTGATCTGCAGTAAAATCTGCCTGAATATATTCCAGTTTTTCCTGCACTTGTCGTCTCATCTCTTTCAAATTTAGAATACCTGCCGAATTTGCCAATTCAGATCCTAAAAAAGCATTCCTTGTCACATCAAAGAGCGGAACCATCTGCTGATCCTGGTGGATGACCGCAATACCTAACTTTTCTGCATCCTGTGGTGATTTAATATCTGCCCTCTTCCCCTCAACCAGAATTTCACCGGAATCTTTTGTATAAACACCTGTAATAATTTTAATCAACGTAGACTTTCCTGCACCATTGGATCCCAGGAAAGCATGCGCTTCCCCCTTTTTTATTTGCAAATTAATATTTCTGAGTACTTTATTGCTTCCGAAAGACTTACATATATCTTTACATTCAAGGAAAATATTATTTGTCATAGGTTCACATCTCGCTTTCAGTAGTAAGTAATTTGTGCAGGTTTCAAGATAAAACCTGCACATAGCGACTCTTCAAACATCCTATCTTATGGAAGGGTCGGATAGCAGATTACCAATTCATCGTCCTGCGGATAGGCTGATTCTACATCTTCTTTCGAAAAACCAATATCCTCCCATACCGTTTCGCCCCACTTCTTTTCTGCTGCCTCGACTCCGTTCCTCTGTGTAGCCGTATAACACTCGGTCGCGATTTTAGCCGGAATTGTCTCTGGATCAGTCTCCCCACTCAACACTCCAAGAAGTGTATTTGCAGCAGTCTCTCCAATACTGTTGGCATCCATGACCACTGAAACTTTAAATGGTGTATTTTCCTGGAACAACATTTGAAAACTCAGCTGATCACCATCAATACCTCCCATTACAATTTCCGTACGCCCAGCCTGACGCACAGACTCCACTGCTCCTGAAATGAGCGAATCATATGTACCAACAATCGCCGCAATACTTCCTTCTTCTGGATTCGCAGTCAGCAATTCCTCAGTCTGGGACTGTACTCTTGATACATTATGTTCTGTCGACATTGGCACTACGTTAATATCCGGATACATGGTTGCAATAGACTCAAACACCGCCAGACGATTTTCTAGGAGCGGTGCACCTGGAACATAGAACACGTATACATCTCCGCTATAATCAATAGAAGCAAAGATCGCATCTGCAAGTAATGTTGCCATGAGTGCATCATCTCCATTTACGTCACAAAGCGTATTATCAATATGTGAACTTATACCTGCTGTAACAACTGGTATTCCTTTTTCGGAAGCTTCGGCACAAAGCGGTGCAAGCTGGTCATTATCTCCCAACTGGATCAGCAATGCATCAATATTCGAATTCAAAAGCGATTCAATATTTTCGTTATGCTTTTGTACGTCGGCTTCTGCATCTGTCATGACAACTTCGCATCCAGCCTCTTCAAAAACATCCTGAGCTCCATAGGCGATTAAACGATTGTAATCATTAGTAATTTCTCGATTTGCAATACCAATTTTCCAGGCTCCATCCTTTGAACTTTTCGTAGCAGAACCGCCGTCTGCCTCCCCGTCACTTTCATCTGCTGATGGCGTCCCTGGATCTGTCGTTGTTTCTCCTGAATCAGAGCTGACAGAGCATCCTGCTATTGCGAAGGCCATCATAGCTGTTAACAAAATCGCAACTACTCTTTTTTTCATTTTTATTCCTCCTTTTCTTTTTCCTATTTCCTCGAATAGGGTTCCTTTTTATTGAAAACATTATATAATATCCTCAAGACTTTGTAAATAAATTTAATTAAGTAATTGTTAAAATAGTTATTTTGCATTATTTATTTAATTATTTTTTGTTAATTTTTAACATATCTTACTTTTTTCACATAAAAATACCGCAACGTCTTCTAAACTTTGCGGTACCCTTCCCTTATTACGACCTAATCAATATACGCTCAATCATCAAGTAGATTTTTTTGCAAAATATAGCAAAATATTTCATGCGATGCACTTAAGCATTATCCTGAAAGTAATTGTTCTATCCCGAATGAAATTGTTGGTCTTGTCGTTGAGACCTTATGTTCACGTAAAGAGTCTATTCGAGTCGCAAGTGATCTGTTGCCAGCTAATCCCGTTAAATCTCAGCTATTATACTAAATAACCAAAGTTATATTGGTAGAGAGTGGAAAGTCCATATTGTCTACATAAAGAAATACCTGTCAAATTACAGATTCGCAAAATCGCAATGAAAAAGACCCCGAATGATCCGAGGCCTTTAAACGGTCTTAACTTATGTATCTTCTATTGATTCTTTAAGTCTACATGACCCTTCGTATTGTGCCACATGCTCGGCTAAAGAAAATAGATTTCTTTTGATTCCCTCCTGTATTTTGGAAAGACGTTTTTCAGAAATATTTTCGTTCTGTCTTAGAACTTCAATAACTTCTTTGTCGAAACCTTCTAATTTTGACAAATCAAACCATTCATAATCCTTAAAAAGTTCCAACTGTTTATCTGGCAGCATTCCGTTGATTCCAAATGGTTTTGCAACGTAACTATAATCCACTGGATTATTCAGTATTTGAACATCACACCAAAGACATGTTCCTGTATCAAAAATCGGTGCCATTCTGGTATACTCCAAAGTTTCGACATTTCTAATCACACCGAAGTTTCGCCAATGGCGATCCTTATTTGCAAGAATATAGTCACAGACAAACAGTTTACATAATGATTCTTCTATATTTTTCAAACCGAGATCCTTAAAGCTCTCTACTAAAAATTGATAGTCGTTTTGAGAATTAAGTTTCTTTCTGCTTTGAATAATATCGAATGCTGATATTAGTTCTTCGTCTTCTTTCAGCATATTAGGACATGCTGAAAAGACACTATTGCTTTGTTGGACGAAATGATAAGGTATATATTCACCCTCGCTTAATAATCTTTGATATAGACGTGTAGCTATCACTTCGTTATACACCTCTTGATTCGTTATCCCCGATCCCGATTTAAACAAAACTCTTTCACCATTTACAATTGTCCATTTCTTCCTTAAATCTCCGCCTAATGTTGCGTTTGGAGACATTAAATCCAGCCAACTTTTACTTATCTGCTGTCCAAGTGTTAGAAAGCCAAGATCCTCTGGGAAATCATTGTCAAAGAAATTGATGTCCTCCCAGTTTTGAGATTCTTTTGGATAATTAATCCAATATCTGTCTGAAAGAGACAATCCAAAACTTCTTTCTGCTAACGCTAAAGTGCTTTTGATCTGCAGGGTTTCCATCATTCGACTAAGTTGATTACGTGATGCCGGAATAGCCCGGTCGTGCCACCAATCATCTAAGGTTTTCTTGTTAATCTCTCCTTTATTATCAAGCGCACCCGGAGGCGCATAGCGCAAATCATATTTTTCCGTGATTTTAACTACCTTATGATTCTCTGAATCGTATTTGAAGGCCACCACTGGCCTATTTTTATTCATAAGGATATATTCATTCATAAAACTCTCCATTTTTTGATTGAAAACACCATTCGGACAGGCCTTGAGGTCTGCCCGAATGAGCGTACAGCCAAATGGTCCCTGCGTACCGAGCTCCAATTGCCCGAGCCAGGCGGCATGGATGAACGTTAATGGTTTGGTATTTAGGCATATAAGTACATTAAGAATACTTTTAAGTATGTACGCATTGAAAAAAATATTTCGGAAAATTCTGCCGAATATCTTGAGCTAAAGCAATTCAGTAAACATTGCTTTGAAAAAGAAAGGCTTGTTGAAGAACAGGTTTTTAACGACACCGAGCTTTCCATGATATTGAAAGGCTGAAAGAAACTCTACGATGATAGGCTTTGGTATGTTCCTCGGTATGCTGTAGAGTTTGCCCTTTTAACAGGAATGCGTGTTGGCGAAATTCGTGAACTTCTCAGCAAAATCCAACGAGTCGAATTAAGAAAAACGATTAACTCAAATTTGAGAAAGCAAGGCGTTTCTGCCACCATTGCTTCAAGTATTCTTGGTCATACAGCTGAAGTAAACGAAAAGCATTACACCTATGACACTTCTAATCTTTTTGAGAAAAAAAAATTATCGAAGTTAGAAATTCTAAGGTTGCCGCACTAACCTAAAAACTTAAGTAAACTTAAGTGAATTTTCTTCCTTCGATAATCCTTAAAAACCTTGTAAATTCAAGGAAAAATCGGAGTGACAGGATTTGAACCTGCGACCTCTACGTCCCGAACGTAGCGCTCTACCAAGCTGAGCCACACTCCGATAAAGTCCCAGATACCTTTACTTATTATTTTCAAGGTATCCGGTGCCCCTGCCAAGGAACTACGGATAGAGGACTCGAACCTCTACTAACAGAGTCAGAGTCTGCTGTGCTGCCATTACACCAATCCGCAATGTTTCCAGCGAACATGTTATATTATACCAACTTTTTAACAAAAATCAACCCCTTTTTTTTATTTTTTTCAATTTTTTTCAAACCCACAAATTTACATTTTTCCCTTGTTTTCTTCACTCTTTAAGAAAAATATTTCTGCCGGATCTTATCCACCGGCATCTCGCATCCTGTCCAGAGGCGGAAACTTTCTGCCCCCTGATACAAAAGCATATACAACCCGTTAAAGGCCGGACATCCACAGCTTCTTGCCATCCGCATCAGCTTTGTCTCCCTGGGATTATAGATGGCATCAGAAACCACCAGATCCTTATGAAACACCGATGGGTCACGGATAATACATTCCTCTTCTCGAGGTGCCATGCCCACGTTGGTTCCATTGGTCAGCACCTGACTGGTCAGGATACTTTCCCCAAGAGCCTCTTCATCCTTCAAGTCATGGATCGTCACTTTGCATGCTGTCTTTTGATTCAATTTTTCTATCAAGGCTTCTGCCTTTTCATAATTCCTTCCTTTCCGGTTAAAAACCCGGATCTCCTTTACTCCGTCCAGAGCCGCCTGTACCAGAATCGAAGTAGCCGCGCCGCCCGCACCAAGAAGTGTCATGATTTTCCCCGGCAATGGATATCCCGCCTCGCTGGCAGCTCTCATATATCCGGCTCCGTCTGTTGTGTGCCCGACAAGAACTCCATCTTCGAAAACGATAGTATTAACCGCACCGCACAAGCTGGCAGCATCAGACAGCTCATCTGCCATCTTGGCCATCGCATTTTTATGGGGCATCGTCAGATTAAATCCTCTGGCACCCAGAACCTTCAGTCCATCCACAGCCATCTTTAATTCCTCCGGCTTTACATCAAAGGCAAGATAGGCATAGGGTTGCTTTAAAAGGCGAAACGCCTCATTATGCATCATCGGTGAAATGCTGTGAGCCACCGGGCTTCCCAGCAGACAGATTAATTGTGTGTGTCCAGTAATCTCAAACATATGCTCCTCCATATTCAATCTTATTTATCAAGCTTTCTTTTCTACGAATATAACACAGAGAATGTTGGAAAACAAGAAAAGATGCACCTGTGCGATTTTCCGTTCCTATGGTACACTGTAGCCATAGGAGGATGATTGATTTATGAAACACTATTATCGTATCGGAGAAATCTCAAAACTCTATGGAATCAGTCCAGATTCCCTTCGCTATTACGAAGAGCTTGGTATTTTGAAGCCTCACCGGAGCGAAAACAATTACCGGATGTACCACATACACGATTTGTGGCGGCTGAATGTAATTCGGGATCTCAGGGCGCTTGGCTTTTCCATGGCACAGATTCAGGATTATCTGGAACATAGAAGCCTCACATCAACAGAAGATCTGCTGGCTCGCGAACTGTCTGTAATCGAAGAAAAGATCGTCGCCCTTGAAGAGCTAAAATCCAACATTCATGACCGCCTAAATACATTAAGAGAGATCCGTACACAACCTCTTGGTGTCATTGAAAAAAAATGGATCGAAGAGCGTCGGTGTTATCTCATTCCTTCTGGCTACCAGATCGATGAAGAGATGGATATGCTGATCAAACAGCTGATCAACAAAAACCCTGACAGGCTTTATATCATCGGCAATAACCGGATTGGTTCCATCATTCCTTTGTCCAGTGCCCAAGCTGGAAATTATCGTAGCTATACGAAAGTATTCATCATTGATAAAAGCGGAGACGAGGTCATCCCCAAAGGCATCTATCTTACCGTCAGCTATGACGGCAGCTGTGCCCAAAATGAAACCTACATCCCCGCTATGCTTTCTTACGCTAAGGAACATCATCTTACCCCGCAAGGCCCCGTCCTTGAACTCCTGCTATCAGACATCCACCAGACAGACGACACCCAGGAATGCCGGACAGAACTGCAGCTTCTCTGCAAGACTGATTAGATCTTTTTAATCCGTTCGATCGCTGCTACCGTATTTTCATAGCTTCCAAAAGCGGTCAGACGGAAGTACCCTTCTCCGCTTGGACCAAATCCTGAACCAGGGGTTCCTACCACATTTGCCTTTTCCAGCAAGTAGTCAAAAAATTCCCAAGAAGTCATACCCTTTGGCGTCTCCAACCAGATATAAGGTGCATTGATCCCTCCGGATACCTGATAACCGGCGTCCTTTAACCCCTGGGATATCACTTGGGCATTCTTCATATAGTAAGCCACCTGCTCTTTTAACTGTGCCTTTCCAGCCTCGGAGTAAACTGCCTCCCCGGCCTTCTGCACGATATAAGGTGCCCCATTATACTTGGTCCCATGGCGTCTTGCCCACAAGGAATGAAGCATGACATCCCCACACTTCAAATCCTTAGGGATCACCGTTGCTCCCAGACGTACTCCGGTAAATCCGGCGTTCTTAGAAAAACTTCTCAGCTCAATGGCACAGGTTCTTGCACCTTCGCATTCATAAATCGTATGAGGCACGTCATCTTCTGAGATATAGGCCTCATATGCCGCATCATAGATGATAACCGCTCCGACCTTGTTGGCATAGTCCACCCATTCCTGCAGCTGTGCCTTTGTAATCGTAGATCCTGTAGGATTATTCGGAAAACACAGATAAATCAGATCCGGCGTCTCTTTTGGAAGCTCCGGTGCAAAATTTGTTTCCGCCGTACAAGGCATATAGATTACATCACTCCATGTCTCCGTCTTTGAATCATAGGTTCCGGTACGACCTGCCATAACATTGGTATCCACATATACCGGGTACACCGGATCACATACGGCGATTTTATTATCTTTGGCAAAAATCTCCTGGATATTTCCAGAGTCGCATTTCGCGCCGTCAGAAATAAAGATTTCATCCGCAGCGATATCGCAGCCCTTATCCTGATAATCATTCTTGGCCATGGCACTTCGCAGAAACTCATACCCAAGATCCGGTGCATATCCATGAAATGTGTCTGCATGTGCCATCTCCTCTACTGCACTGTGAAGCGCCTCTATAATAGCCGGAGCCAGTGGCTGTGTTACATCGCCGATTCCCAGGCGAATAATATTTTTATCTGGATTCGCCTCCTGGTATGCCGCTACTTTTTTCCCGATTCTGGAAAAAAGATAGCTTCCCGGAAGCTTCAGATAATCTTCATTTACTTTAAACATGTTCTTTTCCTCCTAAAAACATTACGAAATATCAATCTCTCCGTCAAACACTACTTCTGCCGGTCCGGTCATATAAACTTTATCTGCCTGCCGATCCCACTGAATCTTCAGATCACCGCCCAGAAGTTTTACCGTCACCTGATCTTTTGTATATCCGTTTAAAATGCAGGCAACAGCCGTCGCACAGGCACCAGTCCCACAGGCCAGTGTCTCTCCCGAACCTCGCTCCCACACACGCATCTCTACGGTATTGCTGTCAAGGACTCTGACAAACTCTGTATTAATCCTTCTCGGGAACCTGTCATGATTCTCAAAAGACGGTCCTATTTTCTCAAGATCCATTCCCTGCACGTCATCAACAAAAATCACAGCGTGGGGATTTCCCATGGATACACAAGTCATCCGAAACATCTTCCCATCCACAAGAAGTGGCTCGTCCACCACCTGGCTGCCCTCTGCAGCTACCGGGATTTTTTCTGGCTCCAGGATGGGTGTACCCATATCTACCTTTACAAGCCCTACCTTTCCGTCTTGAACATCCAGCTCCAGATATTTGATTCCGGCCAATGTTTCCACAGAGATAGACGTTTGATCCGTCAAGCCATAATCATAGACATATTTTGCCACACACCGGATTCCGTTGCCGCACATCTCGCCTCTAGATCCGTCCGCATTATACATCCTCATCTCAAAATCCGCCTTGTCGGACGGACAGATCAAGATCAGTCCGTCCGAACCGATGCCAAAATGACGGTCACTTATGCGTCTTGCCAATCCTTCTGGGTCGTCGATCCTCTGCTCCATACAGTTCACGTAGACATAGTCGTTCCCCAATCCCTGCATCTTAGTAAACTTCATGTTCTCTATTCTCCTTTACCTCTTACTTTGACATCATGCTCAATACCATTTCTGCTGTCTCAACCATATTTGTCCCGCTTTCCATACTGCTCTTTTGAAGGTATCTATGCGCCTCGTCCTCGGACATGTTATTGCGCTCCATCAAAAGCTCCTTGGCCTTTAGGATCAATTCCTGCTCCCTTGGGCTTCTCTTTTTTTTCTCAAGCTTTCTCTTTTTGCGCCGGCGTTCCATATCTGTCAGCATCATTTCCAGTGTACTGATCAGATCCTGCACTTTGATGGGCATCGACAGTCCCATCACTCCTTCTGCCTGTCCGTCGCTCCACTTATCCTTGGAAGCGATCAGAAGCATCTCGAAAGCATCTGGAAGATATTCTCGCAGCTCTGTATACATCATATCCTTCATTTTGTATCCACAGACCACGATTCCCTCATCCAGAGAATCGGCATAGTTCATTGCCTGAGCTCCCGTCGTACATACGCCGGATACTGTCATCCCATACCTCACCAGCAGATTGCGGATGTTTGCAGCATTTTCTCTATTAGGAAAAACAACGATAATACCTATCAACCTGCCACCTCCTGTACTAGATGACGTGCAGATACTTTTCTAATTCCCACTCCGTGACCTGCTCTCTATATTCTGCATACTCTTTTGTCTTTGCCCGAATGTATTTTCTAGACAGCTCTTCTCCAAGCACATTTGTAATAAACGGATCCTTATGAAACTCTCTGGCCGCTTCCAGAAGACTGCCCGGCAGTCTCTCGATCCCAGCTTTTCGTCTTCCTTCTTCTCCCATTTCAAAAATGTTGCAGTCAATGCTGTCCGGCGGCATGATCTGACTGCGGATACCTTCCAGCCCGGCAGCCAGACATACCGCAAGCGCCAGATAAGGATTAGCCGCCGGATCCGGGCTCCTAAGCTCGATTCTTCGGGATTCCGGACCGCTGGCCGGAATCCGGATCAAAGGCGTACGGTTCTTCGCCGACCAGGCAATGTATACTGGCGCCTCATACCCTGGCACCAGACGTTTATAAGAATTTACGGTGGGATTGGTAATAAAAGTAATCGCCTTGATGTGTCTCATGATACCGCCAATAAAGTAGTACGCTTCCTGGCTCAGTCCCTTTTCATCCTCTGGATTAGAGAATACATTTACACCATCCCTTCTCAGAGACAGATTTAAGTGCATACCTGAACCGTTCAATCCATATTTGGGTTTCGGCATAAAGGTTCCATGAAGACCATGACGCTTGGCAATCGTCTTCACCACCATCTTGGCTGTCATGATATTGTCCGCTGTCGCTAAAGCTTCATCATAATGAAAATCGATCTCATGCTGGGCCGGTGCCTTTTCATGGTGAGAGGACTCGATGACAAATCCCATGTCTTCTAGCGTAAGCACCATATCCCGTCTGGCATTTTCGCCCAGGTCAACAGGTCCTACGTCAAAATATGTTGCTTTTTCATGGGTAAGCGTCGTAGGCGTTCCATCCTCATCTGCATGGAACAAAAAGAACTCGCATTCCGGTCCCACATCAAGGGTATATCCCATGTCTTTTGCTTCCTTAAGCACCCGTTTCAATACGTACCTGGGATCACTATCCAGAACACTCCCATCGGTTTTATATACATCACAGATCAGACGAGCCACTTTCCCCTGCTGTGGTCTCCACGGAAATGTAGCAAACGTATTCAGATCCGGATGCAGATACATATCCGAATCCTCTACTCGTGCAAAGCCTTCGATAGAAGACCCGTCAAACATACACTGATTATTCAATGCGCGTTCCAGCTGGCTTGCCGTCACCGCCACATTTTTAAATGTACCGAAAATATCGGTAAACTGAAGCCGGATGAACCCGACATCCTCCTCTTCTACCATCTGAAAAATATCTTCACGTGTAAAATTACGCATTTTTATTCACGCCTCCTTTTCCATATAAAAATGGGCGTTCTCATACCCTCAATGAAAACGCCATCGTTTACTAACAATTGCTATTATAATGCATATACAGTCAAAAATAAAGAAAAATCCTTTCCCTGAATATGATTCCAGATTGAAACCTGTCATTTCGTCTGCTAAAATAAGACTATTCAGAGATTTTGAAAGGAGCATTTGTCATGAGTTATTCTATCCCAATTGAAACCAGCGCCAGACATATCCACCTGTGCCGTAGGGATTTTGAAGCCCTGTTCGGCGAGGGAAAGAATCTGACTTTTAAATCCAACTTAAGCCAGCCTGGTCAATATGCGGCTAAAGAGCGTCTCAGTGTCAAGGGACCCAAAGGCTCCTTCGAAAATGTGGCTGTCCTTGGTCCTTTCCGTTCCGAAACCCAGCTTGAGCTGTCCATGACCGACACCCGAAGGCTCGGCGTCCCAGCGGTAATCCGCCAGTCTGGAGACACCAAAGACACTCCCGGCTGTACCTTGATCGGTCCTTGCGGCTCTATAGATCTTGACCATGGCGTGATTGTCGCTAAACGGCATATCCATATGACTCCCTTCCAGGCTCTTCAGATGCATGTCAAAGACAAAGAAGAAGTTTTCGTCATCATGGAAAGCTACGAGCGCTCTTTGATCTTTGCAGACGTGATCGTGCGCGTTGACCCTAATTTTGCTCTTGCCATGCACGTAGACACTGACGAAGCCAATGCCTTTGCTAATTCTGACAACCCTACCGGCGTCATCTTGAAGCTGTTTGGCGGAAGAACTTATAATCTGCAAAAATGGGCAGAAGAGCTTCAAAACGGCATACGCAGAATTTAGGGACATGTCTATAGTTTCGCTGTCAGTGTCTTCGCTGTAACACCGGGGATCATGCCAAGCTTTCCCGAAAGAGCGCTGGTGGCATCCTTAGGTGCATCGATTACAATACTGATGATCGAGATTCCACGGTCCCTGTATGGGATCCCCATTCGCCCCACGATATATTCACGGAACTCATGCAGAAGTCTGTTGACTTCTCCTGCCGCTTCTTCCTCCTTTAATATAATGCTGATCACTGATACTTTATTTTCCATTCTTAATCACTCCTGAATGTAATGCACAAGCATTATAGCATATTTTGGCCCCCCCTGTACCCAGCTAATTTTTTTCATCAGGAATCTGGCGTCCTGTTACATCCATGTGATAATCCTGCCGATAGATCAATTCCGATACCGGCACCAGTTCCAGTCCTTTCTCCCAAATTCCCTCGATCAGTGGCTTTAATGCTGCCGCCATATATTTTGTTCCCCCATGCGCGCGGATGATTGCTCCATTTCCCAGATCCTTATGCTCCAGGACTGTTTTCACAATATCATTTGCCCCATAATCCTTCCAGTCCATCGTATCAATATTCCACTCAATTGTACGGTACCCCAATTCATCTGCCGTCTTGATTACCTCATCATCGTAACTTCCATAAGGGGTTCGAAAAAGTTGCATTTCTACTCCCGCCATTTTTCGGACTATTTCATGGGTATCCAAGATTTCCTTTTTTTTCTCGTCATAAGACATCTGTGTCATATTCCGATGATTCATGGAATGATTGCCCAGATCATGTCCTGACGCCGCCATCCGCTTTAAAATATCCGGATGTTTTTTTGCCCATTCTCCAGTGACAAAAAACGTTGCTTTCACCTCTTCTTCCTCCAGTATCTCCAAAATCTCTTCCACATCTTCCCCATTCCAGGCAACGTCAAAAGTCAGTGCCACCTCTGGTTTATCGGTTCTAACCGAACAGATCGGCAGTTCTCTTCCATTCACATTAGAAGAAACTGTCGCATGTTCTGCCAGATATCCTGCCATTCCTGAGACTGTCATCCCAATGATCACCCACCATACAATTCTTCCTGCTTTCATTTTTTCGTCTCCGGATCGGGCTGTTACTGGTAATATATGCTTCTTTCTTTTCTTTTATTTCCTTATTTTATTTTTGATGCTATAATACAAAATATGGAAGAAACATCTGTAAAAAAGATTATAAACAATATTATATATACGCTGGCTCTCCTGCTGGCGGCAACTGCACTGGCCTTTTTCATTTTTTATTTTATCCAGGATAACACTGTAAATATTGCACTGATTTATATTCTGGCTCTGCTATTGATTTCTCTGCACACGGCCAGCTATCCCTATGGTATTTTTTCTGCATTTTTCAGTGTCGTATGCATCAACTGTTTTTTTACATATCCATATTTTGCAGTTAATTTTACACTGACAGGGTATCCTATCTCTTTTATCTGCATGCTGACGATTGCTATCCTTACAAGCACCGCCACCATACGTCTGAAAAAGCAGGATCAGATGATTGCAGAAAGAGAACGCAAGATCAACGAATCAGAAAAAGAACGGATTCGCGCCAACCTTCTCCGGGCTGTCTCTCATGATTTACGTACGCCCCTGACCAGTATCATAGGTGCATCTGCTTCTTATCTGGACAATCATGAACATCTGACACAGGAAGAGTGTATGGATCTGATCTCTACCATCAATGAAGATTCCCACTGGCTTCTTAACATGGTCGAGAACCTCCTGTCCGTTACCCGTATCCAAAATGACGGAGGCAGAGTAAACAAAGAACCTGATATCATCGTGGAAGAAGTGGTTTCCGAGGCCATCACCAGGCTAAAGAAAAGACTTCCCTACGCTTCTATCAAGGTATTCATTCCAGAGCAGGTGTTAATGATTCCAATGGATCCTCTGCTCATCGAGCAGGTTCTGATTAACCTTCTGGAAAACGCTCTGGTTCACTCGGGAAGTAAAGATCCGATAGAATTGTCAGTCACCGAAGAAAGGGACTTTGTGACCTTCCATGTAATGGACCACGGGAAAGGCATCGACATCGACATTCTTCCCCTGATTTTAAGCGGACAGTATAAAAAGCCTTCTACATCGGATGCTCACCGGGGCATGGGAATCGGCCTTTCTATCTGCAATACCATCATACAGGCACATGGCGGCACGATTGCTGCCAGAAACCATGCGTCCGGCGCTGAATTTTATTTTACACTTCCTAAGGAGGACAACAAATGATAACCCCTAGTTATTCTATTCTGATCATCGAAGATGAAAAAAATATTCTAGATTTTATGACAAAAGCTTTAAAAGCCAACAACTACAAGGTTTTCACGGCTGCTTCCGGCAAAGCAGGACTGGCTCTTATCGCTTCCCAATGTCCGGATATTATCCTCTTGGATCTGGGGCTTCCGGATATTGATGGAAATGAAATCATCTCTTCTGTCCGTCAGTGGACCAGCTGTCCCATTATCGTTGTCTCTGCACGCAGCAGCGAAAGAGACAAGGTGACTGCACTGGATCTGGGGGCAGATGATTATATCACCAAACCTTTCGG